>JAZQCK010000039.1:0-7256 GCA_045546255.1 Lachnospiraceae bacterium | reverse complement strand
TGATAAATCAGTCCCATATCATGGACCGCATCCACCATGCGTTTCAAGTTCGGTTTGATCAGTCTTCTCCATGTATCAGGGCTCATGAGCATACGGTCCGAAGAACCATAGTCATCATGTGCATTAATAATATCAACCGGATAATGTTCTCCGACTTTTTGGAAGAACTTGATCTTATAATCTGCCATCTTTTCGAAATATGCGAATGAGGCATCTTCGTCGATTGCCAAAGCCATCAGCGCATTATCAAAGCCCATCATGGCATGGAGCCGCTCAAACATGCCATTTAAGATCATCGCCATTCCCATTTTATTGGGATCATAGATCGTCTGGCCGTCCGGCATATAGGTCTTTTGACCTGTCGCTCCTGTCACCATCATATCGACACGCATATCATCCTCTGCCCGGGCTTTCCAGTCGATCGCATCCAGATCCGGAAACTTCACGCAGCGTTCCCAATCCTCAATATCTTCAAAAAGATGTTTTCCCGGAGTCGGCATCGGAGCGCCCATTTCTTCAACATAGGTCCACTCCACGCCCCATGCATCCTCGCCCTTGTCGTGGCCAAAGTAACGCTCTACTTCCATAACCGGCTGCACCGTCCAAAGATCCAAAAAGATATTTGGGATCCAGTATGGAATCTTGTGCGCATAGGCCATCTTTGCATTTTCGCGTGGTGTAAGCCCTGCTTCTCTTTGAAGCATAAAAGCTGCTTTCCCTGCTTCATTCATCATTGGTCCCGGCATAATCCATCCTCCTTAATCATGGAGAGAGGGGACGGTTCTCTGCCTCTATTTATTGGAGACAAAGAATCGTCCCCTGTCTCCCCTGTCTCCAATCAAAAAACTCCCACTGCCATTGTATCTTGGCAGTGGGAGCCATGTGAAATTACAAATCTGCAACAGTTATTGCGTTTTGAACATATCTTCTTTGTGATTGCAAATATAATCAAAGAATTGTCTTGCCGGGCTTTCAGGAGAATCTTCATTTCGCATTAGAATGCCCAACTCAAATCGTGGCTCTCCGATCTCCTTTGCTATATACAGTGGGTTAAAGCGCTCCGGATGATATCTTCCGCTCAAGGCGATTTCGTCATCATCCTGAAGGTTTGTAACAATATCGCCGACTTCGTGAAAGACAGTTTTAAGTCGCGGCGAAATTTGATTTTCTTCAAAGAAGCGCCTCGTAAACTCCTCATGACTTAGCATCGCATCCGTTGAATAGACAACAATATTTTGTGCTCTCAGATCTTCGATTTTGATGTGTTCTTTAGCAGCGAGCGGATTGCTCTTCAACATATATAAGACCATGGGCGAAAGCGCAAGCACTTCTTTCTTCAAGTTTTGCTCTTGCATCTCCGGAGCTACATACTGGAAGACAACATCCACTTCCTTGCTATTTAACAGTTTAGCCGAATCATTGTCGTCAGTCCTTGAGATCGTGATTTCAATCTGCGGATGACTTTTTTTGAACTCCCGCAGAAACGGATGCAGCTCCGGCATGATGTTAATGACGGTGCTCATCCCGATCTGAAGCTGATCCATTTTCCCTTCCTGGATCCGTGCGCCTTTATAGACCGCCTCTTCCATATACTGGTAAAAGTTTTTCCAATCGCTGTAGATGCTCCTTCCCGCAGGAGTCAAAGAAACCTTATTCGTGCTACGAATAAATAGCTGAATCCCTAAAGCATCTTCGAGTGATTTGATATTGCGGCTCATCGCCGATTGGGTCACGCCGCAGATCTCTGCCGCTTTCGTGAAAGAAAGCGTCTCCGCAAGTTTTAAAAACAACTTTACCTGGAATAAATTAAAACTTAAAAAATCAACGTAGCGCATAAACACTTCACTTCACTACTATTGAAATAGCAGCTACTCTGTTATATAATCCCATTAGCTGAACAGCCGAAAAGTGGGTGCACACCACCTGACCGGCCAGCAGGTTTATAACTACAAAAATAGTCGTCCCTTACTTACCAGGTGCAGGACGGCTATTTTTTATGAATGACATTCATCAACGTAGCAATTATCAGCCCAAAAATCAGAATTACCATGATGACTTCGTAGTCGCTCATAAGCACCACCTCTTTCTACCGGTAAGATTAAGGTGGGAGCACGTCCCTCAGCTGCTCAGTAAAGGCATCTTAACACACTAAAATATATAGAGCAAACGTATACATTCATCTTTTTTGTATACTTGCGTATACGCTTAAAAAACAGTTTCAAGAGATCAATTTCTCAATTTCCCGGCCAGAATCTGGAGCAAAACGCCAAACAAAATCAGCCCGATCAAAAACAATTTTCCGCCAAGCGTGGAAAAGAACGCCATGAGATTTCCGACGCCGCCATAATGGCTGCTCATCTTGCCAACCAGATTAGTGTAGGAGGCTGGCTGCATATCTGCTAACTCATTGGCATCGCCTTTTGTAATAAACTGGCGAAGGTCCTTCTGGTTTTCAACAACGCGGTGAGTGATGACCGTACCTTCACGGCGGAAGGCGATCACATCACCTTCCTGGATCTTCAATGGGTCCGCCTTTTTTATGATCACCAGGCTGCCCACCGGAATCTCCGGTTCCATACTTCCGGAAACGACCGTAAAGACTTCACGCCCCATAATTTTAGGAATGAAAGCAGGAAGCAGGCAGACAATCACAAACAGGATCATGATGATTCCGACAACATTCGAAAGCGCGGCAATAAACCCGCCTCTTTTGTTATTATTTGTTTTTCGCCTTTTATCTGCCTTCATTTTTTTGCATCCCTTTGTTCTTTTATATTGTACCCGATTTCACTTGGCTGTGGTATTATTAATTGCATTACACAGCAAATGAAAAAATCCTTGTTAAATCAACATTTCTTGCATTTTCTTCTTTACAATGCCCTGCTCTGATGTTAGAATCTGTAGCAATTGAATAAAGGAATTAAAAGATAGAGGCGCAGTTGTCAAGAGTAACTTATGTGGAAAAGCCTGAGCAAAGCGTTGCATAAGCGAAAGGGGCCGCTGCCGAAGGAGAGGAAGCTGCATCCCGATCCTGGGCAATCGGATAAGATCCGCTTGACTGTCGCATTTGCGGAGAGCTATGGATTAATAAACATAAGATATTTTATTCTTGTTTTGTGGCCGATGCAGATGCACCGGTTTTTTATTTCCAAGGTGACAAAGGGACGGGTCTTTTGTCACCATCCTGATTAATGGAAAGTACTAAAAAGGTGACAAAAGAACCGTCCCCTTGTCACATAATAAAGAAAACGAGGAATGATCATGAGCGAAAATTTCATCTGCGACAACATTGGCGTTAACGATGCCGGCCATTTAACCTTTGCTGGTCTTGACACAGTCGACCTAGCAAAAGAGTTTAAGACTCCGGCCTACATCATGGATGAGGCGCGCATCCGCCACAACTGCCGCGTCTATACGGACGCATTCAAGGAGCACTTCGGCGGAGAGTCCCGTCCGCTCTATGCAAGCAAGGCGAACTCATTCAAGTATATTTATAAAATAATGAAGGAAGAAGGCATGGGCATCGACGTTGTATCCAGCGGCGAGATCCTCTGCGCATATAAAGCCGACTACGACCTTAGCATGGCTTACTTCCACAGCAATAACAAAACGGACGATGATATCTCCTTTGCGATGGAGCTCGGTATCGGCTATTTTGTCGTTGACGGTTTTGAAGAACTTTATGCCATCGAAGAAGAGGCTGCCCGCCGTGGCATCATTCAGAAGATCCTTCTTCGTATCACCCCGGGTATCGACCCGCACACCTATGTGCAGGTCAACACCGGTACCGTCGATTCCAAATTCGGTACCGCGATCGAGACCGGCCAGGCAGATGAGATCATTGAAGCAGCGTTAAAGCTTCCGCATATTGAACTGATCGGTTATCACTGCCACGTTGGATCCCAGGTCTTCGCAGAAGACGTTTTCGAACGCGCTGCCGTTGTTATGGTACGCTATATTGCTCACATTTACCGCGAGCTCGGTTACATGGTAAAACAGCTTAACATGGGCGGCGGCTTTGGCGTGCGCTATGTTGATACGGACCCTTATCTGAATGTCAGTGAAAAAATTGCAGATCTTGCTGAGGCAATTCACGCAACCTGCGCAAAAGAAAAGATTCCGGTTCCGACGATCGTCATGGAGCCGGGAAGAAGCATTGTGGCCGACGCCGGCATGACCCTCTATACGGTCGGTTCCGTGAAGAGAATTCCGTACTACAAGAACTATGTTTCTGTTGATGGCGGTATGACAGACAACCCACGTTTCGCGCTTTATGGTTCTAAATACACTTGCTATACAGCAAACAGAATGAACGAAGCTCGCGACATGAACGCAAACGTCGTTGGCCGTTGCTGCGAGAGCGGTGACATTATCCAGAAAGATGTGCCGCTGCCAATGAACACCGAGCGCGGTGATATCGTTGCCGTCTGCACGACCGGTGCATATAACTACTCCATGGCTTCTCACTATAACAAGGTTCCAAATCCACCGATCGTCATGATCACGGACGGAAAGGCAAGAGAAGTTGTCCGCCGCCAGACCTACGAAGATCTGATCAGCCTAGACGTGGAGTAAAAACCATCAGAGAATAGCTTGTGCGCCGTTATAAAGAATTAGCTCTTGATCGAACAGATTCATCACAATTGTAAATCCTCTTATTAATACAGAATCCGGATAATTGAATGTCCGGATTTTGTTTTTTCTTGTTTAACGTCCCGCAAGCCCTATACCTTACAAGAATTGATAAAAAACACCCTGTTTTTCATATTGTAAACAGGGTGTTTTGCTCTGATCATTCGGCTTTTCTTGTTTTGAATTCTGCAAAGCCTATAAGCAACAAGAAAACACATGAGTTTTCTTGTGAGGCATTGCCTTCGTTGATTGCAAAACAAGAAAAATGCAAATTGAAAGTTTTCAAGCTGATCCAGTTAGGTTTTTCTTAGTTTCCGTTGTTAAACATTTCTGCCAGTGTATCGGCATGTTCTTCGAACACCTTCAGCACATATGGATTCCAGTGGCGGGCATCTTTCGTGCTGCTGCCGAAAACGTAATCTTCCTGGCCATAGTCCATAACATCAAAGCCCGGAATGGCTTTGCTTGCGCCGGCAGTTCTGTAGGCAGCAATATTTGCAAGCGAGAAACTTGCACCGTTTGCACTGTCATAGCTGACCCAGCTCGAAATATCGGTTCCGCTTTGCTCTGTTGCATCGCCGTTTTCTGTCTGCTGCGTTGGCGCTGCTTTCGTGATCTCGTTTGCACCATCTACATACTTTCCATACATGGTATCGACATAAAGTGCAAAAGAATCTCCTAAAATCTCTGACGGCACATGTCCGCCATCCCACTGCCATTCGATTGACGCATCTGTTCCTGCGTTCAGCCACGCAATCTCAAGGTTCAATGAATTGAACATGGAAATGTCGCCCTCAGAAGCTCCGCATAGGATTCTTGACCATGTTGGATTTTCCGTACCTTCCGCACCAATATAATTCATCGGATCATAGAGCTCAACGATATTGTTTCCAAATTCATCTCCAGCTTCAACTTCTGCGATATCTTCTTTATACGCAGCCACCATCTCATCAAACGATGCATAGTTAGCTGAGTCTGTTGAACTTCCTGCGGATTGGGTCGTTCCAGCATTTGGAGTTCCGACCATTTCTGCTCCATCTTTCCCGCCGCCAGGGAAGCCGCCCATGCCCCCATCAGGAGGGCCGCCTGCGAAATTGCCTCCAGGAAAACCGCCACCCGGACCTCCCATCGAACTTGCAGAACTGCCCTTTGCGTAACGGCCTTCCAGGAAGGCCTGAACTTTATCCCCTGTTGAAAGCAATGCGGTTTCGCCATCTGAATACTTGCCGCCATTTGTTCCAAACCAAGTCCAATCATCTGCATATGCCAAACGATCCAGATAATCGTTCAGGCTCTGTTCAAACTCTGCCAAATAAAGATTCAGATAAGTTCCTCCGTAGCCGTTCGTCTCTGTTCCGTAGGCATCTGTGCTCTTCTGAACAGAAAGATCCACCACATCTGTTTTCGATCCATTTTCATTTAGATCAAACCCGACTTTTGCCTCATCAACAGACCAGCCCTGCTCATAAATATAGCTTGCATATTCTTCCGCAAGATATTCGGCCATCTGCTTTTGAAAGCCTGTGTTGAAGCTGTAGTTCCCGTCCAAATAATATTCAAATGCCATCGCCATATCCGCCTGCGCCAAAGAGGTGATCGCACTGTATGCCATGCATCCCCACATGCCATCAGAAATCTCAACTTCTTCCCCATTGATATTCACAGACGTGGAATAGCTGCCATCCTCATTCTGGTAAACCCCGACAGCACCGGCTTTGATCTCGTAATCATAAAAATCCGGATTGTTCGAGGTTGCCGCGAGCATTGTCGCGTGCGCTCCACCGCCGGACCCACCGGTCGATACAAAGTAATCGACGCTTCCCGGGAGATTACCGAGAAGGATATTATATTTCACAAAGCGAACGGCATTTTTCTGATCCACCAGACAACACGGCGCATCACCAGTATAAACAGTATCGCCGTTTGCATCTATCATCATACTTTGTTTTCCGCGGTTTCCACAGGCAACGTTAATGTAACCTTCTGCCGCATAGGTCGAGCCGGCGTTCTGGTTCTGCTGCTCGCTGTATCCGGCCGCTCCAGTGTTGATGATAACAGGAGCCGTTGCCGCAGTATAAACCTGCCCATTCGTGCTAGTTATGCTGGCATCATAATCTATGATCAGCAACCCCTTATCACTGCCTTCAAAGGTATCTTCTTTTCCATCGCCATTGGTATCAAGGCCTTTTACATACGCTCCCGGAACACAGACAGAAACGCCCTGCTCTTCTTCAATCTCCGGAAGCACAACAGCCGTAACCGAACTCATTGTCCAGGAATCCGTATTTGCGGCATAAGTCCACTTCGCATTCATATTGGCAAGGTTCAGTTCCTGCTCGATCGCTTCTTTTCCAGGGTACTCTCTGGTCACTGCCGGCGCAGGCGTTGCTGAACTGCCCGCAGAACTACCGGTCTCACTGTTATTACTACCACACGCATATAAGCTGACGGAAAGCACCACTGCAAGAATCAGCCCTGCCCACTTCCTACTATTTCTCATTTAAGCCTCCAGTATATTTATGCGCTTCAATCTGCTCTTTGATCCAGTCTAAAATCTCCCGGACGGAAAGGCCGGAACGTTTGCTGAGATCTTCTATACTAGCATTTTTAATGAACGCCTTGCC
>JAZQCK010000038.1:0-72613 GCA_045546255.1 Lachnospiraceae bacterium | reverse complement strand
GAAAATTTTCAGAGGACAGGGATTGGGACCAGTTCCATTCTCCTGCGAATCTTGCAAAGTCGATCTCCATTGAAGCAAATGAGCTTTTGGAGTGTTTTCAGTGGGATGATGAGAATTTTGATATAGAGCATGTGAAAGAAGAACTTGCGGATGTGCTTGTCTACTGCCGAAATATGCTGGATAAGCTTGGCCTGGATGAAGACGAGATCGTGAATGCCAAGATGACTCGGAACGAGGAAAAGTACCCGGTAGAAAAAGCTAAGGGCAGAGCTGATAAATACGATCAGCTGTAAAAGAAAAGAAAACCATGTTATTTGCGAATATCAACAAGGGAATCGAAGAGTATAAAGCCACTGATGGCGCTGTATTAGTCGACGTGAGAGAAGCGGATGAGTTTGCCGCCGGCCATATTCCGGGTGCGGTCAATCTTCCGCTGTCGAATATTCAAAGCGCATCTTTTGATAAGAATGCGTCGCTGTTCCTATATTGCCTTCGGGGCACAAGAAGCATGAGAGCCGCTTCCATCCTTAAGAAGATGGGATACCTGCATGTAAAGAGTATTGGTGGGATTAAGGACTATAAAGGAACACCAGAATAAAAGTTTCCGACATAGTTTTTTTCTTCTGTTTGGAGAGGCGCGAGTCACGAATGAAGAAACCCTGTAAGGCTCCACCAACCGATACAAACAATACAGTTGATAAACAAGGCAACTGCAACTAATGGTCCACCCATTTTTGCAGTATGTTTTGTTTTGTACCCAACTAGATCAACACCGGCAGTTAGCGTCAGCTGCTGGAAGGTAAAGAAGTATTGAAGCAACAGCGCATTGTAGATCAGGAAGAGCACACAGATTGGGTTAATGTTCATTTCGGCTGTAAAGCTCAGCATGATTGGTGCAGCAACAGACATGATTGTAACGGTACTTCCGATCAGAAGGTGAAGAAGCATGACAACAACTGAAATGAAGAGCGCCAGTAAGATCGGACTTTGAGGGAACGAAGTAGGCATAATGGTAGCTGCGATCCAGTCGTTCATACCGGAGGCGCTTCCGACGGCACCGATTGCCATGCACCCTGTAAGGAAACAGAGAAGTCCGATTGGAATGCTTTTCCAATCATCGAAGGTGACAAGGTCACCGATTCCGGGCAGCGTCATCAGCATAACTGCCAATACTGTCCCATAACTTGTATCGATGCCATGTATACTGTCTGTTAGCCAGAAAATAACTAATAGAACAAGCCATATAATCGAACGGATTTCTTTTCCGGAAAGTTTCCCCATTTCTCTATGACGAGCCCGGAAGAGCTCTTTGTCCACATTAAAACTGCCTTTAGAGGCCGGAAAGAGAAGTATGATCAGGATAACCTCGATTGCCATTGCTATCAGTGCAGGGATACCGTTTTGTATAAACCAGCCAAGCCAGCTGATGCCTGTTTCCGGGCCGAAACTTAAAAGTAAAAAGTTCAGTGATGAATCGGCTGTTAAGAAGATTAAAATGGATGGCATTGCCAGTGCAAAAGAAGCAAAACCGCAATAAAGTGTATCCTGATCGGTAGCATTTGTGGCTTGGCAGATTCGTTTTACAATAGAGTAGACAAGAAAACTTCGAGGGAATACGTTCGGAATCAGAACGGCCAAGATCACATTCAGGATTGCTATAGTGATGATCAGACTTTTATAGCCGCGAATCAATTTCTCGGAGATCAGATTCGCAATTCTCTCTGTAATTCCGGAATTGTTTGCAGCTGCAGCCAGTAAGAAAGAAGCGATCACCATCCAAAAAGTGGGCTTCAACCAGCTTGCAAAAACAACCGAAGGTTCACTTACATTCAGCAGAATGACAAGTGCACAATATAATAGTGCAACAAAACCATTATGGGCTACGTTAAAGACCCAGAAGATTATTGTCATTAAAGTGAGGGCAAGTGCATCCTGTCCATTTCGCGTGATTCCTGATATCGGAAGAAAATGTATTACAAGGGCAACAATTATTCCTATGCTCAATCCGACAATCCTGCTTTTTTTCATTGCTAGTCTCCACTTGACAAAAATATTTGTTTTAATAAGATAGTTTATAAGATGACATTGAGTCATGTAATAACAGACTCCACATCATCCAATACCGTTTTAATTATTATATGGGAACAGGAATAAGCTCTTGTATAGTGATTTTCTTCTTTCTGTAAACCTGTTTTCTAAAAAAAGTCACATATCATGTTTGAAGATTTCAGCGAAAAACTTCTTTTGAATATCGAAGATGAGATGCAGTTCTATGAACTGACTGCTTTATGGTATCAGGAAACGCAATGGCCGGTATTTCTGACAAACAGTCAGTTTTTTAAGATTACTTCAAAAGCACTCGGACAGGTCGCGGATGAGATACCCTGGGTCCGAACTTATCTATTTGACGGAAGACTTCCTGTAGAAGCAGTTGATGAATTCGCAAGAGAAGCGCTTGAAAGCAGGCAGCCAATCCTCCGATTTATTTCAGACAAAACGCTTTCGCTTCTGGCGGCAGGCGTTCAGGTGAAAGATGAAAAGATTCTGGCAGTTGTATTTGTGAAAACCGAACAGCTGAAAGAGGCGAAATTGGCATTTTGTGAATTCTTGAAAGCAGTTTCCATTGTATACAGAATTGCAGAGCATCACCTTGACAGCAGAGAAGTTTTTTTGCGCGATCTGCTCGATAGAAAAACAGACAATGAAGATCAGATTCAGGCGCGAGCCAGCCTGCTTGGAATCCATCTGCAAAAAGATAAACCGCTATGCATCATGGTCGGGCGTCTCGTGGAACAAAATCGTGATATCCGAAAAGAACTGTGCCGCCGTATTACAGAGGACCTTTTCCCTGGATCATTTTTACTTGACCGGGGGACTCATATCGTTGTTCTTGTAACAGATCATCATCAGGTTATGCGGGGAACTACAAACCTTTTAAAGGCTGAAAAAGTCTTTCAAAAGTCAGGCGCCCGTTTCTGTATTTGTCCTCCCGCCCACAAATTCTATGTTTTGATGGGACAATATAGAGAAGCGAGAGATATTACTGAGATGCTTGCATCAAGAGAAAATGTGCGTGCAATCTGTTTCTTTGAGCTGTTCGTTATGGAGTATATTCTAGCCGGGTTTTCAACGCAGACTTTACAGAACCTTTGCTTGCCGGAAGTTAAAGAAATGTATGCAAGGGATCTGCAAGCCGGAACGGAATATACGAAAGTGTTATATGCATACCTGTTATGTTACGGAAACTGTGCGGAAATCGCAGAACTTCTTGGTGTCAGCTATAATACGGCAAAAACTTATATCCGGGAATTCGAAACGCTTGTGCAAAAATCGTTTCGAACAAAAGCACAGACTTTGTTCTTCTCCATTAAGATCCTGTGCCTTCTCTATCCGAGTTTTGAAAGTCAGTGTAATGAAATGGAAAATCATCTAAGGGATATTAAGAGATAATGGATTTTGGAAATCTGTCAAAAATATTATTAAATATGGTGTATCAGAGGGCACAGGTTTCTGACGTTTTAAACACTGCAGAAGAACTTGTAGGTAACCCAATGGCTGTCGGTCGTATTGACCTGGATATCAAATATGTTTCTTCCGGGATGCCGGAGGACAGTTTGATTTCAAGAACCGGTAGTATGAAAGGCGCGGAAAAACAAACTGTGCATGAACAAATGAGTACGGTGGAAGATGATGACGAGCCTGTGATCCTCCGTAAAAAAGAATCCTTTAAAGAGGATAAATATGAAGCGCTTCTGACACCGATCAGAATTCATGGAAATCGTACCGGATACTTGAGTATCCTTGCTGTCAACAGACCGCATGAAGAAGCCGATCTTCAATCTGCAAAAATAATTACGAAAAGTTTGAAGCTGCTTTTTGAGCTCAATAACGATGAAGATTTTTGCGGAGCCGGAGGAATCAATGCAATTCTGAAACAGATGATCAATCAAGGTGATGTGAAACCGGAAGAACTGAAATTACTGAAAGATCTATTTAAAAAACAAAAGAGAGGGTTCTGCGTTTATTCAATAGCATACCGGAATCGGTCCAAGGCAAATGCAATTTCCCGTGATGCCAGAGCGGAAATCTGCAGATTGCTTGATACAGATTTGTATGTTTCCGAGGAAGGGATCCTCCGGGTTATCAGTTTTTGCAATGTAGAACCGGTACGGGATGCATTTTTTGATTTGTTGGAAACATACTATTTGTATGCCGGCGTCGGATATCGGAACAAAGGAGATGTTTATACACTATACGACAGTGCCGGACAAGCCGATATTGCTTTGAGTCTTGCAGATGAAACGCATCCCCTGGTCTTTATGGAAGAAAGAATGCATGCATTTATCCTCCAAAAAGGAAGGAGCGAGCATTCTTTTAATGATATGGTCCACCCGGCGGCTTTCATGCTGATGGAATATGATAGTGAACATGGCACGCAGCTTTGCAGAACAGTGATGTCTTACCTGGAAAACAAGCAAAGTATTAAAGCTACCGCAATAGAACTGAATGTACATGTGAACACGGTGAATCAGCGCCTGGCTCAGGTCGAAAAGCTCTTAAGCGGCTACAAATTTTGTTCGGCTTCTCTCTTTGATCTTTACCTCAGTCTGATCCGACACACGGAATAAGGTCACTGGATTTTTTTTCAAGAAAAAGTTATTTTCTTCAATAATCGCACATAGTTGTTTTTGAAACACGGATGATAAGGTTTACTTAGAATCCGTGTTCTTTTTATGCCTTCAAAGGCAAAGGGGTATATGAAAAAGGGATTTTGTAATGAAAAAAGTTGGAAAAAGCAGATAAACAAGAAAGGAGAAGCACAATGAATAAGATCATTGTAAACAGAACACTCTGCATAGGCTGCAAGGTCTGTTTTAAAGCGTGTTTTATTGACGTGATCAGATGGGACGAGGAGAAGAAACAGCCAGTGATCAAATATCCACAGGACTGCATGCAGTGCAATTACTGTGCTGTAAACTGTCCGGTCCGTGCGATCAAGGTATTCCCGAGCTATGAGACCTTCCGCTTCCCGAGAGAGACCGTGGCGATTGGTGCAGCCAATCAGTATCAGCATCTGAAGGAGGTGTCGAAATGAAAGAATCAAGGTATAGCTGCGATGTATTAATCCTGGGCGGTTCACTTGCCGGGTTTTCCACTGCGATTCAGGCAAAAGAAGAAAATCCGGATGCGGATATTCTTATTGTTGAAAAATACACTTCCGGCTATTCAGGCAAAGCAAACCGTGGGGCCTGTATGATGCTGACGTTGAATCATCAATTTACTCCGGAAGAATTTCTGGAATTCCATGTGAAATACAATGGAGATTATCTGAATGATCAGGAAGTATTTCTTGACTATGCGTCAAAGACAGAACTTAATGTGGAACGCCTTGACAAATGGTCCGGCGGAAAATTTTCCAAGATCAGCGGCAAAGTTGATGTTGTGTCATGGGGTGGACAGTTTGACGGATATGACGAAAACGGAAAGCCGATCGAGATTGAAAGCCCGCTTCCATGGGTCATTGCTGGTATCGACAATGACTACATGCTCTATGTCAGAAAATATGCGGAAAAACTTGGTATCCGCATTGTAGACCGTGTTGGATTTACAGACCTTTTGACAAAAGATGATGCAGTAATCGGTGCGATGGGATTTAAGCTCGACACCATGGAACGCGTAATCTTTTCGTCCAGAATCACTGCAATCTGCACCGGAAACCAAAACTGGAGAATGGCTCCGATGTGGGGCGGCGGAAGAGGAGAAGGAATCCTTGCTGCATGGAGAGCAGGAGCAAAGATGGCAAACTGTGAATTCGGAACTTTTACACAGTGGACATCACCACATAACTTCGAAGCCGTTTTAGGTGCAGAAGTTGCCTTATATAACAGCAAAGGTGAAAACATTGGCCTTGGCTGCAGACGTCCGCAGGATTCAGACGTTGAGCCGAGAACGATTTCTTCCTGGTATAAGAACATGGTTGCCGGTAATGGGCCGATTGAATATCGGGAAGAGGAAAACCTTCACGAGAAATCAGATTCCCGTGCAAAAATCTTTTTCTCAACAGAACTGTTTGATCGTCCGAAAAACGATAAATTCTGGGGAGAGCTGATTGCAAATACCAGCGAGGGTGAACATTTCGGAAAAGTGGAATGTGTCCCGATGCTGATTGGCGAACATTCCCCGATTTGGGTTGATCATAGGTTTAAGACTTCTCTTAAAAACCTTTATGCAGCAGGAGAATCCTGCACAACAGGATCCTGCCTTGGCGGCGCAGTTCCTCCACCAACAAGAACAAGAGGCGGTGGACTTTCCATTACCGTATATGAAGGAACGGAATGCGGCATTTCAATCGCGGAAGATATCAAGAGTGCGGATCCGATTCAGGAGCCAAGCATGGAACAAATTGAACGCTACACGGCGGAATTCCTTGCACCGCTTGATAATGCAGATGGTTTTGCACCGAGCGAAGTGCTCGACCGTATCCATAACATCATGAATGACATGGGACGCGTGATCTACAAGAGCGCAGATCGCCTTGCAGATTCTCTTACGAAAGTTCACAGCATTCAAAAATCACTGCCATATATCAAGGCTCGTGATGTTCACGAACTTTTTGAAGTAAATGAACTTCGGGCTATGGTATTAAGCTCTGATCTCTTCTTCCGGACTTCGTTCATCCGTGAGGAGACAAGAGGCTGGCAGGTTCGTGAGGACTTCCCGGATCATGATGATGCGAATTGGCTGAAATGGATCATGGTTGAAAAGGATGGCGATGATATGAAGATCAGTTATGAGCCAATCCCAATCGACCGGTATCCGGTACAACCTTAAGGAAAGGAGTGAAGATAATGGCAGAATTAATCAGAAAATTAAAGGATTACGAAGAAAACCATCCATGTGCAGCTCTGCTTGAAAGAGAACGTACAAAAGTTCAGATCACTCCTGCGGACCTTAAAGAACTTGCTGCAGATGCTGCAATCGACGCAAATGATACAGAGGCACTGCTTGCAGCTGGTGATCTGGAATGTGGATTCGCAGTCCTCCCGGGACAGGGAATTTATACACAGCAGACGATCGAACTGAAAGGCGTCACGACGGAAATGATCAACTGGTGGTATGCATATTATCCACTGGAGTCTTATCGGTATTTGATGTGGATGCCGGAGAGCCATCATTCCGTTGCAATTGCAGATTGCGATAGGGAAAAAATCCTGAATCCGATTGTTCCGATCGCATATAAAACCAGAGGCGTATTACATGCGATGCTGAAAGACGAAGGCAGAGGGCTGAAGGAAGTGAACGTTCGTTTCCAGGATCCTCAGAAATGCGGATTTGATATGGGTAAAGTCATGACGAGTGATATCGGAACGCTAATCACCGGATGGCATATGGAGCAGGCACTGGATATGCTTGCACTTCCGAACCGGTTCCCGATGCGTAATTACGCGGTTGAAACGATCATCGGACGCAATACAGCTGATGGCGCAAAAGTCAATATTTTCACATGGCTTGGATGGCGTTATGACTGCGATGGAAAAGCAGCATGCTGCCTGCCTCCATTTGTAGAGCTTCCAAAAGAAGCTGCGTTTGGTCCGCTTCTTTTTGCTCCGAATGAGTGGATCGCACTTACAGAATTCCTGCCTTCACTTTATGAAAACGAAGGCGGCGAGGTGAAATAAAAGAGGAGGACGATTATGGCAAAATTCAGAGATGAAGCAGTTCAGAAAATCTGTGCACGACTTTGTGCGGTATTCGGAAAGGAAGATGGAGAAATCACAGAGGCAACAAATATTTTTGATGATCTTGGTGCCAAATCTGCACAGATTTCCCAGCTGGCGAATTTCCTGGAAGATGAGTATGACGTTCAGGTTGCCTTTGTAAAACTTAGAAAATGCCAGACAGTCGGCGATGTAGCAGACTTCATGGAAGATCTTTGTGACTACTAAAAAGGAGGAAGCATGGAAAAAAACATTGTTAAAACAATGCACATCAATGGAAAAGATATTGATGTCATGTATATCGAAGCCAAGCATCCGGTTCCGCCGGAGGAGATGGTCTCTACAAACGGAATGAGCATGCTCGGACACGGCATTATCGGACGGTTTAACCAGCGCACCTATGAAGCTAACCAATACATTATCTGCGAGCAGGATGTTCCGGTCACCATGCGGGACGGTGTAAAGATCTACGTCGATATTTACCGTCCGAAAAATGAGACAGATATCCCGGCGATTATTTCGTGGAGCTTCTTTGGCAAGAGACCTTGTGAAGGACTGAAAGAATGGCAGATCATGGGAATTCCGCCTGGAACGATATCTGATATGGCGAAATTTGAATCACCGGATCCGGGTTTCTGGTGCAGAAACGGATATGCGGTTGTAAACGTTGATCCGAGAGGCGTAGGCCATTCTGAAGGTGATATTAAAGCAATGGGAATGGATGAAGGTGAAGACGGATACGATCTGGTTGAGTGGCTTGCAACGCAGCATTGGTGTAATGGAAAGATTGGTCTTTCCGGAAACTCTAACGTTGCTATGACGCAGTGGAGAATCGCAGCTACCTGTCCGCCGCATCTTACCTGTATTGCTCCTTGGGAGGGCAGTGCAGATATATATGAAGAGCTGTTCTATGAAGGAGGTATTCCAAGTCTTGGATTTAATTCCAGTATCTTCCGCGACATCGTAGGTCCGAACTATGTTGAAGACGTTATGGGGATGGCGGAAAAATATCCGTTGAGGAACGACTGGTGGAATAGTAAGGTTCCAATTTTCGAAAACATTGAGATCCCTTGTTACGCAACAGCATGCTGGAATCATTTCCACCTGCGTGGCGCGATGCGCGGATACCGCGAGATCAAGAGCCGTAAAAAATGGATGCGTATCCACAGAGAGTTTGAGTGGCCGGATCTTTATACACCGGAAAACATTCAGGATCTGAAAATGTTCTTCGATCGTTATCTGAAGGATATCAATAACGGTTGGGAAATGACGCCGAGAATCCGTTTAGAAGTTATGGATGGCTGGGATGTTTCCCACGTGAAGTACCGAGGCGAGGAACGGTTCCCGCTCCGCAGGACCCAATACAAAAAACTGTATATCGATGCAGCAAATCAGTCGATGCAGGAAGAACCGGTTTCCGTTGAAACAAGTTACAGCTACGACGGAAACGAGGGTATCTGTAATTTCGATTTCAAATTCAATGAAGATACCGAGATCACAGGCTATATGAAACTGCATCTCTGGGTAAGTCCGGAAAGCCACGACGATATGGATATGTTCATCAATATCCAGAAACTGTCAACAACCGGTGAGTGGATCCCGGTACTGGTGGAAGACCTTCCGCATCCGGGTGCATGGGGCAAGCTCCGTCTTTCCTATAGAGAACTGGACGAGGAAAGAAGTACGGATTACTGCCCGATTCTGAAGATGGAAAACATTCAGAAGGTAAAACCTGGGGAGATCGTTCCGGTAGATATTAACATTGTTCCACACAGCCGTTTCTGGCATAAAGGCCAGTCAATCCGCGTGCAGATCGCCGGACGTTACATTAGAGAAGACTGGTTTGAGCCGCTTTCCTGGGAAACAGACAATGTTGGAAACCATATTATTTATTCCGGTGGAAAGTACGACAGTTATCTGCAGATTCCTGTGATCCCGCCTACTTACCGGGACGGAGATATTATTTACCGTTAAGCACATAATAAACAGGCTGCCTGGTTGGGAACTGCAACTGGCCGGGCAGCCACCTCTCTTGGAGCGGACGTGGTCCGGAGAGGAACAGTGACGATGAGTCTGGAAGGAATTGCTATGAATCTAACTGAGGAATTATTCAAAAGGGCATCAGAAAAACCGGTACGGATCGCATTCCCTGAGGCAAATGAGGATAAGATCCTTCAAGCGATTCAGATCGCTAAGGAAAAAAATCTATGCATTCCCGTGCTTCTCGGAATTCCGAAAGAAATTCAAAAAACATCAGATGAAACGGGAATCTCACTTGACGGGTTCGAAATCGTTGACGTTTCTGATGAGGAATGGCTGATGGCTCTGATTGAGGAGTATTGCGCGCTGCAGCCGCTGAACAGTCAAAAGACCATGAAACGTAAAAGCGCCAATTATCTATACATTGCACTGATGATGCAGGAAACAGGACGCGTTGATACGGTCGTTGGAGGGTACACACTTCCGTCAAGCGATTTTCATCGTGCCGTTCTTGAGACGATTGGCATGCAGGATGGGTTTGATACGATCTCAAGTTTCTGTCTTACAGAATATGAGGGATATGAAGGCAGTGAAGGACACAAACTTGCATTTGGCGATTGTGTTGTCTGTGAAAATCCGAACGCGGAGCAGCTTGCTAACATGTCAATCGGTGCCTGCGAGGCAATGAAGAAACTTCTCGGTTGGGAACCGAGATGCGGTCTTTTAAGTTATTCCACCTGCGGAAGCACGGAAGGCATGTTAGTTGAAAAAGTAATCGAGGCAGTCCGGATCGCAAATGAAAAAAGGCCGGATCTTGCAATCGATGGAGAGTTTCAGTTTGATGCGGCAGTGAATCCGAAGGTCGCCGAGAAGAAGGTGAAACGGGAAAGCCGCGTTGCAGGAAGGGCAAACATTGTTCTGTTCCCAACAGTTGAGGTTGGAAATATTGCGGTTAAGATGCTGCAGGCTTTCTGCGGTATGGACAGCTATCTGATCATGATGGGCTTTCGAAGGCCGGTAATGGATTGTTCCCGTTCCTCGCCGGTTTCCGAGACTGTCGGCAATATTGCCATTGCTTGCATTATGGCGCAGGGAGAGTAGCTATGGATAAGGTTTATAAGATCATTGCCATAAATCCGGGAGGAACTTCAACCAAGGTCGGCTATTTTGAAAATGAGAAGGCTGTGTTGATCAAAAACATTCCGCACAGCGCAGAAGAGCTTGCACCTTTCAAAGAACCGAACGATCAGAAGGAATTCCGCTATAACGTTGTTTTAAACGCGCTCCGTGAAGAAAATATTGCAGTTGAGGACTGTGATGCCTATGTCGGAAGAGGCGGTTCTATGGCAGCCTGTGAAGGCGGAACCTATTTTGTGAATGAAAAAATGCTGGAGGATTTTCACACCAGCCCAATCAAACATCCTGCAAATCTTGGGGCGCAGATGGCATATGAGCTTGCAAACACCTATGGAGGAGAAGCGATGACGGTCAGTTCTCCGGATACCGATGAACTCTGTGATTCGGCAAGGTTTACCGGGATCAAAGGGGTGTATCGGGAAAGCCACTGTCATGCGCTCAACCAGAAAGAGGTTGCGCACCGGTATGCGGAGTCAATCGGAAAACGATATGAAGATCTGAATCTGATCGTCTGTCATGTCGGAAGCGGCTCTTCCATTGGAGCTCACAAAAAGGGAATGATCGTTGATACCAGCGACAATATGAGTGGTGCAGGCCCGATCTGCGGGACCCGGTGCGGCGATGTTCCGGTAAGAAGCATTTTAAAACTGATCACTTCCGGTACATATACAACAGATGAGATCAAAGCATTTACGGACCGCAGAGGAGGATGGATCAGTCTTCTCGGAACAGCAGAGGCACTGGTAATCAAGGAAAGGATCGCAGAGGGCGATGAATTTGCCCGCCTCGTATATGACGCAACGATTTACCAGACGGCAAAGGTGATTGGCTCGATGCTTGCAGCTATGGGGGATGCTACAGACGCCATTCTCTTTACCGGTGGTGTTGCAAAAGATGACTACTTTGCAAAAGAACTTGAAAAAAGAGTAGGCCGCTTCGCACCGTTTGTTGTGATCGCGGGAGAATTTGAGCTTGAGGCTCTTGCAGCAGGTGCCCTGCGGCATCTCACCGGAGAAGAGCCGGCAAAGATTTATACAGGAGAACCATACTGGAAAGGGTTTCCTGAATAATAAAAAGGGAGAAGTATTCCCAAAAAAGGAAAGGAGAGTTTTTTTATGGAACAGAAAAAAGTCAGAGGTTTTGGCTTCCGCGGATGGATTTTGATCCTGTATCAGGCGATTGCAATTTTCACCTTTACAGTGTTCACGAACTATCCCATGAACATTCTTTCAAACACTGGGTTTTATCCGAATGCTTCCACCATGTCGCTTTATTATACGCTTGGCGCATTGGCTGGAATCGTTGTGCAGTTCATCCTGGCACGAAGCGCCGGAAAGATTAAAAATGTCAAATGGCTTGGAGTGATCCTTGGAGCGGCATCCATCATTCTGGGTCTCTTGATCATGCTGATCCCGCCATCAAGTGCTACAATCTGGCTGATCTGCTTAGGCCTTGAAAGTTGCATCGCAACACTGTACTTCTCATATGCACTCGGCATCCTCGTCGGACAGTGGTTCCCGAGAAGAAAAGGAACCGTTATGGGTATTGCAACCATTGCATTCCCGGTCGGAAACGCAATGGTAGGTTTCGGATTTGCAGAACCGTTCTTTGCAAGATTCGGTGCGTCAATGGGTGCAGACATGGGGCCGAAGATCGAGCAGCTGATCGCAAGCGGAGTTGCGGCAGATAAGGCAGAGGCCCTTGCAGGAGCGCAGATTGCGCAGGCTTGTGCAGCAAAGACCTTTATCCCGTTCCTCATTGTTTGCGTGATTGGACTGATTCTTGGTATTGTCTTCCTGAGAGATTATCCGGAACAGGTCGGTGCATATCGCGATAATGATAAGAGCCTGACACCGGAAATTGCACAGAAAATGATGGAAGCAGAGATCGAAAACAAGAGAACGACCGTTTGGACACCGGCGAAAACACTCGGATGCAAGGACTTCTGGTTCTCCGTTGTTGCACTCGGACTGCTCGTTATGTTCTCGGTCGGTATGATGACACAGACCAATGCCATCATCACGCAGTTTGAAACGCTCGACTACAGCGCAATGATGCTTATCATCGCCGGCTGCGGCGTTGTGGGAAGTTATATCCTCGGACTGCTTGACACGAAGTTCGGAACAAAGAAAGCAATTCTGATTGCATCGATCCTTGCTCTTCTTTCCGGCATATTCGGAATCTTTAAGACACCGGTTACGATTGTAATCTCACTCTGCCTGCTTGGCCTTTACATGGGAGCACAGTCGAACTTCACAGTTTCGATCGTTGCACAGTATTGGAGAAGAGAAGACTTTGCAAGCGTTTATACCGTTGCAAACCCGATCGTAAACCTGTTTAATGCATTAGGACCGGTTCTGATTGCAAACCTGATCTTCCTGAAAGGCGAGGCGGATACGTTCTACATCTTCCTTGCAAGCATTATCGCAGGTGTGATCGGAATCATTTTGATCCTTCTTATGAAACCGTCTGATGTGAAAGCAAAAGATGATAAACTTAGAGCAGCAGCTGGAAAACCGCTTGATGACGCTTTGGTTGGAAGAAAATAAAAGCAGTATTTGAAAAGATATAATGATAGGACGGGACTGCAAAACGCAGTCCCGTCTTTGGCTGTGTTAAGTTCTAAACAAAAAAGCAGGCAAGGTTTTTGCCTGCTTTTAAACAGAGTTAGAGAGTGGTATTAGTCAAAACGAACGCCGCATGCATCAGCCTGGTCCGGTGTGATCCTAGCGCAATAAACAATTTTTGAATCGTCTGATACTAAGAAGAGAAGAGACTTAACGACTTCGCTGACATCACACATAGAACCGGTTGGTGTTGTCTGCAATATCTCTTTGATTGCTGCTTTCGGAATATGATCATAACGTTCTGTCCAGATCGGGCCAGGGCAAAGCATATTAAAACGGATACCATAGCGGCAATAATCCAAAGATAAACAGCGGGCCAGTGACTCAATCATTGCCTTCGTGCTGATATAATGTCCCATCTCCGGCAGCGGGCAGTTAATCATTCCAGTGCTGATGAAAACAACAGAGCCGGATTTCTGCTCCATCATGTATGGAAGAGCAAGTTTGATCAGATAAAACGCACTGCTTATATTTACTGCAAGGAGAGTATCCCATTCTTCATTTGTGAGTTCATGGAATGGCTTCTTCCAGGCAAGACCTGCGTTGCAGACAAGGCTGTCGATTCGTCCGTACTTCTCGATTGTCTTTTTCATAAGTCGTTCGTTATCTTCGAAGATTCCGGCATCACCCTGTACGAAAAGAACATCGCAGCCCTTTTCTGTAAGCTCTGCTTCAAGCTTATCACCCAGTTCCTGTCTGCGCGCAGAAAACACGACTTTTGCACCGCCTGCGGCCAGTTGGCGAACGGATTCCTCGCCTACTCCTGCAGTCCCACCTGTCACGATAACAACTTTTCCTTTTACATCATTCATAGTTATTCCTTTCCGGCTCCGGCATAGGAGCCTCTTAAAAAACAGAGTTTTCGTATCCTTTCTGCAGTTAACTTAGAAAATCAAGTCCGAATAATCGGACTGCATTATTTCTAAAAATATCATCCTTATATGGCTGCAATTTTTCATTTCCATCTATATATCCCCTCAGATAGTTCAGGCTGTACAGGGCATTGTCGATCCTCTTAAAAGGAAAATCAGAACCGCACATGATGTGATCCGGGGTTGTAAGTGTCATCAAAAAATCAAGATTCGGGCAAGGGGAACCGCCGGTATCAAAATACAGATTATTTTTAAGAGCTGATTCAACATCAACATATTCCATACGTCCGAATCCCATAAGTGTTCCCATGATATCCCTAAATCTGGGAAAAATATTTGGAAGGAAAGAACCATTATGTGGAATGATAAGTCTAACATTTGGAAACTTATCGCAGAATCCGTTTGCAACATAGTTTAAAACAGCGCGTGTAGTATCTGCCAGAAACTCATAGATTGGAATTGGTCCCCCGGTAAACACATCGGGATTATATGGATATGGAACCTGCGGGTGAATTACAACGATCGCATTTCTCTTATCCAATTCCTTCCATAATGGTTCTGTACGGGAATCACCAAGATAGATTCCACGCAGATTGCTTCCCATCCGCACAGCGTCAGCACCGAGCTCATCCAGACAATAAATCGCCTCATCTGTCACCTTATCCATTACCGGGAAGGGCAGGTGTGCTGCAAAACCGAACCGCTTTGGATTTGCTTTTTTATAGCCAGCAAGCGTTGTATTGATTTGATGCATTAGGTCAACGCATGCATTATCGTTTCCGTAGTAGGGCTGCGGAGAACTGATAAAAGAAAGACTCCATAGAACGCCTGCCCGGTCCATAAATTCTAGATGTTTTTCAATCGACCATTCATCTGGTGTCGGGATTGGAAAACCATCTTCTTCAAGTCCGCTGTTGTCTTTCATTTCCTGATAATATTCGGGGAGAATATTGTGTGTGTGAACATCAATGATCTTATCCATCATGCACCTCCGTTAAAGAATCAGTTTTGCAGGGTTGATCTGCGTCATTGTAATGATCTCGTCATCTGTAAAGCCGTGGTTGATTAAAAGTTCAATCCCTTGACGCAGGCACTCGGCTGGGCGAGGGAAAGATATACTTCCTGCGTCACTTACCAGCGAACATCGGTCGACACCAAAGTAGCGGATATGGTCTGCAAACTGTTTCGCATTCATCCTCACAAATTCCGGCGTCATAGGAGCCATGATGGAAAGGTTTGCTTCCACGATTCCGCAAGTATTTACGATTTCGTCAAGCTTATCAAAATCATAGGTTGTAAATTGAGGAAGATGAGTGAGTGAAACACGAGTAAGGTTGATTTCCTTTGCGTAGCGGACGACTGCAAGACATTCCTCGTAGCTGACATGTCCAGTAGCCAGTAGAGCATCATTTTCCTTTATTACACGAAGGATTTCCTTGATCTCTTCTTTTAACTGACCGTCTTCGTTTGTTACTACTAAGGGCTCCTGGCGTTTCGGCGTATACTTTGCAGGAATAAAATGCGCACCCTTTGTACCGGCTTTTTCAAGTTGTTGAAGATGCGACGCCGCTGCTGTCGTCGGAAGGAAAACCATTTTAGAGCCCAGCTTCAGTGCGGAATCCACAGCGCGTGGATTAAAACCGACATCATTGTTCAGACAGATCGAGCCGAACACTTCGAAATCAGATCCTTTCGGACGGGGCATATGTTTATTCACAATATAAGCGCCGACTCCGAGGTTTACATTATGATCTTTTACTGCGATAGCGCGCATACCTGCATTTGCGCATTCTTCAGCGGCTTCCCAGATGTCAACCGTCCGTTTCATAAAAGACGGATCGCAGTGAATGTGAAGGTCTAACGCGCCTTTTAATAATTCTTTGCTTCGTATTTCTCTGTTCATGGTCACCTCCTTGCTACAGTACCCATACTGTTCTATACTTATTATCTATCCGCGTGAAAAGAAAAAAAATGTTTAAGTTTTTCAATTTCATAGTAATAATTCAAACAAAAACGCATCCGCGCAATGCTCCTGTTGTATAATGTAATTCCTCGCGTGTTATAAAATGACTCTGTGTGTCAGAAAATGAACACACCATCTGAAAAAAAGAACGGGGAGTCTTATAGCTGACATATGATAACAAAGGATTTGACTGTGAAAGTAAATAGATGTACGAAATAATAACTGCCTTTCTCCCAAAGATCGATTTGGATTCATACGGAAAATTGAGCGCGCTGCAGATGTTACCTCATTGGATGGTAGGTCGGTAAGGTGTCCGGAGGCGTATAACATTTTAGAGAAAGAAGGAGCGAATTATGGATATTAAAAATATCGGAACATTTGGAATTAGTTTTAGCCGTGATCCGGACTTACGTGGAACACTATGGGAAGTGTTTTGAAGATTTGAGATAAGCACTCAGTAATCACTCTTTCTTATTTATAACCCACTTTTTTCTATTGGACGGTTCGGAATTGACGGTTTATTATAAGCACAAGTTAAGAGAAACGAAATGCATAATAAACCAAACCAATTCTGAAATAGGAGGAAACGGCCATGAGAAAACTGATCGATGTTTTAACAAACGTATGGAACCCGACAAGCATTTACAGATAAATTTTAGAAAATATCTAAAGAAAAACAACTTAAGAAGATTATATTTGCAAAAAGATCGGAGCTTTGCAAAAAGCTCCGATTTTTTTATTCATTCCCCGCGAAACCGCTCTTCCAAAAACTGGCGCATGCGTTTCAGCGCGGAGTTCTCATTTTCATTCATGCAGATCGCGGCGTAGCTGACCCGGATATCCGGCTCGTACGGAATCGCGACGATGCGGCGGTCATTGCTGGCCGGCAGCGTAATATACGAAGGTAAAATCGAAACGCCGATGTTGACGTTGATCATCAAAAGCACGGTCTCGATATCCTCAATCTTATCAATGACGTTCGGGTGGTAGCCGTTTTCCAGAAAGCTGTTGATGATCATGCGGTCCTCGCCAATCTTGCTCTCCGGCGTGCATGCGAGGATCAGCTTCTCCTGCTGCATATCGTGAATCGTCAGGTGGTGTTTACTTGCGAGCGGATGTTTGACCGGAAGGACGGCCATCAAAGAAACTTTCGCGACCTCCTGCACATAACAGCCTTCGAAGACAGACGGATCAAAAACCGGCACAAAAATCAGATCCAGCTCGCCGGCCCGCAAACGATCTAGCAAAACTGAGGGACTATATGCTTTGAAATGAATATTGATGCTCGGGTAAAGGTCGTGGAATTCCTGAAGGCTGCTGCCGAGAATGTTTCCGGCATACACACTGAAGCCGACCTCGATGCTGCCCGTCATGCCCTCGGACACCGTCCGCGCATGGGCGAACGCGTCCTCAATATTTTCCAGAATCCGGCGCCCTTCAATCTGAAAAACCTCTCCGGCCGGCGTCAGCTCCACCCGCTTCTTTGTGCGCGTAAGCAGCTTTACGCCGATCAGATCTTCCAGTGCCTGGATCTGCTGCGTAACCGCGGTCTGCGAAACGAACAGCTTTTCCGCCGCTCGCGTAAAACTCAATTCTTCAGCCACCGCAAGAAAATACTCAATCTGTCTTGTATTCATCGTACCAGGTCTCCATAAAGTGCAGCAACAACTCAGCTGCGGGATAACTTTCACTGACTTATAATAACAGAAGCAAAATCCAGTTTCAAACAGGATGCGGATGCGATCTTTAAAGGCGCAGCAATTGATGGCGTAAAGCTGACGGCCATCTGGGATGAGTTATATCTGTTCACACTGGAACAGTAATGGAGGAATAGAATGGACAATATTATTAAAGTCAACAATAAAGAGACAGGGGACGGTTCTCTGTCTCTGAAATCACTTCTACAGAATTGGAGATTATAGATAGTAACCATATGATACAATATGGTGTGAAATGAAAAATATAAAAATACACCATAGAAAAAACACTATGCAGATGATTATTCCGAAATAGAGCAGGAGGCTTTACCTATGACATGTCCGAGATGTGGCGCACAAATTGACGGATTTCCTTGTCCCCAGTGTGGATTTCCGGTTACCTTGATGCAAATTGTCTTGCGAAATAGAAGTCTGATTAGAAAGATTCGCGCAAGAATACAACTGAAACACCATAAAGAAAAAATCGGAGGCAGTGACGCATGAAAAAACTATTAATCGTTGTTGATATGCAGAATGATTTTATTGACGGTTCTCTCGGAACTCCAGAGGCGCTTGCAATCGTTGAGGCGGTAAAAGATAAGATCCGTTCTTATCCGCCGGAAGATGTGATTGCGACGATGGATACGCATGAGACGGATTATCTGAGCACTCAGGAAGGGAAGTTCCTGCCGGTAGAACATTGCATCCGCGGAACTCATGGCTGGGAGATCCGCGAGGATATCATGGAGCTTCTTGGCGAGGCGGAGATCTATGAGAAGCCGACCTTTGCCTGCGAGGATCTGGCGCAGGATTTGCGGGCGTATGCGATGGATATGAAAGTGCGCGCCGAAAGATTTAATGAGATTGCAGAGGACAAGCAAGAAACCGTCGGGGAACAAATTGAGCTGGAGCTCATTGGCCTCTGCACTGATATCTGCGTTGTCTCCAACGCCCTGCTCCTGAAAGCACTGATGCCGGAAGTAAAGATCTCAGTTGACGCTTCCTGCTGCGCCGGCGTCACTCCGGAAAAAAATGAAGCCGCTTTGGAAACGATGAGATCGTGCCAGGTGGAGGTTAGGGGATAACGTGCTTCTGCAGCTTTGCGGATAGTGACCGCCCTACTGCATCGAGTGGCGGTCATTTCTGTGTTTTTCGATATATCTGCCAACAGCGATTCCTGCTGCAAAAACATCCACGATAAACGTATACATAAAAGAGTGGTGTAAACTACCAAAATATCGAAGTATACAACAAAAGCCCCGCATCTGCGGGGCCTTTGCTTTGAAAAGGGAGAGAAATGAAAAATCTATAAAATTGTAAGTGCGTATCGCACGATATTGGTAGGTCACAGAGCGCGTGAGGCTTTTGTTGAGAGGGGATTGACTCCGCGCCCCGCTTGTTTTCTATGTGCGTATAATATCTTTTGAAACTTTGACGAACCTTAAAGCAAAAAAGGAAAAATTGTGAACTTAGGTTATAACGTGTTTCGGCTTTGTGGATAGTGGCTGGCTTGACTTTCTGCCGCTCTCATCTTATTATTCATTTAGAAGATAAATGGTGCTACCGATAGACGGTTAGGCCGAATTGATATTTTGGCACAGAACGACCGCAATCTTATTCAGGAATGGCGGTCGTTTCTGTGTATTTATGGATTATCTTTTGCCGATGCTGTAACCGGCAATGAAGCAGGTCAGCGCAAAGCTGATCACAGCTATTATGTCAATTACATTCATTGGCTAAGCCCTCCTTTCTCAAGATTTCTCTATCTGATCGAAGGGTCACAGTCCCTCCGGTGCGAGGCTTATAGAAATATGCGAAATGATATTTGCATGTTATAATTGCGGTAGTAAGAAAGAGACAAGGATACGGAATATGAACATACAGATTTTTGGAACAAAAAAAGATTTTGACTGCAAGAAGGCGGAGCGGTATTTCAAGGAACGGAATATCAGCTTCCATTTTGTCGATATGAAAGAGAAGGGGCTCAGCAAGGGCGAGTTTCAATCGGTGCGCCAGGCCGTTGGTGGAGCCGAAAAATTGATCGACGAAAAATGCAAGGACAAGGACCTGCTCGCGCTGATCCAGTATATTGCGGAGGAGCAGAAGGCGGAGAAGATTTTCGAGAACCAGAAGGTCATCAAACTGCCGATCGTCCGCAATGGCAAGCAG
This sequence comes from Lachnospiraceae bacterium, assembly GCA_045546255.1. Lineage (GTDB taxonomy): Bacteria > Bacillota > Clostridia > Lachnospirales > Lachnospiraceae > RGIG5612. The sequence continues at coordinate 52,450 of JAZQCK010000038.1, read as the reverse complement.
GCGACTGTCGGCTACCAGCCGGACGTCTGGAAAGGATGGAGCTGAGAGATGGTAAAGCCGATTGTTAGAGACATCTTATTTCTCGGGCAGAAGTCGGAGCCGGCGACGAAGCTGGACTTATCTGTTGCGCAGGATCTTAGGGATACGCTGAAGGCGAATCGGGATCGCTGCGTGGGCATGGCGGCGAACATGATCGGCGTTAAAAAGCAGATCATTATTGTCAGCATGGGATTTGCGGACCTTGTTATGATCAATCCGGTTCTCTTGGCAAAAGACGGCCTTTATGAAACGGAAGAGGGCTGCCTTCTCGCCCTGCCGGGCTCACCTTGCGGTTCTCTGTCTCCAAAAAGGTGACAAAAGAACCGTCCCTTTGTCACTTGCTAAACTTGTTATAAAACAAACAGAAGGAGTTTAAGACAAGTATATTGATTCTTAAAACAAGTTGTGATAATGTTAAAACAAGTAAAGTGGATCGTGTGGTGTGATAAAATATGAAATTTACCGCAGAAAAGAAACAAAGCATTATCAGATACATTCTCGAGAAAATTGATCAGGGGGAGGCTCGTCTTTCTTCTGTGGTTCTCGATAATTTTAATATTAATGAGGCAACCTTTTATAAATATATCAATGAGTTGCTGGATGAGAATATTATTAAGAAAACAAAAAGAGGACACTATCAACTGGTATCCAAGACTAACTCTTATCATTTGACGAGGTCAGATGGTGATCTTGATCGGGATACTATCGCATATGATAAATGCTTGTATCAGCATGTTCGGAATTTTGAGAAAAATGTTGAGCAGATTTGGAACTATACATTTAGTGAAATGACCAACAATGTTATGGATCATTCTGCCGCAGAACAGGTAGATGTTGTGGTGGAACAGAATTATATAACGACGAAGGTTTGGCTGATTGATGATGGAGTTGGAATCTTCAAGAAAATCAAAGATTATTTTCATCTTGCAAGTATTGACGATGCAGTGGACGAATTGTTTAAAGGGAAAGTTACCACTGATGCAAAGAACCATTCAGGTGAAGGGATTTTCTTTAGTTCCAGGATGATGGATGAATTCTGCATCATTTCAGATGGTAGGTTGTTTACCCACAACAAATACAATCAGGATTTTTTAGGCACTCTTGACCTACCATTTAAAACCGGAACGGCAGTCATGATGAAACTCGGCAATTTCACAAAAAAAACTCCACAGGAAGTTTTTGCACAATATGAGAATAGGGATGGCGAGTTTGACAAGACAGAGATCAAGTTGAAAATGATTTTTGACTCTGCTCCGATTTCCAGATCTCAGGCAAAAAGATTGTGTAATGGATTAGAACGTTTTAAAACGATTGTTTTAGATTTTGAGGGACTTGATTGGATGGGACAGGGCTTTGCGGACCAGGTCTTTAGGGTCTTTGCAAATGAGCATCCTGGAGTCATGATCCAACCTACCCATATGGACAGTGAGATTAAAAGAATGTATCAGCACGTAGTTGGAAAAGACTAAGTGCCTCGAGAACTAAAAAGATTCAAGAAGACAGGGCAAGGAGACAGGGGACGGTTCTCTGTCTCTGGATTTCTATGAAGCAGAAGAAAAGCAGGCGGCATAATCCGATCTGTATTGAAAATGAAAGACTGGTGATTCGCAATCTGACAGCTCCGGATCTGAGCAGTCTGAAGGCGATGCGCAGTGACCCAAAGGTCTATCGCTTTGAACCGACCTTTTTGGCAGAGCTTCAGGGAACGGCGGAAGAAGCACTGGAAACGATCCGGCATATGGATCTTGATCGGGACAGGCAATGTATATTGGGGATCTATAAAAAAACAGATCCGGCTGAATTTGTAGGGCTGGCAGAATTCTATGACTATAAGCCTTTCGGTAAGGTCATCTCTATCGGCCATCGGTTTTTGTCAAAATACTGGGGGCAAGGACTCGCATCGAGCTGTCTTGCCGCTTTGATGGATTATATCCGGAATCATACCGAGGTGGAACTGGTTACAGGACATGTGATTCCGGAGAATGAGGCCTCATCTCGATGTGTTCTGAAGTATGGTTTTGAATATCTGCTTACCAAAACGGAAGACTGGGGATTCGACCGTCCCACACTTGCGGATGTGTATACCTTTGACTTGTGTAGAGCAAATGAGGAAGATGAAATATAGGGGGTGTGAATTATGAAACTGGAACTGTTTAAATTTGATAGCTGTCCTTATTGCAGGCGCGTGATGAAGTATATTGAGCAGAGCGGCCGCAAGGACATTGAATATCGCGACATTCACAAAGAGAGGGAAAACCTTGAGACACTGGTCCGGGTTGGTGGGATGAATCAGGTGCCGTGCCTATTTATCGACGGACAGCCGATGTACGAAAGCCTGGACATTATTGACTGGCTGAAGGCGCACCCAGCAAAGTAAAAAGAGACAGGGGACGGTTCTCTGTCTCCTAAAAGCAGGTGGTGACAAAAGAACCGTCCCCTTGTCACCATTGAGAGGAGTAGCTATGAAACAGAAAATTAATCCGGACGGCTATGTAAAGCCGGCAGGACCTTATACCAACGTGATCAAAGTTTCGTCGCCGCAGGAGATGATCTTTCTTTCCGGTGTCAGCGCCAACGGGGATGACGGCAGGATTGTTGGGGAAGGAGATATCCTGGAGCAGATAAAGCAGATCGTGAAGAATATTGAGACTGAACTGAAAGCAGTCGGCGCAGGTCCTAAGAATGTTGCGATGACAACGACTTATGTGCTTTCAGATCACATGGACGATTTTCTTGCAAGCGGCGCGGCAACTGCTTTGTTTGAAGGATTGGACAATCCGGCGGACAGCCTGATCGGGGTTGCGAGCCTGGCAGGTATGAAGTATGGTGCGCTGGTCGAAGTCAGCGTGATTGCAGTGATCAACTAGGGAGGAAGCCTTGAAGTTCGCTGAAGAAGCATAGAGACGATAAAAACCTGTCCTCTATATCGGACAGGTTTTTTTGTACCATGAGAGCATCTGAAACAATCATACTTTGCAGGAGGATGCAATTATGCGCGATGAGGAATTAATGGCGGAAGAAATGGCGGAGGATGTTCGGAGTTCGAAGGCGGAGGACAAATTTTTATTTGAGCAGTTGATCGTCTTCGGCGCCTTCAAGCAATTGCCGGAAGACTATTGGGAGAAGGAAGGCACCGGGTGGAAATGATATGTAAATTCTATATGAGAATTGATATAATGAAATTGTTATATTGGCAGGAGCAACAGGCTGCTAAGGAGGGATAAAAATGGTCTGTCCAAAATGCGGAAGCAATTATGTGAATGTGAATGTCATCAACGAAGTGTACCAGAAGCCACAGCACGGAGTGTTGTGGTGGATCTTCATCGGTTGGTGGTGGAGGATCCTTTGGTTTATTTGCTTTGGACTTTGGTATCTTTTGTGGCGCGCTCTCCGGGGCGGCAAGAAAACCGTCAACGTCCAGAAAACCATCTGCGTCTGCCAGAACTGCGGGCATAGTTGGGTGAAGAAAAAATAAAAAAGTGAGAGATATTTCTTTATACAGAAACAGCGCCCTTGCGGCGCTGTTTTTGCGAAAGGATTTTAAAATGATAAAACAACAAGCACTTGAAAGGATTTAAAAATGAGGTAAAAAGGAGTTAAAACAATGAACAAAACAACTTCTTTTTTCTATTTGTCCACATTCTAACATAGATACTGTCCATTAAATCACCCACTAAAAAAGTGCGCCATGTCACCACGTGCACTTTTTATCTCCTTATATATCCCCGCTACTCACGCAGCTTTTTTCTTTTCATACAAAAACTTAAATACAGCCACGCCGATGATCAATACGTATCCTATGACGCTTAAGAGGTCCGGCTGCTGAGCGAAGATAAAGAATCCAAAGATTGCAGCAAAGATGACCTGCGTGTAATCGTAGACCGAAATATCTTTGGCAGGGGCAAAGGTGTATGCTGCCGTGATCGAAAGCTGGCCGCCGGTTGCTGCAATGCCTGTAAGCAGAAGGAACAGGAACTGCGTTCCGCTCATCGGCTGGTACTGAATAATTGCAAACGGCAGACAGACGAGTGTTGAGAAAGCGGAAAAGAAGAACACGATGAGCGGACCTTTGACGCCGTTCTTTCCCATTTTCCTAACAAATGTATAGGCGACGCCTGCGCCAAAGCCTCCGATAAAACCGATGATTCCGGGAACCGCCGCCATCGAAAAGCCGGGTTTTACCACGAACATGGCTCCGATGAAAGCAATCGCGACGACGATCCAGTCCAGCTTCTTTGCTTTCTCTTTCAGGATGAAAATGCTCATCAGGATCGCGAAGAACGGCGACAGCTTGTTGAGCATGTTGGCGTCGGAAATATTCATATGGTCGATGGCATAAAAATTACAAATGAGCCCGACGGTTCCAAACGCGGCTCTTGCAAAGAGATCGCGCAAATTGGTTTTATTAATGACGATCTTTTCTTTGGAGCGGAGCAGGAGTACGATTGAAACGATCAGCGCCACCGCGTTCCGAAACAGCGCCTTCTGCATTGTGGGGAGGTCCCCCGCAAGCCGAATAAACACTGCCATCAGCGAAAAGAAAAAGGCCGCCGACAATATGCATAAGATTCCTTTAATCTGGTTTGACATAACTTCCTTTATATTCCTTCGATACATCCAAACGAATAACAAACAGTTTACTCGCATTTTTCGATTATAGCAATCATTGCATCGAATAGAACCGTGGGAAGCATATTAATAATGCGCTGCGGGAAAAATTGGATGATCAAGAGGTGGTCGCAAAATTTGCGACTACCACTCAGCATGGTGCAATTGAAGGGAAATCCCAGACCCATATGACGGAATACTATAATCTCGACATGATTATATCTGTGGGCAACCGAGTAAAATCCAAACGTGGGGTTGAATTTCGTAAGTGGGCAAATTCTGTCCTGAAACAATACATTTTAGAAGGGTATTCTGTAAATCAAAAACGTCTTGCAGATTTGGGACAGATGTTGAAGCTCATGAAAAGAACCGAAACTTCTCTGGACGCAAAACAGGTTCTGACGGTAATCGAAAGATATGGTGAAGCATTAAATCTTTTGGACGCATATGACCATCAAAATATGAAGCGGCCAAAGGGGAATGCTGCAACCCACGTACTCACATATGAGGAATGCAGAAAAGTCATCGAAAGTATGCGTTTTGGCGCTGAGTCAGATTTGTTTGGAAGAGAAAAGGATGATTCTTTTAAAGGCAGTATTGGGAACATTTATCAGACTATTGGTGGGCAGGATGTATATCCTTCATTAGAAGAGAAAGCTGCCAATCTGCTGTATTTCGTGACAAAAAATCACAGCTTTTATGATGGCAATAAACGCATCGCCGCCACGATGTTTTTGTATTTTCTGGATTGTAATGGTGTGTTGTTTGTCGAGGACGAAAAAAACAAAGAACGTTTCATGCTTTGGAGAGAGGATGTATAATATAGAAAATGTACTGTGAGACGAGGCCATAAAGCGACGGGCTCCGTGAAGGGTCTTTCGTTTCGCAAATAAAAAGAAGAGGTTTCGTATGGGACGAGCATTAGAGTTATTTAAACGGGCAAGCGAATTGCAGTCTTCCGGCCAGCACCAGGAAGAAGCATTTATTATCCTTCGGTATATCCGGAAAAACTATCCGGACTTTGAGCACCGCATGCTGGTCAATCAGATGATCCATTTTCTTGGCGAGAAGGAATTGGATTTCTTCAAGATCAATGTCGATGAGATTTCGGAAGAGGACCATGATATTTTTGAGGAGCTGTTTGAGTTTCTTGGATCGATGGGGGCTGGCGAAGAGGCTGGTGCGGCTAGTTCTTCCGACTCAGCCGGGGCTTCCGCTGGTCAGCAGGATTTCGTCTTCTTCTGGATGCCGGAGGAAGAGAACGGGTTCTTAAGTCAGTGGTATCAAGCGCCAATGAATGTGGATGGTGTTGTGTACGCCAACTGCGAGCAGTACATGATGGCGAAAAAGGCGCTCGCGATGGGCGACTTCGAATATTACGGGAAGATCATGCAGGAGACAGACCCTGCTGTTATCAAGAAACTCGGCCGTGAGATCCGTGGCTTTGATTCAGCAAAGTGGGATGAGTGCAAAGCTAAGATTATTTATGATGGAAACTATGCCAAGTTTTCACAGAATGAGGATTTGAAGGAACGCTTGCTTGCGACGGGCAATGCGATCCTCGCAGAGGCGAGCCGCTTTGATAATATCTATGGCATTGGCTTTGCGGCGGACGACCCGGAGGCAAGGCAGCCGGAGAAGTGGACCGGCCAGAGCATTTTGGGGAAAGCTCTGATGCAGATCCGAAAGGAGCTAAAGGGATGAAATCGTTTCTGCGTATGTCTAAGTGTAGGGCTGGAAGGGGCGTGAGGTTTAAATGAAAAAACTATATTGGCGCTGTATTAGACGAAGCGGCAGATGGTCGGACTTTTATCTGCTCGCAGCCATCATCTCTTTTGCGTTGATCACCCTTGGATCCGCTGTTGGCATGTTGATCTTACATTTTGTTCCGCTTGAGAAAGTGACGAACCGTCTTGACAATGGATTCGGTGCGCTCCTTTCGAATCCGGGCGCGCTGCTCGGGACGAAGGTCAGCAGCTTCCTGTCCGACTATCTGGTTTTCATTGGAATCTGGATCGTTTTAATAGCGGTCGTCTTGATCTTCAGACGGAACCGCCCGATGATGCGCTGCCTTGGAAAACGCACAGGCGGCAAAACTATTTTGACCGCCGTGATCGGCTTCCTGCTTGGCTTCGGCTTCAACGGACTCTGCATTTTGATCTCATGTCTTTCGGGCGATATCCATCTTTCCTTTAATGAGTTCCGGCCGGGGATTTTCTTCGCATTCCTTTTGGCGGTGTCGATCCAGTCTGGCGCGGAAGAGCTGGGGATGCGTTGGTATCTTTATCAAAAATTACGGCGCCGCTACGTGCACTCCGTCGTTGCTATCGTTGGAAATGCCATCGTCTTTGCAGCTATGCATCTGATGAATCCGGGAATCACTGTTTTTTCGGTTCTCCAGATCCTGCTCGTCGGCATCTTTCTGTCACTTTTTATCTATTACTATGATGCCTTTTGGATGGCGGTCTTTTTCCACGCTGCATGGAACTTCACCCAGAACATTATTTTCGGGCTGCCGAATAGCGGCATCGTTTCGCAATACTCCGTCTTCCGCCTGGAGGCAGCCTCCGCGCGGGACGGGTTCTTCTATAATGTTGACTTTGGCGTGGAAGGAAGCATTGGCGCCTCCATCCTTTTGGCGATCGGCTGCGTGGTCCTGATCCTCATCAACCGCAAAAAGCGGGAGAAGAGGGACCTGTGGGCGGCTTACCAGCCGGTTGTGGCAGAAGCGGGCGCTGGAAAATAGTAAGTTTCTTATTTGCTTTGAAACGTGAGATGAGCGGAACTCCTCGGGCGTTATATCTGTATCGTCGTGAAGGAGTCACAACCGCCAAAAACGTGCATCTGGGAGTATGAAATGCACGAAAATCGCGGTTGTGCCTGTTGGGGTCCCGAGGGCTCCAGCTTTAAACAAAAAGCGGAGGAGTCACAACCGCCAAAAACGTGCATCTGGGTAAGTGAAATGCACGAAAATCGCGGTTGTGCCTGTTGGGGTCTCGGGGGCTTTAGCTTTAAACAAAAAGCGGAGGAGTCACAACCGCCAAAAACGTGCATCTGGGTAAGTGAAATGCACGAAAATCGCGGTTGTGACTGCTAAGGGGTTGAGGACTCTAGCTTTAAACAAAAAGCGGAGGAGGCACAATCGCCAAAAACGTGCATCGGAGAGTATGAAATGCATGAAAACGTGCAGAAAGGAGCGACGGATGGCAAGGAATCATGAAGTTGTGAATAGGCAGCCGCTGCTGAATAGCGAGGGCGAGCTTCGGGAGCCCGGATGGTCGCGCTCCTTGGTGCAGCAATATGACCGGGCGCAAATCAAGGCGCCAAAGATGCGGATTAAGGAATGGGATTACTATCTTGTTCTGAATGAAAAGTTCGCCGGGGCGTTTACGATTTCCGACGACGGCTATATCGGGCTGCAGTCAGTGTCGCTCCTGTGCTTTGATGGTGCAAATGGGACAGATGGGGAAGCAAAGTCTGCTGGGCAATCGCAGAATGCTGATGAAGCAAAGTCTGCCGGGCAATCGCAGAATGCTGATGAAACAAAGTCTGCCGGGAAGCCATGGGAGCATACGGAGACGGTGCTGAATGCTTTTCCAATGGGAAAGCTGAAGTTGCCATCCGATTCTTCGGCCGGTGTTACCGAGTATAAAGACAAGCGGCTGCAGATGTGCTTTGCTGTTGAAGAGGGGACGCGCCACATCACCTGCCACTTTGAACGTTTTTATGAGGGCAAGGCCTTCGATTGCGACATTGTTTTGGAGCAGCCGACGATGGACTCCATGGTGATCGCGACGCCGTGGGACAAGAAGCACGCCTTTTATTATAATCAGAAAATTAACTGCATGCGTGCGTCCGGCTATATGGAGTATGACGGTGTGCGGTATGAGTTTGATCCGCAGACGGACTTTGGGACGCTGGATTGGGGACGCGGCGTTTGGACCTATGATAACACCTGGTACTGGGGATCCGGCAACCAGGACATCAACGGCAATGCTTTTGGTTTCAACATTGGATACGGCTTTGGCAACACGAAGGCTGCGACAGAGAATGTACTTTTTTATAACGGCGTGGTGCATAAGCTCGATGACATCACGTTCCATATTCCGGAGAGTGGCTATATGGATCCATGGACGTTCACCTCTTCGGACGGTCGCTTCGAGACGGAGTTCACACCGGTATTAGACCGCGCTGCAAAGCTAGATTTTAAAGTTCTGGTTTCTGACCAGCATCAGGTGTTTGGCAGGATGAACGGCAAGGCCATCTTAGACGACGGCACTGTTGTGCAGATCAAAGACCTGATGTGCTTTGCCGAGAAAGTGCATAATCGGTACTGACGAGTGGGTAGCTTGACTTTCTGTCTCTGTCACTTTATTATACTTTTAGAAAATAAAAAAGGTGCTACCGATAGACGGTTAGCCCGAATTAGAAAGTGATCAGAATGACCGCCTTACTTTATCGAGTGGCGGTCATTTCTGTGTTTTTCAATATATCTGCCGACAGCGAATCCTGCAGCAAAAATATCAACGACAAACGTGATAATAGTCAGAATATCAATCACTGTCATATCGCAGCCCTCCTTTCTCAAGATTTCTCTATCTGATCGAAGGGTCACAGTCCCTCCGTAGGGACACATATTACACTTGCCGAAACAAAGTTGAGGCTTAGTGTAATAGCGTACAACGTAGGGCTAACCGCCTACCGTTCTAAGGTAGCACCAAAAATCATGGTAACATCCGGTAATATATTCGACAAACGTATACATAAAAGAACTGTGTATACTACCAAAAAAGTGAAATATACAAACAAAACTCTGCAATAGTGCAGAGTTTTGTTTTGGAAAGGGAGAGAAATGAAAATGATATATTAACCTCTAAAGAATCGGTACTGCGTGATCAGCAGCAGTTCTGTTAATGTCGTTTCGTCTTGGCCTGGAAGGCAGAAATATCTTTGCTTGCGAGAGTCCTTGTTTTTGCTTGCAATCTTCGCCTTGCTTTTGCTTTTTCTTTCGGTGAAGACACCAGTTCTATATTCATTCATATTCTGAAGACATAATGTATTTCCTGTCATAGTTTTGTAACTCCTTTCATTTGTTTCAACTTTTGAGGGGATTATAAAAAGGGAGCCTTAATTGTAGTTAAAAGCAATTTGTTTTTTGGAAAATTGTCAACAATATTCATTTTTGTTATGATTGCGGCAGATATTTTTATGAAGAAAGAGAAGACATATGAAGCTGTATCATGTCAGCAATATTGAAATACCAAACCCGGACATCCACTATGGAAGAAAAAACGCGGATTTTGGATGGGGATTTTATCTGACTCCGGATTCGGATTTTGCCCGGCGATGGGCAGGCGAAGAAGCCGTCCTGAATCAATATGAGCTGGATGAAAACGGATTGACGATCCAAACATTTTCAAAGGATGAGGACTGGGTTCGATATATTCTTCGGAACCGAAAATTAGAGGATATGCTGAATGTGGATGTCGTTATGGGACCCGTCGCGAATGATATTTTGTTTGACACCTTAGGAGTTATTAGCAGCGGAGTCCTCCCGATGGACACTGTACTGAGACTCTTGCTGATTGGTCCGAACTACACTCAGCTGGCGATCAAAACAGAAAAAGCGAAAAGGCAGCTGCGCTGGATAGGTGCGGAAAAACTCAGCGGGATGGATAAGGCAGCTTTCCACGAGGAGGAAGAGGCTTTCTTGCAGGAGTTTGCAGAGATACTAGATCAGAGTTAGTGCCATTCGTTCCGGCGATTTGCTCAAAAGGAAAATGATATGAAAAAAGTGCGCATTACTGTTATGAAAAAGGCCTGCTATCAGGACCTGATAGAAAAGTATGAAAGCCCGCAGGAAAATCCCTGCGACATGAAAGAGGGAATGGTCTTCATCGCAAACGGTTGGGAAAAGCCGGATGGCTTCTGCGACAGCGCGTGGGATACGCTTTCGCCGTTTGTAATGGCGCTCTCGCATGGTGCGGAAGGGCTGTATGACGGCTGGATGAAAAACGAAAAGTCTGCCATGCTTTCCTGCAACGACGGCTTTCGCCCGGTCAGCTTTCTGTTGGAGACGATGGAGGAAGATGCCAAATGATGGATATTGTTATAGCAAAGCCGGAGGACTATCCGAGGGTCAGACTCTTTTATCATTCCCTGATTGATGCAATCCAGAAGTCGGAGTATCGTCCGGGATGGCAGAAAGATATTTATCCGGACCCGAAAGAGCTTCAGAACGAAATCGAAGCCGGCTGTCTGTTCTGTGGAATGCTGCAGGGCGAAATTGCTGCAACAATGGTTGTAAATCATAAGTTTAATGAGGAATATGAAAAAGCACACTGGAAGATCAAAGCGCTTCCGGAAGAACTCCTTGTGATTCATATGCTGGGCGTGCACCCTGATCATTTTAGAAAAGGACTAGCAAAAGAAATGGTGCGCTTTGTGCTGGAGATGGCCAAAGAAAGCAAAATGAAAACTGTCCGATTAGATGTACTGAAAGGAAACCTTCCGGCGGAGCGGCTCTATCCTGAACTTGGCTTTTCCTACGTGGAAACCTTATCGATGTTTTATGAGGATGTAGGCTGGCAGGACTTTGAGCTGTTTGAAATTGAAGTGTGACTTTCGGAGCAAAGAATCATACAATAATCATCATCCCAGCGCGACATCGAGCGCCATCATGATGCTGAAGCCGACCGCGAATGAAATGACGCCGATGTTGGAATGTTTTCCAGCGGACATCTCAGGGATCAATTCTTCCACTACAACATAGAGCATAGCTCCGGCTGCAAAGGAAAGAAGGTAAGGCATCGCCGGTACGACAAGGCCGGCGATTGCGACTGTCAGCGCGCCAAAGACAGGTTCCACTGCGCCGGAAAGAACTCCGAGCCCAAAGCACTTTGCTTTGCTTTTTCCTTCGGCATAGAGCGGCATGGAAATGATTGCGCCTTCCGGGAAATTTTGGATGGCGATACCGAGAGCGAGCGCTAAAGCGCCGCCGGCTGTGATGTTGGCAGAACCGCTTACTAATCCTGCATAGACGACTCCGACGGCCATTCCTTCCGGAATGTTGTGCAGCGTCACGGCAAGCACCATCATCGTTGTCCGCTGCAGCCGGCTTTTCGGCCCCTCCGCCTGATTAACGCGTGCATGCAGATGCGGGATCACATGGTCGAGCAAAAGAAGGAAACCGATGCCCAGCCAAAAGCCTATAAATGCAGGGACAAAAGCGAAACGTCCCATCGGAGCGGATTGTTCAATCGCAGGAACGATCAGGCTCCAGATAGATGCGGCGACCATGACGCCGGCAGCAAATCCGGTGAGCGCCCTTTGCACACCGACTTTCAAATCTTTCTTTAAAATGAACACGCAGGCTGCTCCTGCTGCTGTTCCAATAAATGGAATCAGAAGTCCCAGTATGATCGTTTTCATTTTATTTTCATATCCTTCCCTAATAAATCGTTTTTCGTATTCTTCTCTAATTAATCGTTTTTGATCATAAGTTAGCAAGTGCTAACTACTATTATATTCCTACTTATAAATTAATCAAGTGTAGGATTATGAATCTGGTATTTCTTAGAGTTTCTTCTTTTCAGCCTATATTCCCAACGAGTCACCCGTGCTATAATAACCACGTAAAACGGACTTACAAGGAGGGCGCGAATCACATATCGTTACAGTTAGGGATAATGGGAGGCTAAGCTTTTGTCTCCTGAAGGATAGGAAAGAGAAGAGGTGTAGTCATGTTTGTATTTTGGGGTGACGGTTCACAGGAGGCGATGAGCCTTGTGGACAGCATTATTGTAAGAAGCACTGAAAACTTTAACTGGACGTTTATCTTTATACTCGCTGTTGTATTTTACGTTTACTGGTCCGAAATCAATAAGAAAAATTATGAGGCGGTTTATGCCGGGCTTGCGCTTTACGGAGTGCACTGGCTGTACGAAATCGCAAACGCTGTGATCGGACACATCTTTGGTTATCCGCTCTGGTCTGTTTCTAACGCATCGACCACGTTTATTTTGCTGATTGGTGTCTGCTGGGAACTTTCCATGATGTTTTCACTTGCAGGGATCATCTCCTTCAAGATGCTGCCGAAGGACAGAACGAAGAGGTATCTGTCGAAAAATGGAAAAGGCGGAATCAGCTGCAAACTGGCCGGCGCCATCGGTATGGCACTCCTCTTTGCGCTGGTGGAATCTTTCCTTGCGGGAACCAGCAACCACTCCTTCATCTGGGTTTATAAATGGTGGGGCGTGCTGCCGGTATTTATCACAACTTATATTCCGTTCTTCCTGGCCGCAAACTATGTGCCGGACATGAAGCCGAAGAAGAGAAAAGCATTCCTGATTACTGAGTGGGTTCTGGTCGCAGTTCTGTTGGTCGTCCTGATTCCGCTTGGAATTATTTGATGCGGCGAGAGGGCGCTTAGCGAAACCACTCAGGGTGTTCCTGCTGGGACTGTTCCAGGATCTCGAGCATCCATTCGATGGCGGGGTTGTCTGAGTTTAAAAGCCAGGCAACACCGAGCTTCATCTGTGAAGAATTGCCGGACAGTGGAATGTAACTGATAGAATGCGCCGTGTGGGAGCAGCTACGCATCGGAAGGATCGCTACTCCAAGGCCCGATTCCACCTGAAACAGAACTTCCTCTAAGGAGGAACAGTAAGAAATCCGCTGTGGAACAAAGTTGATCGAGCGGCAAAGCTGAAGGATCTGACGATGCATAAACAAAGCGTTTTCCGGATCCATCATAAAGACGCGCTCAGAAGAGAGCTTATTATAATCGATTTTTGTGAGTCGGGAGCAGGGATGGTTTTCCGGACAGATCAAACAAAGGGTATCGTCAAGGATATCCTTTTTTGCATATTCGGGATGGTTTCCAAGATCCCGCGATAGAGAGAAATACATATCATAAAGGTTCTGATCCATCGAGGTATCTAGATTCCTGGCGTCCATGCGCTGAAGCTGAATTTTGACCTGAGGGAATTGTTCCTGCATTTTGACGCAGAGTTTGGGAAGAAAGGAATGGCAGGGGTCTAAAAGATAGCAGATGGAAAGCGAAAGGTCGCCGGAGCTTTTGGAAAGAAGGATCCGTTCCTTCGCTGCATCTTCCAAATCCAGGATCCGCTTCGCATCCTCTAAAAACAATTCGCCGCTGTGCGTTAACTGGATCTTTCGCGTGCTGCGTTGAAAGAGCTTGGTTCCCAGCTCCTTCTCGAGGGCAACAATCTGGTGGCTTACGGCCGGCTGTGTCATGTACAGCTCCTTGGCTGCAGCGGAAAAATTCAAATGCTTTGCAACGACTAAAAAAAGATTCAGCTGACTGCTTGTCATAATACATCTCCCTTCTTCCCTATCATATATTAATAAATAATATTTATCAATCTTGAAAATATTATCAATTTCTCTCTACAATTAATAAGTAATAAAATAAGAATGAGGTTTATTATTTTATATAAAGATTCTTGTTGGAAGGAGAAGAAAAATGAAATTTGAACACTTACTGAGCCCTATGAAAGTAGGGAATAAAGTTTACAAAAACCGCGTCGTCAGTTCTCCAATGGCATTCAGTCTGATCGCCTTAAATCCGGAAGCTGCGGAAGTTTCCTACCGTAAGCTGGAAGGCCCGGCAAAAGGCGGAAATGCCTGCGTTATCCTGGGCGAAACTGACGTCAACTTTACAGATGCTGACCGTATCCCGGGCTTCCGCAAATTTGATTTTGCGAAACCGGAAGAGGATATGGAAACCTTTAATGCGATCAAGACTTATGCGGACAGGATCAAGGCGCATGATTGCATCGCACTTGCAGAGCTTGCTCATCCGGGAAGAGAGAAAGTTCCGTTCTCTCCGGAGCAGGAAGTTATCGGTCCGTGTGCAACGACCAACTATGCAGGCTTCACTTCAAGACCAATGACAAAAGAGGATATGGACCGCGTTGCAAATGAGTTTGCAGTTGCTGCAACTTACATGCAGAAAGCCGGCTTCGACGGCGTGCTTCTTCATGGCGGACATGGATTCCTCTTTACACAGTTCCTCTCACCGTTGATCAACCAGAGAACGGATGAGTATGGTGGCTCCCTTGAAAACCGCGCACGTTTCCCGAAGCAGATCATTCAAGCAGTCAGAGAGGCAGTCGGCCCTGATTTCCTGATCGAGCTTCGTATTGATGGAACCGATCATCAGCCAGGCGGAATCACTCCGCAGGAGACCGGTGAATTCATCAAGATGGTTGAGCCGTATCTGACGTCTGTTCATATCACTTGCGGTATCTATGAAGAGTCTGTTAAATCCGGTACGGAATCCAGCATGTTCCATGAGCATGGCCTGAATATTGAACCGGCTGCAATTGTTAAGACTTATACCTCCCTGCCGGTTGGTGCTGTTGGCGGTATCAACTCTCCGGAGCAGGCAGACAAGGCAATCGCTGATGGAAAGATCGACTTCGTTATCCTGGGCAGACAGATGCTCGCAGATCCGAATTTCGTTCAGAAATGTATGGACGGAAAAGAGGACCAGATCCACAGATGCTTAAGATGCTACAAATGCTTCCCGGGTTCACCGGAAGAAGGTTACACAGATCTTCCGTTCAACAGTGAAGAGCTTTCCGTTTATGTTGGTTACTGTACGATCAACCCGATGGCACATCTTCCGTTTGATCCGGAGCAGCTTCCGCCTGCTGAAAAAGGATCCCAAAAAGTGCTCGTGATCGGCGGCGGAATCGCCGGCATTCAGGCAGCACTTACGGCATCTAGAAGAGGACATAAAGTAACACTGGTTGAAAAGACAGATAAACTCGGCGGACTTTTATACTTCACCGATGTTGATATTGATAAACCGGATCTTCGTAATTTCAAGGATACGCTGATCAGAGAGCTGAAAGAAACGGATGCCGAAATTTGCTTAAATACAGAAGCAACACCGGACTTCATCCGTGAATTCCAGGCAGATGAGATCATCATCGCAACCGGCTCTAAGCCCGCATGCCCGCCGATTCAGGGAATCGAGAATGCTCATCAGGCAATGGAAATCTATGACGGCACCTGTGAAGTCGGCAAGAAAGTTGTCATGATCGGCGGCGGTCTGGTTGGCTGCGAGACAGGTCTGTTCCTGCAAAAGACAGGCCATGAAGTCACGGTTGTTGAAATGCTTGACCGCATTGCAAACGAGTCCTTCGGTATGTACAGAGAGGCTTTGATCTGGGAGATGGAAAAGAATAACATGGTGATGCTTCCGAAGACGAAGTGCCTTGAGATCACGGATCACAGTGTCAAGATCGAAAATGAAAACGGCGTTCAGGAACTCGAAGCAGATACCGTTGTTTATGCACTCGGTATGAAGAGTGTAGATTACTCTGATCTGAAGGAAGCTGCCGGCGATGCAAAAGTTTATGTCATCGGTGATGCAATCAAACCTGGTAAAGTTGATCAGTGTACAAGAACCGGCTACATTGCTGCGCTTAAGGTTGGCGCAAGTGACGAGTCCATCGCTTTTATTAAAGAATAAGTTACGAATCACTTTCCATAACTGGGCAAAAAGGAGAGGGGTTAAAGAGGCAGGGCGTGCGCTCCGCCTCTTTTCTGCAGCCACTTCATAATTTGCACAAGCGCATGGTATAATAATACAAAATATGAAACTAATACTTTGACATCAAAGGAGACGAATATGAAAAAACTTGCAGCGATTTTTATGATACTGGCACTTGCACTTTGCATGTGCGCATGCGGCGATATCTCGCCGATCGAGGTCGAATCTTCTGTGCCGGCAGATCCGGCCAAACTTCACGAAGACCTCGAGAGTGCCATTGCATATATCGAAGCAAATGTTGATACCTCGGGTGCGGAGCGATACATCGATGATTCCGATGAAAGTTATCAGACTTGCTATTGGGATTTCGGAGAAGATAGGCCGGAAAAGGATTTCAGCAACGAAGTGGAAATTGACGGAATTTCGATCAAGGTCGGAGAGACCAAGGTCAAAGATCTCGAAACGCTTGGCTTTGACGTGGAAAAGCCAGGTGACACTGTTGACCCACAAGCGAGTTTTGGCGTCACCTTACACAGAGACGGAAAACAAGCGATACTTTCTTTGATGAGAAACCCGTCTGACCAGCCGGCACCGATTGCAGAGTTTCCGGTTTATGGATTTTCCGGTGGAATAGCGGAGTTTACG
Source organism: Lachnospiraceae bacterium (assembly GCA_045546255.1). Taxonomy (GTDB): domain Bacteria; phylum Bacillota; class Clostridia; order Lachnospirales; family Lachnospiraceae; genus RGIG5612. The sequence continues at coordinate 35,631 of JAZQCK010000038.1, read as the reverse complement.
ATTCCCTACAGCTATGAAGGTTTGACATACGGCACGCCGATGGAGGACGTGATTGAAAAACTTGGAAATCCGTATGCGGATCTTCGCGTATCTTCTGACTCCGTGGCCGGTACGATCATCGAAATAAGCTATGACCGTATGGTTCCGCAAGGCGAGACGATGATGTGCTATTCGCTGGATTTCAGATTCCTCTATGACGCAGAGGCGAACTCTACCACGATGGAAGGCATGAATCTTACTTATTACAGCATGTCTGGTGAATAAAATCTTGGATTCCATTTTGGAATCCAAGAACGCCAACCATTCATTTTACACACCCTGCTAAGTTTGATAATTTTGTTTTATCAACAATCGTTAGACATGATTTAGTGGGGTAAGAGAAATGAAAAAATCAAAAGTAAAAGAATTGTTTGGCTTTGGTAAAGGATGGGGCACGATCATTTACTGTCTGCTCATGTTCTGGTTTTATGCCGGCATGGTTAACGACAGTTCCAATATTGTTGCTCCGGCAGTCGCAGAAAAACTTGGCGTTCCTGCCGGCAGTGTTCTCCAGATGGGAACCGTTGCAGCAATGGTCGGCGTCATCTTTTTCTTTGTCATGGGTGCGGTCAACCGAAAGATCGGACCTAGAGTCACATCTTTCATCTGCCTGATCTTAGGCGGTATCGGCTATTTTGGAATGGGTCGTGCAGGCAGTCTTGCAGTATATGCAATCTTCCTTTGCATCTGCACGATCGGCTGCATGAGCGCAGGCTACATCGCAGGCGGCGCCCTGGTCGCACAGTGGTTCCCGAAGAAAAAAGGTATCGTTATGGGATACACGACAATGGGACATAACATGGCGACCGGTTTCTTCGTACCGCTGATCACATGGCTTGTAAGCAAAATGGGCGTTACTAATGCAGTGATCATTCCTGCCATCCTGGTCGTTCTTCTTGCAATCGTTGGTATTCTCTGTATCAGAAACACTCCGCAGGAAAGAGGCATCAATCCGGACAACGTTACTGACGAAGAGTTCGAAAAAGAATATTTCAACGAAGCAATCGATGAAGATGGTGGATGGACTGTCAAGAAACTCCTTAAGAGAAAAACCTTCTGGCTGGTTGCCATCGCTTCTGGCGGATTCCAGTTCGTATCTACTGTAATTATTACACAGCTGGTTGTTCGTAATCAGGAAATTGGATTTACTCAGGCTGAGGCAGTCGGCATCATGACGATCCTTGCATTCGCCGGTATCGCAGGTTCCTGGCTGATCGGCGCACTGGATCAGAAACTCGGTACAAAGAAAACCATGATCATGTTCGGTATCTGGTATGCTGTTGCTCTGTTACTGGAAGTTACGGAAAAACGTCCGCTGGTTATTATCTTCTTAGTTATGTTCGCTGTTGCACTCGGCGGTTCTGCAAACTTTACAACATCTCTTCCGGCAGCAGTCTTCGGACGCCACGGATTTGCAAAAGTGAACAGTGTGCTGTTCCCGATCCAGGCACTGGTTTCCTCTTTAGGATTCTTCGTAAATGGTACGGTCCTCAACGCAACCGGAAACTTAAGATTATCCTACATCATTGCTGCAGCAGCATCGATCGTAGTTGTTATCATCGTCTGCTTCATCAAAGAGCACGAGTACAACCGTGACTTCATGACAGAAGAGCAGGCAGAGAAATTCACACAGGAACTGATGAAATAAGAAAGTAGAGGTATTCACATGCTGACACCGCGCGAAAATTTTCTGGAGACTATTAAAAAAGACGGACATCCGGACCGTATTGTAAATGAATATGAAGCAGTGGAATGGCTGCCAGGTGATCCTGTGAACGTCTATGTGCACGGCGCACCATATAAGGGAATGGAGCCGTTTGTTACCAAATGGGGCGTAACGAAAGTCTGGCCGGAGGATCAGATCGCAGCAATTCCGGACCACACGAAACTTGCAATTACCGACATCACTTGCTGGCGTGACCAGGTGGAGATCCCGGATCTTTCACCGATCGAAAATGATCAGGCCGTTTGGGATGAATTCCAAAAAAGAGTGGATGCGATCGACCGCACACAGAAGATGACGATGGCATTCATGACGACCGGAGTTTTCGAGCAGCTTCACTCCATGATGGGCTTTGAAGACACGCTGATGAACTTCCTTTTAGAGCCGGATGACATGATGGATCTTTGTGAGGCGATTGGCAATCATCGACTGGAATACCTGCGCATCCTGACAGAAAAATTCCATCCGGATGCTATTCTCTCCCATGATGATTGGGGCGCAAAGCAGAGCATGTTCATGAGCCCGGAAGTCTGGAGAGAGTTTCTGAAGCCACAGTACAAGAAGCTTTATGATTATGCGCATGAACATGATATTCTGGTTATCCATCATGCGGACAGTTTCCTTCAGCCGATCGTTTCTGATATGGCAGAGATCGGAATCGACTTGTGGCAGGGCGTGCTTCCGGATAATGATATCCTTGCAATCCAGAAAGAACTGGACGGACGCATGGCTCTGATGGGCGGCATCGAGACCGCTCTGGTTGATACGGAAGATGCAACAGAAGAGCAGATCCGCAAAGAGACACGGCGTGTTCTGGAAACCTATACACCGGCAGGACATTTTATCCCGAGTATCACATACGGAGATCCGACAAGTTTCTTCCCGTTATCCCTGGAAGTGATCCGCGATGAGATCCGCAAGTTTAATACCGAAAAATTCGGAATCCAATACGAATAAATAGGGCATAAACTCTCCAAAGCCCCCTCTCGGCTGATATTGCTGAGAGGGGACTTTTTTGGTATATATTTAGTAGCAACGGGTTCGACAGGAAAGGAAATCGTTATGCATAACATTGATATTCGCAACATCAGCATCGGACAGCTCCAATGTTTCACTTATGTCGTGGAGCTGAACAGTTTTACAAAAGCGGCAGAGCAGCTGCATATCACGCAGTCCACTGTCAGCAAGGCGATCCTTGCGATGGAAAACATGATGGGGCTGCAGCTGTTTATAAGAAATGGCAACCGCATCAAACCGACGCCTGCGGGGAAATATGTCTATGAGCATATCAGGCGTGTTGGTAATGATATCGAAACAACACTTTTTGAAGCGTCTGTCATCCAGACAGGACTCAATAAAAATCTGCGAATCGCATGTCTGGATACGCATAAGCCGGACAGTGTGCTGCTCCCGATCGTCGGGCATTTTATCAAGAAGCGTCCGGATATCAAAGCCGCAGTTGAGACGATGCCGGCGGAGGAGATTCGAACTGCGCTGATTGACGGAACCACAGACGTTGCATTCACGGTGCTTTATGATATTGATATGCTGGGTGAGGACTACACTTCTGTGGTGATTGGCGAAAGCCCGCATTATGCCTATATGCTGAAGTCGCATCCGCTGGCAAGAAGAAAAAGCATTGGAATTGAAGAGCTCAGGCAGTCTGAATTTATTTCGATTTCGCCGCTTAAGACTCCGAGCTATAGCGAGGCAGTCAATCTTCTGTGTGAGGAGCATGGCTTTTCTCCGAACATCACATACTTCACGCAAAGTGCCTCTTCGCTGACTTTTAATCTGATGACGGACCGGGAAGTGTTTATCGCGGACCGATTTTACAAGGACTTTGATAACCCGATGATTGTTGCCGTTCCGATCAAAAATACGGAAAGCGGTTTGGTAATGGGTTATAAAAAGGACAGCACGAACCAGGCGCTATCAGTCTTCCTTAAAATCGCAGAAGAGTTTTTTGCGGAGCACAAGATTTAAGACGAAGCAGAATAGGAGGTTATTATGCAGTTTATTGTTACAGGTTATGATGGAGCAGGCATGCTGGAAAAGCGGATGGAAGTCCGCGGACAGCATTTGGAAAACATGGGCAAAGTGAAAGGCAAGGTGCTTTGCGCCGGCGGCCTTTTGGACGAAGAAGGAAAGATGAAAGGCTCGGTCCTGATCTTTGATTTTGAAAACCGCGAGTTGCTGAATGAGTATCTGGCAAGCGAGCCCTACATCGTGAATAAGGTGTGGGAGAAGGTTGAGGTTGAAGTTATGAATGTAGTCCTGCTGAACGGTGAGAAGGTCGGGAAGTAAGGATCGGGCGGCTGTTTTACAGCCAGGTTTCGACGCCTTCTTTGCGTGGCGGTTTGTTGGTCGGGATCACTTCCGGATAGCCGAGCACCATGGAAAGATAGAGCTCATAGCCTTCCGGGATAAATTTTGCTCTGTTAGCGGAGGTCTCTTCTGTGCGGAAGACGTCTTTGGAAAGGACCGTCAGCGCGCAGGCTTCAAGGCCTAAAGAATGGGCGGCGTTCATGATGTTTCCGGCAGCTAAGAATGCGCCGGCATCCGGCCACGGTGCCTTCGGGTCATAGGAGACCATGATCACGACGGGCGCGCCGAAGAAGTCGGATGGGAATGGCCAGGTCACGCCTTTCGGCGCCAGCTTTTTGAAATCTTCCGGCTCCGGTGCGACGGCATCCATGAGCTCCTTTTTTGCTTCTTGGGATTCAACGATGGTGAAGTGCCATGCCTCCATGTGGTGGCCGTTGGCAGCATACTTCGCCGCATCAAGAATCGCTTCGAGTTTTTCTCTTTCGACCGGGTCCGGTTTGAACTTTCTGCAGCTGAACCGGGTCTTCATATTTTTCAATACTTCATTTTCAATCATAGTGGACTCCTTTAATGATGTGGTTTTATCTTTTATTCGGATTCGATTCTAGCTGTGATTCAAGTGTTATTCCGAATTTCCTAACGGATGGTTTCGTTCATGCTTCCGGTGCGGTAGCCCTGCATGTCCAGTGTCACAAAACGGAAGCCGATTTCTTTAAAGCGTTGATCGATTTCCTCGCGAAGGCCATCAGCGGCGAGTTTTGTAATATCTTTCGGCGGGACTTCAATTCGCGCCATATCTCCGTGAATGCGGACGCGCTCTTCAAGAAAGCCACGGCCGATCAGAAACTCTTCTGCCTCTTCCACCATGCGCAGCTTTTCTTCTGTGATCTCTTCGCCATAGACAAAACGCGATGCAAGGCAGGCATAGGACGGCTTGTCCCAGGTTGGAAGATCCAGCGCTTTTGAGATCGCGCGGATCTCCGATTTATAAAGCCACGCTTCCCGCAATGGGCTTACGACTTTCAGCTCATCCACGGCACGGATTCCCGGGCGGTAGTCACCAAGGTCATCCATGTTGGATCCTTCGGCAACATATTCGATGCCGGCTTCTTTTGCGATGCGTTTGATTTCAGAAAAGATGCCAAGCTTGCAGAAGTAGCAGCGCTCCGGATCGTTATGCCGGAACTCATCGATCACCATTGGATCATACTCACAAATGATGTGACGTATTCCGTGTGCTTTGCAAAACTCCGTGGCTTCTTTGATCTCACGCGCCGGAACGGAAGCGACCTTCGCGGTCACTGCCAAAGCGTGCTCGCCAAGAACATCTTTTGCCACGGTCAAAAGCAGCGTGGAATCAACACCGCCGGAAAAACCGACCGCAAGTGAGCCGAGGCTTCGAATGTAATCTTTAAGTCTCGTAAGTTTTTCTTCTAATTCTGGAGTTAGGTTGTTTGCTTCGTTCATTTTATCCTGGAGTTAGGTTGTTTGCTTCGTTTCATTTTTCTACTTCCGCCGCGAGGTCGTTGATGATCTCGCCGGCGATGATCAGTCCTGCAACGGATGGAGCAAATGCAGTCGATCCCGGAGTAGAGCGTCGGCCGGTTTCAGAAGGTGCTGCTTCTGACTGTGCGCCGTCACTGCCTGAGCCTTGTATGCTGTCCTCATAAGCATGACTGCCTTTCTCTGTATCAGCGATCGGCTTCAGTGCTTCTTCTTTTGAGTACACGACTTTCAGCGAATCAATTCCGCGTTTTTTGCATTCGCGCCGCATGACTTTGGCGAGAGGGCAGACCGAGGTCTCATATAGGTCAGCGACTTCAAACATCGAAGGCTTCATCTTATTTCCGGCACCCATCGATGAGATGACCGGAACACCAGCTTTCTTAGCATTTTCAATGATCGCAAGTTTTCCTGTCACAGTGTCAATTGCATCCACGACATAGTCATATTCACGGAAGTCGAACTGGTCCTGCGTTTCCGGGAGATAGAACGTTTTGTAGGTGCGAACAACGCAGTCTGGCGCAATATCCGCGATGCGTTCCGCCGCAACATCAACTTTATATCTCCCAATGGTCTTATGCGTTGCGATGATCTGGCGGTTCAGGTTCGAAAGCGCAACTGTGTCGTTATCAATTAGGTCCAGCGCACCGATTCCGCTTCTTGCAAGGGCCTCCACGACATAGCCACCGACGCCTCCGACGCCAAAGACGGCAACGCGGGAAACGGCAAATTTTTTCATCGCTTCTTCGCCATATAATAATTCTGTCCTCGAAAATTGTTCCTGCATTGGTTTCTATGTTTATTCTAATTTCTATATTGCTCTAAACGACTGTCCTTGTCTCGGCACGGAAGTTGCGTTGCCTTTTGTTCCTGCCTTTGCTTTGACCAAGGCATTAAAACATGTCAGCTACTCCTATTCTACAATTTTAATAAAGTTTAGTAAATCTTAATCGTAATGAATGACCTCATCGCTTTTAAGCATTTCATTAATTGGATGGGCGGCCGTATCATAATTATATAAACAATAGTAATTTCGCATTATCTATATACGTCCGCAGATTAGATCCGCGAACAGAATCAGAGCAAGAGAGTCTATCATCTAAGGAGGTTCTTATGATCAAGAAAGCGACAGTGGAAGGCGGCATCGTGGTCGGCGCTCCGGCTGCGGATCCGCGCATCATCAGTTATAAAGGTATCCCCTTTGCAGCGCCGCCGGTCGGCGAAAACCGCTGGCGTGCGCCGCAGCCCTTGATCCCATGGGAGGGGGAGAAAGAGTGTTATATATTTAAGCCGATCTCCATGCAGCACATTCCGGGGCTGGACTTGAATAATATCTATTCCCGCGAGTGGAATGTTGATCCGACGATCGAAATGAATGAGGACTGTCTGTACTTAAATGTATGGACGCCGGCGAAGACGGCGGATGAAAAGCTGCCGGTCTTTGTCTGGTTCTTTGGCGGAGGCCTGCAGGAAGGAAACCCGGCCGAAATGGAATTTGACGGCGAACGCCTTGCGCGGCGCGGCATCGTTGTCGTGACAGTCAACTACCGTCTCAACATATTCGGCTTTCTTGCTCATCCGCAGCTTACGAAAGAGCAACCGGATGCGCCGACAAACTTCGGTCACCTCGATCAGCAGGCAGGCATCAAATGGGTGAAACGCAACATCGCAGCATTCGGCGGCGATCCGGATAACATCACAATCGGCGGGCAGTCCGCAGGCGGCGGCAGTGTCTTATCCCAGCTGATCTCGCCGCAGAACGAAGGTCTTTTCCAAAAAGCAGCCGTGATCTCCGGCATCATGTTCAGCATCTATCCGTCCATGTTTGCAGGGAAGTCACTGGAGAACGCGGAAAAATCCGGAGAAGAATTTTTTGATATTTTAGGCGTTAAAACGCTGGAGGAAGCAAGGGCGCTCGACGCATTTTATATTCGTGACAAGCTGGTGGAAAATCCGAGATTTTTTGGAACAGTGATCGACGGACAGTTCTCGGTTGGCTCGCACGAGGAACAGCTCCTCAAAGGAAAGTATTGGCATATGCCGATCATCTTTACCCGCACCTCTACCGAATTCATGGCCGGCATGAAATCCGAAACTGTGGATCAGTTCCAGGAAGATGCGAAGGCGTGGTTCGGCTCTGCTTATGAAGAGTTCCTTAATCTTTGTGCTGACGATGGGCTTAAGCTCGGAGAACTCTGCGAAAAAGGTGAACTCGAAAAAGCAAAGAAAGTATCGGAACTTTCCGGCATCGAGCTTGGTGCGCGTGCTGTGAAAAAGCGAAACGAGGAGCTCGGCATTGACTCGCCGGTTTATTACGCTGTGTTTGATCCGTCGATTCCGGGCTGGGACGATCCGAAGACCTTCCATTCGTCTGATCTGTGGTTCTGGTTCGAGACGCTCGCAAAATGCTGGCGGCCGTTTAAGGGCTTCCACTTTGATCTCGCCCGGCATATGTGCAACTACCTTGCGAACTTTGTAAAAACCGGAGATCCGAACGGCAATGACGCGGATGATACGCCGATGCCAATTTGGGAGCCGCTTACAAGCGATACGCCGAAGGCGATGTGGTTTAAAGATAGCGGAGCGGAGTGCATTGCAGATCCGCCTGCCCCGATCATTACGGTCGTGGAGAAAGCGCTGTTTGAGAAGAATCCGGTTTAGGAGTCAGGCTGAAGAAGATTGAAATGGTTCCGCCGGAAATCAATGATGTGCTCGCGCTTCATTTTACCTAACTCTTTGGAGAGCGCTGTGCGCTCGACATTCAGATAGTCAGCAAGCTGCTGACGGTCAAAGGGAATGTCGAATTCTGTTTGCTTCTTTTGCAGGGAGATGCTGTTCAGGTAGGAGAGGACGCGGCCACGAATCATGTACGGCGCGGTATGAAAGCTTCTGACGGAAAGTGCGAGGTTCTTTCGTGCGGAAATCGTCAGATAATTTTTGATCAGTTTATATTGCCATTTTTTGTTGGGAGCCAACTCCTTTTTGATGACTGCCGTGTCCAGAAACAGGATGCGGCAGTCTTCATTGGCACGAACATCCACCAGCATGACCTCTTCGCCGAGCCAGGCGTAGGTTTCCGCAAACAGACCAAAAGGAGCAATATGGCTTAAGATCGTACGGTTTCCAAGAGCATCATCAACTTCGATCGTGACACTGCCTTTCAGGACTACACCCATACGGGAAGTCGTCTGACCTGCACGCAAAATATATTCCTCCTTTTTATAAGATCTTTCGCGTGCTCTCATTTCGCTGAAGGCTTCCTTTTGTTCTTCTCCTGTGAAACCTTTCAGAAGAGCAATGTTTTCATAATGGTTCTCTTTCATGATATGATTCCTTTTGGTGAAAAGTTGATAAAAAACCTAAAATGTGGTTATTACCACATATTGTCAGGCATCACTATATTATAATCTGGACAGAAAAACAAGAAGAGAGACATTAAGGAGGAAATCATCATGATCAGAAAAATAATTCATATAGACGAAGAAAAGTGCAACGGCTGTGGTCTTTGTGCAAGTGCGTGCCACGAGGGCGCGATTGATATGGTGGACGGCAAAGCAAAACTGGTGCGTGAAAACTTCTGCGATGGGTTTGGCGACTGCCTCCCGAACTGCCCGACCGGCGCCATCACGTTTGAAGAGCGGGAAGCACCGGCATATGATGAGGCTGCAGTGGAAGCAGCAAAGCAGGCAAAGCAGCAAGCCGCTGCTGCTCCAGCCGGAGGATGCCCGGGTTCTGCGATGAGACAGTTTGAAAGAGCAGCAGCTGCGCAGACCGTGCCGTATTCAGGAGGATGCCCGGGTTCTGCGATGAAGCAGTTTGAAAGAGCAGCTGAACCGGAGGCGGCACATTCTTATAAACCGGCTTCTCAGTTGAATCAGTGGCCATGCCAGATCAAACTTTTGCCTATAAAAGCTCCGTTCTTTGACGGCGCAAGACTCCTGATCGCGGCGGACTGCACCGCGTATGCCTATGCCGGCATGCATGAGGATTTCATGAAAGGAAAGATCACGCTGGTCGGCTGTCCGAAACTCGATGATATTGACTATACGGAAAAGCTGACTGCAATCCTTTCTGAAAACGATATTAAGAGTGTGACGCTCGTCCGCATGGAAGTGCCCTGCTGCGGCGGACTTCAAAGAGCTGCAGAGAATGCACTGAAAGCCAGCGGAAAAGTGTTACAGTATCAGGTTGTTACCATCAGCTGTGACGGCCACGTGCTGGACAACTAATCAGCACGGCTCGTGGGGGTATGGTCGGTACCGTAAAAGCGCCGCCCAGAGCGAGGTCCTTGTACGCGTCGTTTCACTTTTAAATCATCATATTAACAAATAGTGATATACAGAAACAATCTTGTCATGGTATGATTCAACCATAGAAAACATGAATACATAGTTTTGGATATTGCCTTCGGGCGGGCAAGTTTGAAGTCTGCTTCGCGGGCACAGGTAGGAGGTTTTAAATGAGTTTTTTTGAGAAAGAAATTAAGAAACTGGGATTCGGTCTGATGCGCCTTCCGAAGAATGGCGAGGAGATCGATGTTGAACAGGTAAAAGAAATGGTGGATCTGTATATGGAGGCAGGCTTCACCTACTTTGACACAGCATTTGTTTATACCGGCTCGGAGGATGCGATCAAAAAGGCACTTGTTGACCGCTATCCAAGAGAAAGCTATCAGCTCGCAACCAAGAACGCGGCATGGGCAGGCTGCAAAACCAGAGAAGAAGCGATTGCTCAGTTTGAGACATCCTTAGAGCGTACCGGCGCAGGCTATTTTGATAACTACCTGCTCCACAATCTGGGTAACCAGAGAACGCAGGCGTTCGAAGATTTTGATATGTGGAACTTCGTAAAAGAAAAGAAGGCGGAAGGAAAGATCAAACATTACGGCTTCTCCTTCCATTCCACACCGGAAGAGCTGGACAAGATCCTGACGGCGCATCCGGATGCAGAGTTCGTTCAGCTGCAGATCAACTATGCAGACTGGGAGAACCCGGCGATCCAGTCCAAAGGCGTTTATGAAGTGGCGCGCAAACACGGAAAACCGGTCGTCATCATGGAGCCGCTTAAAGGCGGACTTCTTGCAAATCCGCCGGAAGTCGTTAAAAAAGTTTTGCTGGAGAAAGAGCCGGACCTGTCGGTTGCTTCCTGGGGCATCCGCTATGCCGCAAACTTAGAAGGCGTTCTCGTTGTTCTCTCCGGCATGAGCGACCTTGATCAGATGAAGGATAATATTTCCTTTATGAAAGACTTCGACGGGCTCACGGAAGATGAGCGGCAGACGATCGAGGCAGCAAGAGCTGAGATGAACAAGATTCCGATGATCCCGTGCACGAGCTGCAATTACTGTGCAGAGGTCTGCCCGATGGAGATCGGTATTTCCGGATCTTTCACAGCGATGAACGAGTACACGATTTATGGAAATATGGAAGCTGCGAAGAGAGCTCTCGGATTTGAGGTTGACGTACAGGGCAAGAAGAGAGCGCAGGAATGCATCCAGTGCGGACAGTGCGAGGAAGTTTGCCCACAGCACATTGACATCCGCGACCAGCTCCAGAAAGTAGCAGAGACCTTCGCATAAAGCTATGGAATCACTAAGCTTTCGAACAGCCACAGAAAATGACTGCGGGCTGATCCTGTTTTTTACCTTTCGCTCGGCGCCAAGCCGATGGAGGAGTGGACCGTTTATCGGATCACCGGCGAGACCTTGACGAAATTAGCACTCACCTCTTGACAGTGCTAGCAATCGGTGCTATAACGTAGTTAGAACAAAGGAACAGAGAAGATTCCAGAAAAAAGGATCCGAACCCTCCGTCCCAATGCTCATAGAACTTATAGTAAAACATATTTTTTATGAGAAGGAGGCATGACTTATGTTATTACCGAGATTATTTGGAGAAAGTTTACTGGATGATTGGATGGATTTCCCGAGAATGAGGGACTTCGAGGACATTGACAAAAAGCTGTATGGCAACCGTGCGGCTCACCTGATGAAGACCGACGTGCATGAGCACGAAGATGCATACGAAGTAGACATTGACCTTCCTGGATTCAAGAAAGATGAGATCAACCTGACTTTGGAGGATGGTTATCTGATCGTTGAAGCTGCCAAAGGCCTCGACAAAGACACGAAGGATAAGAAAGGCAAAGTCATCCGTCAGGAGCGTTATGCCGGAACAATGCAGAGAAGCTTCTACGTCGGCGAGAATCTGACTGAAGAAGATATCAAAGCCAAGATGGAAGACGGCGTTTTGAAGCTGACACTTCCAAAGAAAGAGCAGGCTCAGGTTCCGGAGAAGAAACGGATCATGATCGAGGGCTGATCAATTAAAGCGGATCATGATGAGGCAGATCATCTTAACCGCATCATGATTGAAAGCAGGTAATTATAATTGGGGCTTTGAAGAATCTGGTTGAAAGCTTTTGAACCGGTAAACAGAATCTTATAAAAGCTAAGGGCGTCGCAGAAGCGGCGCCCTTTTTATGGGGAATATTTTTATGGCAGAAAGCATGCTTCCTGCTCAGTTGACAAGATAAGGCTGACAGCAGTCAGCGGAACACCCGCTTTGCAAACTCATGGAAGAGGACGCGCATGACGGCCCAGTCGTGGTGGTAGCCGTCGGCCACAAAGCGGACGATGTTGTTATATTGGTCAAAGCCTTGCTCCGCGCAGATCTCGTCGTCGACCGTGAACGCGTCGAACTTCATATCGAGCGAGCCGACACCACGGAAGAAAAGGCGGATCTCTTTTTCAAAGAGTTCTTTATCCATCATCACTTTCAAGTGGTCGTTCAATTCAAAGTCTTTGCTGAGGTCCGTGTCCGGACGGCCAACCCTGCGCATGAAGCCGCTTAAGAGGCCGATGTGCGAGAAGACGTCCAAATGCTGAAGACCGTAGACGCACGCCTGCATCGAGCCCATTGAAAAGCCGGCGATGCCGCGGTTCCACTTATCCGCTTTCACGCGGTATTTCTTTTCAATCATCGGCATGCAGCATTCGATCAGCGATTTTGCAAAGGGCTCCTGGAAATCAGCGAATACATTATATTTGCCGTGGAACATGCCGTTGTTCATAACGACGATGAACGGCTCGGCTTCGCCGTCTGCGATCAGGTTGTCCATGATGTGGTTCACCTTGCCGTTGTAGATCCAGGAAGTTTCGTTCTCGCCGTAACCTTGCTGGAGGTAGAGCACCGGATATTCGCCGCCTTCGTGGTAGTTTGGCGGCAGATAGATCAGGCAGCGCTCAAAATCTTCCAGAACGCTGGACCAGTAATACTCAGTCACAACGCTTCCGTGCGGCACATCCCGCATTAAAACAAACGATGCTTTTGGGTCCGGAATCTCGACATAGTTGACTGGCATCGCATGGCTGTAATAAACAGGACAGTAAGGGCTGGTGACATCGCCGCCATCGACGGAGAACCAGAATGCCTTTGGTCCAACAAAAGTTGGATCATAGGGAAGCACGGTTTTCCAAACGCCGTCGGTGTCTTTTTCCATTTCGATCGGCGCTTCCGGACGCAACCCGAGCACGAGTGAAACATGCTTTGCATCCGGTGCATGGATTCCGAATTTCACGTCGCCGTTTTCCAGCACTTTCGCACCGGTGTCCATCGGGATGACTTCCCAGACGGGGTGGCCCGGTTCTGCCTGCGGCGTCTGCGGAGCAAACGCAATCGCGCGGTCGTCAAATGCCTGGTTATGAATGAAATCAAATTGTCCCATTTTTTGCCTCCTTAAGAATCCTGTCCGTAGTAAGCGTCTTTGCCGTGTTTTCTTAAATAGTGTTTATCGAGGAGCGCCTTCGGGAGCGGCGATTCTTCCGGCTGCAGCATCAGCGTGTGCCAGTTCATGAAGGCGATCTCTTCGAGGACGGCTGCATGGAATGCGGCGTTCACGGCGTCTTTGCCCCAAGTGAACGGACCGTGTCCATTTACTAGGACAGCAGGAACTGCTTGGGGGTCACGACCTTTAAAAGTCTCTGCGATCACTAGTCCCGTTTCTTTTTCATAATTCTCCTGTATTTCAAATACGGTCAGCGGGCGTGTGCAGGGAATCTGTCCATAGAAGTAATCTGCATGCGTTGTGCCGAGTGGATCCAGCGGCAATTCCGCTTGTGCAAAAATCGTCGCCCAGCGGGAGTGCGTGTGGACAATGCCGCCGCATTCCGGGAATGCTTTGTAAAGCTCGAGGTGCGTCGGCAGATCGCTGGAAGGTTTATAGTGCCCTTCGACGACTACGCCCGTCATGCTCACGACCACGAGGTCATCTACTGTCATCTCGGAATATGGAACGCCGGATGGTTTGATTACAACGAGCCCGTTTTCGCGGTCGATGCCGGACGCGTTGCCCCAGGTGAAGGAGACCAGCCCGTGTTTCGGTAAGAGCAGGTTCGCTTTCAGTACTTGTCTTTTTAATTCTTCTAACATTTTTGCCCCTCTCTATTTTGGACGATTGCTTCTTCTTCCACAACAAGCGCCTTTTTATATTCCTCTAAAAATGCCTGGAAACCTTTGATCTCTTCTTCCGTTGCCATGACTTCTTCCGGCTCGATTCCGGCAAAGACTTTTGTTTCTAAGAAGTCTGCCAGACTTTCACCCTCTTCTTTTTGCATCATATAGGCAGCCAGCAGCGCCATGCCGTAGGGACCGCCTTCGCCGGCCGTCTTCATGACAGCGACCGGCGCGCCGGCTGCTGCGGAAAGAAGTCTCGTTCCGACACCCGGCGTTTTAAAAAATCCGCCGTGACCATAAAGTTTTTGTATCGGCACATGTTCTGTCTGCGTTAAAATGTCCAGGCCGATCTTGAGCGTTGCAAGCGCGGAGATAAGCTGCGTGCGCATAAAGTTGGCCAGGTTAAAGTTTGCATCCGGACGGCGCAAGAAGAGTGGGATGCCTTCGTCCAGTTTTGTCACGCCTTCGCCGGAAATATAGTTGATATTCATAAGGCCGCCGCAGTCTGTGTCGCCTTCGAGTGCTTTCTGGAAAAGTTTTGTGAAGAGTTCAGCTTTGCTGATTTTCGTGTTCGGATGCGCCGCCATCAGCTCCAGCACTTCCCCGAACAAGCCGATCCATGCATTCAGGTCCGAGGTGCAGTTGTTGCAGTGGACCATTGCAACGGGATCTCCGGACGGGGTCGTAACCATGTCGATCTCTTCGTGCACGCCGAGCGGTTGGTCCACGACGATCATTGCAAAGTCCGAAGTGCCAGCGGAAACATTACCGGTATGAACCTTGACAGAGTTTGTCGCGGTCATGCCTGTCCCGGCATCGCCCTCGCAAGGCGCAAGCGGGATTCCTGCCTCGAGTTCGCCTGAAGGATCAAGGAACAAGGCGCCTTCTTTTGTCAGAGTTCCGGCGTTTTCTCCTGCTACCAGCACTTTCGGAAAAACTGTCCGAAGATCGATCCCGCTCAGAACCCGGAACTGTTCCAGCATTTTTGCATCATAATCTTTTGTGCTGCTGTCGATCGGGAACATGCCGCTGGCATCACCGATGCCGATCACTTTCTCGCCGCTCAGCTTCCAATGAATATATCCGGCAAGCGTTGTTAAGAAGGCAAGATCCTTGACGTGTTCTTCGTTATTTAAAATCGCCTGATAGAGATGGGCAATGCTCCAGCGCTGGGGAATGTTAAAGCCAAAGAGCTGCGAAAGTTGTCTGGCTGCTTCGCCTGTGATCGTATTTCTCCAGGTGCGGAATCCGGCGAGCTGACGACCCGATGTATCAAAGGGGAGATAGCCATGCATCATTGCAGACACCCCGATCGCGGAGACACGATGCAGTGTGAAGCCATACTTTTTCTTTACGTCTGCTTTCAAGTCTGCAAAACAAGCCTGCAGGCCGGCTTCCACATCCTTCAAAGCATACGTCCATATGCCATCTTCCAGCTGGTTCTCCCATTCAAAGATACCGTTTGCAAGCGGACGAAACTGATCATCGATCAGCACCGCTTTGATCCGGGTGGAGCCCAGCTCGATTCCGATGACGGCTGTATTTAATTGAGATTCGATTAATTGATTCATTTTTAATCCAGTTCTTTATTTCAGCTTCCACAGCAGGTCTTTCACCAAAAGTTCATCCTCCAGCTTCTCAGGAGTCGTATCTTTTGTGATGTGGACGAATTCGATATCCATAATGCGTGCGAAGTCTCGCATCATCTCGGCGCTGACATCATAGGAAAGAACGGTGTGGTGTGCGCCGCCTGCAAGGATCCAGCATTCAACGCCGGTCAAAAGGTCCGGGAGCGGTTTCCACATGACACGTGCAACCGGAAGATTCGGCATCGGAAGGATCGGCTTGATCGCTTCGATGTCCTGCACGATGAGACGCAGCCGTCCGCCCATATCAACGAGCGATACCACAATGGCCGGACCTTCTTTTCCTTCGAACACCAGTCTTGCCGGATCTTTCTCGTTCATGCCGATGCCAAGGAAGTGCGTTTCGATACGCGGCTTCTCTGCAGCAAGCGAAGGGCAGACCTCAAGCATGTGTGCGCCGAGACTGCATTCACCGCCTTTTTCCAAATGGTAGGTGTAGTCTTCCATGAAGCCGGACGCGCCATTGCCGCTTTCACCCATGGCCTTCATGATCGCGCACATCGCGCTGACTTTCCAATCGCCTTCTGCGCCAAAGCCATAACCGAGCGACATGAGGTGCTGCGAAGCAAGTCCTGGAAGCTGCTCCATGCCATATAAATCCTGGAAGGTGTTCGTAAAGGCGCGGCAGCCTTCTGCTACCAGCAGTTTGCGGATTGCGATTTCTTCCCGCGCCTGATAGCGGACAGATGCAACGTCGTCCGTGTTCATGTCATAAAGATCCTGATATAACTTGACGAGGCCGTCGATTTCTTCTTCGCTGACCTGATCCATTTCCTTAACTAAATCGCCGACGGCCCAGGTATTTACCTGCCAGCCGAGCTTGATCTGCGCTTCGACCTTGTCGCCTTCGGTAACTGCCACTTCGCGCATATTGTCACCGAAGCGCATGACTTTCATTTCTTTTGAAATCGCAACGCCGACCGCGACTTTCATCCAATCGCCGAGTTTCTTTTGCACCTCCGTGTCTTTCCAGAAGCCTGCGATCACTTTGCGCGGAATGCGCAGGCGCGCGCCTAAGAACCCGTGCTCCCGGTCGCCGTGTGCGGCCTGGTTCAGGTTCATAAAGTCCATATCGATTTCTTCGTTTGGAATCGTGAGATTATATTGTGTGGCCAGGTGGCAATACGGCTTTTGCAGCGTGGAAAGCCCGTTGATCCACATCTTCGACGGGGAGAAGGTGTGGCACCATGTGATGACGCCGCAGCATTCGTCCCGATAATTAGCCTCTTTAATAATATCCGTGATCTCCCGGTTTGTCTTTGCGGTCACTTTATAGATCAGAGGGTAGGGGAGCGCCTTGCTCAGCTCCGCGGCCATCTCCTTCGCCCGCTTCTCCACCGTTTCCAATACTTCTTCACCATAAAGGAACTGGCTTCCGACAACAAACCAGAATTCTCTGTTTTTCACACCCATGTTTTTCTCCTTATAAAAATACAAACTACCCCACAATCATTGTGGCACCGGGAGAAATCATGCGCAAATATCAATATTTGATGAGGTCATTCAGTGAATCATGAAAAATGCTGATCATTTTTCAGACGGAATATCGATTTGCTCGGCAGACGTGGTAAAATAAATAAAACCAATAAGGGGTAATCGAAATATGATCATCAAAAAACTCATCGCGATTTCAATCATATCAGTCCTGCTTTTAGCCACGCTTTTTGGCTGCGGGAAACAGGAGACGAATCCGGCGGCAGAATCGGAATCTGTCACAGCGGCAGAACAGGAAAGCGAGCTGACTCCTTCCGGAGAGCCGGTTACGGAAGTGGAAGAAGACGGCATCATTTTATCGAATGATTCATCGGATTTTGTTCTGCTCAGTGAAGCGGTGCCGGATGCGATCTTAGAGATCCGCTATTATTCGACCTATAATTTTGTCGGCGATCGGATCGATGGATACGAAGAGCCTTTGGCGTTCCTTACAAAGGAAGCAGCTGCGGCTCTAAAAGAGGTCAGCGACGAATTGGTTCAGAAGGGATATCGCCTTAAAATCTATGATGCCTACCGTCCGCAGATGGCGGTCACGAATTTTGTCAACTGGGCGAAAGATGAAAAGGACACGCGCATGAAGCAGTACTTCTATCCGGAACTGGAAAAGGATGTGCTCTTCCCGCAGGGGTACATTGCCGAGCACTCTGGCCACAGTCGTGGAAGCACGGTCGATTTGACGTTGTTTGACATGACCACGGAAAAGGAAGTGGACATGGGAGGCACTTTTGACTACTTCGGCGAACTCAGTCATCCGGACTACACCGGGATCACGGACGAGCAGTATGCAAACCGCATGATCCTTCGTGATGCGATGCTAGCGCACGGCTTTAAACCGCTGGTGGAAGAGTGGTGGCATTTCACTCTGGAAAACGAGCCGTATCCAAACACCTACTTCACTTTCCCGATCAACAGCGAATCATTGGATGACCTGGCAGCATGAGGAGTAAAGAGTGATGCGAATCATAAACCTGATTGAAAATACTGAAGGGATGAAAGGCTGCAAAGCAGCGCATGGGCTCTCCTTCTATATAGAGACAGATCATCATAAACTCCTGATGGATCTGGGTCCATCGGAAGAGACGCTTGAGAATGCAAAGGAGCTGGGGATCGATTTTGGAACAATTGACACGGTCATCCTAAGCCACGGCCACTATGATCATTCCGGCGGCATTCTTCCATTTGCTGAGAAAAGACAGGCGGGGGCGGCAGCAGATGTCATCGATCACTCGCAAACAGAAACAAGCTTCACCATCTATCTCCAGGAATCTGCCTTCGGCGATTATTATGCAGATGAAGGAAAGCATGCAGAACAGCGTTACCGTTATATCGGAGTTGATAAACGGATCGCAGAGCTTCCACAAATAAAGAAACTACATGGCAATTATCAAATTGACGAAGAACTCGCGCTCTTTACGATTCCCGAGCGCAGCCATGAGCTGCCCTTTACGAACCGGAGTCTTTTGGAGAAAACCGGGGATAACAAAACACAGCCTGAAAGAGCAGAACATCCTTCTGAATTCATTCGTGACAACTTTGAGCATGAACAGTATCTCGTCATCCATGACGAAGGAATGCATGTTCTGATGTCAGGCTGTGCACATAACGGGATCTTAAGCATCCTGGATGAATACCGAAAACTCTACGGCGATGATCCGGACCTTGTGATCAGCGGCTTTCACCTGATGAAAAAGACGGATTATAAAGAAGAACAGATCGAAGAGATCAGGAGCATTGCGAAAGAACTGAAAACATATAAAAGCAAATTCCTGACCTGTCACTGCACCGGGCTTCCTGCCTTTGAGATCATGAAGGAAATTATGGGAGAGCAGCTGGGATATGTCAGTTCGGGAGAAGAAGCGAAGTTAACAGGAGAGCGGTCTGTTACAAATAGATAATGACATCACCACTTATGTGGGTTAAGATATTGCAGAATAAAACATAAGGAGTACCAATATGAGAATAGCAGTCACACATGACAACGGAGAAGTTTTCCAGCATTTTGGACATTCCGAAGAATTCAAAGTTTATGAAGTCGAAGACGGCGTCATCAAGTCTTCAGAAGTGATCGGCTCCAACGGCAGCGGTCACGGAGCACTGGCAGCGATGCTTGACGAAAAAGCAATCGATGTTCTGATCTGTGGCGGAATCGGAGGCGGCGCACAAGCTGCCCTGGAAGAGCGCGGGATCGAGCTTTGTGCAGGCGCATCCGGAAATGCGGATGAAGCAGTGGAAGCATATCTGCGTGGCGAACTGGTCAACACAGGAGCAAACTGCGATCATCACGGCGAAGATCACGATTGTTCCGATCATGATTGCGGCGAGCATGGATGCGGAAGCTGCGGCGGATGCCATAGCGAGCCTCCGTTTTCCGGAAAGAATGTTGGAAAGACCTGCCGCACACACTATAGAGGAACCTTTAATGATGGCACACAGTTTGATTCTTCCTATGACCGCGGTGAACCGCTTGAATTTATCTGCGGCGCAGGCATGATGATCCGCGGCTTTGATGAAGCGGTTGCAAATATGGAAGTCGGTGAAACCGTTGAAGTTCACCTGATGCCGTCCGAAGCATATGGCGAGCCGGATCCGGATGCAATCTTTTCGGTGGAAATTGCAAGCATACCGGGCTCGGAAGAACTTGAAGCTGGTCAGCAGGTTTATCTGCAGAATATGTATGGTCAGCCATTCCCTGTTAAAGTTGTTGCAAAAGATGAGAAGACGATCACTTTTGATGCCAACCATGAAATGTCAGGAAAGGAACTCAATTTTACGATTGAGCTGGTTGAAGTCGTCGATTAATAAAAATGAGACTTTTTATCGCGATCCAATTTGATCATGAAATCAAACGGGAGCTAAGGAGATTCCAAAGCGACCTTAGGAATCGAGGCGTGAACGGGCGCTTCACCCGCATGGAAAACCTGCATCTGACGCTTGCTTTTATTGGAGAGTATAAAGATCCGAATGCTGTTTTGGATGTTATGGAAACGATCACACTGGAACCCTTCGACTTGAATCTCTCCGGCGTCGGCCATTTTCATGATTTGTTCTGGGTGGGGGTTCAGCCGGCCCCGGAACTGGACCATTATGTAAAGAGCCTCCGAAGGGCACTGGCAGAGCACAACATCCCTTACGACCGAAAGAAGTTTTCTCCACATATTACACTGATCCGCCGTGCAGAGTTTCTGGATCAAACGGCGGTGGAAGTTGTCAGACCTCCGGTCGCCAGCATGTTTGTGGAGAACGTTTCCCTCATGCGCTCCGACCGAGGAAAACACGGGATGATATATACAGAACTGGGAACAGCCTAACTTGACTTATCACTGATATAAAAGTATTATTTAGATACGAAAAAGGTGCTGCCGATAGACGGTTAGCCCTGATTATGGTCAAAAATGAAATGACCGCCATCCGAGCAGGGGGCGGTCATTTCTGTGTCTTACTACTATCTTTTGCCGATGCTGTAACCGGCAAGAAAGCATGTCAGTGTAAAACTGATCACAGCAATTATGTCAATTACGTTCATTGGCTTAGCCCTCCTTTCACAAGATCACTCTATATAAGCGGAGGGTCACAGTCCCTCCGAGGGGAGGGCTAACCACCTACCGTGCTAAGGCAGCACCAGTTATTATTTTAGATTTTTCTAAATATTTAACAAACGTATACAGATAAAATAGTTGTATACTACCAAAAGAAAAGAATATACAACAAAAAAGTTGAAAAACCAGCGCAGAGTTTTAAAATAACAATTAAGATATGATCGTTGATCCTATCTTAGGAGTAAATGAGGGAAAGGAGTCGTATTATGGATATCAAAGCGAAAGTTGATGAGGTATTGGCAAAGGTAAAAGGTGATCCTGAACTCGCCGCAAAATTTAAAGAGGACCCGGTTAAGGCTGTTGAAGGCATCATCGGAGTTAATCTTCCGGATGAGCAGCTGAAAGGCATCGTTGACGGAATAAAAGGGAAAATTGACTTGGATAAAGATGATGACGGCAAAATTGATATCATCGAAAACATCGGTGACAAGGTTGGCGGACTCGGCGATAAAATCGGTGGCCTTTTCAAAAAAGACTAATCGTTAAATCTTAATAAGAGAAATTAGTAATGACCGCGTTTCTTCTTAAAAAGAGACGCGGTCATTTTTTGATAGATTTAGCCCCGATGCGTCCCGGATATGATAAAATGACTGCATGAAAAACATTTTGTTTTATGGAGATTCCAATACGTGGGGATTTGATCCGGAAACCAGAGAGCGTTATCCGTATGAGTTTCGGTGGACAAGCATCTGTGCACACGAACTTGGCTGTGGATACTGCTGCATTCCTGCGGGCATGAACGGAAGGACAAGCATGTTTGATGATCCGCTCAAAGGATGCAGGAACGGACTCGATGGGCTCGATTATGAACTCCAATCCCATAAGCCGCTGGACCTTATGGTTTTAATGCTGGGGACAAATGACTTGAAAACAACGGATGCGGAAGGAAGTGCGGCCGGAATGGAACGGCTTGTTACAAAAGCCAAGACGGCAAATGAGCGCTTCAACCTTTCTTCTCCTGTTTTTCCAAACGGTGCGAAGATTCTCCTGGTCTCACCGGTGCTTTTGCGCCAGGATATTATGGAAAGCGGAGGACATGACTCCTGCGTGGAATCGAAAAAAATCTCTGCACTTTATGCGGAGATCGCAAGGGAGCATCAGCTGGACTTTATGGACGCTTCGAAGGTAACGGAACCGTCTACGGCAGATGGCGTTCATCTTGACCCGGAAGGACATAAAAAAATCGGACTTGCAGTTGCGAAGAAAATCAAAGATATTTTCGGAGAAGAAACGTCCGTATGAACGAAGAAAATAAAAAAATGAATAGCAGTTCGAAGCTGGCGGTTCTGGTGATAGCAGTTATTTTTGCAGTCGCTGTGATTGGTGTAGCAGCGAACGTGATCTATCAAAAGACGGGCTTTCGCGGAACCTATAATAAAGCAGTCGATTTAGCAATCCAGATGGATGTGGAAGAAGCGGAGCAACTGTTTTTATCGATTGAAGACCAGCATTATAAGGACACGGATGCATTCCTTGTTTTCTGCGATTGCGTTAAGAAATATGAGGTGGGAAATGTTCTTTATGGTCGTACGCGGCTCCCTTTGATGAAGTTTGAATCGTTAACCGCCGAGCAGAACGCGGTGGTCGAAGAGTTTAAGGAGAAGCTTGAGAAGAAGAGTGGTGCGGGCTCCGGATCTTACAGCGTAAAACCACATGGTTATTCGCAGCCATCAACGGAGAAACAAACCACGGCAGCAAAGGAACCTCAGACAACCAAGCCGTCGTCATCCAAACCGTCGTCTTCCGGGAAAAAGGATTTTTACGGTGCAAACGAATATGCGCATCCGGATGATTTTTACTACGACCACATTGACGACTTCTGGGATTATGAAGAAGCAGAAGATTATTTTTACGAACACACAAAATAAAGGAGTGGAACAATGAAACGGGCAATCGGACATGGCTTTGTTTTAAGCGTTATCATCAATATGCTGTTTCGTGCATACTGGCTGGTCGCCGTGTGCGTGCTGATCATTTTGCACTTTGCGCTTGGATGGCCGCTGTGGCTGATCGTGATCCCGATCGTTTTCTGGATCCTGCATGCACTTTTGATCACAGTCGTTTTAGGCTGGGCAAATACGTCGGTCAACACGATGCCAAAGCAAGAACAGGAAAATAAAAATCCATATTCTTATAAAAAACCGTAAACGGTATAGTGCACAGCTTAAGGAAGATGAAGCGCGGATTGCCCGCGACCGTGCGCTGTATGAAGCACGTCAGGAACTTGAGCATGCAAAGGTGGAAGCAAGTTTTAGTTACTGTTTAAGGAGACGGCATGTTTTTTATGATCGGAATCTCTCAAGGTTCCAAAGAATTTGAATATCACAGGATGGTGACCTGCGCAAAGTGCGGCCGCCTCGGAAGTTATGTCGTCTATATGACTTACACGGTTTTGTCACTCTTCTTTATTCCGTGTTTTAAGTGGGATAAACACTACTATGTGAGAATGAGCTGCTGCGGCACAGAATATGAGCTGGATCCTGAGGTTGGCAAACGAATCGCAAAAGGCGAGGATATTGATATTATGCCCGGCGATCTGACAGAACTTTCCAGTGGCTTTGGATATACCGGAGGGATATAAGATGTCGCTCAAGATCGTTAGAAACGACATAACAAAAATGAATACGGAAGCCATTGTAAATACGGCGAATGATCAGCCGACCGTCGGGACCGGCTGTGACAGCGCTGTCTATCAGGCGGCCGGATATGAGGAGCTCCTTCGGTACAGGACGGAAAAGATCGGTTCTGTTCCGGAAGGCGAAGCGTTCCTGACTCCCGGCTTCGCGCTTCCTGCAAAGTATATCATTCATGCGGTCAGCCCATATTATGTGGATGGCAGCGAGGGCGAGGAAGAAAAGCTCCGCGCCTGCTATCGAAACAGTTTACGGATCGCGAAAGAAAACCGGATTCGCTCGATTGCGTTCCCTTTGATCTCTACTGGTGGATTCGGCTATCCAAAAGAAGAGGGCATGCGGATCGCAGTTGATGAGATCAATTCGTTTCTTCTTGGAAATGAAATGGAAATCTATCTCGTCGTCTTTGATGAGAAAGCCACTTCGCTAGGCGAAAAACTTTATCCGGATCTGGAAGCCTATATCGACCAGAATTATGTCGAAGAGAAGAGACAAGAAGAGTATGGCAGAGGGTATGGCAGGCCGTCGTTTCGTGAATTGCTGACGAGGCGCCGCAAAAAGAAAGAGGCTGCGTACTATGACTTCGACGAGGCGGAACTTTCAGAAGAAGAACTTTTCGAGGAGGAACTGTCGGAAGAAGACCGCCCGCATTTTACGGTGGCAGCCGATAGCGCAGCTTACTATACTGAAAGCGCCGCTTCCTATCGGGAAGCAGCAGAACCGACTTCTAATGCAGCGCAGCCTCCTTCGTTCCTGGATATTGAAGACCACGAACGAAAGATTGAAGAGCGGATCAAACATCTTTCCGATACGTTTTCTGAATATCTGATGTATCTGATCGAAGAGAAAGGACTGAAAAATTCCGAGGTCTATAAACGAGCAATCGTTGACCGAAAAGTTTTTTCTAAGATCAAGAATGATGCTTCGTATCATCCGCAGAAACTGACGGCGCTCTGCCTTTGTGTCGGTGCAAAACTGAACCTGGATGAATCGCGAGATCTTCTCGCAAGAGCAGGCTATGCACTGTCTCCCTGCGACAAAACGGACATCATTTTCTCTTACTTTATTGAGAATGAAATCTATGACATGATCGAGCTGGATATTCAGCTGGAAGAGCACGGACTGCCGTGTATTATTTCGTGAATCATACGATAGTGTAAACACGAGAAATGGAGAACAAGCATGAGCAAGAAAGAGTATGCGATTGAATTAAAGAAAAACAGACACAATTGTGCACAGGCAGTGCTCTGTGCTTTTGCGGAAGAGGTGAATCTTCCTGCGGAGACGCTCAAAAAGATCGGCGCCGGATTTGGCGGCGGCATGGGATGCATGGAAGGAAATTGCGGAGCGCTCTGCGGCGCCCAGGCCGTTTTAGGGCTGCTGAAATTTGATGGAGCACCTCTTGGGAAAACTGCCGCTGCATTGTATCGGTCCTTTGTGGAGAAATGCGGCTCCGCCATCTGCAAAGAAATCAAAGGTGTGGAAACAGGCAAAGTGTTATGCTCCTGCGATGACTGCGTCCGAAATGCAGTGGAGGCGTTGGAAGAGCTGCTGTAGAACATCCGAAAAGGCGCAACTGACAACTGATACTCGAAAAACAATTACATATGCAATGAGTGAAAAGGACAACTGCTAAAAGCATGATGTCCTTTTTTTAATGGCCCTCTTAAGGGGCCATTTTTTTGTCGCTTGCCGGGAGACAGTTTTAAAAATTGGGCGCCGTATAATAAGCCCGTAAACAAAAAGAACGTGCAAGAAATCAGGCAACTGACAAACAAAACAAAAGAACAGAAATGGAGGTTCATTATGAAAAAAGGTTTAACAGAAGTCGTTTTTATCTTAGACAGAAGCGGTTCCATGAGCGGACTTGAAGCGGACACGATCGGAGGATTCAACTCCCTGATCGAAAAGCAGAAAAAGGAAGAAGGAGAGGCACTGGTTTCGGCGGTTCTGTTCGATGATCAGACCGAAGTGCTTTATGACAGAGTTCCTCTTGAAAAGATCGAGCCGATGAATGACAGGCAGTATTATGTCCGTGGCTGCACTGCTTTGCTGGATGCGATCGGCGGCGCGATCCACCATATTGCAAATGTCCATAAGTATGCACGCGAAGAAGACCGTCCGGAGAAGACCTTGTTCATCATCACAACGGACGGAATGGAAAACGCAAGCCAGCGATACGATTATAAAAAGGTCAAACAGATGGTGGAAGAGGAGCAGCAAAAATACGGCTGGGAATTTCTCTTCCTGGGTGCAAATATTGATGCGATCGCAGTCGCCGGAAGGTTCGGACTGAATGCAAACCGCGCAGTCAATTATGTTAACGATAGCGAAGGAACTGAACTCAACTACAGTGCACTTTCCCGTATGGTTTCCGGTTTCAGAAGATCCAAGAGCCGCGCTGAGGTCGACATGGTGATGGAGGAATGCTGCGAGCCGATCCGTGAGGACTATGCTAAGAGACATAAATAATCGAGGGGATTTATGATATAATTTTTTCATGGATCATCGCATTGATGGCAGTGTGCCAGAAAAACCGTTAATCGAATATGACCAGCAGCGTGCGAGGGGGATTCTGGATTGTGCAGAGTCCTACCTCGCACATGCTGATGAATTGATCTATTCTTTCGGCAGCCGGACCTTTCTTTCCGGCTACGAGCTTTTTGATGAAGCACATGATATGCGCGGAAACATTGACTGTTCGACCTTTGTGATCCTGGTGCTATCCGGAATCTCTTATGAAAACAGTCCATATGGAAGAGGCACTGTTGAAGGATGCGGAAGATGGCGGGAAGTCTGGGGAGATCAGGAACTCTTTGATTATTCAAACCTTCCAAAGCAGTTCGTAAATATCGCAGAGCGGATCGGACGGCCTTATCTTGCAGGCCCCAAAGGGCTGGACCTCAAAAAAGCCGAGGAAATGGGAATCGACTTAAACACACTGGCGATGGAAATTCAAAAAAGCGGAGTAGGGCGAAGGTCTACCCAGCTTGCACAGCACTACCTGAATACAGGCGCCTGCTTTACAGATCCTGCGTGCCTTATGCCGGGCGATATTGTGTTTTATAATTCCAAAGAATACTTTTCGGAAGGCGAGCGAAAATATCCGACGAATCCGGAGATCAACCATGTCGGAATCGCCTCGCAGGATACTAAGCTGATGCTCAATAGCTCCGGAACTTATGATAAGGAAAATGACGGGAAAGTAAAGCGGCCGGCAGTGAGTCTGGATCCGGTTTTCGGGGATCGAACACCTGTCTTATTTGCAAGAATTTAGCGGAGTTGATAGTGTATGATGAAAAAGATTTATATTGCATCTCCTTTCTTTAACGACAAAGAAACGGATGTGTTAACGGAAGTGGAAAATATTTTAAAGGGACGCGGCTTTGATGTGTTCTCGCCAAGAGAGCATGAAGTCCGGGAAGGAAATGTCGGATCGCTCAAATGGAGCAGGGAAACATTCTTGAATGACCGTAATGCCATCGACTGGTGCGACTGCGTGGTCATGGTCTATTGGGGAAACTACAGTGATTCGGGTACGGCGTGGGAATGCGGCTATGCTTATGCGACCGCAAAACCGGTGGTCGTGCTCCAGCTTGGAGAGTCTTCAAACCTTATGATTCATGAGGGATCGCATACGAATATCTTCAGCCTGGATGAACTTCGGGAGTATGATTTCGATGAGATGCCGACCGCACCATATAATGGGAAAATGTTTTGAAGGAGTGTTATGGAATTATCAAAAGCAAGGAAAGTTGTATCAATGATTTTGAAGCTGATCGTCTTCGTATCGGCGATCGTCGGAACGATCACCAGCGCGATTGCGGGAAAAGAGCACTTCATGGGCGGATCGACGGTCTTTATGTATTTTACGATCCAGTCCAATCTCCTGATTGCCATTCTTTGCGCAGTCGGCGCAGTTATCATGCTGACCAAAGGAAAGTTTTCCACCGCCTGGTATGTGATTAAGCTGGTGGGTACAGTTTCTATTACGCTGACGGGCGTCGTCTTTTGTTTCGTGCTGGCGCCGACTTTAGGAACGGAGGCATGGAACCTTCAAAATATCTTAACGCATGTCGTGGTTCCGCTTGCCTCAATCGCAGACTTCTTTGTCACAGGTGTGTATGCGGACTTTAAAAAGCGACATGCATTTTTCGTTGTCATTCCGCCGATCCTTTATGCAATCTATGCCGGCATCGGCTTTGTGTGCGGATGGCAGTTTGCGCCCGGCGTGAATTACCCATATTTCTTCCTGAACTGGGGCAGCCCCGCAGGCGCCTTCGGATTTACAAACACCTTGCCGTTCATGGGCTGCGGCTGGTGGATCGTCGCGATTTTGATCTTCCTTTTGGTAATTGGGCTGATCTATATCGCGATCGCAAAAGCGGCTGGAAGAAATCGAAAAAATACATTATAATTTCTATCAGACATCTTAGAATTTATCCACCGGATAATTTCATATAAAAGAGGATGAAACAATGAGTACCAAAAAATTAATCATTATTATCGTTACATCTGTGATTGCGGCGATGCTGGCAGCATTTCTGTTTATCCACAGGCGTGTGATCCTGGCGATGATCCGTGGAGAGGAACTGCCGGAGGCGCCAGAGTGGCATAAACACTGTAGGAAAATTTCTGATCCAGAAGATGACATCATTGAGTTTGATGTGATTGAATGACGCTTTAGGAGCAGGATCATGGATTGCGAGACTTGTGTTTATTATGATTACGACGAGGAGTTTGACGATTACTACTGCTCGATGGATATGGATGAGGACGATTACGCCCGCTTGATGCAGGACCCGAAAGGGCGCTGCCCGTTTTGGCGGGACGGAGATGAGTACAAAGTGGTGAGACACCAGATCTGATATGGAAGTTATTAATGGCGAATGGTATATGCATTGTTGCAGGAAGAATGATCCGCTGTGTCTTCACACAGCGGATGATCTTTTAAAGCTGATCGGTAAGGTCGGCTTTCTTCCTTTGTTTTCCAATGAGATCCCGGGATTTTCGGTGGAAGAGAGAACAACTGTTGATGGTTGGTTTTCAGGAGACCCGGAGAAAGATCCGTGGAGCTGGCGCGAGATCTTAAGTAAAAACAAGAACGTCGCATACGGCAAATTCTTTCATAAAAAAGCGGGATATGTTTCGAAAAAATGGTTTCCTCGTTTTGCAAACTATCGAAGAAATGGATATGACTTTGACGCGCTGGTCGGGGACGAGCTTGCGTCCTACCGTTCGCAGAAGATCATGTCTGCCTTAGAGCTCGATGAGGAACTTAAAGGACTTGAACTCTTATCGGCAGAGCTAAAACAAAAGGCCGGATTCGGAAAGGGCGGCGAGAAAAACTTCGACGGAATCCTGACAGACCTTCAGATGCAGAGCTTTTTGATCGTGAGTGAGTTTCGTCAGAAGGTCAATAAAAAAGGACAGTCCTATGGATGGAGCATCGCTGCGATCGAGACGCCGGAGACGAAGTGGGGCTATGATTTCATAGCGGCAGGCTATCAGGAGGCACCGGAAGATTCCTGGAAGAAGATCGTAAAACAAGTGAAAAAAATCAGCCCGGAGGCTGATGAAAAAGAGATCTTTAAAGTCGTCGGAATCAAATATCCGGGTGGAAAGCGATAACGCATAAATTCCTCACCCAGAGGGCTGATCCCTTAAGGAGCAGGTATGGAAGATTATCAAAGGGAATGGAGAAAATCGAGGGACCGTCTGGTTGAGGCGGTTGTCAGGCTGGGTTTTCCAAAAGAATTGGGAGATGAAGTCGTAAAGAATCTTGGGAGCCCGAAGGCGATGGAGCGGATGATCTCTTATCTTCAAAATGTGAAACCGAAAAAGGCAGAATTGGTCGTAGATGAAATGCTGGCGATTCGCGAAGAGATCGCGGCCTGGCGTGAAAGAAAAGAAAGCCAGAGAGCGAATGCCAAATATAACGAACTGATGAACTCAGATTTCGACATCTGGGAATGATTCGTCTTTTAATGATTCAGATTCGTGAGATTCTTCGTCCGGATCTTCCGGGTTTGCCGTATCCGGTTCCGTCCGCTGGATCACAATGCGGTTTCGGTTAAAAGCCAAAGCAGCAACATGCTGACTTTGATAAGCCATCGTGTCGACTGCGGATGACACGAGATAGGCGCGAAGAGATGTCACCTTCATATCCGGATCTGTCATATCGAAAAAGACGCCGTTATCTCTTGCGATCAGCTCTATTTTTTCACCAACATTCACACAGCACTCACCCTGCACCTGGGATGCGTTTTTGTCATGAATTAACATAAAGAGCTCTTCAAACAGAAATGCTGCGCGAAGAATCGTTTTCCGGTCACATCCTTCTTTCTTTAATGTTTCAGCCAGCTCGTGACGTTTTGTGACAATGTCTTTTGGCTCAATTTCCAATGCAAATATATAAGAATTATGCGGCTGTTCTTTTAGGAGCAGTTTGGCATTCTGTCCTTTATACCTCAGATGAATATAAATGAATGTACCGAACCAAACAAGGAGCGGCACAAGGCATATGCCGATAAAAATTCCGAGGGCATCTTTCCGGATCCAAGTGAAGAGAATTGCCATTGGGAGTGCCACGACAGCCTCTTTCAATGCGTTTACAACGACGCAGAGCCAGACGTGCTTTGAAATCAGGTAATAGGTGGTCATCCAATACAAGAGGCTGACGAAAACAGAGGTCAGACTCACAATACGCGTTCCGTTGATTACGATATGAGCAATTCGAGGATCTGTGATTCCCAAAAGTCTTGAGATGAACAGTGACAGCACAATCACAACGGCGGTAAAGAGAATGCCCATCACGATTGCTGTCCGCTCGGCAAGCCGGTAAATGCTTTTCACGCCGGCGGTGCTTTTTTCTCCAAGATACGTTCCGATGATCGGAGCGGCACCGGTGCCGACACCGGCACAAAATGCTTGTACCTGATGGATGATCGACAGCGCTGCACTGACAGCGAGAAAGTCTTCACCGAAATTTGCAATGATAAAGACATTCATGACAAAGGAGAAAACAGCCTGGAAGAGGTGGCTTGCAGCATCTCCGATACTGTATCTTAACAATTTCCTGAAATAGGACATGTTGAAACGAAGGTTCATCCGCAGGGTGTTGCTTTTTTTAAACCAGTGCAGAAATGAAAGTGCGAGTGCCACGAGCAGCCCTAAGGAAAGACTGAAACTGATTCCTTCAATGCCCCAGGTATTGGACAGGATGATGCCAAATGCCAGGGTGACGATCAACTGCGCCACCATAGAAATCGTATAGATCGATTCATCTCCGTCTGCATAGATCGCGCTGTTTAAAACACAGGCAAGAGGCATGATTAAAATGCCAAAGCGCAGCCAGAACAAATAGGGGACTGCAAGAGACAAGACCGCATCCGATGGGGCGTAGAGGCGAAAATATAAATTGCTCAGAATATTCGACAGGAGAAATAAGATAATACCCATTATGATCGAAACAAAGAGCGTTGTTCCAAAAATATGGTCGGCCTTCTGCTTATCCATTCGCCCCATTGCTTTTGAGTAAAGCAGAGGAAAGCCCTGAGAGACTGCATAAGAAAAAAATACAGCAAGCGATAAAAGCGGCGCGACTAAAGTGACTGCGGATACAGCGGTTTTTCCAATCACGCTTCCGGCAATGAAAGAGCCGGACATGACCGCAATGGAAACAACTGCGATGCCGATCGTGCCGCCTAAAAACATCCTATTAAATTTGCGCTGCATCATCGTTGGCATAATTCTCTGCGACGATAGGTCAGTCGCTGATATCGGTATCTAACGCAACATGGATCGTATAGTCCGGATAAGCTGCCTGAATCTCGTCTTTGATCTGGCAGTAAAGTGCCTTCCGGTCTTCGACGGAAAAATCTAAGATCACGTCAAAAGTGATCGTTTTTTCTGCTTCAAACAGATAGAAGCCGTGGAATTGAAGAACTCCTTCGTGCGCAAGCACGCGGTCCCTGATATCTTTTCTTATTCTTGCAGCCTCGGTGTCTCCGGTATTTACGGAATAGACGCCAACTGCCTGCATGATCACGCCATGCTCTTTATAAACATTGTACTGTATTTTTCTGGTCAATGCATCGATTTCATTTGCCGTCATGTTATCGTCGACTTCCACATGTGCGGAAGCATAGTTTTTATCCGGACCGTAGTTCGTCATGAAAAGGTCATAGACACCATGGACAGAGTCCTCTTTTGCGATCGTTCCTTTGATCGCCTTTGTGAGGTCTGCGTCTGCGCGTTTCCCAAGCATTTCATTGATCGCGTCCATGATCATTTCTATTCCTGCTTTGATAATGAACAGACCGATGACGGCGCCGACATAGGCTTCGATTTTAATTCCCCAAAGCATGTAAAGTGCTGCAGAGATGAGAACGGATGCCGAAATGATCGCATCCTGGAAAGCGTCCTGCCCGGAAGCGATAAGGGATCCGGAGTTTACGGACTTTCCTTTTTTCTTTGTATAGGCGCCCAGAAAGAGTTTTACCAGGATCGCTGCGCCTAAGATGATCAGCGAAACGATAGAGTAGTTCACTTCCTCCGGATGAATGATCTTTTTCACGGAATCGACCGTGGTCGTGATGCCGGCATAAAGAACGATCGCAGATACGATCAACGCCGTTAAGTATTCAATACGGCCATAGCCCATCGGATGTTTTTTATCCGGCTTTTTCCCGGCGAGCTTTGTTCCAATAATCGTGATGACGCTGGAAAGAGCATCGCTTAAGTTGTTCACCGCATCAGAAATAACCGCAACGGAATTTGCCGTAAGTCCGACGAATGCTTTGAACGCAGCAAGAAATATGTTCGCTGCAATTCCTAAGATACTTGTGCGGATGATTGTTTTCTCACGGTTTACGATCAGCTCGCCTTCTCCGCGGATGTCGGCTGCCTGTTTGTTGTTTTCTGCCATTGATATTCCCTCTAACTATTTATTTATCTTTGCTTTTCTTCCTGCTTTGCACGTTGGTGCTGATGCAGTTCTTGTATAAAGCCAAACTATTATATCATAAAAACAAATTAATCTGTCAGCTGAGCTCCCTTTCATAGAAGCGTTGAAGTGTTTTAAGACCTTGTTCATCTTTGATCCGCTCGGTCTGTCCCTTTTTCCCTTTTGCGTAAGGATAGTTTTGAATGCCGTCCGCCAAGACTTCGCAGCAGCTTTTCTCTTCGGAGTTGAGCATTCCGATATCAAAGCCTAAATCGATCAGCTCCTGGATGCGCTTTTCGTTTTGATCAGAGATTGCTGCCTCGACAAAGAAGGTGACAACGGTATCCGGATGGAGAGCCTTGACCTTCACTTCGTTTAAAACCTCGAGCAGTTTATCGGAGCCGCTGATCAGTCTTGGGTACTGACCTTCTGCTAAACCTTTCCCTAAAAGAAAGAGCAGCATAGCTTTGCAATCCGCTGCGCAGGCGACTTCAAAGAGGCGGTTTGCATTTTCATTGTTTTTGTATTGAAACTTCTTTCCGTATCTGTCCAATACATAGGACATGAAATCTTTGTCCGCATGATTCTTAAGCTCAATATCAAGAATCTCCATCGGGAAATAATTAGATCTTTTGGCAAGCTGGTCGATGAGCTGTCGGCTCCTGAGCGCCATCAGTTGCGGGAACACTTCTTTGATCTCGTTGTTATCCATTTCTTCTAAGACGCCGTCTTGAATCAATTGGATAAGATCCTCTGTTTTTTTCTGATTCAGTTTTTTGTAAAACTCTTTTTTGTCAGCTGCTTGTTTTTTCATTTTATAAACCTTCGGTCATTCTTTGAATGGCTTGTTCTTTTCTTCCGTGTTGATCAGCAGGAAGCTGAAAATTTCTGCCGCACGAAACGCTCCGCCTTCTGTATCATCGGATCAACATCTTCGCCGATCACTTCTTTTAATAAAGCGTACTCTTCGAGGCAGCCGCTTCCGTGGTGGACGGCATAAGCTCCGGCATCGCTTCCGCAGCCGATCAGGACTCCCTTGGCATTAGCTTTTGCAATCGCTTCTTTATGAGTTTCGGCAATCTTCTTTACTTCCGTTTCATCAAATCGTCCGGTGCCGATCAGATTCTGACTAGTGACCGCAGTCGGAACCCAGAGAATCTCTTTTTCTTTCAGTATGTCCATCGTCTCTTCGTCCATATAATAACCGTGTTCGATGGAGTCGACTCCGGCTTCGGCTGCAAGGCGGACCTTTTCTCCTCCGCTCGCATGTGCCATAACAGCAAAACCTTCTTCATGTGCGATATGGACCAGTTCCTTTTCCTGCTTAAGAGTGTAGTCTGTTTCGGAAACAACTCCGAAGCAATCGAAGTCCAATATTCCGGACAGCATGAGTTTGATAAAATCGGCACCGTTTTCTTTTGCCTTTGCAACAAGCACGCGGTACTCGGCGATGTCGCGATAGGAAATCCCTGCAACTTTTCCGTAGTTTCCTTCTTTATATAATGCAAAGTCGGGCGTGAGATAAGTAATGCCGTATTCTCCTGCAATGCTTTTGGCATAGCTTGAGGCGCCGAAGTGATCGCCGCCGTCTCGTACGAGCGTGATGCCACGTTTTTTGTATTCCGATAAGACCGCGCGGACTTTTTTCTTGTCCACACCGTCCTGGAAACGTGCAACGCTCTTTTTATAATCGATTCCGTCCATAAATACATGGGCGTGAAGTTCTGCAGGTATCATATGCTTATCATAGCATAATTAAAAAAAGAAGGAAGCAAAAAGAGCGGGTTCTCCCCGCTCTTTGCCTTTTGTTAAAAACTGTTCTTCGGCTCTTGCCGGATTCAGGTCTGGCACATGTTATTTCTTTGTATAATCGTAGAAGCCTTTGCCTGCATTGACGCCGGTCTCGCCTTTATCAATCTTTTCTTTTAAGAGCTGGCTCAGCTTGTAGGAAATGGTTCCCTCCTGCTGCGTTTCCGGTTTCATCAGGTTGATATTATAAGCCGTTTCAAGACCGACGATATCTAAGATCTGGAACGGGCCTGCCGGAGCGCCGGTTGCTAGGCGCCATGTAAGGTCGATCGTTTCAACATCGGAAACGCCGTTCGCCCAAAGTGCCTGTGCTGCGGAAAGGAACGGAACGAGCATGGAGTTTAAGATATAGCCCGGCTGCTCTTTATAGAGTTTCAGCGGAACCATGCCGATCTGATCTGCAAACTCAGCAACCTGATTGAAGACTTCTTCCGATGTTCCCGGATGTCCCATAACCTCGCCTGTGTTGTTTTTCCAGATCGTGTTTGCGAAATGAAGCGCGCAGTATTTCTCCGGTCTTCCGGTATATTCTGCGAAGGTGCTTGGGAGCAGAGTGGAAGAGTTGGTGCAGAGAATGGTCTTCTCCGGAAGTTTATCTTTCAGCTGCTCATAGAATTCGATCTTTGCTTTCGGATCTTCCGACATTGCCTCGATTGCAATATCTGCATCCGCAACTGCAGCAGCCATATCCAGCTCCAACTTTACGTTGTTCGCAAAGTTCTCTTTTGCCTGTGCGATCAACGCGTCGATTCCTTCGACGGTCATGCCTTCCCATTTGCGGATCAGTCCCTTTGGATAAAGGAATGCGCCCATCGGATTTCCAACCAATGCCTTTGCTGCTTCAAGGTCAGCAATCATCAGCTGGGAATAGCGCTCAATCTTTGGCTGTGTTCGGCCGATAGAGCCTTCACTTCTAAGCCAGATCGTTACATTACATCCTGTATAGGCGGACTGCAGAGCAATCTGTGTTCCGAGTACACCGCCTCCAAGGATCGTGACATTGTTTAATTTCATGTTGCTATCCTCCTTGTTTGGTATTTCATTGATGCGGTAAGCCGAACTCAAGATGTCAGTTATATAATGATAATAACATGCACTTGTTTTGTTAGGTAGTATTTTCTATGTATATTTAACAATCAAGATATAGTGTCCCGGGGAGTCAAAAACAGTACATTTTGTGGTTGAGAACAGATTCTTTTTTATACGAAAAATAAATTAAAAAAAGATGAAAGTTTTTGTTGACAATAAAAAATCATAGTGTTATTATAGCAAAGCTGTCGCTTGAGACGGCAAACAAAAAAGCCTTAAAAATAAGGCACGAACCTTGATAATTGAATAGTATAACCATCCCTGAAATTTCTTATAAATTTCAAATAAGCGAACACTTCAGTGAAGTGAAAAAAACGGATGTTTAGCCAAAGTTTTCTTTGAGCGTAAACGATCAAAACAAGTCATTTGCT
>JAZQCK010000037.1:0-10752 GCA_045546255.1 Lachnospiraceae bacterium | reverse complement strand
ATCACCGGTGGAGAAATCACTGTCGCAAACGTGATTCCAAAACATTTAGAGTCCATTACATCAAAGCTTGTTGAGATTGGCTGCGATGTGATCGAATATGATGAGGCTGTCACTGTCCGTGGAACAGAGCAGCTGAAACCGACGCAGGTCAAGACGCTGCCGTATCCCGGATTCCCGACGGATATGCAGCCGCAGATCGCAACGGCCCTTGCCCTTGCAAAGGGAAGTTCTACTGTTACGGAAAGCATCTTCGAAAACCGCTTTAAATACGTGGCTGAACTTGCCCGTATGGGAGCAAAGATCAAAGTAGAAGGAAATACCGCGATCATTAGCGGAGTAAAAAAACTGACCGGTGCGAGAGTCAGTGCTCCTGATCTAAGAGCGGGTGCTGCGTTGGTGCTTGCAGGCATGCGTGCAGAAGGCACGACGATCATTGACGATATCAAATATATCCAGAGAGGATATGAGGCATTTGATGAAAAGCTGAGAGCTCTCGGAGCCGATATCGTAAAAGAAGATTATGATGATGAAATGCGTTCGGAAAAAATAGGGTAGCTACAAAGTCCGCCGCCAAAGGCGGATTTTTGTTTCACATAGTTTGGAGGCAATATGGAAAAAAGATTATTTACATCCGAGTCCGTGACGGAAGGTCACCCGGATAAAATTTGCGATCAGGTCTCAGATGCGATCCTGGATGCGCTTCTTGCTCAGGATCCGTACTCCCGTGTGGCGTGCGAGACTTGTGTAACGACAAACTTTGTATTGGTAATGGGTGAAGTAACCACCAAAGCAGAGGTGGATTATGAGGCAGTTGTCCGCGATGTGATCCGTGAGATCGGATATACCGATGAATCCATCGGCTTTGATGCAGATACTTGTGAAGTTCGCGTAAAACTGGATCAGCAGTCCCCTGATATTGCAATGGGCGTTGACCGTTCTTTGGAAGCAAAAGAAGGAGAAGAAGCCGGCGAGGAAGATAATGGAGCTGGCGATCAGGGAATGATGTTTGGCTTTGCTTCGAATGAAACAGAAGAACTGATGCCGTTTGCGATCAGCATGGCGCATAAACTGACGAGAGGTCTGACAGCACTTCGGAAAAGCGGAGAACTTTCTTATTTAAGACCAGATGGCAAAGCACAGGTTTCTGTCGAATATGATGAAGAGGGAAAACCGAGCCGTATCGATGCCGTCGTATGTTCCACGCAGCATACTGCAGAAGTCTCCCAGGAACAGCTTCACAAGGATATCCGTGAAAAACTGTTTGACCGTGTGCTCCCGCAGGATATGGTCGATGATAATACGAAATATTATATCAATCCGACAGGACAGTTTATTGTTGGAGGCCCTTGCGGAGACTCCGGCTTAACAGGAAGAAAAATTATTGTTGATACCTATGGCGGATATGGCCGTCATGGCGGTGGGGCATTCAGCGGAAAAGACTGCACAAAAGTCGACCGCAGCGCTGCTTATGCTGCAAGATATATCGCGAAAAACCTGGTTGCTGCAGGACTTGCAGATAAATGTGAGATCCAGCTTTCCTATGCGATCGGAGTTGCACAGCCGATCTCGATCATGATCGAGACATTTGGAACAGGAAAGCTTTCCCGCGGAAAACTGGCGGAGATCATCCGTGAAAACTTTGATCTGCGTCCGACCGGTATCATTAAGATGCTGGACCTTAGACGCCCAATCTACAAACAGACGGCAGCTTACGGACATTTCGGAAGAGACGATCTGGACCTTAGCTGGGAAAAAACTGACAAAGTGGAAATACTGAAAAAATATTTGTAAAAGACAAGCATAGAAGGGAATATAAAAATGGCAAAAGAGAAAAAGCTGGTAGAAGACATTACTCCAATGAGCGAAGATTTCGCGCAGTGGTATACGGATGTTGTAAAGAAGGCAGAATTGATGCGCTATTCCACAGTGAAGGGCTGCATGATGATCCTGCCGAACGGCTATGCAATCTGGGAAAACATTCAAAAGAATCTGGATGCCATGTTTAAAGAGACTGGCGTAGAAAACGTTTACATGCCGCTCTTTATCCCTGAGAGTCTTTTGAATAAAGAAAAAGATCACGTCGAAGGATTTGCACCGGAGTGTGCATGGGTCACTCACGGCGGAGCAGAGCAGCTCGAGGAACGTCTGGTTGTAAGACCGACATCCGAAACTCTTTTCTGCGAACTGTACTCGGAGACGGTCCAGTCCTATCGTGATCTTCCAAAACTTTATAATCAGTGGTGCTCGGTCGTCAGATGGGAAAAGACGACCAGGCCGTTCCTGCGTTCTTCTGAATTCTTATGGCAGGAAGGACACACTGTTCACGCAACCGCAGAAGAAGCACAGGAAAGAACGATCCAGATGTTGAATGTTTATGCGAATTTCTGTGAAAAGTATCTTGCAATCCCGATGATCAAAGGCAGAAAAACGGATAAGGAAAAATTTGCGGGAGCAGAAGCAACCTATACAATCGAAGCATTAATGCACGACGGCAAGGCACTGCAGAGCGGAACCAGCCATAACTTTGGCGATGGTTTTGCAAAAGCGTTTGATATGACCTTTACGGATCAGAACAATCAGCTGCAGTATGTGCACCAGACTTCCTGGGGACTTTCCACCAGAACGATCGGTGCGCTGATCATGGTTCATGGCGACGATTCCGGTCTGGTCCTGCCACCAAAGATTGCTCCGACCCAGGTCATGGTCATTCCGGTTGCTCAGCATAAAGAAGGCGTTATGGAAAAAGCAGAAGAACTCTATGCTGAAATCAAGGAAGCAGGTTTGAGGGTTGCGATTGACCGCACAGATAAGAGCCCGGGATGGAAATTCAGCGAGCAGGAGATCAAAGGCATTCCGACAAGAGTCGAGATCGGACCAAAAGATATTGAGGCCGGCAGGGCAGTGATCGTAAGAAGAGATACACGTGAAAAGTATTCGGTTTCCCTTGAAAACCTTACTGAGCGCCTTGAAAAGATCTTAAACATCATGCAGCGCGAGATGCTTCAGCGCGCTAGAGAACATAGGGATGCCCATACCTTTACCGTAAAGACCTACGATGAATTTAAAGATATTATCGAGAATAAGCCTGGCTTTGTAAAAGCAATGTGGTGCGGCGATCAGGAGTGTGAACTGAAGATCAAAGAGGATACCACGGCAACTTCCCGCTGCATTCCGTTTGAGCAGGAGGAAATCTCAGATATTTGCGTTTGCTGCGGCAAGCCGGCGAAGTCAATGGTGTATTGGGGCAAAGCATATTAGAAACACACCTTTTTATGGGAATTTTTCTCTGTCGCCGCTATGACCCAAAGAAAAGTACCTTCGCACCGCTGAAGAAGCTCTCTCAGGTACATTTTCTTTGGCGCAGGCGACAGCAGGGAAGAAAAATTCCATTATAACGTCTGTTTTATTATGTACGATATTGATGAATTGAAAATAAAGGTTCCGGGTCCGGTCAGGGAAATCCTTGATACCCTTAAAGAGAATGGGTTTGAAGCATACATCGTCGGCGGATGTGTGCGGGATGCTATTTTGGGTCTGGAGCCGAAAGATTATGATATTACGACATCGGCTCTTCCTGAACAAGTGAAGAGCCTCTTTTCTAATACCGTCGATACAGGGATTCAGCATGGCACGGTCATGGTGGTAAGGCATGGAGTCGGCTATGAGGTTACGACCTACCGGATTGACGGAGAGTATAAAGACGGTCGTCATCCGGAGCAGGTAACCTTTACCAGATCTTTGGCTGAAGACCTGAAACGGAGAGACTTTACGATCAATGCGTTTGCCTATGATCCGGAGAAAGGGCTTGTGGATCTGTTTGATGGGTTAGGGGATCTGAACGATCGCCTGATCCGCTGCGTGGGCGATCCGAATGCCCGCTTTACAGAGGACGCGCTTCGTATCATGAGGGCTGTCCGGTTTTCTGCGCAGCTTTCTTTTAAGATTGAGACTGTAACGCTTGCGGCGATCGGAAAACATGTGCAGAATCTGAAAAACGTCAGCATGGAACGGATCCGTGTAGAGTTTGAGAAAACGCTCCTGAGCGCACACCCGGAAAAGATCAACCAGTATGCAGCACTTGGAATGGCAGAGTTTATTGTTCCGGAAGCGCATCTCTCTGCGAAATGCTTTCATGCAGAGGATGCCGAGCTTTATCAAGCTGTGAAAGAGGATGATCCGCTGATAAAAGAATTAAGACTCGCTGTCTTTCTCCGCAGGCTGACTGCAGAAGAAGCCTCAAAAGTCCTGCGACGAATGAAGTATGATAATAAGACAATTTACAAAGTTTCGGGTATAATAAAGAGTCAGGACAGAACGATCCTTCCGGAAAAGAAAGACGTGAAACTGGCTATGCACGAGATGGGGCAGGATATCTTTGAGGCGCAGCTTTCTTTTCAGGAGATTTTACGGTCTGCGAACATGGATAAGCTGCGTGAGATTGAGCAGCAGATCATTGCTGATCAGGAACCATATGAGATTGCACAGTTATGTATCAATGGAAATGATCTGATCGAAGCAGGCATCCCGAAAGGAACCCAGATTGGAGACTGCTTGAATGCACTGCTTCAAAAGGTGATCGAAGACCCACAATTAAATGAGAAGGAAACCTTGCTTAAAATGGCAATAGAAAAGGGGGAAACTATGGACTATAGGGAAATGTATGAAAGCTGGCTGAATGATCCGGCAATCGACGAAGAGACAAAGGCAGAACTGCGTTCGATCAAGAATGATGATGCAGAGATCAAAGACCGTTTTTTCCAGGAACTGGAATTCGGAACAGCCGGCCTTCGGGGCGTGATCGGTGCCGGCACCAATCGCATGAACAAGTATACGGTCGCAAAAGCGACGCAGGGGCTTTCTGATTACATTCATCTTTCCGGCTGCAATGATCCGGCAGTTGCGATTGCCTGTGATTCAAGACGTATGTCTCCGGAATTTGTTGATATTACGGCAGCCGTTTTAAACGCGAACGGGATCAAGGCATATGTTTTTGAAAGCCTGAGACCAACACCAGAGCTTTCCTTTGCTGTCCGCCATTTAAACTGCATTGCAGGTGTAAATATTACAGCAAGTCATAATCCTGCTGAATATAATGGATACAAAGCTTATTGGGCTGACGGTGCCCAGGTCACGCCGCCTCATGATAAAGGGATCATGGAGTGCGTGAACAAGGTGACCAATTTTTCATCACCAAAGATGATGGAGAAGGCAGAGGCCATTCAAAAAGGTCTCTATATCACCATTGGAGAAGAAGTCGATGAAGCCTATATGCAGGAAGTTGCAAAACAGGTGAAAGAACCGGAGATTATGGCAGCTTCGGCAAAAGATGTGACGGTCGTTTATACACCGCTTCACGGCGCCGGGATCATGATCGTTCCGAAGCTTTTAAAGCGCTTTGGGTTTACTGATTTTACAGTGGTTCCGGAACAGGAAAAACCGGATGGCAACTTCCCGACAGTGGAATTTCCAAATCCGGAAATGCCGGCAGCGTTTGCACTGGCAGATCAGCTCGGTAGGGAAAAGAATGCCGATATCATCATTGCAACTGATCCGGATGCAGACCGCATCGGTATGCATGTCAAAGATAAAAACGGTGAGTACCACGAGATAGGCGGCAATGTGATCGGATGCCTGATCTGTGAATATGAGCTCGCAAGAAGAAAAGCAAAAGGTGACCTTCCGGAAGACGGCTATGTTGTCCGTTCTATTGTATCAAGCCAGCTCTTTGACGCAATTGCCAAAAGCTATGGCGTCGAAGTCCGTGCCGTACTGACCGGATTTAAGAATATTGGAGCCGAGATCTTAAAGAGCGAAGAGAGTGGAAAAGGAACGTACTTGTTTGGCTTTGAAGAAAGTTATGGCTATCTGGTCGGAACCTATGCAAGAGATAAAGATGCATGCGTTGCAGCGCTGAAGCTTTGTGAGATGTGTACTTTCTATAAAGCAAACGGAAAAACGCTCTGGGATGCGGTTGAAGAGCTTTATGAGAAGTACGGCTTCCATATGGAAAAAACGATTTCCATTACGAAGAAGGGAATCGACGGAATGCAGGCAATTGCTAAAACTATGGAAGATATGCGAAATGACCCGCCGAAGGAGCTTGGCGGCTTCCCGGTAGAAAGCGTTTTGGATTATGAAAAACCAGAGACGACAGGACTTCCAAAGTCCAACGTTCTGTACTTTGAACTGCCGGATGCCTGGGTCTGTGTCCGTCCTTCCGGAACAGAACCAAAGATCAAATATTATGTCGGCGTAAAAGCAGACGATATGAAAAAAGCAGCTGATATGGTAGCCGCTCTTGAAAAGGGTATTATGCAGAAGGAGTAACACTTGAAGAGAAGACTGTTTGGAATCCTTTTTATCACCTTGCTTTTGGCAGCAGTTCTAGCAGTGCTTCCGGCCTGCGGCAGAGAAAAGGTGAAGCGAAGCACGAAAACAGATGATATTGAGAATCCCTTAGATGCGGGTGTCTTTGACGGAGCCGGGAATTTTATTCAGCTCGACTGGTATCCGGATGCCAAGATGAATGATTTCGATGATACGCAGTTTCAAACGGAGAACGGATTCATCACATATGCAGGAAAAGGATATGAGTCCCATGCGGCGATCGATGTGTCTTCCAATCAGGGCATTATTGACTGGGAAGCTGTAAAGGCTGCCGGCGTCGAGTATGCGATCATCCGGCTTGGATACCGCACGTATGGATCCGGTATCATCGTAAATGATGAGTATGCCTATTATAATTTAACGGAAGCGACAAAGGCTGGCATCAAGCTGGGGGTTTATGTTTTTTCCCAGGCCATTAATATTGAAGAAGCAGAGGCGGAAGCGCAATATGCCATCGACATGGTAAAACCTTTCAAACTGGATCTTCCGATCTATTATGATACCGAAGAGATCAATTATGATACGGCAAGGACAGATGAGCTGAGCGGAGAAGAACTGACAGCCAACGCACTTGCTTTTTGCGAATACGTGAAAAAAGCGGGTTATACTCCGGGCATTTATGGAAACCAGATGTGGCTGTGCAACAAACTGAATCTGTATGACCTGGAAAAGTACAGCATCTGGCTTGCAAAATATGAAACTGAATTGAACTATCCATACGAGATCGAGGCATGGCAGTATTCCTCAGAAGGACATGTGAATGGGATCGGCCCAGTCGTTGATCTGGATATCATTTTTGAAAGGAAATAATAGAAATCGCTTTTGAAGCTGATAAGACAAATGGAGAAGGAGGAGTACCGATGGAAATTATCAATGGATCGAATATGGCAGCAAACGGCGCATTTGGAAATGTCTACAGAACCGTATGCTTTCATTGTAAGGCAGATTTCACCTATCGCGACAGCGAAGTGCATCATAATCACTGGCTGAATAATCGTGTAAGAAGTCATGGATTCCGGGGATTTGAAGGAGAAGTCAGATGCCCGGCTTGCGGCACCTTCCTGCCGCATTATATACAGAACCGCGTTCAGTAGGAAACAGTTTAAGGAGGTATGACTTATGGAAAACAAATATGCAGGAACACAGACAGAAAAGAATTTAGAGGCAGCTTTCTCAGGAGAAAGCCAGGCAAGAAATAAATATACCTATTTTGCTTCCAGAGCAAAAAAAGATGGCTTTGAGCAGATCGCAGCCATCTTTGAAGCAACTGCAAATAACGAAAAAGAGCATGCCAAGATGTGGTTTAAAGAACTTCACGGAGGCGGGGTTCCGGACACGGTCCAGAATCTGAAGGATGCAGCCGATGGAGAAAACTTTGAGTGGACAGATATGTATGCAGGCTTTGCTGAGACTGCAGAAAAAGAAGGCTTTCCGGAACTGGCAGAAAAGTTCCGTTTGGTCGCTGCCATCGAAAAGCATCATGAAGAGCGTTACCGCGCACTGCTGAAAAATATCGAGATGGCAGAAGTCTTTGCGAAAAGTGAAGTAAAAGTCTGGGAATGCCGCAACTGCGGACATATCGTAGTTGGCGAAAAGGCACCGGATGTTTGCCCGACCTGTGCACACCCGCAGAGCTATTTTGAGATCAGTGCGGAGAATTATTAAGAATGAAGATTCCGTTTTCCCCTCCGGATATCTCGGAGAAAGAAATTGCATACGTAGCCGAGGCCTTGCGTTCCGGCTGGATCACGACAGGACCCAGAACAAAACAGTTGGAAGAAAATCTGGCTGCTTTTGTCGGAACAAAGAGGACAGCCTGCTTAAACAGCCAGACAGCCTGTGCGGAAATGGCTTTGAGGCTGATGGGGATTGGACCAGGAGATGAAGTCATCACCTGCGCATATACTTATACGGCAAGCGCATCTGTGATTGAACATGTCGGAGCCAAGATAAAGCTGATCGATTGTCAGCCGGACAGTCTCGAGATGGATTATGCGGCTCTTGCTGCTGCAATTACGGAAAAGACCAAGGCCATCATTCCGGTCGATCTTGCCGGGATTCCTTGCGACTATGATACTATCTTCAAAATAGTTGAAGAAAAACAAGGACTCTTTTCCCCGGATAAAACAGGAAATACGCCTTCCGGAAAAGAAGTATCTGAACTATCCAGTAAACTCCAGCAGTCCTTGGGCAGAGTCGCTGTCCTTGCAGATGGAGCCCATGCCTTAGGTGCTGTTTATAAAGGGCAAGCGGTT
Source organism: Lachnospiraceae bacterium (assembly GCA_045546255.1). Taxonomy (GTDB): domain Bacteria; phylum Bacillota; class Clostridia; order Lachnospirales; family Lachnospiraceae; genus RGIG5612. The sequence continues at coordinate 2,110 of JAZQCK010000037.1, read as the reverse complement.
GGTTCGATTGCTGATTTTACTTCCTTTAGTTTTCATGCAGTGAAAAACCTGACAACGGGTGAGGGCGGCTGTCTTTCCTGGAAGTCTTTTGATGGAGTGGAGGATGAAGAAATCTATCATCAGATCCAGCTCTATTCGCTTCATGGACAGAGTAAAGATGCTTTTACAAAAAATAAACCGGGCGCTTGGGAATATGATGTGGAAGGGCTTTGGTATAAATGCAATATGACAGACATCATGGCAGCTATCGGGCTCGCTCAGTTAGAGCGCTATCCGGATCTTCTTGCAAAAAGAAAAACGATGATCGAAAAGTATGATGCGGCATTGAAACCGCATGGCATCGAAGTTCTTCCGCATTACACGGAAGAGAGGACCTCATCCGGACATCTATACCTGACCAGAGTTCCGTTTGGCAATTCGGCTTTAGAGGTTTCAGGTGACGAAAGAAGAAATGAGATCATAACGCGGATGGCGGAAGCGGGGATCGCATGCAATGTACACTATAAACCGCTGCCGCTTTTGAAAGCATATCAGAAACTGGGATTTTCCATTGATGATTTCCCAAACGCCTATGCGCATTATGCAAATGAGATAACCCTTCCTCTGCATACAAAACTGACAGAAGAAGAGATCGATTATATTATTGAACAATACTTAGCAATTACCGGGGAATATATCGGATGATCCTTAGAAAGTGGGAAGATCTTCCGGAAAACATGAAAACGCCGGAAGTAAAAGAATATTATGACATTTTAAATCAAAGGCGCGGACAGCTTTTTGCAAAACGCATCTGGGATATTTTTGTTGCAAGCGTGATCATTCTTGTGATCTGGTGGTTTATGGCAGGTTTGGCACTTGCTATTGTCTTAGACTCCAAAGGCCCTGTTTTTTATCGGCAGGAGAGAGTGACCAGATATGGAGAGCACTTCCGTATCTTTAAATTCCGCAGCATGGTTGCGGATGCAGATAAGAAGGGTTCGAGCGTTACGACAGACCATGACTCGCGTATCACCAGAGTTGGTAAATTTGTGCGGAAGATCCGTGCAGATGAGTTCTGCCAGGTGATCGATATCCTTCGAGGAAAAATGACCTTTGTAGGGACGCGCCCTGAGATTCCAAAATATGTGGACCAGTATACGCCGGAAATGATGGCAACGCTTCTGATGCCTCCCGGTGCCACCAGTGAATGCAGCATCTATTACAAAGATGAAGAGAAGATCTTAAAAGGACTTTCTCCGGAAGAAGTAGATAAGGTCTATGTGGAAAAGATCCTGCCGGAAAAGATGAAGTATAACCTGGCAAGTCTTAAGAAATTTACTTTCGGCTATGAGTGTAATATCATGTGGAAATCTGTCTGGGCAGTGCTTGGAAAAGAATATTCAGAAAAAGATTTTGAGGTTAAGCAGAAGTGATCGTTTCCATCGCGATAGTCGCATATAATGAAGAACGCTATCTTCCAAAACTCTTTGAAGATATTGCAAATCAGGATTATCCGCGTGAAAAAACGGAGATCCTCCTGATCGACAGCAATTCAAGTGATGGAACTCTTGCGTTAATGAAAGAGTTTCAGGAAGAGCATCAAGGGGAAGGTTATGTTGCTGTCAAAATCCTTCCGAACCCAAAGGGGAATATTCCGGCAGGAAGCAATGTCGCCTTGAAAAACTATAGCGGAGATGCCATTATCCGCTTTGATGCACATGCCCGGTTGCCGAAAGAGTTTATCCGGAAAAATGCTGAGGTGCTTGCACGCGGTGAGATGGCGAGCGGTGGAATGAGACCTTGCATTACGTCGGATGACAGCCAGTGGGCAAAGACACTATTGATCGCTGAAAATTCCAAGTTTGGAAGCGGAGGTGCGTCCTATCGCGGCGCGACAGAAGAGGGGTACGAAGATTCTCTTTTTTGCGGCATGTACCGCAGAGAAGTGTTTGAGCAGGTCGGGCTTTATGATGAACGGCTCCCCCGTTCAGAAGATAACGAAATGTCCTTCCGTATGAAAAAAGCGGGCTTTAAGCTGCATTACGACCCGAAGATTATTTACTATCAGTATATGCGGTCCTCGCTCAAAGCCATGTTGAAGCAGAAGTTCGGAAACGGAAAAGCGGTCAGC
>JAZQCK010000036.1:0-2862 GCA_045546255.1 Lachnospiraceae bacterium | reverse complement strand
AAAAATCTCCCGGACATTTCTGTCCGGGAGAGAAAGGAACGTATTTTGATTCGAATTTGCTTTCGGCCGAATCAGCCTCAGCTCGGAATTAGCCTTCGAAACCGAAAAGCTCTTTGCTCATAACATCGATCTCTGCAAGGACCTGTTCTTCTACGCCGAAGTTGCTGCCCGGTGTTCCTGCAGTGAGGCAAGGAATGAAGTTGTTTCCTTTGCACTTTCTGCAAGCACGGTCAACTTCTTCTTTGATCATTTCCGGAGTAGCTTCTGGGATGTCAATTCTTCTGGATTCGATCTCGCCCATGAAGGTGATCTGACCAGCGAATTCTTCAGCCATTTCTGGGATGTTGTTATCCGGGAAAACTCCCTGCCAGATATCGATGCCCATCTCGATCATGGACGGAACAAGGTTTCTGGACCAGGAATCGCTGTGATGGATGATCAGCTCGATGCCTCTTTCTTTCCAGTAGCCATAGATTTTCTTGTATGCCGGTGTCAGGAACTCATCGAACATATCCGGTGAAAGGAAAGAGTTCTTTGCGCTGCCCCAGTCATCATGATGCAGAAGTGCTTTGATTGTAGGCACTTTCTCTGTGATGACTCTTGCATAATCAAGCTCTGCCTCTGTAATGAAGTCGATCAGAGCGTGCATTTCTTCCGGCTCCTCATACATTGCGATCATGGTATCTTCCATGCCCATCATTGCATGAAGTCTCTCGAAGATTCCCTGCGGTGCGAGTGCGCATGCATACTGGTTTTCAAAATCAGTGTTGCCTGCCCAGCCGTTCAGCATTCCCCAGTAATCAACTGCCTGATCTGGTGGCGGTACCGGGATGTGGGTCAGTTTGTCTCTCCACTCCGTGATGTCGTCGAGCAGTTTGTGCTCTGCATCATGAACCGGGAATGCACCCATCTGGCCTTCCGGGAATCTCCAGAAAACGCCATACTGGTCATAGCCTTCTTTGCCCGGCTCCAGCGGATAGTCGCCCATGTAATAGTTTGTCGGATAAACGACATTAACGAACTCCCAGGATTTTACAAATCGATCCGGATGTCCGTCAGCTTTCATCGTTTCTCTTAAGTTTTCGAGAACTGTTAACATAGCTTTACTCCTCCATAAATATTTTTCTTCTTGCTACACTTTATTATCAGTGTGTTATTTTCTGCATTTGCTATTATATAGGGCTTTTTCGCTTATGAGTAGGGTTATTCTGTTGATATTTCTGCGAGTACATGCTACACTTTGTAGCGTCAATATGATTCCGATTATCGCCTTCTTAGAGTTATTAAACAACTCTATAGCGTGACGTTGAATAAGCATTGCTTAGGAGGTTCGTTCTATATGAATGTTACATTTCAGATCCTTCTCTATCTATATTCCAATCAATACTCGGTGATCCGCGAGAATATTGTGTCGCAGGAAAATGCGATTGACACAGTCCGCCGTTTTGACAGTGGCGTGAGTGGAGGTGGTTCTGATGACGATGCACGTGGCAGCAGCAGCTCTGTCACACGAGCCAGAGAAAACTCCGGCATTAACTCTAACACACTCTATATTCTTACGCCCGATGATCTGAAAAATGTAAAGCCCGCCCGGAAGTCTGCCCTTCACTTTTTCCTCCTTGCTCCGGACGGCAAGCTCCCTTCGCAAAAAGATCTGGCGAAATTGGAAGGCTGTAATTACGCTATCACGGATGCTTTTTATACAACCTATGAACTGCAAGGGGCCTTGTTCCAGATCCTTCAGGATCTTCTTCACCAGGAGAACTCCCTGCTGCTTGCGACGATGGACGCCAAACGCTCCGAAGATGTTTTTGCTTTCGGGCGGAACTGGTTTCCATGGGAATATTCCATTGTTGACCTGGACATGCATCTGCTCTACCGCTCCGATAACCTGCATAAAGTGTTAGGCAGCGGAAAGGTCGACCGTATCCCGAGCGAGAGCCTGAACGAGCTGATCTTAAGCAAGGAGTTTCATGAAGCGGCGCGGAAGCAAGACATCTTTTATCAGAATATGACTTTTAACGATTTGACCGCCGTCGCGAAAAATATTTTGTCCGACGGGCAATATGCGGGCCGCATCGTGATGTTTCCGCCGAAGCCGATCAATCAGATCCCGCCCGGCGCCGAAGAGCTGTTTTCGTTTTTCACCGACTGTGTCACCGAAGCGCTTCGCCGCTCCAGCCGTTTTACCGGCAGGAAACAAAACGATCCGCTCCATCTGCTCTGCCGCTCTCTCTTTCAGGGAGAAGACGCCGCCGAGCATGCGATCAACGACGTCCTTCGCCGCATCGGCTGGAGGAATGAACATTTATACGCTGTCGTGACTTTCCGCTTTTTGGCAGACTCCGCCTGGGAGGCGCAGCTCGAAACAACGCTGCCCTATCTGGCGGATGAGTTAGAGCTCGAATGGCCGAATTCCTGTGCCGTGATCAGCAAGCGCGAGATCAACTGGATTTTGAATTTGACTCTTTCCGGCCTGGACGCCGACCTGAATGATTTCCACCAGCAAGTCTCCTACTTTGTCCGCGACCATGTCTGCATCGCTGGCGCAAGCTCCGCGTTTCGAACCTTCTCTCTTTTGGACGATGCTAAGAAATGCGCGAATGCTGCTTTGGAGCTTGGCTCCCAGGAAAACCCACATCTTTGGTTCCACTTATTTGATGACTACCGCCTGGACTATATGAAAGAGACGCTGCAGAATTCTCTGGCGACGAACTTCCTTTATCATCCGGCGATTTATAAACTGGAACACTATGATCAGGAGAACAAGACGGAGCTTTGCGAGACCTTGAAGGCTTATCTCGAAAACGGCAGAAATATGACGGCGGCCGCCGATGCGATCTTTGTGCACCGCACGACCTT
>JAZQCK010000035.1:0-152789 GCA_045546255.1 Lachnospiraceae bacterium | reverse complement strand
GGGTATCAAATAAAGGAGAGGTGTTATGGAAAAGAAAAAAAGTTTTGCGATAGGATACAGTCTGGTGATCCATTCGATCATCATGTATATCCTCTGCAGTTTTGTCGTTGGTCTGTCTGCAAACTTTGTTGTTCCGCAGGCGGCCGGTAATTTAGGATGCGGCACAGATATTTTATATACGATCAACACGATCGCATCATTGGTCGGCGTAGTAGCTGCTTTCCTGCTTGCACAGTGGTGCTTAAAAAAAGGTGTCCGGCTTGTAACAGTCGTCTCTTTGATCGTCAGTGCGATTGGCGTACTCATGGCAGGTTATGCGACCAATATGGTGGTTTATGTGATCGGTGTTATCCTGATGTTTGCTTTCTCTCAAGGTTATGGTTTCGTTATCACAAACACCTTGATGGCAAACTGGTTCCCGAGAAAGAAAGCTGAGATTTTAGGTATCACGACAACCGGTACCTATCTTGCAAATATCATCTTTACACCAATCTTTTCCGGTATGCTCGGAAAAGGATTAAAGCTCAGCTCCCCGATGCTGGTCCTTGCGATCATCATGGCCGTTATGGCCGTCCTTTCCATTTTCTGGATCAAGGAACGTCCGGAGCAGCTGGGACTGTTCCCTGATAACAAAGAAGAAGGCGTCGAACAGCTGAAAGCCATGCAGGAAGCTGCAAAGAACTATAAATCGAAATGGACGATCAAAAAACTTCTGACAACTCCAATCGTATGGTTCTTTGTCATCGCATTCGGATTTTTACTGCTTCAGAGCTCCGGTATGCCGGCACAGTTAGTTCCTCTGATGTTTGGCCGTGGAATTGCAAATGCACCAACCGTCATGATGTATTCCGCAGCATTCGGTTTTGTCGGTTCCATCGTCACCGGTTTTATTGATAAAAAGATCGGAACCAGAATGACGACTGTGCTGATGTGTATCGTATTTATCATCTCACTCGTCGTTCTGGCGCTTGTCACGAATCCGACGGTCACCATCTGCATGATCTGCCTGAACACCTTCTTCTCAGGCGGATGCTTTAACATGTGTCCGTCACTGGCGATCTCCATCTTCGGAGCCCGCGAATATAACGCCGTCAACCGCGTGATCCATCCGCTGACACAGGTCATCAAGTCCTTCAGCTTTGTTGCAATCTCACTCGGCGGCAAATTCGGAAATGCTTCCTCCGGTGTTATGTGGATGTTCCTGATCGCCGTTGTTCTCTGTCTGATCTTCGTTCTTCCTATCGTTCCGAAGAACTTGAAAGAAGACAAAACAGAAATGCCGCAGGCAGAAGAAAAATAAAAAAGGGCAGCCTGAAAGCTGCAGTTGATATTTAAACCCCTCTGAAAAACAGGAGCCGCTGCGTTACGCAGGACTCCTGTTTTATTTGCCTCTAAATAGTTATTTGTTTCAGCTGTTAAAATTTGTAATGTTTTCTTCGTTCAAAACAAAGTCGTAGGTATTCAGATCCTCTCTTTGTTTCCATCCGGCTTTGTGCCAGAACTGGTTACCGGCTTCATTTGTCTTATAAGCGACTAACGATACAGAATTGATCTTCTCGTCCTGAAGCGCCCTCATCGCAGAAACTGCCATCGCTTTTCCGATCCCCTGTCTGCGCATCTCTTTCTTGACACAGACATGATAGAAACTTGCGCTTCTGCCGTCATGGCCGCAAAGGATCGTTCCAATGATCTCGCCCTGATATTCTGCAACGATACTGGTTTCAGGATTTCTCAAAAGGAATCGTTCCACGCCTTCGCGTGAATCGTCGATCGTACGGATCCCAAAACCGCTGATCGTATCCCAGAGTTTCTTGACCCCGGAATAGTCATCCATATTCATTTTTCGGATCAAAACACCATTATTCATTGACGGATCAATTTGGGTTACAGTCCGAGATACGGTGCCGGGTTGACTCTGCAGCTATAGTCAAAGCCGTGGTCGGAAAGGATCGTTCCGATATGCAGGTGGTAACCGGTCGAAGAACCAGTGGTTCCAACATATCCGATAACCTCTCCCTGAGAAACATGCTGACCAACACTAACGATACGGTAGTTCTGGTGCATGTACTCTGTGTAGAGACCGCCTCCATGATAAATAACGGTATAGTTTCCACAGCCACCGTTCCATCCGTCAGAAGACATGATGACGGTTCCATCTAAAACAGCCATGATCGGCGTATTACAAGGAGCACCGATATCGATTCCTCCGTGGAAATCGGAATATCCGCCGCCAAACGGATCGGAACGCCATCCATACCAGGATGTAATATAGTTGGAATAATAAGGAGCCGGGAGCGGCCAGAGGAATTCACCTGCTGTCCAGATCATCGCACCGCCTTCCGGCACGGTTCCGCCTTGCTCAATGATCTGCTGGTTGTACTCCTCGATCAAAGCATTAACGGTATCTCTCTGCTCATCCAGCATCTGTGCGATTGCAGCGTTCATTTCTTCTTCGTTTTCCTGCTCTGCCTGTGCAACGCTCAGCGCTTCCGCTTTTACAGCAAGCATTTCATCCAGAACGACTTTCTGATCGTTCTGTGCTTCGATCAGAACTTCAATTTCTTCTTTCTCTGCTTCTACTTCATCCTGATCTTCCTGAATCGCCTTCTGGAGTTTTTCGAGTTTTTCCATCTGTTCTCTGTCATAATCGGAAAGCTCGATCAGATACTGCACTTTATTCAGCGCATCAGAGAACGTTTCAGAAGTCAGGAACGCTTCCACATAAGAGTTACCAAGATTTTCATACAGGAAGCGGATACGCTTGCTCATTAAGCTGTATTCATATTCGATCTTTACCTGTTTGTCATCGATCTGCTTTTGAAGCTCTGCGATCTTGGATTCCAGATCGCCTTTCTGGACTTCGTAATCATCGATCACTGCTTCCACTTCTGCAATCTGCGCATCGATTTCGTCTACAGCCTGCTGTGCATTTGCCACTTTGTTTTTCAGTTCATCCAGACGGCTTTCGCTGTCTGCCAGCTGCTGTTCAAGTTCTCTTTGCTTCTGCTTCGCCTCATAAATATCCGTATCATCAGCAAGCGTCGGAAGCACAAGTACGATTCCGATCGCGACTACAAGAACGATATTTACGATTCTTTTCAATTTACTCATAAGATACTGCCTTTTCCTTTCATTTTTAAGAATCAGCCGTTTGCCTTTCAGCAAAAAAACTTTTTGAGTATATTGTTAACGGTTTTTCGCTTCCGCTTCACCGTTTAATACATCAATTGCTTTCTGAAGCTGGGTATCTTCCTCTTCTGTAACCACACCGTCTTCAAAAGCTTCTTCCGGGATCGCAACCTCAATATCCGGCTCCACCCCGATTCCGTTGATATGATTTCCGTTTGGTGTCAGATACTCTTCGGTCGTAAACTTCATACCCGAGCCATCTGCTAAACGGTAGATACTTTGAACGATTCCTTTTCCATAGCTGGTCTCGCCGATGATCGTTGCGATTCCGTAGTCCTTGATAGCTCCGGTGAAAAGCTCCGAAGCACTGGCGCTGTTTTCGTTGATCAGGACCACCATCGGGATTGAAATCTGATGTTCCTCGTCGGAGGTCTCCGTTTTTTCGGCGCCCTGATTATCAACGACCGTTGTGATCTTTCCTTCCGGAAGAACACGGTCTGCCATTGCGATGACCGTATCATAATCTCCACCCGGATTGTCTCTAAGGTCTAAGATCAGGGATGTCATTCCCTGGCTTTCCAGATCATCCAGCGCGTGGTTAAACTGGTCCACCGAAATCGTGTCAAACTCTGTCAGCTGAATGTAGCCAATCTTGTTATCCATCATGCGGTAGACGACGGTCTCCATATCAACGACCCTTCTCTCCACCGTCATCGGAATTTCTTTGTCACCACGTTTGACCACGATATCTACGGAAGTTCCCTGCTCTCCGCGGACCAGACTTACTAAGCTGTCAAGATCTTCAAAACCTCTGACTCCGTCCGCTTCAATGATCAGATCCTTGATCTGAATACCGGCCTCTTCTGCCGGAGAGCCCTTAAAGACTTTATAGACTTCTATAAAGCCTTCGTCATTCATAATAATGCTGACGCCGATTCCGCTGTAGCTTCCGGACGTCTCTTCGAGGAGCTGCTCAAACTCTTCTTTGGAGTAGTACTTCGCATACTTATCGTCGATACCGTTCAGCATTCCTGCAGCAAGTGCATCTTCCATTTTGTCCGGATCGATCTCTCCCAAGTAGTACATATCCAGGTAAGACTGGATCGTATCAAGCTTTTCCTGATAATCCATCTCTCTGGTGCTTCCGCCCCGCATGCTGCGGATATAAAGGAAAACACCAAAGACTGCAACTAGCATGACTGCCGCAACCGTGATCAGTACACCAACAAGGATGCCAATCCCGAATTTGCTTTTCGGTTTTTGGTTCGGGTAGTAATTGTTATTAAAGTTGTTATTCTGCTCCATCTGCATCAAACCTTGATATATTTATTGGTTGCAATACTACTTCCGATGATACCGATGCCGGCACCAAGGATCAAAGCAACCGGGACCAGAATGGCAAACACCGTGCTCACAGGCATGAGTGAGAATGCATTCGTGATCGTGTTAAACTGATGAATAATGTAAGTCAGCGCTGACCTGTATACAAAGAACAGGATGATCAGCGGGATCACAGCACCGATGATACCGATAATGACACCTTCAAAAACGAATGGGGACTTAACAAAGAAATCGGTTGCGCCAACATATTTCATGATCTTGATCTCTTCGGCACGCATCGTAATACCGGTTGCGATCGTATTGGAGATCAGGAAGACGGAAACCAGGAACAGGACGATACCGATCACTAGTGAGATAATTCCTACGATTTTTCCAACGTCGGATAACGCATTCGCCGTCACCTCAGACTGGTTGACCTTTCTGACACCGGTCAATGAAGAAAGCCGGTCAACGATCGTACTCTGATCTTCGATCTCATTAAAATAAACTGCATAGGATGCGGAACTTGCGAGCGGATTATCTCCGGCAAAGCCTTCTGCCAGTTCCGGATTATCCTTAAAATAACTGTCTTTAAATGTTTCCCACGCATCTTCCGCAGAGGTGAATTCAATATGGGAAACTTCTTCCCATCCTTCGATCCTCTTACCAATCTCTTTGATCTCGTTCTCGTTCAGATCGTCATCAAAGAAAACTGTGATGCTGACAGAATCCTGTGCTTCTTTCAAAACATAGTTGATGTTCATCATAACTGCAAGCAGGATGCCGACCATAAAGACGCAGGCAGCAATGGTTGCAACAGAAGCCAGGAAGAATACCTTATTTCGTTTAATGCCTTTAAAGCCCTGTCCCAGACAGTAGAAGAATGAACTACCTTTCATAAACGAGTCCTCCTTCCTTGATGTCGTTTGCTACCATGCCGTTCTTCAGGGCGATGACACGCTTATGCATCTGACGTACGATTTCATGGTTATGGGTTACGACGATGACCGTCGTTCCTCTTCGGTTGACTTCCTCTAAGAGCTCCATGATCGCTCTGGAGTTTCCGGGGTCTAAGTTACCTGTCGGCTCGTCTGCTAGCAGGATGCTCGGTTTATTGACCAGAGCTCTTGCAAGCGCAACTCTTTGCTGCTCTCCACCGGAAAGCTGATCCGGGAAGGAGCGGTATTTTTCAGAAATACCGGTCAGCGTCAGAACGTCTGCCACGTTTTTATTGATATCCTTTGCCGGAGCAGAGATCGCTCTCTGGGCAAACGCAATATTCTCATACACATTACGATCTCTGAGGAGACGGAAATTCTGGAACACAACTCCGATCTCTCTGCGGAGCATCGGGATCTTTCTCCTCTTAAGCCTTGTTACGCATTTTCCGTTAACGAAGATTTCGCCGGAGGTCGGCTGCATTTCCTTGATGAGCAGCTTAAACAGCGTTGTTTTTCCCGCTCCGGAATCGCCGACGATAAATACGAACTCACCGTCTTCGATCGTCAGACTCACATGGTTCAGCGCATAGGTGTGCTGATCGCCGTAAGTCATGGAAACATTTTCGAGTCTAATCATATATTCCTCCGATTATTTGGAATCCAGTCCATCCACATGCTGCATGTAACTGGCTACCATGAGTGCAATTTTAAAAGTGATCGCGTCATCGAAAACTCTGAGGTCCAGCCCGGTCAGTTTCTGGATCTTATCCAAACGATAGACCAGTGTATTTCTGTGAATGAAGAGCTGTCTGGACGTCTCGGAAACATTCAGGGAGTTTTCGAAAAACTTATTGATCGTTTCGATCGTCTCATCATCCAGATCCAAAGGAGAGGTATCCTTAAAGATCTCACTAATGAACAATCTGCAAAGCGGCATCGGGAGCTGATAGATCAGCCTTCCGATTCCCAAAGTGTCATAAGGATTGATCTGTCTGTCTGCAAAGAAGATATCTCCGACATCCAGCGCCATCCGGGCTTCTTTATAAGATTTGGAAACTTCTTTCAGATCACTGACAGACGTTCCGTACGCCACTTTGGCATCATCATCAATATCGCTCTTCAGTGCGTTGATGATCCCTCGTGCGATGGAAGAGATGTCGTCCTCTTCTTTTTCCGTCAGCTGTTTTACAACAACGATCTGTTTTTTATCGATGGCCGTAACAAAATCCGTGTTCTCATCGAACATGTTCTTGAGCGTGCCGATCGCATCATCCTGATTCTTCTTATTCAAACGCACAAAGAACACGACTCTTCTTGCTTCGAGCTCGATATGCAGTTTGCGGGAGCGGTCAAAGATATCGACCAACATCAGATTGTCCGTCAGGAGCGATTTGATAAAATTGTCTTTATCAAATTTTTCCTTATATTCTGTCAGCATCCGTTCGATCTGATACTTGACCATTCTGCCTACCAGTTCTGCACTGGAAGACGTTCCCTTTACTGCCAGGATATATTCATCTCTGGCGTCTTCTTTGATCTTGAACAACTGGAAGTCAGGAACCTCCTTGTACTCTCTTGAGGATTCAGAAAAATCCAAAAGGCTCCTTGTGTCAACAGAAAGATCCCGGTTCGTTTTTGCAGACATATGACCGTCTATGTTAAAGACGGCCATATCTTTTTCTGTAATCGCTTTTATCTCATCCAGTGTCTTTTGTAAAAGCTGATTGGAAATCATGATACTCTCCATTTATGACGATTATGTGGACACAAAAACCAAAAAAATCACGTCTTAAATATTTTGCACATTTATTCTGTGATTTTTTGTTATTTATGACAACATGATAATACACTTTTCACAAAAGATAAAGGAATTGTTCGGTTAGAAATTGTTAATTTTTTATGACAGATTTTTAAAAATGCACAAATTTCTGTAACATTTTTAGAGAGTCTGTCCGAAGACAGACTCTCTAAAGAAATCAGCTGAAGTATTTGACCGCCGCCTCAAACAGACGGCTATCGTAATTGCCTGGGACATTTTTATAAAGTCCCGCTCCGATTCGTTCGCTGTGTCCCATCTTTCCGAGGACACGTCCGTCCGGAGAAGTAATGCCTTCAATGGCAGCCATAGAACCATTCGGGTTATAGTGAACATCCATGGTCGCATTGCCATCAGCATCTACGTACTGTGTAGCGACCTGACCATTTTCAGCAAGTTTTTTGATCAGTTCAGGATCTGCGATAAAGCGGCCTTCTCCATGAGAGATTGGAACATTCACGATATCACCCGTATTCATCAAGCTGAGCCATGGTGACTTATTCGAGGCAATCCTCGTCCGAACGATTCGGCTCTGGTGTCTTGCGATTACATTGAATGTCAATGTCGGACATGTTTCATCTGTATCGATGATCTTTCCATACGGAACCAGTCCCAGTTTGATCAGAGCCTGGAAACCATTGCAGATTCCGAGCATCAGTCCATCTCTGTCATCCAAGAGCTCTGTCACGCCATCTTTGATCTTGCCGTTCCGGAAGAACGCGGTAATGAATTTTCCGCTGCCATCCGGCTCATCTCCGCCGGAGAAACCGCCTGGAATGAAGATCATCTGTGCGCTCTTCAGTTCTTCCGCAAAGCGGTCAACCGAAGCCGTGATGCCTGCAGAGGAAAGGTTGTTGATCACGATGATCTTCGGCTCTGCACCTGCATCAGCGACAGCTTTTGCACTGTCATATTCACAGTTCGTTCCCGGGAACGCCGGGATCAGCACCTTCGGTTTTGCACATTTGATCGCAGGTGACGGATAACGATCTGCAGTATAAGTGAAGTTGGCAACGTCCTCATCCGGTCCTTCAATATTACAGTTATAGACGCTTTCCAATTTTCCTTCATAAAGATCTAAGATCTCATCTGCACTGATTGTTTCATTTTTATAGCTAAATGTTTTTTCTTCTGTAATGGTTCCGACAAGGACAGCGCCTGCAATTTCTTCTGTTGCTTCTGCAAGGAAAGCTCCGTAGCAGTAGCCAAACAGTTCTTCCTCACTAAGTCCCTCTGCAAACTGGAATCCGAATCCATTACCGAATGCCATCTTCATAACAGCCTCACCGATTCCTCCAGGTCCCGGTGTATAGCAGGAGACGATCTTTCCGGCGCGCATCAGTTCGGTGACTTGATCGAAGCAGGCAAGAAGAGAATCTGTTTTCGGAAGTCCCTGCTCATCCCGCTCCGGCTGGATCAGATAGACCTGGTGCCCTGCTGCCTTGAAATCATTGGAAATGATATTGTCTGCTTTTTCTGTGGTGACTGCGAATGAAACCAGTGTCGGGGGAACATGAAGATCTTCAAAAGATCCGCTCATGGAATCCTTTCCGCCGATCGCACCAATGCCCAGCTCCATCTGCGCCTTGAAGGCACCAAGCAGAGCGGACAGTGGCTGTCCCCAGTTCTTTCCATTGGTTCCTGGTTTTTTAAAGTATTCCTGGAAACTTAAATAAACATCTTTAAAATCCGCGCCGGATGCAACCAGCTTGGATACAGACTCGACAACTGCCAGATACGCTCCATGATAAGGGCTTGCCTCTGTGATATACGGGTTATAGCCCCAGCTCATCACCGAGCAGTCATCCGTATGTTTCTTTTCAACGGAAATCTTCTGAACCATCGCCTGCGCCGGAGTCAGCTGATATTTTCCGCCGAATGGCATGATCACAGTACCGGCTCCAATCGTGGAGTCGAATCTTTCAGAAAGACCTCTCTTGGAGCAGGTGTTAAGATCTGTTGCCACTTCCTTCATCAGCTCGGTAAAGCTGCCCTTTACTTCTTTCTGCGGGATCTGTGTTTTTTCCGTTTCGATCGTAATATGTTTTTCAGCACCGTTGGAATCTAAGAATTCACGACTGATATCGACGATTTGTTTTCCGTTCCAGTTCATAACAAGACGTGGCTCTGCCTGAACGACTGCAACTGGAGTGGCTTCCAGGTTTTCTTCTTTGGAAAGAGCCAGGAACGCATCCACATCTTTTGCCTCGACAACAACTGCCATTCTCTCCTGGGATTCAGAGATTGCAAGTTCCGTTCCATCCAGACCGTCATATTTTTTCGGGACAGCATTCAGGTCAATCTTAAGACCTGCTGCCAGCTCACCGATCGCAACAGAAACGCCGCCTGCGCCGAAATCGTTGCATCGTTTGATCATCTGACTTGCCGTCTTATTGCGGAAGAGTCTTTGAAGTTTTCTCTCTTCCGGAGCATTTCCCTTCTGCACCTCTGCACCGCAGGTCTCAACAGAATGCACGTCATGTGCTTTCGAAGATCCCGTTGCACCGCCGACGCCGTCACGTCCGGTTGCACCACCTAAGAGAATGACAACATCTCCCGCCGCCGGAACTTCACGGCGGACGTTTTCTGCCGGTGCCGCTGCAATAACAGCACCAATCTCCATATGTTTCGCAGCATAGCCCGGATGGTATAACTCATCTACGATACCGGTCGCAAGTCCGATCTGGTTTCCGTAAGAGGAGTATCCGTTCGCTGCGGTTGTTACAAGTTTACGCTGAGGCAGTTTTCCCGGAATTGTATCTGCAACCGGAACCAATGGATCCGCCGCGCCGGTTAATCGCATTGCGCCATAGACATAAGATCTTCCGGAGAGCGGGTCACGGATCGCGCCGCCAACACAGGTTGCGGCTCCACCAAATGGCTCGATCTCAGTCGGATGGTTGTGAGTCTCGTTTTTAAAGAGCAACAGCCAAGGTTCTTTCTTACCGTCGACTTCGATTTCCATCTTGACGGTGCAGGCATTGATCTCTTCGGACTCATCCAGCTTATCCAGTTTTCCGTGCTTTCTTAAATATTTCACGGCTAAAGTCGCAATGTCCATCAGACAGACCGGCTTTTCTCTTCCGAGCTCTTTTCTCGTTGCCAGATAATCTTCATACGCCTGTTTCAAGAGATCATCTTCGAAATGAATCTCATCAATGATCGTTCCAAAGGTCGTATGTCTGCAGTGATCAGACCAGTAGGTGTCGATCAGCTTCAGTTCCGTCACCGTCGGATCACGCTGCTCCGTGATAAAATAATTCTTGCAGAACTCAAGATCATCAAGATCCATTGCAAGACCATATTCTGCAATCATCTCCTGTAGTTCTTCAGTGCTCTTTTTCGTAAATCCTTCCAGCGTATCGACAGTTTCCGGAATTTCATAGTCGGTCTTTAAGGTTGCCGGAATCTCAAGGGAAGCCTCCCGCGCCTCGACCGGGTTGATGACATATTTTTTGATCTCCTCGATATCCGCATCTGAGAGAGCTCCTTTCAGGGCATAGACTTTTGCGGAACGGATGAGCGGGCGCTCGCCCTGTGAAATGATTTGGATACACTGAGCAGCAGAATCTGCTCTCTGGTCAAACTGACCCGGGAGATATTCCACTGCAAAGACGGTATAGCCGTCCAGACTCACTTCTTCTTTTGCGATATCTGTCTGTGGCTCGGAAAAGACCGTTTTTACAGCCGAATCAAACAGTTCTTTATCCATGTTCTCTGCATCATAGCGGTTCAGAACACGAACCTCTTCTAAAGATTTGATTCCTAAAAGTTCCGTTGCTTCTGCAAACAGCTTTGATGCTTCATGTGCAAATTCTTTTTTCTTTTCTACGTAGATTCTGTAGACCATAAACTAGTCCTCCAATGCTTTTAATGCACGTGTGCCAATATCATGTCTGAAATATGCATTCTCGAATGATACTTTTTTGACCATGTCGTAGGATGCGGCAATCGCTGCCTTCAGATCATCAGCGACCGCAGTAACTCCAAGAACACGTCCGCCGTTTGTCAGGAGTTTCCCATCCTCGATCTTAGCGCCTGCCACATAAACATGATCTGCGACTTCATCCGGAATTGTAAGTTCAAAACCTTTCTCATAGGATGCCGGATATCCGTCAGATGCCATGATGACGCAGGCTGCACTCTTGTCGCTGAATTTCACTTCGGTCTCTGCTAACGTTTCATTCGTGACTGCCTGCATGATCGTAAGCAGATCGCTTTCTAACAGCGGAAGTACGACCTGCGTTTCCGGATCGCCAAAGCGGCAGTTATACTCAATGACCTTTGGTCCGTTTTCCGTCAGCATTAATCCGAAATAGAGACAGCCTTTAAAGGTCCTGCCCTCTGCGTTCATGGCATTCATTGTCGGAAGGAAGATCGTCTCCATACACTCTTTAGCGATTTCCTCTGTATAATACGGATTCGGAGCGATCGTTCCCATACCGCCGGTATTTAAGCCTTCATCGTTGTCTTTCGCACGCTTATGATCCATGGAAGAGATCATCGGAACAACAGTTTTTCCGTCCGTGAAGGAAAGAACAGAAACTTCAGGGCCTGTCAGGAACTCTTCAATAACGATCGAGTCGCCACTCTTTCCGAATTTCTTATCCTGCATAATGCTTTTGACTGCATCTTTTGCTTCTTCTCTTGTCTGAGCGATGATAACGCCTTTTCCGAGTGCAAGACCGTCTGCTTTTACAACCACAGGAATAGCGGATGTTTCCAGATACGCTAATGCGGCTTCCGCATCGTTAAACGTTTCATATTGTGCGGTCGGGATTCCGTATTTTTTCATCAGGTCTTTTGAAAAGACCTTGCTGCCCTCAATGATCGCCGCCTTCTTATCCGGTCCGAAACATGGAATGCCGATCGCATTCAGTTCATCTACCAAGCCTGCGACCAGTGGATCATCCGGAGCAACTACGGCATAATCGATCTGCTCTTTTTTTGCGAACTCAACGATTCCGGCCAGATCCGTTGCAGCAATATTCACGCACTCCGCATCACTTGCAATTCCCCCGTTTCCTGGAACTGCTATGAGTTTTTCAATCGCGGTATTTTCTTTCAGTTTCTTGATGATGGCATGTTCTCTTCCGCCGCCACCGACAACCATTACTTTCATCCGTGCTCTCCTTTTTTATTAATGATGGAACAGCCGCATGCCCGTGAAGGCCATCGCAATTCCGTATTTATTGCAGCATTCGATGACTGCGTCATCGCGGATCGAGCCGCCCGGCTCAGCGATATATTTGACACCGCTCTTCTTCGCACGTTCAACGTTATCGCTGAACGGGAAGAATGCGTCGGAGCCTAATGCAACATCCGTACAGGTATCAAGATAAGCTCTCTGCTCCTCTTTTGTGAACGGCTCCGGCTGCTTCGTAAAATAGTTCTGCCAGATTCCGTCTGCACAGACATCTTCTTCGTTCTGGTTAATATATCCGTCGATCACATTGTCCCTGCCCGGTCTTCCGATATCTTCTCTGAACGGAAGATTTAACACTTTGTCAGCCTGACGCAAAAACCAGGTATCCGCCTTGCTGCCGGCAAGTCTTGTGCAGTGGATACGGGACTGCTGTCCTGCACCGACACCAATCGCCTGTCCGTCAACTGCATAAGCAACGGAATTGGACTGGGTATATTTGAGTGTGATCAGCGCAATGATCAGATCTCTGACCGCATGTTCCGGAAGCTCCTTATTATCCGTCACCAGATTGGATAAAAGCTCCCGATTAATCTCAAAATTGTTTCTTCCCTGTTCAAAGGTCACACCATAGACCTGCTTGCGTTCCTGAATGTCCGGAACATAAGCAGCATCGATTTTTACGATATTATAATTTCCGCCTCTCTTGGATCTCAAAATCTCCAGAGCATCTTCGTCATATCCCGGTGCGATCACACCGTCAGAGACTTCTCTTTTAATGATCTCCGCTGTGACTTTATCGCAAGTATCAGAAAGTGCGATCCAGTCCCCGAAAGAGCAAAGACGGTCTGTTCCTCTTGCCCTCGCATAGGCGCATGCCAGAGGAGATTCATCAAGTCCTTCGATGTCATCCACGAAGCAGGCTTTCTTCAGTTTCTCAGGAAGCACGGTTCCGACCGCTGCGGAAGTCGGGCTGACATGTTTAAAAGAAGCTGCTGCAGGCATATTCAAGGCTTCTTTCAGCTCCTTGACCAGCTGCCAGGAATTCAAAGCATCCAGGAAATTGATGTATCCCGGACGTCCGTTCAAAATCTCAACCGGAAGCTCGCTGCCATCATGCATATAGATCCTTGCCGGTTTCTGATTCGGATTACATCCATACTTTAATTCAAACTCTTTCATACGTATCACCCCTTAAGCATTCTTGTTGATCAGTCGATGCTCTTCCTCCATCGTTTCCAGATCTGTGTATGTCACATATAAAGAAATCTTATTGTCTTCATTTAAGCCTTTCCAGATAGAATCTGTAAAAGCGTCAATATCATCCAAGATCAGGATGCGCTCCGGCTCTCCCTGGAAGGTCGGGATCGGATTTCCATCCTGTTCGTAGGTATGGATAAAATGTCCGAGTCCCGCAATCGACGGATAAGAAAAACTGTAACGGGCACAGTCTGTTCCTTTCTCATCGATGCTCTTTAAGATACTCATCTCATAAGTGAAGTCTCCCTTTTCAAACGTGATCATGGAGCTGATCCTTGGAGTAAAGTTCGGCGCATCCGGCTCAAAGCAGCGGCTTTCTAACGCTTTCGTAAAAGTCAGACCTGCTTTCAAACCTTCGTAGATCGTATCCGTCTGATCGCCGTTTGTTAAGATCAGCTTGTTTTCATGTCTTCTGACTGCTGTATAAATGATCAGGCTGGGATCTTCGACCTTGGATGGATCAAACGGTTCCGTAATAATATTTCCGTCTTTTTCGGAGAAGATGCGATTTCTGGAATTTGCACTTCTTCCCATGATGAAATAAGCACCCACGGCTTTCTTTCCGTCTGCGCTCTTTCCGCTGATGATACCTCTGCCCACATAAGAGTTATCTTTGATCAGTTCGTAAATGTCGTTGATTTTGTAAATATCCATAGTCATCCCCTTTTGTTTCTATTTCGCTATGATCTCTGCAGAGATTTTTTCCACAGCAGTCGGAAGGAGCTTCCATTCCGCCTGCTCCATGACGCGTCGCTGTAGTGTCTCCGGCGTATCACCTTCTTCCACCTCAACTGCCTTCTGCAGAATAATCTCGCCGCCGTCCGGAATCTCGTTGACGAAATGCACAGTCGCACCAGTCACTTTAACGCCCTTTTTCAAAGCCTCCTCATGCACCTTCAGACCATAAAATCCCTGGCCGCAGAAAGAAGGAATCAGCGACGGATGAACATTGATGATCCGGTTTTTGAAATGTAATGTAAAGTCAGCACTTAAGATCGTCATGAAACCAGCAAGCACGATCAGGTCGATCTCATAGGACTCCAGCGTGGAAATCATTTTTTCTTCAAATGCTGACTGACTGTCAAACACACTTCGAAGGACCACTTCGCTCGGAATCCCTGCATCCGTCGCCCTTTGAAGCGCATAGGCTTTTGGGTTATTGGAAATGACCAGAGCAATCGTGCCGGATGTGATGAGCCCGGCTTTTTCCGCATCAATGATTGCCTGCAGGTTTGTACCTCCACCGGAAACCAATACTGCAACCTTTGCTTTTTTCTCGCTCACTTTCTGTCTCTCTTTCTATCAGCAGATCTGAATCTTATCTTCTCCTGCAACGATCTCGCCGATGATATAAGCGTCTTCTCCCGCGGCTTTTAAGATTTCTACTGCTTTATCAGCATCTTCTTTTGCAACCGTGATGCTCATGCCGACACCCATGTTATAGGTATTGAACATATCACGCTCACTGATCTGTCCGGCCTTTGCGATCATGTCAAAGATCGGAAGGATCTTAACGGACGCCTTTTCAATTTTAGCTCCAAGGCCTTCCGGAATACTTCTCGGAATATTCTCGTAGAAACCGCCTCCTGTGATATGGGAAATTCCTTTGACTTTTACTTCTTCAAGTAAAGCAAGGACCGGTTTTACATAAATTTTCGTTGGTGTCAGAAGAGTCTCACCGATGGACTTTCCGCCAAGTTCCGCACACGGAGATTTGATATCAGAATTCTCCACATCAAACACTTTTCTTACCAGAGAAAAACCATTGGAATGTACACCGCTCGAAGGAAGTGCGATCACAACATCTCCTGCCGTCATGCTTTTGTTGTCAATGATCTTTGCTTTATCAACAACACCTGTGCTGTAACCAGCAAGGTCATATTCATCGACAGGATAAAAGCCCGGCATCTCCGCCGTCTCTCCACCGATCAGGGCAGCCCCTGACTGTACGCAGCCTTCACTTACACCTTTTACGATTTCAGCGATCCTTTCCGGAACATTTTTGCCACAGGCAATATAGTCCAGGAAGAACAATGGTTTTGCGCCGACGCAGATAATATCGTTCACGCACATTGCAACGCAATCAATTCCAACCGTGTCATGTTTATCCAGTAAAAATGCCAGTTTCAGTTTGGTACCGACTCCATCAGTTCCGGAAACTAAAACAGGTTTTGTAATACCTGTAAGATCCAGCTCAAATAGACCGCCGAATCCGCCGACATCCGAGCAGACACCCGCTGTCATCGTGCGGGCAATATGCTGTTTCATCAGCTCAACTGCTTTATATCCCGCGGTGATATCGACACCGGCCTGAGCATATGCTTCTGATCTTGATTCTGTGTTCATAGATTATTCCTTTCCGCTCCAGCAATAAGTACAAAGTTCACAAGGGTCAAGTCCGATTGCTTCAATGATTCCGTCGAGGGACTGGAATTCTAGAGAAGCAAAGTGGAATTTTTCACAGATCGTCTCACGGAGTTTTTTTCCGCGCTCTGTGTTTCCGTCGCTGTATTCATCAATATGATTTAAACCTTCTTCACCTTCGAGTTCGAGGATCACTCTGCGTGTGATCAGTTCCATCGCACTCTGTGTTCTGGTAAAGCTTAAGTATTTGCAGGCATACATGAGCGGCGGGCAGGCGCTGCGCATGTGTACTGATTTTGCTCCATTCGCATAAAGAAACTCGACCGTTTCCTGAAGCTGTGTGCCTCTTACGATGGAGTCGTCCACAAAGAGCAGATTCTTGTCTTTGATCAGTTCCTTGACCGGGATCTGTTTCATTTTTGCAACTTCATTTCTCGCCTTCTGGCTGGTCGGCATAAAGCTTCTTGCCCAGGTCGGCGTATATTTAATGAAGGCTCTTGCAAAGGTCTTTCCGCTCTCGTTTGCATATCCGATCGCATGCGGTGTGCCGGAATCCGGAACGCCTCCGACATAGTCCACATCTTCCGCGTTTTTCATTTCCGCATCATGGCGCGCCATGATCGCACCGTTGCGATAGCGCATGATCTCAACGTTAACTCCTTCATAGGTTGACGTCGGATATCCGTAATAACTCCAAAGGAATGCACAGATCCGTTTCTTTTTTCCAGGCTCCATCAGCTGGGTGATGCTGTCCGGGGAAATCTCAACGATTTCTCCCGGCCCT
This sequence comes from Lachnospiraceae bacterium, assembly GCA_045546255.1. Classification (GTDB taxonomy): domain Bacteria; phylum Bacillota; class Clostridia; order Lachnospirales; family Lachnospiraceae; genus RGIG5612. Next base: position 136,032 of record JAZQCK010000035.1, on the reverse strand, counting down.
AATTCTTTTTCATCTTCAAAGCCGAACTTCTGATATGCAAAAGACTCAAAGGAAACTGCATGACCCATCGGTCCTTTTCCGATCAGGACAGGCAGCCTACCATAAAGATCTCTTGCCGCGATCAGATTTCCATTATCTTTCAAGATCAGGATCGAAGCCGTTCCATCGATCAATTCCTGTGCATAGCGGATTCCTTCTTCAAAGGTCTTTCTCTGATTGATCAGAGCCGCCACTAATTCTGTTGTATTGATCTTGCCGCCGGTCATTGCTTCATAGTGGCCGCCGACTTCAAACATATGCTTATCGATCAGTTCCTGTGCATTGTTGATCACACCAATGATTGCGATTGCAAACACACCAAGCCCTGTGCGGACCAGCAGCGGCTGCGGGTCTCCGTCATTGATACATCCGATTGCAGATGTCCCCCTCATGTCTTCAAAGACATGCTCAAATTTCGTCCGGAATGGTGAGTTATTGATCTTGTGGATCTCTCTCTGAAGACCGATCTCCTTGTCGTATGCTGCAATGCCGCCGGTCTTTGTTCCGAGGTGTGAGTGATAGTCAACTCCGAAGAACACTTCACTCAAACAATCTTCTTTTGATGTGATTCCAAAAAATCCGCCCATATGATTCTCAACTTTCTTTGTATTATTATAATCCGATTATTACTTATTGTTTGATAACCGTTATCCCTGAAAGAACAATTCTCCTGCAGAGAAGAAAAAAACGAAGCTGCACTAATTACAGCTTCGATAAAATATCTGCATCTTTTGCCAGGACCTTTTCCGCGTCCTTCTTCCTTTTCGCATCCAGTTTCGCTGCCAAAGAGGCGTCCTCCACCGCAAGGATCTGAATCGCAAGCAGTGCCGCATTTGCCGCTCCGTTGATCGCAACGGTCGCAACCGGGATTCCGCTTGGCATCTGGACGGTGGAAAGCAGTGCATCCAGTCCTTCCAGATTCGTAGAGCTGCACGGAATTCCGATCACCGGGATCGTCGTCTGTGCCGCGATCGCGCCTGCTAAGTGCGCAGCCATGCCGGCTGCCGCGATGATGGCGCCAAATCCGTTCTCCCTTGCTTTCGAGGAAAACTCAGTTGCCTCCTTCGGAGTCCTGTGTGCGGAATAGATATGTACCTCGAACGGTACCTCGAATTCTTTTAATGTATCAATCGCTTTTGAAACAACAGGAAGATCGCTGTCGCTTCCCATAACGATACCGACTTTTTTCATAGTATTCATCCTCCTGAATCGTCCGGCTCCTCACTTCCGGATGACTATTTGTATCCGTCTATAAATCACAAAAGGCACACTTGGACAAATTAGTTCAAGTGTGCCCAGACGGTCGGCTTAAAAAACGCTAGTCCTTTGTTCCTCTGTGGTGCTCCACAACAATTCCGTCAGTAGCAAAGAACTGTTTAAATTCCGCTGTTTTTATACCATATATGACTATTTCATGTCAAGAAAACCACCACAGTTTGCAGGGATTATTCCACGTTTTCATAGAGTGGATAATGCTCTGTCAGTTTTGTGATCATTTCCTTCGCCTGCGCCTTGGAAACATCTGTCCGGTCGGAGACAACCAGCTTGATTGCTTCTGCGATCGTTTCCATATCAGAAGGCATCAGACCTCTGGTTGTAAGAGCCGCTGTTCCCAGGCGGATTCCTCCAGTTACAGTCCTTGAAGACGTATCATTCGGGATCGCATTTTTGTTGCAGGTGATACCTGCTTCATCGAGTTCATCTTCGGCTTCTTTTCCGCTGATTCCAAGCGGTCTTAAGTCGACTAAAAGCAAATGATTATCGGTTCCGCCCGTGAACACCTTAATGCCGCGGTCGATCAGACCTTTGGAAAGTGCCTGAGCATTTTCAATAACAGTCTTCGCATAAGTTTTAAATTCCGGTTTCAGTGCTTCTCCATAGCAGACTGCCTTTGCTGCAATCACATGCATCAGCGGACCTCCCTGAAGTCCCGGGAAAATCGCCTTGTTGATCTTATGCTCCTCTGCAAAGGCCTCGCTTGACATGATCATGCCTCCACGCGGTCCCCTCAAGGTCTTATGTGTCGTACTGGTCGTGACATGCGCATACGGGATTGGACTCATATGCTCTCCTGCTGCCACAAGTCCTGAGATATGGGCGATGTCGGCAAGCAGATATGCGCCTACTTCATCCGCGATCTCTCTGAACTTCTGAAAATCGATCTTTCTCGGATACGCGCTGGCGCCGCAGATCAAAAGTTTCGGCTGCGCCTCTTTTGCTATGCGCAAGACTTCGTCATAATCGATATATCCGTTTTCATCAACGCCGTATTCTGCAACGCCGAAATATCTTCCGGAGATATTGGCTTTGCATCCATGGCTTAAATGGCCGCCTGCATCCAGACTCATTCCGAGGATCTTATCTCCCGGTTTTAACAGTGCAAACTGAACAGCCGTGTTTGCCTGGCTTCCGGCATGCGGCTGAACATTAACATATTCACAACCAAAGAGTTTTTTTGCTCGGTCCCTTGCCAGATTTTCCACGATATCCGCATACTGGCATCCGCCGTAATAACGATCGCCCGGATACCCTTCTGCATACTTATTTGTGAACTGTGAGCCCAAAGCGCTCATAACTGCTTCGCTTACAAAGTTTTCCGAAGCGATCATCTCCAGATGAGAGTTTTCTCTTTCTACTTCCCCCATGACTGCCTGAGCAATCTCGGGATCTGCTGCTGCTAATTTACTGAAAGAATACATACTCGCTCTCCTATTCTTTATTATTCAACTGTTTCAATCGTATCAATGTATCTCATGAGATCAAAGAGCTGCACATTGCTGAACTCCGCATTTCCGTTCAGATCTGCATAAACATCTGCGATGTAAAGGGAACTAACAGGGTTTGCTGTTACCATCGTTCCGTAGCAAAGCACTTTATAATTTGTCCCGGAAACAAGCTGGGTGCCTAAAAGTGCCAGTGGCTTTAAACCAACCCCAACATATCCTTCCGCAGCCTGTTCAAAAGCTGCCTGTGCATCCTGATCCTCAAGCACTGTCATCTCTTCGGACGGCTCGCGGAGCTGCCATGCGCCCACAGCCGCACCTGTCTCTGCAGCATCCATGATATAAATACCGCCAAGATCAATATCGCTCACATTCGTTACAGAAACATTGCCGTTTAAGTCGGCATAGACCGTCATGATCTTCCATCCCGGTTGCGTATCAGGGGCTACGACTTTCCCACTGCAAAGGAAGGCATAATTAGTGCCTGAAACGAGCTGGGTCGCAAGGACTAAAATCGGAGTATAGTCAACTCCTAAAAGAGTCCCCGCTGCCTGATCAAAGATTGCAGCCTCTTCTTCACTCAGATGCGATTTTCCAGGTTCCGCTGCTGCCCATCCACCGACGACTGCGCCGCCTCCATCTTCTCCTGATGGAACAATGATTCCCGATCCGGCTGCTGTGCCGGAACTATTTTTTGGTGTTTCTGTCATATTTTTTCCGCCACACGCTGTCAAAAGCATCCCTGCTGCAACAACGCCTGTGATAACTGCGATGATTCCTTTTTTCATGATCTTAGACCTCCTTTTTCAAGAGATTCCGTGTCACATATTTATGCATTTTGATAATACAATGACAACGTTTCAATTGCAACAAATCCCGTGTAGAAAACATGAAACTTTCACACTATAATATTGTCCTTTTTCGGCCTGTCTGCTTCACCAATTCATAAAAAAAGTTTACAAGAATCTCCTTACAATTTAGAATACTTAGCATGAACAAAAAAGCGCTGATCGCAATGAGCGGCGGAGTGGACTCCTCCGTTGCCGCATATTTAATGAAAGAAGCAGGCTTTGACTGCATCGGAGTTACCATGAAACTTTTTCAGAATGAAGAGGTCGGTATCCCGAAGGATCATACCTGCTGTTCTTTAGATGACGTGGAAGATGCCAGAAATGTTGCATTTCATCTTGGCATTCCCTTCCATGTGTTCAACTTTTCCGATCGTTTCGAGGAGTGCGTGATCCGGCGCTTTGTGGAAGCTTATGAAAAAGGGATGACTCCAAACCCCTGTATCGACTGCAACCGTTTCCTGAAATTCGATAAACTGTATGCCCGTGCAAAAGAACTCGGATGCGACCAAATCGTAACAGGACACTATGCGCAGATTGAAAAGGATGAGGAAAGCGGCCGTTTTCTCCTTAAAAAATCTGTGGATGAAAGCAAGGATCAGAGTTACGTTTTATATAATCTGACGCAGGATCAGCTTTCTCATACACACTTCCCTCTTGGCGGAATGGAAAAGGCGGAAACAAGAAAGATTGCTGAGGAGCAGAATTTTATCAATGCCAAAAAGCATGACAGTCAGGATATCTGTTTTGTTCAGGACGGCTCTTATGCGGACTTTATTGAATCCTATACCGGAAAAGAATTTCCGGAAGGAGACTTTGTTGACCGGGAAGGAAATGTGATGGGAAGACACAAAGGCATTATCCGCTACACCATCGGCCAGCGGAAAGGCTTAGGTCTTTCTGTTCCGGAACCGGTCTATGTCTGCCGTCTGGATATGGAAAACAATAACGTTGTACTGGGTAAAAACGAAGATCTCTTTTCTACAAGTCTGGTCGCACATGACATCAATCTGATTTCTGTTCCGGAGATTAAAGAGCCGATGAGTCTCAAGGCAAAGGTCCGCTATCGTCAAAAAGAACAATGGGCAACGGTGACACAGCCGGATGCAGACACGCTTCGTGTCGAATTTGAAGAGCCTCAGCGCGCCATCACCATGGGCCAGGCAGTCGTTCTCTATGATGGTGACATCGTCGTAGGCGGCGGTACGATCACTGACGTTCTGTAAAACTGCGGCCCTCCTCTATCGCTTCCTTCTAAAACATTCTTTTCATAAAAAATGTTCCCCCACAAATTGTATTAAAATCCATACAATTCCCAACAGTTTTGGAAAAATTGTTGTTTTTTTGAAATATATTACTAACTTTGCTCCTGCAGAGTTTTTTTTAGTAGTATTTTCCAATCTCTGTGCTACAATTCTCTTGGTTTAAATAACTAGTCGACAAGTTCAAAGAAGAAACGCAGTACTCATGAACGACAATATCGAAAAAGTAAAAAAGAAAACCATATCGATCAATGGCGACAGTTTCTTCTCGGAAGATGCTGTCTTGAAAGAGCATGTTCTTTCGGTCTATGTAAATGAGGTTTTGGCATTCAAGCTCGTCTGCACCAAAACACATTTAAAGGAGCTTGTGATCGGAAGGCTATATACAGAAGGACTCATCGATTCCCTTTCCGAAATTGAAAAGCTCTTCTTCTGCTCTTCTGAAAACGAAGCCCGCGTTTTCCTGAACCATGAGATCAACTGGGAAGAATGGAATGGTGCCGAGCCAAGCTGCTGTACATCTAACCGCAGCTTTCTGACAAAAGAAGGAAGCCGTAAGTTAAGACAGGTTCCTGCTTTGGAATGGAAAGCGGAATGGATCTATGCCCTTGCACGGAAGTTTTCAAATGGGGTGGAACTTCACCGCACAACGCAAGGGACTCATTCCTGTTTCATAAGTCACTTAAGCAACATTCTTTTTGTGGCAGAAGATATCGGACGTCATAATGCGATCGATAAGGCGATTGGGTTCGCTCTTTTAAACGAAACTCCTCTTTCCGAATCGATTCTCTATACTTCCGGAAGAGTACCTGTGGATATGGTTCAAAAAGTAGTATCCGCCGGGATTCCCGTTTTGGTTACAAAAGCGGTTCCGACAGAAGAATCCCTTCTTTTGGCAAAGGAGTACGGACTGACTTTGATCTGCCGGGCATATCCGGACCAATTTGAAATCTTTGAAGTGGAAAGCCATAGTTGACCAAACCGCCTATGACTTTGAACGCTCTCAAATACGGTAAATTAATTGACACATAAAAAGGAGAGGTATTATGAACTTTTTTTCACCTGCTGACGTCGCCCAGAACTATATCCAGATCGGTAAAAGCAAGGTAAACACTCCAACACTCAAACTGATCGTCCTTGCAATCATGGCCGGTCTGTTTATTGCAATCGGAGGAATCGCAGCAACAACAGTCGCGGTAGCAGTGAAGCCTGCATCACTTGGTAAATTCTTAGGTGCCATCGTGTTCCCTGGTGGTCTTACCATGGTGCTGATCGCCGGCTCAGAATTATTTACCGGTAACTGTCTGTTGATCGTTCCGCTGCTTGAGAAAGCGGTCTCTTTAAAAGGCGTCGTTAAAAATCTCGTGCTGGTTTATATCGGAAACTTTATTGGAAGCATTCTTCTTGCTGCCGGCATTGTTTTCAGTCATCAAGTTGCATTATTTGATAACGGAGTTGCCGTATCAGTCATCTCAACCGCAGTATCAAAATGCGGCATCTCTTTCGGTGATGCTCTTATCAAAGGAATTCTCTGTAACTTTCTCGTCTGCATCGCAGTCTGGATCTCATTCGCAGCAAAAGATATAGTAGGTAAGATCGTTGGCCTTTTCTTCCCGATCCTGATGTTTGTGCTTTGCGGATTTGAACACAGCGTTGCCAATATGTATTATCTCTTTGCCGGCCTTTTCGCAAAAGCAGTCCCGGCATTTGCAGATGCTGCTATTGCAGCGGGCGTTGATCCAAGCGCGATCACTGCCGGAAATATCTTTATCGGAAATCTTCTTCCTGTCACGATTGGAAATATCATCGGCGGCGCAATCTGCGTTGGTCTGCCTTATTGGTATATCTACCTTCGCCGCAAAAAGAAAATGGATATCCTTACTGAAGATTAATACTTTTTCTTTTGCCTCATAAGATATACAATAATACAGATAGGATATAACATACCGTAACATTTGATAGGAAGGAGCAGTTATGGTTACTACTACTACAAACAGTATTGAAGGACAGCAGATCGTAAAATATAAAAAGGTCCTTACCGGGCAGGCATTTATCGGCGGGAAAATCGGTGGTCTCAGAGGTACAAATCCAAAAAGTATTTCCGAAATGACACCAGAGGAATTTGACGAGTGCTTTGTAGAAGGCACATCCGCTGCATACAGCAAACTTGTTGAACAGGCGGAAGCACTCGGTGCGAATGCCATCATCGGAGCAGGAGCTGAATATCATTTCTGCGGTCCAAACAACGAAACTCTCTTTGTCGTTGCAAAAGGCACCGCTGTGATCGTGGACATTTCATATTATTAAAGATCAAAATTCCCTGCACGAGCTAAAAGCACGCAAGGCTGACGGAATCTGCGTCAGCCTTTTTTCATAAAACCCTGTTTTTTTACAGCATTTTTTCCTTTTCGGCAATTTCTTACAGATAAACTGAAATCGTCTAAAAATAATTACACAAATTGCATAATTTTTATTTTGTTGTATTTTTCCTTCATGTATAATACATGTATAAAAATATGTACAATCTTCGGGTTGTGCTCTGTTTTATTGCAACTGTTGGGTAGAAAAATGAAGTGAGGAAGGAAATATGGCAAAAGCGAAAACAACTGTAAAGTTCCAGGGAACTTTAGAACAGGAACAGGCTTTGCGCGAAGTCATTGAAGCTCACAAAGATCAGCCGGGAGCTCTTATGCCTGTACTTCAGGCAGCTCAGGGTATCTATGGATACCTTCCGTTAGAGGTCCAGGAGATGATCGCTGCAGGGCTTCAGATCTCCGTAGCGGAAGTCTATGGTGTTGTAACGTTCTATTCTCAATTCTCTCTGAATCCGAAGGGCAAATACAACGTATCCGTTTGTCTTGGTACAGCCTGCTACGTTAAGGGCTCTGAAAAGGTGTTAGAGGCAGTTGAGAGCAAATTGGGGATTCCGAGCGGCGGATGTACCGAAGATACGAAATTCTCAATTGATGTCACCCGTTGTTTAGGTGCCTGCGGACTTGCCCCTGTCATGACAGTTAATGACGATGTTTACGGCAAAGTAGAACCTAAGAAAGTAGCTGAAATTATTGACAGCTACATGAATCGTTAGGAGGGCGCCATGACAATAGAACAATTAAACAAAATCAGAGAAGAAAAACGCGAACTTCTTATGGTTCGTAAGCTGATCAAAGAAGAAGGCGAAAAACTCGCAGCAAATACCGGATACCGGAAACAGGTTCTGATCTGTGGCGGTACCGGATGTACCTCTTCCGGATCCAGAGAGATCATCTCCGCATTAGAGGGCGAGCTCGAGAAAAAAGGATTGAAGGACGTTTTGGTCGTTAAGACCGGCTGCTTTGGTCTTTGCGCACTGGGTCCGATCATGATCGTTTATCCGGAAGGAACCTTCTATTCCATGATGACTCCGGAGCATGTTGTTACCGTCTGTGACCAGCACTTAGTCGAGGGCGGCGAACCGGTAAAAGAGCTGCTCTACAAAGATTCCGTTTTAGAGGATGGAACGATTCTTCCGTTAAACGAAACTCCGTTCTACAAAAAACAGAAGAGAGTCGCTTTAAGAAACTGCGGTGTGATCGCTCCTGAGATCATCGATGAGGCAATCGCGCTGGATGCGTATCAGGCTCTTTACAAATGCCTCACAGAAATGACTCCGGATGAAGTCATCCAGGTGATGATCGACTCCGGCTTAAGGGGCCGTGGAGGCGCTGGTTTCCCAACAGGCCTCAAATGGAAATTTGCCTGCAATAACCGCGGCGAAGTCCAGAAATTCGTCTGCTGCAACGCCGATGAAGGTGACCCGGGCGCATTCATGGACCGTTCTATCTTAGAGGGAGATCCACACGTTGTATTAGAAGCAATGGCAATCGCAGGTTATGCGATTGGCTCCAACCAGGGCTACATCTACGTTCGTGCTGAGTATCCGATTGCTGTACAGCGTCTGAATATCGCAATCGCTCAGGCAAGAGAATATGGACTCTTAGGTGAGAACATTTTCGGTACAGACTTCAGCTTCGATATCGAGTTGAGACTCGGATCAGGCGCATTTGTCTGTGGTGAAGAGACCGCTCTTATGACATCCATCGAAGGAAAACGTGGCGAGCCAAGACCTCGTCCGCCATTCCCGGCAGTCAAAGGTCTGTTCGGACAGCCGACGATCCTGAACAATGTTGAGACCTGGGCAAATATTCCTCAGATCATCATGAACGGTGCAGAGTGGTTTGCTTCCATGGGTACTGAAAAATCCAAAGGAACCAAAGTATTTGCACTCGGCGGCAAGATCAATAACACCGGTCTTGTCGAAGTAGAAATGGGAACAACGCTCCGTGAGATCGTAGAAGAGATCGGCGGCGGTGTTCCGAACGGAAAAGCATTTAAGGCTGCTCAGACCGGCGGACCATCCGGCGGATGTATTGCAGCTGATAACTTAGATGTCCCGATCGACTATGACAACCTGATTGCGATCGGTTCCATGATGGGATCCGGCGGTCTGATCGTTATGGACGAAGACAACTGTATGGTCGACATTGCGAAGTTCTTCCTGAATTTCACGGTCGACGAATCCTGCGGTAAGTGTACAGCATGCCGTATCGGTACAAAGAGACTATTTGAGATCTTAGAGAAGATCACCGCAGGCGAAGCAACGATGGAAGACCTTGATAAGATGGAATACCTTTGCGACAAGATCAAAAAGAATTCCCTCTGCGCACTCGGACAGACTGCTCCGAACCCGGTCGTTTCCACCTTCAAATGCTTCAAAGATGAGTATCTTGCACATGTGCAGGATAAGAAATGTCCGTCCGGCATCTGCAAGGCACTCCTTGAGTTCTGGATCGATCCGGAGAAATGTAAGGGCTGTACACTGTGCGCAAGAAACTGCCCGGTGAACGCAATCTCCGGTAACGTAAAAGAGCCGCATGTAATTGATAACAATGTATGTATCGGCTGCGGAACCTGCCTCGCTAACTGCAAGTTCGGCGCGATCACGAAACGATAGGAGGTGCCTAAGATGATTAATTTGACAATTGATGGAATTCAGGTCCAGGTAGAAGAAGGCACAACTATTTTACAGGCGGCACAGTCAGTTGGCATCGAGATTCCGACTCTCTGCCATATGAAAGAACTTGCTCCGGACGGCTCCTGCAGAATGTGTCTGGTAGAAGTCGAGGGAGCACGCGGACTGATGACCGCATGCGCTGCTCCTGTAGCAGAAGGCATGGTCGTTCACACCGATACACCTGAAGTTTTAGAATCCAGAAAATTCATCCTTGAGATGATGCTTTCCAACCATACCGGAGACTGCATGAGCTGTGCTGCAAACGGCGACTGCAAACTCCAGCAGTATGCGATGGAATATGAAGTAGAGCGTGGCGATTTCACAGGCGAGACCTGTGAGATTCCGGCAGACGACTCTTCTCCGTTCTTTGTATATGACCCGGGCAAATGTATTCTTTGCCGTCGCTGCGTCCGTACCTGCCAGGAGATCCAGTGCAATGGTACGATTGCTGCAACGGAAAGAGGTTTTGAGACAACTGTTTCACCGGTTATGGGCATTAAGATTGCAGACTCCAACTGCGTAAGCTGCGGTAACTGCGTACAGTCCTGCCCGACCGGTGCTCTTTCCCTGAAAGCTGGAAAGAAATTCCGTAAATGGGAGACGACAAAAGTTCTTACAACCTGCCCGCACTGTGCAACCGGCTGCCAGTTCTATCTTGTAGTTAAGAACGGTAAGATCGTTGCAGTAGAAGGCGCTGATGGACCTTCCAACAACGGACAGCTCTGCGTCAAAGGCCGTTTCGGTTCCTTCGAATTCGTTCATGACGAAGGCAGACTGACCGATCCGCTGATCAAGAAAGACGGTGTATTCGTAAAAGCTTCCTGGGATGAGGCATTAGACCTGATCGCCCAGAAATTTACGGATATCAAAAAACAGTATGGCGGCGAAGCCCTTGCAGGATTCTCCTGCTCCAGAGCTCCGAACGAAGATAACTATATGATGCAAAAGCTCGTTCGCTGCGCATTCGACTCCAACAACGTCGATAACTGCGCGCGTGTCTGCCACAGTGCATCCGTTCATGGTCTGGCGATCACGTTAGGATCTGGTGCTATGACAAATACGATCAAAGATATCACGGAAGAGCCGGATGTCATCATGGTCGTAGGCTCCAACCCGACAGAAGCTCACCCGGTTGTTGGTGCACGTATTCGTCGTGCTGCCCGCCGCGGAGCAAAACTGATCGTTGTTGATCCGCGTGATATCACACTGACCAAAGATGCTGCAATTCACCTTAAGATCAAACCGGGTACTAACGTTGCATTCGCAAACGGTATGATGAATATCTTCATCAACGAAGGATTGATCGATGAGGAATTCATCAAAGAAAGAACCGAAGGCTTCGAAGAATTAGCAGAGATCGTAAAAGACTATACACCGGAAAAAGTTGCTGAGATCTGCCACATCGATGCAGAAGACTTAAAAGCTGCTGCAAGAATGTATGCAAAGGCAGAAAAGGCTCCGATCATCTACTGCTTAGGTGTTACCGAGCACAGCACAGGTACCGAAGGCGTTATGAGTATGTCCAACATGGCAATGATGGTTGGCAAGCTCGGAAAACCAGGCTGCGGCGTAAATCCGCTCCGTGGACAGAATAACGTTCAGGGTGCCTGCGACATGGGTGCTCTTCCAGAGAAATTCCCGGGATACCAGAACGTTGCAGATGAAGCTGTTATGGCAAAATTCGAAAAAGCATGGGGCAAGACATTGAACCATGTTCCGGGCCTTAAGGCAACCGAAGTTCTTCCGGGCGCGATCGAAGGAAAGATCAAAGGCCTTTACATCTTCGGCGAGGATCCAATCGTAACCGATCCGGATACCCATCATGTAGAAAAAGCCTTAACAAGCCTTGACTTCCTGGTTGTTCAGGACCTCTTTATGACAGAGACCGCACAGTATGCAGACGTTATCCTTCCGGGCGTAAGCTACGCAGAGAAAGAAGGAACCTTCTCCAATACAGAGCGCCGTGTCCAGAGAGTCCGCAAAGCAGTTGACCTCGGAACAAATGCTCGTCTCGACACTGATATCTTTATCGATGTCATGAACAGAATGGGATATCCGCAGCCGCATCTGACCTCTGCTGAGATCATGGATGAGATCGCATCCCTGACACCAAGCTTTGCAGGTATCTCCCATGCAAGACTGGATGCTGGCGAGAGCCTCCAGTGGCCGTGCACAGGCAAAGACCATCCGGGAACACCGATCATGCATGTCGGTAAGTTCTCAAGGGGCCTTGGCTACTTCTATCCTGCAAAATACAAACCTTCCGTCGAGCTTCCGGATGAAGAGTATCCGACGATCCTGATCACCGGACGTATGCTGTATCACTACAACACACGTGCTATGACAGGAAAGAGTAAAGGAATCACTCAGATCGTGAATGAGTCTTACATCGAGATGAATTTCCACGATGCAGACCGTATCGGAATCAAGAACGGAGATAAGGTCAAAGTTACAAGCCGCCGAGGTGAGCTGGTAACGACTGCAAGAGTCGGAAAGAAAGTGTCGGAAGGCGAGTCCTTCATGACCTTCCACTTCCCTGACGGAAATGCAAACAAACTGACTAACGCAGTTTACGATGATATCGCATGCATTCCGGAATACAAGGTTTGTGCAGTAAAGATTGAAAAGAATTAATGAAGCAATTCTTATAAACAAATCTCACTTCATACAAGAAGAGGATGCCACATTGGCATCCTCTTCTTTGATTATTATATAGAATTGTTTGACATTTTTCTTTTTAAAGAATGAACATGATATGAAGACTTATTAATGATTCTTACCTATCTTCCACGCGGGATTATGAAACAGGATTTCTCCCACCTTCGGTATTTTGCAAAGAAGCCAGGTGAGGAAAAAGCTAAGAAGATATAAACCGAACGCACTAAGAAGAGCGATCAAAGTTCCGTGCAGCGCATCTCCGCCGATCCGAAGAAGCGGCATCAAAAGCATCACGTGGATCAAATAGACTCCAAAGGAATGGTTTGATAACACTTTACACAGCCCGGAAAAACCTTCTCCGATTTTGATTTTACTCAAAAGGAAAAATCCACAGCCTGAAATGATCGGAAGCAGGAAAAAGTCATAGCCGATAAAAAGCGCATCCGGCGCATTGTAAAGTGTGATCTGCAGCGGTACGGAAAAGAGCAAGGCTGCTGCAAGGAGCAATGCCAGCGGCAGATATAGCACTTTCCTTTGGAAGACCTTTCCCAGTCTGCGCTCCCACCTGTTAAAACAATATCCCATGATCAGATAGAGCCCGTATTTTCCTCCATTAAAAGAGAAATCGAGCTGTGTGACCCAACGCATGCTCATGGGGATATCTCCCGCAATCTGAAGAAGCCTGACTGATGGCACGAGGAAAAAGTATGCAAAGGAAAGGACCATCAGAATCAAAAGGACACTTCCCGGAATGCGTGGGAGGAGCCAGCCGAGCAGCGGGAGGAACAGGTAAATGCCAAGTAATGCCGGCATAAACCAGGTATGAGTAAGTTCCGTATGCTGGACAAAAAAGGCATTGCGAAGATACATCAGAAAATCGAACCCACTCCCGTTAAAAATTGCCAGATAGATGTTATAGATCAATATCCAGATCTGCCAGGTGATAAACATTGGAAGGAGATGGCTTAGATAAAACTTTTTTACATCCTGCCAGCTTTCATATTTTCTGGAAAGAAGCAGGTATCCGCTCAGCATAAAGAAAAACGGGACACCGATTTTAGCAATCGTAAACAGGAAGAATCCGCTTGCCAGTTCGAGAGTGCCAAGATCATTTTTTGACAATAGCTGAAAATGACAGATAAACTCGATCGTGTGATGAAGCACGACAAAAAAGGCTGCAAGTGCCCTGATCAGATCGAGCGATGCAATTCTATTCTGCTCTAATGCGTTTCCCTTTTCCAAACTCTGCCCTTTCAGATGACCAAATTTCTCTAATCATACACTATTTTTTCCAATAATTCAGTTTTATCTTTTCGCATGCACGAATCTTCTGCCGCTTTCATCTGCTTTTATGTTAAAATCTATAAAACAGTTATTTAAAAATGATAATTAGAAAGAAGGATACAAATGGCAGAGATCAAATGCCCTCATTGCGGAGAAGTGTTTCAGGTAGATGAAAGCGGATATACCGCCATTGTTCAGCAGGTGCGAGATCAGGAGTTTGACCGGGCTTTAAATGAGCGAGCTGCGCAGCTGAAGTCTGCACAGGAAGATGCGATTAAGATCGCCGTGATGGAAAGCGAACAATCCCAGCAGGAAACCTTAGCAGATAAAGAAAGAGCCATTTCCGAAAAAGAAATGGAAATTGCACAGCTGAAAGAAAAGCTTGCCGGCGCAGAAACAGAAAAAGAGCTTGCCATTACCAAAGCACTTGCCGACAAAGATAAAGAGCTCGCAGAAAAAGAACGCGAGATCTTAGCGCTGAACGGAACGATCGAAACCAACGAGCAAAAAAGCAAACTCAGTGAGACCTCTTTGAAGGAATCATACGAAGCACGCCTCAAAGGGAAAGACGAAGAGATTGCCTTTTACAAAGATCTCAAAGCAAAACAGTCCACCAAGATGATTGGCGAAGATTTAGAGCGGCATTGCGAAAACGAGTTCAATAAATTTCGGGCAACAGGCTTTAAAAATGCATACTTTGAAAAAGACAATGATGCCCGTTCCGGGAGCAAAGGCGATTTTATCTTCCGCGATTATACGGACGAAGGGACCGAGTTTATCTCCATTATGTTTGAGATGAAAAATGAGATGGATGAGACAGCGACAAAACATAAGAATGCAGATTTCTTCAAGGAACTGGATAAAGACCGAAACGAGAAAAACTGCGAATATGCCGTTCTAGTTTCTTTGCTGGAGGCAGACAGCGATCTGTATAACGAAGGTATCGTAGACGTCTCTTATAAGTATGAGAAAATGTATGTCATCCGCCCGCAGTTCTTTATCCCGATGATCACATTGCTTCGGAACGCTGCCCTGAATGCTGCCGAATACAAAAATGAGCTGGCACTCGTGCGCAACCAGAACATCGATATTACGCATTTTGAAGATGATCTGAATGATTTCAAAGATAAATTCGGACGCAACGTTAAACTGGCAGGCGAACGGTTCCAGTCTGCGATCGAGGAGATTGATAAGACGATCACTCATCTGCAGAAAGTGAAAGAAAACCTTCAAAATTCCGAGCGCAATCTTGTGCTTGCAGATAATAAACTTGAAGATCTTACGATCAAGAAACTGACCCGCAAGAATCCGACAATGAAGGCCAAGTTTGAAGATTTAAATAGCCAGCAAGAAGATTAAACAGAAACCCATATAAGAATCAAAAATGCCGCCATTCAGGCGGCATTTTGCGATTCATATTCTCTAAGTCTTCAGCTTCCAAGGATCGTTACGATTTCTCCGCTCTTCCGATACTCATTCATATCGATCAGACGCTGGTTTTCACTTCCACGGAATTTGAGGCAAAGGTTTTTCTGTGCCTGGATAAACGGTCCGTCGACCAGGACATCGATATAAGAAAGCATCTCATCGGTATCTTCCGTATGTTTTCTGCCTCCGGGAAGAAGGTCTTCTAAGAGATAACCTGTAAAGGCCCAGATATTTTTCTTTGCTACACGGTTCCCTGTTGCATCTGTCTCATCCGGGAAGCGCTCTTTGAGTTTTCTGAGGAATGGAAGCAGTGCCTTCTGATTCTCCTCTTCAAACGGATCTCCGCCAAGCAGTGTCAATCCATGGATATAATCCGGTGCCAGGGAATCTAAGATCTCCTGCTCTGTGCTTTCTGTAAACGGCTGTCCGTTTTCGAAATTCCAGGTTTCAGGCTGAAAACATCCCTCACAATGATTCCGGCAGCCGGAAACAAAGAGTGTTGTTCTCACACCCAGTCCATTCGCAATATCATAAGTTTTAATTTCTGAATAGTTCATCTTTATCCCGTTCTTTCTTTTTTCTTCGAGTCTATTATATTCCAGAGTCTTACAATTGGAAATCCCAAATCAGAAAGGCGCGCCTGTCGTTCGGCACGCCTTCTAATTTCATATGCTGTTTTTACAGTCTGCTTACAGATGAAGCACTCTGTCTTTGATCTCCTGGGTTCTTCCCTGATTCCAGAACTGTGTGCCGATGTAGCCGCAAGTTCTTCTTGCAACATTCATCTTGTCCTGATCACGGTTTCCGCAGTTCGGGCATTCCCAGATCAGCTTTCCATCTTCATCAGTTACGATCTGGATTTCTCCGTCATAACCGCAGATCTGGCAGTAGTCGCTCTTTGTGTTAAGCTCTGCGTACATGATGTTGTCATAGATGTACTGCATAACAGTTACAACTGCATCCAGATTGTCTTTCATATCCGGAACTTCTACGTAGCTGATTGCTCCGCCCGGAGAAAGTGCCTGGAACTCTGCTTCGAATTTCAGCTTATCGAATGCGTTGATTTCTTCGGTTACATGTACGTGATAGCTGTTTGTGATGTAGTTCTTATCTGTAACGCCTTCAATCTTTCCAAAACGTTTCTGCAGGCATTTAGCGAACTTATAAGTCGTGGACTCAAGCGGTGTGCCATACAGGGAGAAATCAATGTTGTGTTTTTCTTTCCAGCCTTTGCAAGCGTCATTTAAGCGGTGCATTACTTCAAGTGCAAACTCTTTGCCGCCTTCCTGGGTATGGGAGCAGCCCTTCATATAGTAAGTGCACTCATGCAGTCCTGCATAGCCCAGAGAAATTGTGGAATATCCGCCAAAGAGCAGTTTGTCGATCGGCTCTCCTTTTTCAAGACGTGCAAGCGCACCATTCTGCCACAGGATCGGAGCTGCATCGGAAAGAGTTCCAAGAAGTCTGTTATGTCTGCACATCAATGCGCGATAGCAAAGATCCAATCTGTCATTCAGGATATTCCAGAATGCATTCTCATCTTTTCCACTGGAGCATGCAACGTCAACGAGGTTGATCGTAACAACGCCCTGGTTGAATCTGCCGTAGTATTTTGCTTTGCCTTCGACATAGTTCTTAGCCTTTGCAACATTGCCCATCGCCATGGATCTGTCCGGTGTCAGGAAGGATCTGCAGCCCATGCACGGATAGCAGTCGCCTTCACCGTTTGCATTGACTTTATATTCAATCATCTTTTTCTCGGAGATGTAGTCCGGAACCATTCTCTTTGCTGTACATTCAGCAGCAAGTTTGGTCAGTTCAAAATATTTTGTTCCTTCACGAACATTATCTTCTTCCAGTACGTAGATCAGTTTTGGGAATGCCGGTGTGATATAAACACCTTTCTCATTCTTTACGCCAAGGATTCTCTGACGCAGCGTCTCTTCAATAATGAGAGCAAGGTCATCTCTGGTGCGTCCTTCCGGAACTTCATTCAGATACATGAAAACGGTTACGAACGGAGCCTGGCCGTTTGTTGTCATCAGTGTCGTTACCTGATACTGGATGATCTGAATACCCTGTTTGATCTCATCGCGGACTCTTTCTTCAACAACTTCACTTAAAAGTTCCTCGGTATAGTCCAGACCGATTCTGTTGAATTGTTCTTTTATCTTTTTATAGAATTTTTCACGGCTTACCTGTACAAAAGGAGCCAGGTGGGATAAGGAGATACTCTGTCCGCCATACTGGTTGCTGGCGATCTGAGCGATTGCCTGTGTTGCAATGTTGCAGGCAGTTGCAAAACTCTTCGGAGGCTCGATCATGGTCTCAGAAATAACCGTTCCGTTCTGGAGCATGTCTTCTAAGTTGACCAGACAGCAGTTATGCATATGCTGTGCAAAATAATCGGCATCATGGAAGTGGATAATGCCTTTTTCATGCGCATCAACGATATCCTCCGGAAGAAGGAATCTCTTTGTGATGTCCTTGCTGACCTCACCTGCCATATAGTCACGCTGTACGCTGTTGACTACCGGGTTTTTGTTGGAGTTTTCCTGTTTTACTTCTTCGTTATTGCAGTCTAACAGGCTTAAGATCTGCTGATCTGTAGAATTGGATTTACGAACGACTGCTCTTTTATAACGATAAGTGATGTAATTACGGGCTACATTGAAAGCATTCTGCTCCATAATATGATTTTCTACCATATCCTGGATCTCTTCCACACCCGGTGCTCTGTCCATCAAAGAGCACTCTTCAGTTACTGCGTTCACGATCAAATGAATCGTTAACGGCTTCATTCTTTCGGACTCGTTAACGGAGTCATTTGCTTTGATGATCGCAGCTTCGATCTTTGAGGCGTCAAATTCGACTTCTTCCCCGCTTCTTTTGATAATTTTCATCTCAAATCCCCCTAAATTCTGTTATTTTTTTCTCTTCGTCGCAAATCAAATTATACTACATCTTGTGGTTGAGTCAATAGGTTGGAACTATATTTTGTGTTTTTTAATAAATACTTAACAATTTAGACACTTTTCACAATAAATCGCGTTTTTTCGTCACTTGATATATAATTAATAGCTGAAAATACTTGCCTGCCTAGAACCATATCGTCCAACTTTGCTCCTTGCGAAAGGTTCTAAGTTCGCTGCACGTCTGATAAACAACTCCGGTCTGCGGTGCGTAGCAAGTAGCGCTCCTGCTCTGCATAAGTTCGACTAAGCAGGCCACTGCGCTTTCGCTCGTGCCGCTGCAGTCTCACTTGATCGACCTGCGTATCAGCCGCACAGCTTACTAAGAACTTTCGCAGGGTGGATCAAAGTTGGAGATATGATTCTCTCAGGCAAATAATATCATCTATGCAGTACATATAAAGTTGGATGGTATGGTTCTAGGCAGACATAGGATATCAAACATAAAGTACATATAAGGGGACAGCAATGAGCGATTTTTTAAGAGAAGACATGAAGACAAACTTAGAAGCAGCATTTGCGGAGAATTTTAGGCATCCGGCAGAAGGATTTACCTCTGCTCCGGGCAGAGTGGAGCTGATTGGAAATCATACAGACCACCAGCGGGGCAAGGTTTTAGCTGCATCTGTGGATTTAAAAGCCTATGCCGCATATGCATTAAATAACACAAATAGCGTAAATATCATTTCCGAGGGCCATTCTTCCATAAAAATAGAACTGAACGACCTGATGCCAGATGTTTCCGAATTCGGAACCGCAAGATCGATCGTAAGAGGCGTCCTCTACGGCTTTTACACCAGGTTTCAGGAAGGTCAGCTCAAAGGAAGCAAGTTAAAAGGCTTTGATGCCTATATTATCAGTGAAGTTCTGACAGGAAGCGGCCTCAGCTCTTCTGCTGCCTTTGAAGTACTGCTCGGAAGGATCTTAAACGAGTTGTTTTTTGAGGGATCTGCATCTCCGATTGAAATTGCTAAGATTGGCCAGGAGGCTGAAAACCGCTTTTTTGGAAAGCCCTGCGGCTTGATGGACCAGGCAGCTTCTTCGATTGGAAACGTTGTCTTCTTTGACTTCAGCGATCCGAAAAACCCTTCCACAGAACAGATTGATTTTGATTTTCAAAAAGCCGGCTATGCGCTCTGTGCCGTGGCCTGCGGCGGAAGCCATGACGATCTGACCGCGGATTATGCAGCAATTCCGAAGGATATGGGAAATGTTGCAAAAATGCTCGGCAAAAAAGTGCTCCAGGAAATCGAAGCTTCTGAAATCATGGCAAGCAAGGATTCCATCACCGAAGAATTGGGTGAACGGCCATACCTCAGGGCTCTGCACTTCTACGAGGAATCCCAGCGCGCGGAAGATGCAGCGAAAGCCTTAAAAAACAACGATATGACACTCTTTTTATCTTTGGCAAATGCATCCGGGATCTCCTCCAGGACCAAACTTGCCAATATTATTCCACAAAGCAACCCTCAAGAGAACAAGCTGGATATCGCAATGCGCACCGCAGTTGCCCTTTTAGGTGGAAAGCAGTTAGATGGCTCAGCGGGCCCCGGAATGAAGGGCGCGGTCCGTATGAACGGTGGTGGTTTTGCAGGGACCTTCCTCGCAATCGTCCCACTTTCTCTGCTGGATGAATTTAAATCTTCCATCGAAGAAAAACTTGGAGAAAACTGCTGTATGGTCCTTAATACCTGATGCAAACGCAAAATTATTCATTTTTGTGAATTTTTTCTGCATAAAAATAAAGAAAGTTTCCTTAAAAGTCAATGAAAAACCATTGACTTTTATGATGTTCGTTGTAAAATAGCCTACAAGTCATTCCATGTATTTTATGCATCGAATCTGCATAGAATCAAAAACAAGACACAGGAAAGGGGAAACCATGAAATCATTAAAGAAAGTATTATCTCTTGCACTCGTTGCAATTTTTGCAATCGGAATACTCGCAGCCTGTGGCGGCGCAAAAGAAGAGACTGCTCCGGCAGGTTCAGGCGCAGCAGCTCCGGCAGCTTCCTCCGATACTTTAAGCATGGCAACAAATGCTGCATTCCCTCCATATGAGTATATGGAAGGCGGCGACTATGTCGGCATCGACATCGAGATCGCACAGGCAATCGCAGACTCTCTCGGCAAAGAACTCGTCATCAACGATGTGGAATTCGGTTCCATCATCGGCGGCGTCCAGACCGGAAAGTATGACATGGGAATCGCAGGCATGACCGTTACTGACGAACGTCTTCAGAGCGTTAACTTCTCAGATACCTACGCTACCGGCGTACAGGTAATCATCGTCAAAGAAGACTCTGCTATTGCATCTCCGGATGATCTGGCAGATGCCATGATCGGTGTTCAGATGGATACAACCGGTGATATCTACTGCTGTGATGAATTCGGTGATGATCATGTAACCGAATTCAAAACAGGCGCAGATGCAGTTCAGGCACTGGTCAGCGGCAAAGTTGACTGTGTTGTTATCGACAACGAGCCGGCTAAAAACTTCGTTGCTGCAAACCCGGGTCTTAAGATCGTTGAAACAGAATATGTCGTTGAAGATTACGCAATCTGCATCGCAAAAGACAATACAGAGCTTTTAGATCAGATCAATACTGCTCTGGGCGAGCTGAAAGCATCCGGAAAACTGGATGAGATCATCGCTAAGTACATCAAATAATCTTTGATTTGATAACCGCAACACTTACCTTCCGCAGAGCCTAAAACTCTGCGGAAGTTCTAATTCGAGGGAAAAGTATGGGAATACAGCACAACTTCGCAGATAAATTATATCTTTGCTTTGTCGAAGACAACCGCTGGACCTGGCTGCTCGATGGTTTGAAAAACACTTTGATCATTACAGTTTTTGCATTGATCATCGGTGTGATCATCGGTATCATCGTTGCAACCATCCGCTCAACCTTTGACAAGAACAAAGAAAGCTTACAGAAAAAAGGCGGCGTCGGTTACGTCATCTTAAAGATTGCCAACATGATCTGCCAGCTGTTTCTGACAGTCATTCGCGGCACTCCGGTCGTCGTACAGCTGATGATCATGTACTTCGTTATCATGATCAATGAGCAGAACGGTGTCATCGTTGCCATCATCGCATTCGGTATCAACTCCGGTGCCTACGTTGCAGAGATCTTTCGAAGCGGCATCATGTCCATCGACGAAGGACAGTTTGAGGCCGGCAGATCTTTGGGCTTCAGCTATATCCAGACGATGATCCACATTGTCATTCCACAGGCAATCAAGGTCATCCTGCCGATGCTCTTCAACGAGCTGATCGTACTGGTAAAAGAAACTTCCATCGCCGGTTATGTCGGCGTCGTCGATCTTACCAAAGCAGGCGACCGTATCAGAGGCCGCACATTCGAGGCCTTTCTTCCTCTGTTTGCCGTGGCAATTGTTTATCTGATCATCGTTGTCATCTTAACGCAGATCCTGCGTGTGATTGAAAGGAGGCTGAGAAAGAATGAACGATAATGACAATGTTCTGATCAAAGTCAGAGGCCTGAAAAAACATTATAATGACGGCGCTGTTAAAGCGCTTGATGGCATTGATATCGATATTCATCGCGGCGAGGTCATCGTTGTTGTCGGTCCTTCCGGAAGTGGAAAGTCCACGTTTTTAAGGAGTCTCAACCTGCTCGAGCTTCCGACCGAGGGGCAGATCTTCTTTGACGGAGAAGACATCAACGGAAAAAAAGCCGACATCAACCTTCATCGCCAAAAAATGGGAATGGTCTTCCAGCACTTCAATCTGTTCCCTCATAAAACAGTACTGGAAAACATTTCTCTTGCACCGATGAAACTGAAAAAAATCAAGAAGGCCGATGCAGAGGCAAATGCACGCAGACTTTTAGAAATGGTGCATCTGGCAGATAAGGAAAAACAATATCCGGACCAGCTTTCCGGCGGACAGAAGCAGCGTATCGCCATTGCAAGAGCACTGGCGATGGAGCCGGAGGTGATGCTCTTTGACGAGCCGACTTCTGCTTTGGACCCGGAAATGGTCGGTGAAGTGTTAGAGATCATGAAGACCCTCGCCGAAGAAGGCATGACCATGGTCGTCGTGACACATGAGATGGGATTTGCAAAAGAAGTGGGAACCCGCATGCTGTTTATCGACCAGGGAAGGATCAAAGAAGAAAACACACCAAAAGAATTCTTTGAGCACCCGAAAGATCCGAGACTTCAGGATTTCTTAAGCAAAGTACTGATATAATTCAAAACTACCAAAAGTACACGAAACCCCGGCAGATGCCGGGGTTTCTCATTTTTCTTTCAAGAATATTATTCAGCGGTTCCTTCATCCAGCGTTTTAATAAGTTCGCCAAGGAGAGGTTCAAACTTCACGCCATACCAGTGGCTCGGATCGTCTGCCGTTGCTTTGATGCAGTCGACCGTAAAATCTGCTGCCACACACGCCGCATTGACCGCTCCAACCTGACGCATCAGAGAGCCGGTAAATACAGAAGCAAAGATATCTCCGGTTCCATGGCTGCTGTTCGGAAGCAATTCATGCTCATAGAAGGAACAGAAGCCGGCCTCATAGATCATGACTCCGGTATAGCCTTCTCTGAAACGAACGCCTTTTAAAATAATGCAGCCGCCGCAAAGCTCATCGAGCTGTCCTAAAAGTTCATTGATGAAATCCTGGTCATGTGTTTCCTGATACTCCATTCCGGTCAGGAGACAGGCCTCGGTGATATTCGGAAGAATGATGTCTGCCTGTGTGCAGAGCCATTTCATTCCTTCCACATATTCCTCATCAAAACCGGTATACAGTTTTCCGTTATCTGCCATCGCCGGATCTACGATCTTCGGACCTCCCGGAACCAGACAATTGTCCATGATCTTTGCAACATGCTTGATCTGCTTCACATTTCCAAGATAGCCTGTGTAGATCGCATCAAACTGAATGCCTTCTTTGATCCAGTGCTTCATGATCTTCGGCATTTCTGTTGTCAGGTCCTTAAAGGTAAAGCCCTCAAAGCCGCCGGTATGCGTAGAAAGAACGGCTGAGGGAATGATAGAACATTCACTTCCGCAGGCAGAAATGATCGGAAGCGCTACCGTTGTGGAACACTGGCCAACGCAAGATATATCCTGGATACTTAATACTCTTTTATAGCTCATATTTTCTCCATACTTTCTTTTTATAATACAGTTTAAAATATTACTCTACTCCGCAGAAGCATGCAAGTTTTTTCGTTGGAAAGAAACGCTATTCTTGATAGAATAAATTGAAAGTGGTGAACTTGAAGTACTGTTTCCATATGGAAGCAGGCAAAACAAATAGAATGTACACAAAAAGGCAGGCCTATCGATGAAGAATAATAATCTCAGAAGAATCACGATCATTACTCTGTGCATCGCCCTTATGCTTTCCTTAAGTGGCTGTGCGATTCCGCGCCTTCATATCGGCCGACGGCCGGACGGACCTTCCACGCTTACTCCGTCTGAGCCAATCGATATCCCAACTCCAACACAGCCGGAGTCAGACTCTGCTCTCCCTGAGTATTACCACTACGATGCAGAGGGTTTTTATGATGACTGCGAGGAAATGCTCAATCTTTATGATAGCGGCAAAACGGACGAGGCATTCAAACGGTATCGTCAGCTGAATGATAACCTTCTGGAGATGGATGAGCTGCAGGGCATCGCCTACATCAAATACTCTGAAAACGTAAATGATGATTATTATTCCGACGAATATACCTATGCCAATGAGATCCTGATCGAGGCCTCAGACGCATTCTTCAGCGCTTGCCATGAAATGATCGTCGGAGCACACAAGGATGATTTTCGTGCATTTTTGAATGACGACGTTTATGCCGACTACTATCTGGATTACGAGCCGATGAACGAGGAACAGATCGGCTACTTTGCAAAAGAAAATGAACTTGTCCAACAGTATTACACACAGGCTGATACCATCATGGATACCAGCTGCACGATCGATGGACAGACTTATACTTTTGAAGATGTTATCGGTGACAATTCAGAGGCATTCTATAGCCAGGATGCAGATTTGTACCTGGAAGTTTATGAGACCTGTTTGAAGAAATACAATGCTATGGTTGGAGAGACCTTCCTGGATCTGGTGGATGTCCGGACAGATATCGCAAAGTCATTCGGATATGACAATTATGCCGATTATGCAGATGTAGAAATCTACGAAAGAGAATATGTTCCTGCAGATCTCGAAATTATGAAACTGGCCGCAAAAGATTATGGAGAAGATATTCAGGATTTCTCCTATATGTTTTCCACAGGCAAGAGTTTTCATTACAACGATTCCGCTGAGTTAGTCGGGAAAGTTGGAAGCGTTCTCACTGACATCTCGCCGATTGCAGCTGATACCTATGATTATTTCTGGAACAATCATCTCTACTCGATCGGAAACGATTCCGGCCGCATGGATGGAGGCTATACCATCTATCTCTCAAGAGAACAGATACCGTATATCTACATTAAAGATGACGGCACTGCTCAGGCAGCGATCACTTTAGCACATGAGTTCGGACACTTTACAGCTTTTCATCAAGTTCCGATGCCTTATCCGACGATCAAATCCGGAAGCCTTGATCTCGAAGAAACCCATTCACAGGGTCTCCAGCTTCTCTTTACAGAAAAAGCAAAATCTCTGTTTGGAAGGGATGCTGATCAGATCAGGGCCTATAACGTTGCGAGAGTCGCATCGGCTGTGGTCGACGGCTGTGTATTTGATGACTGGCAAAGAGAAGTTTATGCAAATCCGGATATGACTTTAGATGAGATCAACGACGCATTCCGCCGTATCGAGGCGACTTATGGAGCGAGTTATTACCCCGGCCTTGAGTATCTCTGGTGTGACGTCTCCCATAATTTTGACAGCCCGATGTATTATGTCAGCTATGCCATTAGTGCACTCGGAGCGCTTCAGATCTGGGCCATCAGCAAAGACGATTATCAGGCGGCGGTCGCAGCCTGGGAAAGCCTGATTGAACAGGGGCCGTACGATGATGATTATACGGTTGTCATGCAGAATGCAGATCTTAAGACGTTCTATGACGAAGGTGCTGCCGACAGTATTTTATATGACACGACCGATTATCTCGAAGCCGCATACTTCCTCTCCTTCATGTCCTGATTTACAGCTTTCACACGACTAAAAAAGCGCCTCATAAGAGGCGCTTTTTTTCTCGTCATATGTTCAGGATTTTTAATCAACTCCAGAAGATCCAGATAAAGATTGCGCCAACTGCTGCGGCGATCAAAGTAAACGGAACCCCGATGCGCATGAAGTCCTTCGTGGAAAC
Organism: Lachnospiraceae bacterium; assembly: GCA_045546255.1. Classification (GTDB taxonomy): domain Bacteria; phylum Bacillota; class Clostridia; order Lachnospirales; family Lachnospiraceae; genus RGIG5612. The sequence goes on along the minus strand of JAZQCK010000035.1, from coordinate 110,464 downwards.
CTTGTATCCCTCTTTTTGCAGAATGCCGATGCCAGCAATATTTGCAGAGGCTCCGACCGGGGTGATATTTCCGCCCAGGGTTGCTCCGATCAGCAGACCAAAGTATAAAAGATATGGTTCTGTTCCGAGCATCGCTGCAATTCCCTGTACAACAGGAAGCATGGTTGCCACATATGGAATATTATCAATAAAGGCGCTGAATGCGATCGAAATCACAACGATCAGAACATACATCAGAAGAACGGAATTTCCGCCAATCTTGATAAAAAGATCTGCGATCTTATCGATAACGCCTGCTTCTGTAACACCTTCAATGACGATAAAGAGGCCGCCCAAAAGGATCAGCGTTTTATAGTCAACCGTCTTCAATGCATCCCAGGCAGGCTTAAATGATTTATTTTTAATAATTTCATACACCAGTCCGATGACTGCAAGTCCGCAGCAAATATATCCGTTTGTAAGTTCCGGTTTATTCTGAAACTGAGATGCAACGATCAAAAGAACAACTACTCCTAGCATCAAAAAGGTCGGTACCAGATCGTTGACCTTCTCTGCTGCCTGCGCGGTCACTTTCCCCTTCTCTTTGCGGAAGAGGAAAAGCAGAACCAGGATCGTCGCGAGTGCACCTAGTTCTACTGCAAAAAAGATTCCCGGTCTTCCATGGAACCAAAAGAAATCATTAAAACTCATCTTGGCATATCCACCTAGAAGGATGGATGTGGTATCACCGACTAAGGTCGCAGCTCCCTGAAGGTTACTGGAAACTGCGATCGAGATAATCACTGGAACCGGGTTGATCTTGAGCTCTTTTGCGACAGCCAGTCCGACCGGTGCGACCATTAAGACCGTCGCCACGTTATCAACAAAGGCAGAAATGATTCCGGAGAACAAACTCAGCATGACAACTGCCCATTTGACATTCGGAACTAATTTTAAAAGTTTTTCCGACATCACGACAGGCATTTTGCTTTCGATAAAGAAGGCAACGATGACCATCGTTCCTGCCAGCATCATGATAACGTTCCAGTTAATAGCGGGGAGAATGTTTTTCAGCGGCAGAATTCCGACGATTACGAACAGTGCCGCTGCTGCTAATACCGTGATCCATCTATGATTGGAAAAGATGAGCAGCAATACATACATTGCTACAAAAAGAATGATTGCAAGAACCAAATGACTCATAAACGACTAACTTTCCTTACTACAGACTGAGGCTGAGGAAAATCCTCAGCCTCATATTTTTCATTGATTATTCTTCGACTGCTTCTTTTATTTCTTCGATTTTTTCTTCTGCAGCTTCCTTTACCTCTTCGGCTTTTTCAGCCACAGTTTCTTTTACTTCTTCAATCTTCTCCGCGGCTGCTTCCACCTTTTCTTCCACTGCCTCTTTGACCTCTTCTGCCTTTTCAACTGCGTCTGCTTTGATCTCAGCCGCCTTATTTACGATCGGATCCTGTGCACCGCCACATTTAGAGCAGAACATTGCCTCCATCGGAAGCGGGCTTCCACAGTGCTTGCAGTATTTTACTGCTGCCTTCGGAGCTTCCTGAGCAGGTGCTGCCTGTGGTGCTGCTGGAGCTGGTGCAGCCTGTGGAGCCTCCTGAACCGGAGCCTGAGGTGCTGCGTAAACCGGAGCCTGAGGTGCCGTATAGACCGGCTCCTGTGCTCTTCTTTCCGCTTCATCGTAAATGGATCCGATGAAGACGGTCTTAGACATCATGAAATACGGAGCTGTAAAAATTGCAAGAGGGAAGAAAATCGCTGTCAGGATGAACCATCCAATAAAGGAAAGAACAAAACCAAAATATCTTCCTGTATTTCCGCTCATGATCCGTTTGCTCTTCTTAACAGCATCCCAACCTTTGATATCCGGCTCACGCATTAAGATATATTCCACTGCAGCCAGATGAAGAGCAAAAATGATAATTGCCACGATGGCGGCGATTGAGATCAAAACGATCAAGATAATGCTGACGATCGGTGCAAAGATGAAAGCTAATCCAAAGGTAAACATCAAAGCATAAGCAGCTATAGCAATGCCAAATATAAATGCAGCCTTGATCAGATAGCCCAATACGATCTCTCCAAAGTTCGTCTTGATTCCATAGAGCATATCCTTATAGACGATCTTTTCTCCCTGAAGTGCCTGATAATAGCAATAATAAACGCCAACAGCCGCCGGTCCGGAAATGATCAATCCGCCGACTCCGAAAACGGCTGTTGTTGCAACAATGACTGCTGCAAGCTCCAGAAGAAGAACCAGAAGCGATGGTCCCCACTGTGCGCGGAACGCTTTTCCGCCTTCAATACGTGCCTGTTGAATACTCATTTTTCTTACCTCCATTATCTAAAAACAAACTTACCATTTTTTGATAATCGCACAGATCCATGTGATTGTTTCTTCGTCTCTTTCTTCTTTAAACTCTTTCGCCTGAACGATCTTCATGCCTCCGACCGTATTGACCAGATTAAAGAGCTCACCCTCGGTGAGGTCTGTATAGTGGCGCCCATTCCTCATTCCGTCAAAGTTCCCTTTACGGAATGAGACATAAAGAATGCCGTCACGAGTCAGCGCTTTTCTGAGTTTCGCAAACATCCTGCCAAGATCTTTTTTCTCCAGATGAAGCAGGGATGCAGACGCCCAGATGCCACTATAGATTTCTCTGTCATTCAGATCCAAAAACTCCATCTGCCTGACACTCAGCCCGGTATAGCTTTCTGCTTTTTTGCACATCGCTTCCGAACCGTCCAGAGGCGTCACCAGAAAACCTTTGTCCATAAAATATTTGGAATCCCGGCCGGATCCGCAGCCAAGGTCTAAGATTCTGGCACCGGAAGGAACATATTTCAGGAAGAAATCATACTGTGCCTGCATATCCGAACTGACAGTCCGTTCATAATAGTTTTCTGCATTGGCATTATAATATGCTAAAGTCTCATTGACTTCAGGCTCTTCTGTCACCTCAACAGGCCCTGCTGCCGGCTGGAAGGAAAACTCCATCTGATCTTCAATCGCATCGCTTTCTTCAAAAACCGGTGCCTCTTCCGGCGAAGGCAAAGCAGCCTCCTCTTCCGGAACATCGATCAAATGAAATTCATATTCTTTATCTGTGTAATTGAAATCACTCATAACATGGCCTTTCTCTGCCAGTCTTTTCAGTTAACCACTCTTAATTATAGAACATCTGCATTGGAAATACAAACAGGCTGCATCAGGAAAGACGAGCCACTCCCGTCTCTCTCGCTGCCTTGGCAACTGCCTCTGCAACGGCCTTTCCGACTCTCGGATCAAAAGCCTTCGGGATGATATAGTCTTCACTTAATTCCTCGTCACTGATCAGCTCTGCGAGCGCATGAGATGCAGCAACTTTCATTTCCTCATTAATTTCCCTTGCGCGGACATCAAAGGCTCCTCGGAAGATTCCCGGGAATGCTAAAACGTTATTGATCTGGTTCGGGAAATCGCTTCTTCCGGTGCTTACGATACGAGCGCCGCCTTCTTTTGCTTCATCCGGGAAGATTTCCGGTGTCGGATTTGCGCAGGCAAAGACGATCGCATCTTTTGCCATGGTCGAAACCATCTCTTTGGTCAGCATGCCCGGAGCAGAAACGCCGATAAAGACATCTGCACCTTTTACAACATCCGCAAGGCTTCCCTGAAGTTTATTCGGGTTGGTGATCTTAGCAATTGCAGCCTTTGCATCATTCAGTCCTTCTCTGCCCTCATAGATCGCTCCCTTCCGGTCGCACATCGTGATATCCTTCACGCCGAAATGAAGAAGGAGTCTGGTGATCGCAGTTGCAGCAGCTCCGGCTCCGCTTACAGCAATTCGGATGTCTTCTTTCTTTTTGCCGACGACCTTTAATGCATTGATCAAACCGGCCAGCGTGATCACAGCAGTTCCATGCTGGTCGTCATGGAAGATCGGGATATCGCATTTGGCCTTCAGCTTTTCTTCGATCTCAAAACATCTTGGAGCCGCAATATCCTCCAGGTTGATCCCGCCGAAACTTCCGGAGATCAGATAGACCGCATTAACAAACTCATCTACATCCTGTGTTTTGACACAAAGAGGGAAGGCATCTACGCCGCCAAACTCTTTAAACAGCACGCACTTGCCTTCCATGACCGGCATGCCTGCTTCCGGTCCGATATCTCCAAGACCTAAAACAGCACTTCCGTCCGTGATGACTGCACAGAGGTTCCATCTCCGTGTCAGCTCATAAGATTTTTCAATATCTTTTTGAATCTCCAGACAGGGTTCTGCGACCCCCGGAGTATATGCAAGGGAAAGATCCTTTGCATCATTCACCGGAACGGTTGAGATGACTTCAATCTTTCCTTTTTTCTCATAGTGTAAAGCGAGGCTTTCTTCTGCAATCGTCATGTTGTATTCTTCTCCTTTTTTCAAGTCTTATTTATGCCGCTGCAGAATCAATTCCTACATCAGCTTTTAGCAGCTCTGTACAACTTCTGCCGTGCGGCTGCCTACGGTCTCATACATTTCCGCAACTTCTGCCGAGTTATACATAATTTCTGCGAGAGCTCTATCCCAGAATTCATACTCTCCGGCGCGCGGACCTTCATCAAAAATTCGAACGATATATATTTTCTTCATACTGCACCTCGATTTCGTGTTCTGACTTTCGGTTGCAGTATAACAATACACCCCTACGTGTCCAATTAATCACCCAGTATTAATATGCCGCTGCCACATCCCATGCAGTAATGATCCCAAGTAATCTCTCAGACTCTTTCCCATGCTCCGTAACGAAGATCATCCCGACTTTCCGATGTTCCCGCTCAGCTTCTTCAATCATATCGCTCAGTTCATCAACCGGTGTATCTCTTTCTATAAAGACGAACTGAACGGCCTGATTACTTGTAAGGCCGATCTCGTCTTCGATCTCGTAGAACATCGTGCCTTCTTCCATTGGATGTTTGGCTGTGATCGTACAGTGAATAAAGATGCTGTCACTGAACACGCCGCAGACCTTTCCTTCGTTCAGGATCGGAACAAACGAAATGCCACGGTCATACATCTGTCTCAAAGCAGGGAGGACAAAATCCCCCTTGTTAAAGCTTAAAACCTGATCCATCTTGACCATGATGTTTCCGGCGATCGCCGGACGCTCCACTTTATCAATGATGGTCTTTAACAGCTTGATCATCCCTTCGGATGGCTCCACCATATAGTCATCGCTGATCTTTGGTCTATGGGCAAGAAGGTTTCTGACATCGCGGACATAATCCAGTTCCTCTCTAAGATAACGGAATTCCGCGCGTTTCCCAAGTCTTGCGACGGATCCGCCTTCCTTTTTTTCACCATAGTGATTAGCGACGGACGCCTCCAGTTTCTTATACAGTTCTAAAAACTCTTCTGCTCTGGTCATAACATGCTCCAAAAAAGGTTTACTCAGCAGCTGCCTCTTTGATCACTTCCACTGCTTTTTTCAAAAGCTCCATTGGAATATTAAGCGCTGGAAGCAAGCGCACTTTCTCTTTCGCCGTAAGGCAAAGGACGCCTTTTTCCATGCAGGCAGAAAGCACCTCGCCAGCCGGCTTTGCTGTCTTGATTCCGATCATCAGCCCGAGACCTGTTACGCTCTCGATTCCTGCTGCTCCGGAAAGGGTTTCGAAGATATACTTGCTCTTTTCTTCGACTTCTTTCATTAATGCATCATCGATTCGGCTTAAAACGCTGATCGCTGCAGCCGCACAAACCGGATTCCCTCCAAATGTGCTGCCATGGTCTCCAAAGCCCAGCACGTTCTGGACTTTTTCACTAAGCAGCGTTGCGCCGAGCGGAAGTCCTCCTGCAAGGCCTTTGGCTGTGGAAACAACGTCCGGGGCCAGTCCTAACTTCTGGTATGCATAAAGCGCTCCGCTCCGTCCATTTCCGGTCTGCACCTCATCAATAATCAAGATGATATCTTTTTCTTTTACAAACGCAGAAAGCGCTTTGATATATGCTTCATCAAGCGGAACCACTCCGCCCTCGCCCTGAACGCATTCGATCATAACTGCTGCAATCTTTGTTGTTTCGGAAAGCGCTTTGAGCTGCTCCATATCGCCAGCATCCACTGAAACAAAGCCCGGCGTTAAAGGCTGAAAGAGTTCATGAAAATGATCCTGTCCGGTTGCTGCAAGTGTCGTCAGAGTTCTACCGTGAAAACTGTTATTCAATGTTACGATCGTATAGCAGTCTGCGCCTTTGTTTTCAGCAGCATACTTTCTTGCCACTTTGATCGCACACTCATTTGCCTCAGCTCCGGAGTTGGAGAAAAAGACCTTCTTCATCCCAGTCCGTTCACAGAGCATCTGTGCCAGTTTTGCACAAGGTTCCGTATAATAAAGATTCGACATATGCTGTACTTTGGAAATCTGTTCCGTGACTGCTTTCTGCCATTCATCATCTGCAACTCCAAAACTGGTAACCGCAATTCCGGATCCCATATCAATATATTCTTTTCCGTTGCTGTCCTTCACAAGGGACCCCTTACCAGAAACGATCTCTATAGGAAAACGCTTATAGGTTCCGGCAACGTATTGCTTATCAAGTTCGATGATCTTATTTGCTTCCATTCTATCTTCTCTTTCTTTGCTAAGTGATCAGCTTCTTATTCTTCATCCTCACGCGGTCCGCGGATCCTTGTTCCGGCACCTTCGTTCGTAAGGAGCTCCATAAGGATCGCATGCGGCACACGTCCGTCTAAGATAACAACGCCTTTGACGCCCATATCCGTAGCGCTGATACAGCAGTCCACCTTCGGAATCATGCCGCCTGAGACAACACCGGAATCATAAAGTCCTTTTGCCTCTTCCACCGTCAGCTCCCTGATCAGGGAATCCGGATCCTCCGGGTTTTCCATGATGCCGGAAATATTGGTCATCATGATGAGACGTTCTGCATTCAATGCGCCCGCGAGATAAGCTGCTGCCGTATCGCCGTTGATATTGTAGCTGTTTCCTTCATCGTCACATCCGACCGTGGAAATGACCGGTATATAATTATTTTTCAAAAGCCCTACGACCGGATCGATATTGATTTTCGTGATATCTCCGACAAAGCCAAGGCGTTCATCTTTCTTCACCGCTTCGATCAAGTGACCGTCCGTTCCGGAAAGTCCGATGGCTCTTCCGCCTTTGACTGCAAGCAGGTTGACCAGGTTTTTATTCACCTTTCCGGAAAGCACCATCTGTACGATGTCGATCGTCTCTTCGTCTGTGACGCGAAGTCCGTCAACAAACTCGGATTCTTTTCCGAACTTTTCCATCATGCCGCTGATCTCCGGGCCGCCGCCATGCACTAAAACAACCTTAACGCCGATCGCCCAGAGCAGAACGATATCTTCCATGACCTGCTCTCTCATGTGTTCATCAACTGCGGCATTCCCGCCGTATTTGACCACGACAACTTTGCCGACATATCTTTGAATGTACGGGAGGGCCTGAAGCAGGATCTCCGCTCTGTCCATGTTTGATAAAAACCTTGTCATTTTCTTACTTCCTTTTTCTTCTAAAACTCTTTTACGATCAGGTACGGTAATCTCCGTTGATCTTAACATAATCATACGTCAGATCGCATCCCCAGGCTGTGGAGGATGCCTCTCCGCTCTTTAGATCGATCAAAATATTGATCTCATCTTCCAGCAGGATCTCTTTTGCTTTCTCCTCAGAAAAGTCGACTGACCCACCATTCTTGCAGACGTTGATCCTTCCGGCTTTGCTTTCGAAGTCGACATCAATTTTTGTGACATCGACATCAGCTCCGGAATATCCGATCGCGCAAAGAACTCTTCCCCAGTTCGCATCCGCACCAAACATTGCGGATTTCAAAAGACTCGAACAGATCACGCTCTTCGCAACTGTCTTCGCAGTTTCTTTATCCGCCGCACCACACGTCCGGCATTCTAAGAGTTTCGTTGCGCCTTCGCCGTCAGCTGCGATCATCCTGCAAAGATGAACAGTAACCGTATTCAGTGCCTTCATGAAAGCAGCAAAGTCCTCGCCTTCTTCTGCGATCAGCGCATTCTCTGCCATGCCGTTCGCAAGCACAGTGACCATGTCATTCGTAGAAGTATCGCCATCGACGCTTACCATGTTAAAGGTATCAGCGATATCACTCGAAAGTGCCTTTTGAAGCAGCTCTGGAGTGATCGCTGCATCCGATGTGATGAACACCAGCATTGTTGCCATATTCGGATGGATCATTCCGCTTCCTTTTGCGATTCCACCGATGCGGCAGGCCTTCCCTCCGATTTCAAATTCCACAGCGATCGTTTTCTCGACCGTATCGGTCGTCATAATGCCTTCTGACGCAAGAGAGCTGCCTTCCATTGTGAGCCCTTTTACAAGAGATGGGATTCCTTCTTTGATCGGCGTGATGTCAAGCGGCTGTCCGATGACACCGGTCGATGCGATCACGATGTCTTCTTTCTTCAGGCCGAGTTCTTCCGCGATTAATTTGCAAGTCTCTTCTGCAACCTCAACTCCGTTTGGGTTACAGGTATTGGCATTTCCGCTGTTGCAGATGACTGCCTGTGCATATCCGTCAGCAATATGCTGTTTCGTCACTGCGATCGGCGCGCCTTTTACGAGGTTCGTCGTATAAACTGCCGCGCAAGCTGCCGGCGTTTCACTTACGATCAGCGCCAGGTCTCTTTTATCTTTGTTTTTCCGGATTCCGCAGCGAACTCCATTCGCCGTAAATCCCTTTGCGGCACATACGCCGCCTTCGATTATTTTCATTGATATACTCCTATACATTTAGTCCCAGACTCTCATCCAGTCCCAACACAATATTCATGTTCTGAAGCGCAGCTCCCGATGCACCTTTTCCAAGGTTGTCAAAACGAGAGACTAACAAAATGCGTTCCTCATTTCCAAAAACGCTGATCTCCATATCATCGCGCCCTGCGTACGCATTTGCGGTCAGGAATCCGTTTTCGTCTGCGTCTTCTTTAAAGTGAACCAGGCCGTTCTGATAGTAAGCCTTGTATGCTTCTTTAATTTCCTGAATCGTAGCTGTTGTTTCCTGTCTTGTAAGGGCGATGACCGCCTCCATTCCGCAAGGGAAATCTGCAACGATCGGACAGAAGACCGGATCTTTTAAAAGAGCTGAATATTTCGTCATTTCCGGAAGATGCTTATGGCTTTGGCTAAGTCCGTATAATCTTGGTGCTTCCAAAGGAAATGGTTTGTCCACCTCGTAGTCAGCGATCATCTTTTTTCCGCCACCGGTATAGCCGGTGAGGGAAAAGCAGGAAAGCTGCACATCCGGTGAGATCAGCCCTTCTGCAACCAATGGCGCTGCAAGTGAAATGAAACCGCTTGCATGGCATCCCGGATTTGCAATTCGCTTTGATGTTTTGATCTGTTCTCTTAAGCCACCAATTTCCGGAAATCCGTAGGTCCACCCCTCTGCTGTTCTGTGAGCCGTAGAGGTGTCGATGATGCAGGTATCGGCACCTTCTGAAAGGGAAACCGCTTCTCTTGCTGCATCATCCGGAAGGCAAAGGAATGCAATGTCCGCTTCAAAGATCGCATCTTTTCTCGCATTCGGATCTTTTCGTTTTTCTTCTGTCAGCTGGATCAGCGAGATATCTTCCCTGCCGCTGAGCCGCTCAAATATTCTAAGGCCGGTCGTCCCGGCACTTCCGTCGATAAATACTTTATTCATTTATGAAAAATCCAATCTATAAATTATTACTTCTACCGGCGTCGGGCCTACCATGTGGTCTTCTTCCGAAAACTGAAGAAGTTTTCCTGAAGAAGACACACATGCTCTCCCGACGCCGGTCAACTAGTTATTACTTACATGGGAGGCCCGACGCTGTATTTTTTAACGTTCTAATTGACTGCGCACAAATGCAATCTGGTTTTCAACGGACTGCACGGACGTACCGCCTTCGCTGATTCGCTTCTCGGCGCAGGCTTTGAGGTCCACCGCCTCGTAGACATCTGCATCAAAAAGTTCCGAATGCTTCTTGTAATCTTCCAGTGGGAATGTCTCAAGCACCAATCCTTTTTCCATGCACTCCGCAACGATCTGTCCTGAGATCTTATAGGCATTTCTGAAGGCCTCTCCTTTTTTCACCAGATAATCCGCAAGATCCGTTGCATTGATGAAGCCGTTCTGTGCCGCCTTCATCATGTTGTCTGTGCGTGCCGTCATGCTTTCAATCATTCCGCAGAACACATCAAGGCAGTTCTTCACAGTCTCGCAGGAATCGAAGATCCCTTCTTTGTCTTCCTGCATGTCTTTATTATAAGCGAGCGGAAGTCCTTTAAGCGTTGTAAATAGTCCGATCATATCACCGTAAACTCTTCCCGTTTTTCCGCGGACAAGTTCCGCCATATCCGGATTCTTTTTCTGCGGCATAATGGAAGAGCCTGTCGTGAATGCATCGGAAAGCTCTACAAACTTAAACTCCCAGGAAGACCACAAAACGATTTCTTCACTGAAACGGGAAAGATGCATCATGACAATGGAAAGCACCGAAGAGAGCTCCAGAGCAAAATCCCGGTCGGAAACACCATCCATGGAGTTCATGCAGATTCCGTCGAAGCCGAGTTTTTCTGCCTCATACCTGCGGTCTGTCTCATAGGTAGTTCCCGCAAGCGCACAGCTTCCGATCGGAGAAATGTTCATCCGCTTTCTGCAATCTGCAAGGCGGTCGATATCTCTTAAAAACATCTGCGCATAGGCCATCAGATGATGTCCAAAGGTCACAGGCTGTGCTCTTTGCAAGTGCGTATAGCCTGGCATGATGGCATCTTTATAAGCCTCTGCCTTATCAGTCACAATACTCGTCAGCGCTTTCAGTTTTTCAGAGATCTCATCAATCTCTTCGCGCAGATACAGACGGAGGTCCAATGCGACCTGATCATTCCGGCTGCGTGCCGTGTGAAGCTTCTTTCCCACCTCGCCGATCCGCTCGGTCAGGACCTGCTCCACAAACATATGGATATCTTCGCAGGAAGGATCGATCTCCAGTTTTCCTGTCTCCAGGTCATCTAAGATTGTCCGAAGGCCATCGATCAGGTAGTCCGCTTCCCAGCCTTCAATGATCCCTTTACTACCAAGCATGGCAGCATGTGCCATGCTGCCTGCTATATCCTGCTTATACATTTTGCTGTCGAAGGAAATCGAGGAGTTAAAATCGTCCGCGATCTTCGCCGTTTCACCGGAAGTGACTCCGGCCCACATTTTCGCCATAGAATACCTCTTTATTTCTGGTTCTTTGCGTCAACGATCGCCTGCACCTTGATCGGCAGACCAAAGAGATTGATGAATCCTGCAGAATCTTTCTGGTCATAATCGCTCTCACCGAAGGTTGCAATCTCTTCGCTGTACAGAGAATAATCACTCCATACACCGGCTTTGATAATATTGCCTTTATACAGTTTCAGTTTAACTTTACCAGTTACCTTTTCCTGCGTCTTATCAACAAATGCGGAAAGGGCCTCACGGAGCGGAGTGAACCACTGTCCGTTATAAACAACTTCTGCAAAGGTGATAGAAAGTTTCTGTTTTTCATGAAGTGTGTATTTGTCGAGGCAGATGCTCTCTAATGCTTCATGCGCACGATAAAGGATCGTTCCGCCAGGGGTCTCATAGACACCGCGGCACTTCATACCGACGAGACGGTTTTCTACGATATCGATGATACCAATGCCGTTTGCTCCGCCAAGTTCATTCAGCTTTAAGATGATGTTCTTTGCACTCATCTTTTCGCCATCAAGTGCAACCGGAATGCCCTGCTCAAAAGCAAGTTCCACATAGGTTGGCTCATCCGGAGCTTTGAATGGGGATACGCCCATCTCAAGGAAGCCCGGTTTATCATAATCCGGCTCAATGCCTGTATCTTCAAGTTCTAATCCCTCATGGGAAAGATGCCAGAGGTTTTTATCTTTGGAATAGTTCGTCTCACGGTTGATCTTCAGAGGAACATTATGTGCTTCTGCATAGTCGATCTCTTCGTCACGGGATTTCAGATCCCACTCACGCCACGGAGCGATGATCGGCATATTCGGAGCAAAGTGCTTGATCGCCAGCTCGAAACGAACCTGATCGTTTCCTTTTCCGGTGCAGCCGTGGCAGATCGCATCAGCGCCTTCTTTGATCGCGATCTCAACCAGACCTTTTGCGATACACGGACGCGCATGGCTTGTGCCCAGAAGATAGTCTTCATAGATTGCTCCCGCCTTCATTGTCGGGATAATATATTCGTCAACATATTCATCTGTAAGATCTAAAACATAAAGTTTGGAAGCACCTGTTTTGATTGCCTTTTCTTCAAGGCCTTCCAGCTCATCTGCCTGCCCGACGTTACCGGAAACCGCAATGACTTCACAGTTATTATAGTTTTCCTTTAACCACGGAATAATGATGGAGGTGTCCAATCCGCCTGAATATGCCAGAACTACTTTTTTGATATCTTCTTTTTTCATAATGTCTTTCCTCTTTCTCTTTTGATGTCAATCTTGTGCTGATTGTTTCAATACCGCTATCACTAAATTGACCAAAAATTCTTTTTAAATATAAAGAAATAAAATTTTACAATATCTTGTTCATAATACGTCTTTTACCCTTATATTGCAAAGTTTTTTCGGCCTTTATGTGAATATTTTTTTTGCAATATTCACCATTATACTCAAAATCCGTCATTTGTATACACTTTTCTTGCATATTTCTGCAAGTTTATGCACTTTATTCAATAAATATTCCTCATTTCTTCTCGTTTTATGCAATATTGTTGTATATTCCGATGTGATTCCACACGCATGGAACTTCTGTGTGTTCTCGTTCGCTTTTATGATTCTGAAGACAGGTAAATATGTTACAATGAAGAATAATATTTACCCGGTAAAAGGTCTAGCAAGACTGAGCAAAGGAAAGAAGAGCCAAAGATGAATAACAGTTCACGTTATACGAAAGCAATCTGGCAGATCATGGAGCAGCTTCTTGAAGTAGAAAGCCTTGATGAGGCTTTAAGCGGCTGCATGGAAATTATTATCAAGTTCTTAAAAAGCGAAGCCGGCATTCTGTGGTTCCGGGACGATAAAACGGACCGTCTATTCCCCCTGTTCTTTACAGGCCCCACCGACATTACCGGAGTCAGCATTTCTGCAGAAAGCGGAACGGAAGCGGATGTCATCCTAAACAATCGCTCGATTCAGATCGAAGATGCGGAAAATGATCCGCGCTTTGAAGGTACAGTGTTTGATAGCCCGGATTTTGTGACCCACTCGATGATCTGTGTCCCTTTAAACAATCTGCATAATGCCGTCGGCTGCATTCAGATCATTAACAAACTCGACGGAAGTTTATATAGCGAAGAAGACCTTCAGCTTTGCGAAAGAATGGCCGCACTTGCTGCTATGACGATCGAAGAAAAAGGTCTGATCGTAGATACAGGGGAAGAAAAGAAGGTCCTGATCTCCCTCCGTAATATCATTAAAGAGTTCCCTTCCGGAGAAGGCATCTCACGAGTTCTTAAGGGCATTGATCTGGATATTTATGAAAACGAATTTGTCGTTGTACTGGGAGAATCCGGCTGTGGTAAATCCACAATGATGAATATCATCGGTGGGATGGACTTCCTGACGGACGGCACTTTGTTGATTGAAGGAAAAGATTACTCCCATCCGACCGATGCTGAACAGACAATGTTCCGCAGACAGTACGTCGGCTTTATCTTTCAGGCGTATAATCTCATGCCAAACCTTACGGCTCTTGAAAATGTGGAATTTATTGCAGAGCTTGTAAAAGACCCAATGTCTTCGCTCGAAGCATTAGGAAAAGTTGGAATGGCTGAAAAAGCAGGCAATTTCCCGGCGCAGCTTTCAGGCGGACAGCAGCAAAGAATCGCAATTGCAAGAGCGCTGGTAAAAAGACCTCGTGTAATCCTTGCAGACGAGCCGACAGCCGCACTCGATTTTGCGACCGGCCAGGAAGTGCTGAAGGTCATCGAAGACATTGTAAAAAACCAGGGCACGACCGTCGTCATGGTTACGCACAATGCAGAAATTGCAAAAATGGCAAACAGAGTTGTAAAACTCCGTTCAGGTAAGATCGCCAGTATCAAATGGAACCTCAATCCGGTATCCGCGACAGAGCTTTCCTGGTAGATAAATGAAAAAGACACAATTAAAAGACACAATTCGAAATATCAAAAAAGAGATCGTTTCCTATCTTTCGATCCTGATCATCGCCCTACTGGCAGCTGCTTCCTTCCTGGGCATTAATTTTGCTGCTTTTTCACTTAGAAGCAGTGCAGATAAGTTTTACAGGGCACATAATTTCCGTGACATCGAAATCACCTCTACGCTTCTTTTAAGCGAAGAGGATATCAAAGCTTTCGAAAATACAGAAGGCGTAGAGCTGGTAGAAGGCCTTTATTATATTAACGGAAACATTAAAAAAGATAACCTGCAGGAAAGCGTGGGTGTAGTTTCTCTTACGGAACAGCTGAATCAAGTCGAACTGAAAGAAGGCAGACTGCCTCAAACATGCAACGAATGTGTCGTTGAAGAAGAAATCATGAGTGGACTTTCTCTTTCTGTCGGAGACCATATCAGCGTGACAGACTCTGCAGGTGAACTTCTCTCTTATCTCACAGGAAAAGATTTTCTGATCACAGGAAGCGTGGTCCATCCGGATCATTTCGGAAGGCGGAACTATGTTCCCGGCGACAGATATGTGCTGGTCAATAAAGAGGCGTTCGATTTGGAAAAACTGGATGGATGTTTTATGAAGGCTGAAATCCGTGTAAAAGGTGCCTCGGAATGTTTCATGTTCAGCAAAAAGTATCACAACATTGTAGACCCGTTGAAGAAAAAACTGGAGCCGCTCAACGAAGAGCTGCAAAAACAACGGGAAGACAGCATCCGAAGCTCCATGCAGGAAAAGATTGATGAAGGCGAACAAAAATTAGCGGATGCCAGAAAAGAGCTGGACGAAAACACTGAACTGCTTAAGACAAACAAGCAAAAATATGAAGATGGTCTGAAAGAGCTGGAGGCAGCAAAAAAACAGTTGGACGAAGGAGGCGCGCAGCTGAATGCAGCAGAAGCACTGCGGGCTGAATATGCTGCCAAACTGAGTGCCGCAAAGGCACAGCTTGACAGTGCAAAAGCATTACTGGATGAAGGCAAGGCAAAACTCGATGCAGCGGCTGCTCAGCTAGCGGATGGAAAATCCCAGCTGGACGATGGAAAAGCCAAGCTGGACGTGGCCAATAAAACATTAACCGATGCCTATAACACGGCAGAAGACAAAAAAGAAGACGTCCGCCAAAAGATGCAAAACGCCCTTAAAGAGATCATCAGCGAAGAAGACGCCGCAAAGATCAAGTGGGCAGAAAGCAAACATGTAGATGATGCAAGTGATCCAAACCTATCCATCTATCAATTTGCAGTCATTGAAAGCGTGGAAGGGGTTGAAGATTCGAAAGTAACGATCGATCTGGAAGCCGCTATCGTTTCCGTTGATCAGTTCAGAACGGCCCTTTATAACGCAATCGCAGAGCTCCTTGAAAAGATTGATGAAGCAGATAAATATGAAGAAGTAATCGCCAGGATAGAAGAAACCGAAATCGTCACACTCTATAATCAGGTCAGTGAACAACTGAAACAATGGACCGACGGGCACAACGAATATGTTGAGAAAAAAGCCGAGTATGATGATGCACTGGCTAAATATAACGATGCACTTTCCCAGTACAATGCCGGCCTTGCAGAATATAACAGCAAAAAGGCACAGTATGACGAAGGATTGGCCCGGTACAACGCAGGCCTTGCCGAGTTTAACGCTGCCCTTGCACAGCTAAACGAAGGCAAAGCGCTCTACGAACAAAAGCTGGCAGAATATAATGACGGCGTTTTAAAACTCGAAGAAGGAAAGAAGCAGCTGGACGAGGCAGAAGAAAAACTGAAAGAGGCAGAAGCAGAATATGCCGATGGTGCGGCGGAATTAGAAGATGCGAAAAAACAGCTGGAGGATCTTCCACACTGCTACTTCATCATGTTAGGTGCAAAAGAAAACGGCGGCTTTGCCCATGTTGAACAATCCTCCGGAAATGTGGCTAAGCTGGGAATCACCTTTGCCCTTGTCTTTATCCTGGTTGGCGCTCTGGTCATCTATGTCACCTTAGGCCGTATCATTGGAGAACAGCGGACACTGGTGGGTGCGCAAAAAGCTTTGGGCTTTTTCAATAAAGAAGTGCTCATGAAATATCTGCTGTTTGGAACAAGCTCTACTCTGATCGGCATACTGCTTGGTACTGCAGTTGGATATACATTGGTTCAAAAGATCATCCTCGGCACATACCGGAACTTCTATATGACAGAGGGTGTGCTGCCGCGTTTTAAAGCCGGTCTTTTTGGAATCGTGGTCATTGCCGGCATTCTGCTTGCGATCGCAGCTGTTTGCTGGGCCTGCATCCATCTGCTCAGACAGACAGCAAGAGAACTGATGCAATATGAATTGCCTAAGGGTAAGAAAAAGGCTTCAAAGAGCACTTCCACAAAAGGCTCTTCGCTATATTCCAGATTGATCTTCCGCAATATTGCAACAGACTGGCGGCGCGTGCTGATCACAACCATCAGCATTGCCGGCTGCTGTACTTTGCTGGTCATCGGGTTCCATATCCGCTACAGCATCAATAAAGCTCTGGATGAACAGTTCGATGTAAAAATGAAATATGAACAGGAAATTGCTTTTGAGCCCGACGTCAATGCCGAGGCCGAAGAGGAGATCTCTAAAGCTCTGAGCGAAAAAGGAATTGACGCAATGCCTTTAGCAGTCGGCAATTATGGATATAAAGCGAAAGACTCCATGCATCTTGCCAAGCTTTACTGCTCTGACCCCGAAATGATCAAAGCCGGTTTTGAACTGAAGTCTGCATATGGCGATGAGGAGCTAACCTTCGATGACGAAGGTGTGATCGTCCCGAAAAAGTTTGCAGAGCTAAACGGTTATAAAGTGGGCGGATTCATCACGTTTTACGATACAGATATGTCACCTCGCGAAGTAAAAGTCTCCGGCATTTTTGATAACAAAATGGGCCGTAACTTCTTTATGTCGCGGGAAGCCTTCCAAAAAGCATTCGGCAGAGAGCCTGTCGACAATGTTCTTTGGACATTCTCAGAGCTCAACAAAGAAGAAATCGATGCAATTGTCGGAGACATTCCGGGATACAATACTGTTACGATAAAAGATGAAGTGAAAAAAAATTACAGCTCGCTGACCAAGGTTCTTACGATCATAACGCTTGTTCTGATCGTCGCATCCGGAATGCTGGCATTTTTCGTTTTGCTGAATCTGGTCAATATGTACCTGAACAGAAAAAAACGCGAACTGGTTGTCATGCGCATCAATGGCTTCACCACCAAAGAAGTGCTGCGTTATGTTTCCATGGAAAGTGTTTTAACAACGATCGTTGGAATCGTCTTAGGGCTTGGAATCGGATCCCTTCTCGGAAATATCATCATCAGCACACTCGAACAGGATTCTCTGTATTTCTTCCACGGAATCAGTTTTTCCCCCTGGCTCTACGCAGCGGTGATCACAGCTGTCTTTTCGATCGTGATCAATATGATCGCGCTTCGAAAAGTAAAACATTTGAAGCTAAACGATATGTAAGGCGAACAGCTTCAATCAAATATACGTAAAAAGAGGGCCTCGCTGCCCTCTTTTCATATAATCCCCTCTACAATCCCATAATCAGCTTTTCTTAAGCCTGCTGTGGTGGCATTTCGCTCATCAGTTTTTCAAATGACTGTCTCATCATGGATTCTACGATCTTGCCCATTTCTCTTGCCGTGTTTGCCGGATCAAGAGTTCCGGAATATTTGAATCCAAAGAAGCAATATGCTTTATGATATTTACCATATTCATCAATGCATCTTTTCACTTCCGCGTCGATCATCTCCTGGGAAGCATCCAGACGGCTTACTGGGCCTGTGGAATCATATCCGCCGGAGAATCCGATCTTATCGCCATATTTTTCGATCAGGCTTGCAATATCGTTTGTTTTCTGAACGGAAGACCATACAGCCCATCCGATGTCGATCATATCTTCAACGAGAGATTCTGCTTTTCCACAGCAGTGATACATCGGAATAATGCCTCTCTTCCAGCACTCATCTGCAAAACGTTTGTGATGCGGCTTTACGATGGCACGGAACGTATCTAACGAGAAGAATGGTGAACGCTCTGTGCAGACATCATCATAGTACATGATCGTATCCGGATGATATGCGTCAATAATATAATCCAACGCTTTAATTTTATAATCCGTAATTGCCTCAAACAGTGCATTAACTTCTTCCGGCTCTGCTGCCATAGAATAAAGAGCTTCTTCAAATCCCATAAGAGCTGCAAGGCGCTCATAAACACCGTTACCAAAGCCAAACTCTACAACTTCATGCTCTCTGTCCGGCTCTCCGATCATCTGGCATTCCATTGCGTAAGCTGCTTTCCAGTCAAACTCAGCCGGATCCGGGATCTTAACCACTTCTCTCCAGTCACAGATATCTTCCAGAACGAAAACATCATTTGCCGGAATTGCTGCTCCGTCACCAGTTGCCGGATATTCCCAGCGGATTCCAAAACCATCCATGCAGTCACCAAACTGTGCGCCTTTTTCAATTGACGGTCCATTGACTGCTCCAAATCCCATAACCTTATTTCCAACAAAGGCATTTGGCACAAGACTGGTTGGCTTATGGTTCAAAAAATTTAAATAGTTTGCTTTAAAATCAAACTGTGGTCCGTTGTTCTCAGGCATTTTTAAATCCTCCTATGCTTCTTCTCTATATGATTAAAATATTACAAACTGTTTTAGTCGCAGTCTTCACTGCCGATCACTTTTGACAGACAAATTCTACCTTGCAGTTCCCCTATCGTAAATACGACATGCCGATTGACATTTCATCTTTCAATTTGTACACTGTGACCAAAGGAGTTTTGTTATGAAATTATCATTAGAAATTATCAGGGATCGCCTTGTAAATATTGTAAATATAGGCTTTTTTAAGTCTTCGTCTGATGCGCTTATCTTTTCCAGGCCCGTTTTTTGCGAAGGAGAATCTATTCTTGAGTCGGACAAACTATACATAGGGGAAGCGAAAGACTTTAACCGGATAAAACAGATTGAAAAAAACACTGCCTGCATTTCTCTGGGTGCACTTACAAAAAGAACCGCCGATAAAATCGACCATCTGCTTGTGATAAATGAAAAGTCTTCTCTGCTTTCTCATTTTAAGCAGGTGAATTCTGTTTTTGATCTTTTTGACGAGTGGGAGAACGGTTTATATGCTGCAGCTTTTATCAGTCACCTTCGCCAAAGATATCAAAAAATGCTGGATATCTCCTCAGATATTTTTGAAAATGGTCTTACCATAATGAATAATGAACTGCATATCATTTATCAAAATGAGATCAACAAAAAGTATGGCGGCTATCCGGAGCCTGATCTCCCCTCCGATGATTTTGCAATACCAGAGGATATTATCAGCGCATTTAAATATGACAAGGAATATAAGCGTATTTCCGAATTGAAAGATGTATTTTACTACGAAGGTGAAATGCTCCCGCACCGCGTCCTTGCTAAAAATATTTTTCGGAATGACCACTTCCTTTTTCGTGTGATCATTACAGAATGCCTTCGTCCGCTTAGAAGTACAGACGAAGCTCTGTTAGAATATCTTTCGCAGCATTTCATCCAAAGCCTCAACCAACTTTCTCTTCAGAACGTAGCACCAGGGGACGGTCTTTCCCGTCTTCTCGCCGAAGCCTTAGAAACAGGAAAAACCAATCGCCAGGCAATTGAAAGCGAATTAAAAAGAATCTCCTGGACATATACAAACTCCTACCGGCTGGCCTCGATCCATGTCAGTCCGGATGACTTATTTATTTCTTCACTGGATTACTACGCAAGTGAGGCCTCCGAACTCTTCCCTTCCGCAATTGCCTTTCCTTATCAGGATCATATTGTCCTGATCATTAACGAGACACGTTCCGGTTCTCTGGAAAGTTTCTCGGATGTTCTTAGTTTATTTGTCAGGGAAAACAACTTTCGCATCGGCATCAGTAACTACTCGGACGATTTTTACAATCTCCAGATCATGTACAGGCAGGCAGAAATGGCCCTTACAATTGGAATGAGCGAAAAGCCAATGGAATGGATCCACTGGTTTTCCAGATACACCCTTCAGTACATCTACAACATGCTGACCGAAAACTCTGATCTCGGCCATCTCTATTCACCAATCTATTACCGTCTGGAACAGTATGACAAAGAAAACGGAACATCCTATTTAGAGACGCTCCGCGTATATTTAGATTGCCGCATGAACACTGTTCAGGCAGCAAAAAATTTGTTTATTCAAAGAAGCACAATGATCTATCGGCTGAAGAGGATCCGCGAGATCACGGATAACGAATTAGAAAATAGAGACGATCTTCTGCACCTGTATCTGACTTTCAGTATTATTGAAAGAGAGCACAAGCCTACTTAACAGTTCTTAGTTTTTTCAAATATGTCATCAGCCTCTTTTTCTGGGTGGAATCCAGACTTCGATAGGTGGTTAGCAGTTCCTGCTCATCCAGCATTAGATCATCCAGCAGGCAGGCTCTCAAGTACGGTACCGCAAACCTCAGCATTCCTCTACCGCATTGTTCGATCACCCCCGCATCAAGAAGCCTCCTTTTGTAGATTTGAATATAATCTGCTTTAACAGCCATTCGTTCAGCAATATCCGCCACCTTGCTGATGTCATCGTCCTGCGCCATTGCCCGTAGAAATATTTCATCCGTTTCAGAAAGTGTATGCAGCGTCGTCCGACAGATATCGTTGATATAGTCTTCTTCTGCAGCCTGGAGCGCTTGACGAAAATCCTTATCTGTAACAATCTGCCCGTCTTCTGCAAAGAGCGTCAAATAGTGACCAAGCAACTGCATCATATACGGTGAACCCTTGGTTGCTTCAGAAAGATCTTTTCGCATGTAATCAGGTACGTTTATCTTCATCTTGGAAAAGGCCTGCTTATAATAAGCATCCACATCCCTGATTCTGAGTTCTTTTAATTCCGTTTTCCTTGCCCTGTTTAAAAAGGTCAGCACTTTATCGTTCAAAGTGCTTGAAACGGCTCCCGGCAGTCCCGCAAGAACAAGCGCAATATTGCTGTCTCTTCCAACCATTTCCTGATATGCAATGATCAGCTCTTTCAAATCCGGGCTATTAGCCTGCACCTCATCGATCAGAATTAACACCCCTTTTCCTTTTGAATTCAGCGCATCGCATAACTTTGAAAGCTTATAGGAAAAGCTTTTTTTCTCCTGCTCCTTTTCCGAAAACTGCAGGCCAACCGAAAAGCCAAAAGCACCAAGGCTGCCTCCGCTGAGTTTCTTTCGATTGTTTCTTAGAAACTGTTCCCCTTCGTCCTGTATCTTTTCAACGATACGCTCCAGCATTCCGGAAGAGACAATCGTTGGAGACGCTACAATAAATCCGTTTTCTTTGGCGAGATCGGCAAATTCCAAAAGGAGCACGGTTTTCCCAGACCCTCTTTGCCCTAAGAAGAGCACTGCCCGTTCTTTGCTTCCGGGATCTGTTTTCAGTCCTCGCAGAAAATTCCCAAGGATCTCCTCTCTGCCTACCAGTTGAGCGGGACGGTTTCCAAAAGACGGAGCAAATACAGTATCTCTTGCCATATGAACCTCTTTTCTATTTTTATCAGTTATTTTCTTTCTTTTCTATTTCTTTCTATTTTATCAACTTGTATCCCTTTGTCAAATATCGTTAAGAATTCAAAAAAAGGAGCAGGCCTCCCTGCTCCATGTGATGATGATTATTATCATTTTACTGTTTTGCTCTTTTGCCACCTACGACAATCAATATCAACAGCAAAGCAGATAGCTTTTCAAGCGTTTCCGGTAGGATCGTTACAATTGTGCTTCCCTGTTTTGCTGTATAGTCCGTGCCTTTTTTCAATTCCTTACCATCGATTTTCACCCCGGTAAAATGCGCAAAACAGGTCTCATCTTCTATACTCCGTTTCACAACGATTGTTGTGCCTTCACCGCTTCCCCTATTCCAGGTACTCTTCGCGCCGGAATCTATTAAATACTCTGCAGGTTCAACCGGCTCTACAGGCTCGGTCACAACCACGGTCACCGCGGTCTGCTTTTGAATACGATATGTTGTCACCAGAATGCTTGTCTCTCCTGGGCCAACAGCAGTAACAATTCCATATTTGTCCACAGTGGCAATACTTTCATCTTTTGATTCATAGCCTATGGCATCCATCTGTGCTTTTTCAGGGTCTGTGCGGATCGTAAAATAATCCTGCTCACCTGTCATAACCACATCCACAGGAACACCGCGTGGAGTAAATTCAAAATTCATCTCATCCCCAAGCTAGGCGGTGATCCGATCGCGCATCTGAGTCCCGTCAATCGTGCCTTGCGACTCATCAATATTCAAAATGAGCACCGGAATGCCATTATTCGGCATGACAAAGGCGTCGCTTTCATCTGCGGCTGCGCTTGCACCATTCAAGCCGAAGACCATTAGCAAAGCGAGCACCAAAGCGGCTACTCCTGCCGCAAGTTTGCCCATTACTGTGTTTTTGTTTTTTCAGCTGTTCAGATCTCATACGATTTCCTAATATTTAAGCAGTTCATTAAACACCTTGATTGCAAAGCGGTCGGTCATGCCGGAAATATAATCAATGATTGCCTGCACATAGAGTTCTTTCGTCTCAAGCCTTCCGTAGATTTTTTTATTTCTGCATCCTTCGGAAGTCTCTTTTAACGGACCTTCCGGAACATAGTCCGGATCGCAGTATTCTGCCAGCCAGCCTTCAAACGAATCGATCGTATCCGGCTTATACTGTTTTTCCTTCGCTATGGTTGTCCAAATATCCTCAGGATCATATAAGGCAAGAAGCGATTCAAAAATCTGGTTGATCACAAGGATCGAATATTCCTGATACGGCTCGAATAATTTATTTCGATAAATGTATTTGAGATTAAATTCCTTGATCTCATTCAGCTGGTCGCTGAATTTATCGCTTAGGCAGATTCCCTTTTCCGGACTGGAATTTTCACAGATATCCTGGATCAGGTTATACATGATGACCGTTGTGTTCATCACCTTTTCATCATGCATTCTTGCCATCTTAAGGAGCTGCTGCCTGCCCTCTTCATCAATGAAACCAAGGCTGATCGCATCTTCGATATCTCTGCCGACATAGGCGATCTTATCTGCAATTTTAACAACGCAGCCTTCCCAGGTTGCAGGCTGGAACTGTCCCGGCTCTTCAAACTCTGAAAGGTCGATCAGCTCTTCCCTCGGATGAAGACCGTTCTGGTCTACTTCGCCGCAGTGCGAGATGATGCCGTCACGTACGGCATAGGTGAGTCCTAAGTTTCGTTTTTCATTGTAGCTGTTTGCAAGAAGCTCCACATCATCCACAAAATGAAGCCCGTTCTTTTCATGCCAGAAACTTTTACCCAAATGTTTACAGCTGATCTCATCCAAGACCCGCTCTCCCTGATGGCCAAACGGCGCATGTCCGATATCGTGTCCGATCGAGATGGCTTTGGTCAACTCTGTATTAAGCCCCAAATACCCTGCGATCGTTCCACTGACAGACTCTACATGCGCAACATGCTCCATCCGCGTGCAGATGTGGTCTTTATCGATATTGAAGAAGACCTGCGTCTTGTTTTTCATCCGACGATAACCACGCGAATGCAGAATTCTGGTATAGTCTCTTGCAAATGGACTTCGTACATCCTCCTTCCGAAGATCTAAAGGAAGCTGTCTTTCTGTCAGTTCGTTCCATTTCTCATTGTCCTGCGTTGCCGCATATTCGCTGAAAACACCCATTTTATACCCCAACTATTTTTATCTTGTCTTTGCGCCCATTTTTTTAAGTGCCTGTTTCTCTTCATACATCCTTGCATCTGCACGGTCAAAAACGGCACGGACATCCGGATCCTCTTCCGGAATAAAATCAGAAAGACCGCCTGCCACAACAACATCTTCGCTTCCGATGTGAGCCGCTGACTGATCATGGAGTTCCATCATCAAGGCCTCTCTGTGTTCAAAGTCCGGGCCATGCATGATCACAACGAACTCATCCCCGCCGATCCGGTACACCGGACTATGCTGGAAGATTTCGCAGACCATCATACAGGCTTTCTTAATATACTCGTCCCCGGCTTTGTGCCCATAGGTATCATTGATATATTTTAATCCATTGACATCGCAGACCGCGATGGAAAAGATTTCCGCTCCGCCGGCTGCAATCTCCGCATTCATTTTTTCTTCTGCCTCCGCATAGGCATGTTTGCTCTTGACCCCGGTTAAAGGGTCCCGGTTGGCCAGAGCTCTTGCTGCGCCGAGCGCTTCTTCGTTCTGCAGCGCCCGTTTATTTACATAGGCAAAGTTCGTAAGCAGGATCACAAGGGACAAGGCAAAGAAACCTGTAACGGCAAGCGTCGTTGTCGTGTTCGCCCGTTCCATCTGTGCCACCTGCTCTTCCATGAACTGCTCATCTTCTGCACGTGCATCCGAAAGGTCGCCCTCTTCGATATAGTGCTCATTGATCGTCGTCATCGCCTTGCTGGCGGAAGAGATCATGGACTGGTTCATCCAGATGAGCGAAACAAAGAGAATCATCGAGATGAGTGCGATCCAAACGACGATCGACTTTCCAAAGTTTCTCTTCGAATCCCGTTTCAAGATCATACGGAAGACAATAAATCCCAAAACGCCCCAGATGATCAGGAGGAAGTAGGTTTCCTTTGCCATCTCTCCCGCGGAAAAGAGATTCGGAATCAGAAGATAAGCTGCAAAGAGGATCATCAGGATCAGCCCAATGGTGCCCGTAATTATTTCATTTTTATCTTTCCGGATCCTGGCGATCTTTCGCGCAGAAGCGGAAACATAGCCATAGATCAAGGTCGCACCGATCGTTGTGACATCCACGATCCAGCCAATTGCAGTTCGCCCGAAGAATGGAATGACGGCCGAGATCACCGCAATCGCAAGAATCGCCCTCGCCGGAATATGGTTCTTATTTAATATTGCAAGGGATTTGGGAAGGATGGAATCTTCCGCCATTTTATACAGCAGGCGGCTGAGTGCAACAATATTTGCAATCAGGCTGGTTACGATCAATGCCAGCAAGACTGCGATCAAAAGTGCCACGCCGAAATTGCCCAGATAATGATGCGCTGCATAGAATGCCGGGAGCCCTTCAATGCCGCTTAAATTGCCGAGATCTTTCAGGTATTCCAGCCAGCTTCCATATTCAGCCGGATAAGCCGAAACAGATAGCAGCATCACAAAAATATAAAGTGCCGTTACGGAAACGATCGCCGTAACAAGGATGCGAAAGACTTTGCTCCGCTGGAAGGTGAACTCTTCCGCAGAATGAGAGATGCTTTCAAAGCCAATAAAAGCCCAGGGCGAAATCGCTGCGATCCGTACAATCTGCATCAGCTCTTTTTTATTTGGAGTAAAGCCAGGTGCAAAGGAAAAGGCGGTGCTTCCATGCCCTGCCATTGCAGCAGCAAATGTAATAACAATGCCTGCAGTAAACAGCAGCGCAAGAACGATCATGATCACATTCAGAGCTTTTCTACATTTCGAGCACAACAGTGCAATCAGAAAGATAGCTGCAATTGTAAGCAGGATTTCTCCCAGATACACTTCATACCCGAAGATCGTATACAATTTACCGAAGCGGAAGATGTCCCCAAAGAAATATCTGGCGAACAAAGGCAGAGACGTTGCATTTGCCCAGAACATAGCGAAATAAGTCAGACCTAAAAACCAGGCTGTGAGGAAACCATGGTCATAGCCAAACGCCTCTTTCGAATAAGCATAAGCTCCGCCGGCATCCGGGAAGCAATTGATCATATAGTGGTAGTTTTTACTGATCACGACCATGATGACCGCACCAATAATAAGACCGATGCCGGAACCTAACGGACCGGCCTCAGCAAGATAACTGTTGCTCATTACAACAAATGAGCCCCAGCCGATCGCAGTGCCTATGGCAAGTGCCCAGGCACCCAGCTTTGAGATATATGGGCTGAATTTCTCTTCCGGTAAAGCTTTTCCCGTGTCCATGAAATGATTATACTACTTTTTGAAAAAGAGGACACTCTATTTCTAAAGTCTATTCGAACCGCTCTTTCTCAGAAACGAGAGGAATCTCTGTTGGATAGTTTCCATCAAAACAAGCGGCACAAAAATCTCTGGCAGGAATCTCCGGAACCAGTTGAAGGGCATCTTCCACCGGAAGGAAAGCCAAAGAATCCGCGCCGATCATTTCACAGATTTCTTCGATTGAATGTTCCCTTGCGATCAGTCCGGAATCCGAATCCACATCTGTTCCGTAGTAGCAAGGGTGAAGAAACATTGGCGAGGAGATCCGCATATGGATTTCCTTTGCCCCGGCCGCTCTTAACATATGAACGATTCGTTTGGATGTAGTTCCCCTTACAATGGAATCATCGATCAGAACGATCCTTTTTCCGGCGACGACCGAAGAGACCGGATTCAGTTTCATCATAACCTGGTTGCCTCTGCCCGCCTCTTCCGGAGCGATAAACGTTCTTCCGATATATTTATTGCGGATCAGGGCGACGCCAAAGGGAATTCCAGACCCTTCCGCATAGCCTAGAGCTGCATCCAGCCCGGAGTCCGGAACGCCGGCAACGATATCCGCATCAATCGGATACCGCTTTGCCAGATAGTGTCCTGCCCGCTTCCTGGATTCATGAACAGATGCGCCTTCAATTTTAGAATCCGGACGGGCAAAATAAATATACTCAAAAACGCACAAGGCTTTCTTCTGTCCGCAATGTTTTTTAATGGAACGAACACCCTCCTTATCAACGACTACAATTTCTCCAGGTTCGATATCACGAAGATAAGCAGCTCCCGCCGCATCAAGTCCACAGGTCTCAGAAGCAAAAACATAGTCTCCTTCCTGTGTCATTCCCATCACTAAGGGACGAAAGCCATGGGGATCCCTTGCCGCGATCAGCTTCGCCGGGCTCATCATGACCAAAGCATAGGCGCCGTCCAGTTCTGACATCGCCTCACAGACGGCATCCTCAATCGAAGCCGCCTGCAGCCTTCTTTGTGTAATGATATATGAGATAACCTCCGTATCACTCGTCGTTTGAAAGATACAGCCGTTTAATTCCAGCTTTTTCCGAAGTTCATAGGAATTCGTCAGATTCCCATTATGACAAAGTGCCAGCTGGCCTTTAATATGCTTAACGACCATTGGCTGGGCATTTAAGGCGTCATTACTCCCGCTGGTGGAATAGCGCACATGTCCTACAGCGATCTGCCCTTTTCCGAGTTCCTTAAGTTCCCGTTCTCCAAAGACCTCATGTACAAGACCTAAGCCTTTTCTGCAGCGGATCACTCGGTCTTCATTCACTGCGATGCCGGCTGCCTCCTGCCCTCTGTGCTGCAGAGAAAAGAGCCCCAGGTAGACCTCATTCTGCAGGGCTCTTTTTTCTTGTGAATAGATTCCAAATACGCCGCACTCCTCATGAATTCCCATATTTGTGATCAAATCTCCTATCTTGCTTTATCCGCTGTGATCAGAAGGCGTTCTTCTGCAACATCATAGTAAAGTTTGACGCTGCCTACGCACTCCTTCACAAAAACAATATCCTTTAACTCCTCGCCCTGGTCGAAGTATTCGCTGATTTTGTTTTCTCCTTCCATCAAATACTCCGGATGGAACTCCAGGGTACTGTCGGATTCAAAAACAGCGGTATATAAAATCTCACTTTCTACCAGATCCTGGAAAATATGGCTTCCATAACTTAGTTCCGGAATATAACCAGCCCTGCTTTCCGAAACCTCAAAGATCGCATCAAATTCGCTGATCTCTGCGAAAGAAGATGGGACTCCCAGTTCCGGCGAAGACGTACAGATGCGTCCCGGAGTGATCAAGATCATATGTTTCTTCTGCCCCCGTAATTTCCAGTTGATCGCAGAAAGCGCAGACTTCACTTTAAACTTATCTGCGTAAGGCATTTTATAGTAAGCGATCGCATCAATATAGACGATCATATCCGCGCTGAAGCAGCGGGAAAATCCCATCGAAACACCTTTTGTCTCAATAATGGCCTGTTCGTATTCTTCTCTTTTTGGAAACGTGACCGACTCCCCGTCACGGGTCTGCTGCAGCGGTCGGCACTGAAGAAGGTCCACAACATACTCTCCATCCTGTGATACGTTAATCGTATATTCAATGTCCACCGCATGCTGATAATGCGTATGAAGAAGGTTTAAGATGCCACGCATATCATTCATCAGAGCATCATTTTTTACCAGCCCTTCGCAGGTCACAAATTGCACCTGCCGGCGGATACCACGGTCCCTCAAAGACCTTTCAGCCTCATAGTCATGAGAGAACAGAAGGTCTGTTTGATACTTCGGAAGGGAATCGATCACCTTATCTGACTGCCAGCTGTCCAGTTCCCCTTTTTCTTCACTGATCACATCGATCAGCCGTTGGGAAAACTGATGGCGCTCCGCGATCGAAGTGATCATGACCTTTGATGGATCATCCAGAGAAACGATACGGGGATAGGATCCGGTCCGTCTGTCAACAGCTGCCGTTCCAAGTCCGGCCACCAGACGCAGCATTCCGTCTTCCGGATGCTCGCATCCCATACGGTACGGACTGATGGAATAACCAACTCCTGCTGCGCAGGGCATAAAGAAGCTATCATATCGGGAACCGGATACTCTTTGTACAAGCAGCGCCATCTGTTCGTCCATTTTTTCCAGCCCGCGTCTTTTTCTATAATCCAATGCGGAAAGACTGACAGAACTTGCATAAACGGTTCGGACAGCATTTTCAAATTCCTCGAGCCGCTCCTCCAATGTTCCCTGACAGCCGCAGAAGACTGACTCATATTTCCCGGCAAATGCATTTCCAAAGCCATCTTCCAAAATAGAACTGGATCTCACGATCACCGGATCATTACCATAGTAGTCGAGAAGATTTCGGAACTCATTCTCAATATTTTCTGAAAATTTTCCTTTCTTGATCTCTTCCGCAACCTGCTCTGCGAGTGCGAAATAGCCCTCTTCCGTTTTATGCTTGATCCGAAGATCCCAGAATCCGTTGTCAACGATATAGGTATAAAACACATCCGAACCGACATAGAAAGAATCATGTGGTTCGATCCTCCGGAAAATATCCGGTCTATGGTTTTCCGTAATTTTTCTCGCAAGAAGCATACCGCAGGCTTTCCCGCCGATCATACCCGTTCCAACCATGCGGGAATGAATCTCAAAATAATCCTCCGGGAGGAAATTTTCTTTGATCAGCTGGCGCATCCTCTCATCCCGTGTCAGCATGATGTCGCAGATCCTGCTGCACTCTTCGGTCACATCCATACCGTTCTCATATTTCAGTTTGGTCAGCTGAAAAAACCTCTCCCAACTGTCGATATTCTGATTATCCTTATCCTGGACAGACTTGTTCATCTGCTGATAGAAGCGGCTGATCTCAACGCCTTCCCTTGCCGCACGACAGTGGCCGGTACTTTTTTCAAACCGATGCGGTTCAAACATCGTAGGCGATCTGCGTTCCCAGACTTTGACAGGTCTGATATAAAAGTCATCCGTTTCAACCAACGTATTTCCCGGATAAACATCAATAAACAGCTGCGTCGTATCACGGATGATCTTGATCGCATCAAAGGAATGCCGTCCCCGGATCACCGGGAAGAAGGCCACTGTATCCAGCTGAAAAAGAAATGGACAGGTTAGATGAAAAAAGTCTCCCATTAAAAGATCTGTGGACCATGCTTCTTCCAACTCCGAAAGGCAGTCAAACACATAGAATGCATCTCTTCCTTCTTCTTCAATTAAATTGTGGATATTGATCGTGAAAGTCTCAAAAAGGTGAGTCAGTTTCATATGCACAACACGAACGCCTTCGATTTCAGGAAGGATCGGCTCGTGCTCTGCAAATCGAATATAAATAATATTTCTATGATCTTTTACCGCCTGTCTTGCAAATGCTTCTGCAAACACGCGGAACTGATCCAGCGACGAAACGCGCCAGACCACATTGTCTCCCATCCGGATATTGTCCAGCATCTGATCAACTTCCGGATAGCCTGATTCCACTCGGTCAAACGCTGCCATTTCCTTCTCCTTTCTCTAATTCGGAATGTACATCTGATGGTACGGATTGTTCGTATCCGGTGTCACGACCGTAAACGGGGCATTCAACACCGTTTCTTTGCTCTCACCAAATAATCTGCAGTATTTTTCAATATACTCTCGGATCTCTTCCAGATCTTCTGCATTCGCACGTCGCGCATCCACCTGATCTGGAAAAACGACATCTTTACAATCCGATCTCAAGTAAATCTTTCCTCCATGCATCCCTGTGCATGGAAAATAACCGACAATCTTTCTCTGTCCTGCATTCAATCCCAGCACAATGATCTTGCCGCCGGCTTGATATTCGCCTAAAAAACTGCCCGCTACACCGCCGATCACCAGAACCGGAACCTTTTCCTGATAGGCCTTCATATGGATGCCGGTGCGGTATCCTGCATTTCCTTTTACAAAAATCTGTCCACCGCGCATCGCATAACCGGCCGTATCTCCTATATTTCCATATACTACGATCTCCCCTTCATTCATCGTATCGCCGACAGCATCCTGCACATTGGCGTTCACCGTGATCGAAGCTCCATTCAGATATGCTCCGAGCGCATTTCCCGGAACTCCGTCAATCACAATATTTTTTCCGCTCATACCGGCTCCGATAAATCGCTGCCCGCAGCAGCCGGTGATCGTACAGTCGTCTCCGGACCTCCGAATTTTCTCATTTATTTCTTTGAATTCCATTCCGCTGGCATCAATAATCGTCATCTTTTTTTCTCTCATTTCTATCCTTGCTCTTTCTTTTTGATAAACTTCGAGCGGTGTTAATGTGCGGCCGCAAAATCTGTTTTCCGTTTCTCTGCAGTGAACGCTGCGTTCGTTGCAGCTGTTTTCAGCAATTCAAAATCCACATCAGCAAGCGGGACTTTCTCTCGGATCATGGAGGTATAGATCCCCGCTCTCTCTTCGGTTCCGATCAGGATAAATCCACTCAGGAAGCCATCTTTTGTAAACAATCGTTTGATGGAACTGTCTGTTTTTTCTTCAAACATCTTTCCGCCATCGGGGGCAGCATAATAGCTTCCGGCAGTCATGGCATGAAGTCCAAAAAATCCGATGGAGTTCATCGGGATGCCTTTATCAAACACCTCCGTGCCGCCTGCCATATTGACCCCGGCACAATATCCCTGCAGGTATGCATTTGGAAGGATTGCCAGAATTTTATGCTCTCCCGAAGTGATATCCACGCCTTCTGCGCAGTCCCCGGCAGCATAGATATGTTCCATAGAGGTTTTCATATGATCGTCAACCACGATTCCCCTGTTCACTTCGCATCCAGCTTCTTTGGCGATCTGTGTATTCGGCCGAACACCCACAGCAAGAACAAGAACATCGAACTCCACTTCTTTTCCACTATTCATAACAGCCTTGTTTCCATCAAATGCTTTGGCACTGTCTCCCAGCAAAAATCGGATCCCGTTTTCTTCCAGATGCCTCTGCATTAAAGCAGCACATTCCGTATCTAAGATACTCGAAAGAACCCTCTCTGCCAGATCACAGACGGTTATCTCTTTCGCGCGGCCTCTCAAACCTTCCGCACATTTCAGTCCGATCAAACCACCTCCAATGATCAGAACACGGGATTCTTCTGAAACCGCTTTTTCTAAAGCGAACGCGTCATCCATTGTCATGAAGGAATATTGTTCCGTAATCGTCTCAAGTCCTTCAAACGGAGGCACAAACGGGGAAGAGCCGGAGGCAATACAGATATCGGTATAGGCGATTTCATTTCCTTTATCCGTTACGACCCGTTTCCGTTCGATATCGATTGCAGCCGCCTTTTCTCCATAGAGCACTTTTGCATTCTTTTCAGCGTAGAAATCCGCACCCCTGTATTTCATTTTTTCAGCATCGGTTTTTCCTTCCAGGTAATAGGAAATCAATGGACGACAGTAGACCTCATGATTCTCCTCCGAGATCACCGTGAGGCTTCCTTGAGGATCCATGCTGCGGATTCCTTCGATGCAGGCAGCTGCTGCCACTCCATTCCCTATAATGACATAGCGCTTCATAGCTCCTCACCTCTCTCTTCATATATGATGGCATTATTCGGACATCCGCTGACGCAGGCTGGTTCTCCGCATGCATTTTCTAAACATAGTTCACATTTTTGCATGATCCCCTCCTCATTCGGTGCAAGCGCACCATAAGGACAAACCAAAACACAGGTCAGACAGCCAACACATTTATCCTGATCTACGCAGACAACTCCGTCTTTTTTTGAGATCGCGCCGGCAATACAGCTTTTCATGCAAAGAGGATTTTC
The DNA here is from genome assembly GCA_045546255.1 of Lachnospiraceae bacterium. Classification (GTDB taxonomy): domain Bacteria; phylum Bacillota; class Clostridia; order Lachnospirales; family Lachnospiraceae; genus RGIG5612. Next base: position 77,943 of record JAZQCK010000035.1, on the reverse strand, counting down.
GCAATGTCTGCATGAGACTGCAAAAGTGATTTTTTCATCCCCTTCCACATGGATCCGGGGGAAAATCTTTTTCCCCTTTAATGCTTCCACCATGTTATCCAGACCGGAATTGGCAAAGGCACAATTATATTCACACAAGTGGCATCCAAGACACCATTCTTCATTTACATAAACTCGCTTCATGATCTATCGTCCTTTTCTATCAAGCTTGTTGAAACTATCCCGTTTGATATGTTTACTCTCCAGCGTGTGCGATCCCTAAGATTTCCAGCTCTTTTTCTGTCAGCCCTACGCCGCGCAGCATCAGCCGGTTTCCACGCAGAGCCTCGATTGAATTGATTCCCATGCCACCCATCATCTCTTTGATCTCATGTTTCCATGCAGTCAGGAGATTTACGAGCCTTTGGCAGCCGAGATCCGGATTCAGCCGTTTGACAAGCTCCGGCCGCTGCGTTGCAATTCCCCAGTTACATTTGCCCGTCTGACAGGTCCTGCACAGATGACAGCCAAGAGCAAGCAGTGCGCCGGTTGCGATATAGCAGGCATCTGCCCCCAGTGCAACGGCTTTGACGATGTCCGCTGCTGAACGGATACTGCCTCCGACAACAAGCGAAACATTATTTCGGATCCGTTCATCTCTGAGCCTTTGATCAACTGCTGCTAACGCAAGCTCGATCGGAATACCAACATGATCCCGAATCCTGGTCGGTGCTGCACCTGTTCCGCCGCGGAATCCATCGATCGCAATAATGTCTGCTCCGCTTCGGGCAATACCGCTGGCGATCGCCGCGATATTATGAACTGCAGCAACCTTTACGATGACCGGCTTTTTATACTCTGTCGCTTCTTTCAAGGAATAGACCAGCTGCCTCAAATCTTCAATTGAATAAATATCGTGATGAGGAGCCGGGGAGATTGCATCGCTGCCTTCCGGGATCATTCGCGTTCTGGAAACGTCGCCTACGATCTTAGAGCCCGGAAGATGTCCGCCGATTCCCGGTTTTGCGCCCTGTCCGATCTTGATCTCAATTGCAGCACCTGCTGCTAAATAGTCTTCATGTACGCCAAAGCGTCCGGATGCAACCTGAACGATCGTATGTGGACCATATTGATAAAAGTCCTCATGCAGTCCGCCCTCACCAGTGTTGTAGTAGGTCCCCATTTCTGTTGCTGCTCTTGCGAGAGAAGCATGAGCGTTATAACTGATCGAACCATAACTCATAGCAGAAAACATCACCGGAAGATCCAGTTCTAACTGAGGCGGAAGATTGCAGATCAGTTTTCCGCTCTCATCCCGTTCCGGCTTTCCGTCTTTCTTTCCAAGGAACACCCTGGTCTCCATCGGCTCTCTTAACGGGTCAATGGAAGGATTGGTGACCTGGGAAGCATTGATCAGCATTCTGTCCCAGTAAACGGGCAGCGGTTTCGGATTTCCCATGGAAGAAAGCAGCACGCCTCCGCTCTCCGCCTGTTTATATACTTCCCTGATAGAATCGTTTTGCCAGTTGGCATTTTCTCTTAAGGCGCAATCGCTCCTTACGATCTTAAGCGCTCTGGTCGGACAGAGTGAAACACAGCGCTGGCAATTTACGCACTTACTTTCATCGCTGATCATTTTATCCAAGCGGCTGTTATAAGAATGCACTTCATTTGCGCACTGTCTTTCACAAACACGGCATGTGATGCAGCGGTCCTGATTCCTTATGACTTCAAATTCCGGATATAAAAAATTGATACTCATAGCTGAACCCCTTCCTTCACTCTGATGACCACCGGTTCTCCTCCGCTCGGAGCCCAGATGTTTTCCGCATTGGGTTCCATCGTACGGATCGCCGCTTCTTCGCTTGCTATAAAGACTTTGTCATCCTTCTCTCCAACGACCATTGACCGAAGTTTGAGCCGGTCATTGAGAGCCATCAAACCTCCTGAAAATCCCATAACGATAGAAAACGGTCCTGTTATTAGAAGGCTTGGATAAAGAGTCCTGAGATAGATATGTTTTTCTTTATCCACAAGATCTGTTTTCCGGTCGATCGTACTCCAGAAAGGTGCAGCAATGACACTTGCCGCTTCTTCTAAAGTCAGATGCTGAACACGGATCAGATAATCCAGAATGTAGGTAATGACTTCTGTATCCGTCTGCAGGTTACACTTATATCCAAACATTTCGATATATCTCCGGTTCGCATCATAGGAAGAGATTTCTCCATTATGGACAATGGAAAAATCCAGTAAAGTGAAAGGATGCGCTCCGCCCCACCAGCCCGGGGTGTTTGTTGGATATCTTCCGTGCGCCGTCCAGGAATAGCCTTCATATTCATCCAAACGGTAAAAGGTACCGACATCCTCCGGAAAACCGACCGCTTTAAACGTCCCCATATTTTTCCCACTCGAGAAAACATAAGCACCGTCCATCTCCGTATTGATCCTTGTAACGGCACGGACAACATATTCCTCTTCCTCCACCTGCATTGCCGCAACAGCTGACTTGAGTGGTGCCACAAAATAGCGCCAGATGATCGGTTCGTCGGTGATGGCCGGAATCTTTCTCGTAGGCATCACTTCAGAATGGACGATCTCAAAGCGTTCTTTTAAAAATGCTTCGCAGTTTTTCCTTGTCGTTCTCTCATCAAAGAACATATGCAGTGCATAAAAATCTTTATACTCCGGATAGATGCCGTAACCAGCAAAACCACCGCCTAGTCCATTAGAACGGTCATGCATCGGACGCATCGCCTCTGTGATCAAGCCGCCGGAGATATTCTTTCCTTCGGTGGAGATGACTGCTGCTATTGCACAGCCGGATGGAATTCGTACCTGTCCTTCTTTTTTCATATGATCCAACCCCTTTTCGATAACAAAAAGGCGCTCATTTCGGTGCAGACTTTCTCTGCATCAAAATGAACGCCTTTGCTCATTAAAGAAATTTTAAACCCAATGTGTTTTTTCTGTCAATAAAAATGCACTGACTATTTTGCACAATTCCTTTTTCCATTCGCGAATCTTTCTAAACGCATTTCACAAAAATACACTTTTCAAATTTTTCTGCTTGACGCTGTGTAAATTTTGCGATAACATCTGCGCCATAGAGGCAAGGGCGTCTTTGGAAAAATCCAAAGGCGCCTTTTCTTTATGCAAAAAAGGAGGCGATGAATCATGGGAACTGAAGTTTTTGATGTTTGGTTTTTGATCGGAGCTGCGCTTGTATTCTGGATGCAGGCAGGGTTTGCGATGGTAGAAGCCGGCTTTACAAGGGCAAAGAACACCGGCAACATCATTATGAAAAACCTGATGGATTTCTGCATCGGAACGGTTGTATTTATTCTGATCGGATTTGGATTGATGATGGGAGAAGACTTAATCGGTTTGATCGGAAAGCCGGGGTTTGATCTCTTTTCCGCTTATGCAGATTTCAACTTTTCCAGTTTTGTATTCAACCTGGTCTTCTGCGCCACAACAGCTACGATCGTATCCGGAGCTATGGCGGAACGCACGAAGTTCCTATCTTACTGCGTCTACTCTGCGATTATCTCTGCGCTGATCTATCCGATCGAAGCTCATTGGATCTGGGGTGGCGGCTGGCTGAGCAGCCTGGGCTTCCATGACTTTGCCGGATCCTGCGCCATTCATATGGTGGGTGGAATTTCTGCTTTGATCGGTGCTAAGATCTTAGGGCCACGAATTGGAAAATTCACGAAAGATACCGGTGGTAAAATTATTAAGATCAATGCCTTCCCTGGCCACAATATTGCTCTCGGAGCACTTGGCGTTTTTATCCTCTGGCTCGGATGGTATGGATTCAACGGCGCAGCCGCAACTTCCGTCGGCCAGCTGGGTTCTATCTTTTTAACGACGACAATTTCCCCAGCAATAGCAACCGTTGCATGCATGCTTTTAACTTGGATCCGATATGGCAAGCCAGACGTTTCCATGTGCCTCAACGCATCCCTTGCAGGACTTGTGGCGATCACGGCTGGCTGCGATGTTACAAATGCCTTTGGTGCGATCGTAATCGGACTTGTTTCAGGACTACTTGTTGTCTTTGGTGTTTGGCTGCTGGATTACAAACTTCATATTGATGACCCTGTCGGAGCGGTTGCCGTGCACTGCCTGAACGGCATCTGGGGAACCATTGCAGTCGGATTGTTTGCAACGCCTTCTGCTCCCGGTTATTCCATCGCGGACTCGTCCGGAACCACGCTTGCAGGCCTGTTCTATGGCGGAGGATTCAAACTCTTAGGGCTTCAGCTTTTAGGTTTTGCAGCCGTCGCATGCTGGACGGCAGTATTCATCACCTTAGCATTCCTATTGATCCGGAAGATCTTCGGACTTCGAGTTACGAGAGAAGAAGAGACCTTAGGATTAGACAGCACTGAGCACGGATTAACTTCCGCATATGCAGGTTTTGCAATGACTCCGGAATATGTGGAAGAAGGAGATACTCCAGTCATCGTATCGGGAGAGACGCCTGTTGCTGAGGCTATTCCGATTAAGAAGGTTCCTTCCTTCGACACAATATCGCCAAAATTTACAAAAGTGGAGATTATCTGCAAGGAATCTCGTCTGGAAGCACTGAAAGCATCCATGATGAACATCGGCATCACCGGAATGACCGTTTCCCATGTGCTCGGCTTTGGTTTACAGAAAGGAAAGCCGGAATATTATCGTGGAGTACCGGTTGAAACCAACCTTCTGCCGAAAGTGCAAGTCGACATCGTCGTCAGCAAAGTTCCAGTTCGCAGTGTGATCGAAACAGCGAAAAAAGTTCTGTATACAGGACATATCGGAGATGGAAAGATCTTTGTTTACGATGTTGAAAATGTCGTGAAAGTCCGTACCGGCGAAGAGGGCTATGATGCGTTGCAGGACGTAGAGTAGCAGCGAACGATATAACTCCTTTACAAAAGAAAAAATGACCGGCTATCCATTTGGACCCGGTCATTTTTTCTTTTGAATGTATTTCATCTCACCTTTTCAAAAGCATAACAAGACGTTCCGCTGCCACTTTCGTATCTTCCGGATCTCCAAATGTGGAGAAGCGGAAATAGCCTTCGCCGCAAGCCCCAAAGCCTTCGCCCGGCGTTCCGACAACCTGTATTTCTCTTAACAGATGATCGAAAAATTCCCAGCTGGAAAAACCTTCCGGACAGCGCAGCCAGATATACGGTGCATTCTTTCCGCCGCAATACCAGATGCCGCATTCATCGAGCGCTTTCATCAAAACCTTTGCATTATTTTTATAAACCTGTATGTTTTCCCGAATCTGTCTCTGCCCTTCTTCCGTAAAAACAGCAGCTCCGCCTTTTTGCAGAATATAAGAGACTCCGTTTGTCCTTGTCGTCCGGTTTCTTACCCACATCTCATTGAGCTTCATTCCGCAGCGCTCAAGTTCGAACGGAATCACGGTATAGCCCATGCGGGTTCCGGTAAAGCCGGCAGTTTTTGACAGCGAACAAATCTCAATCGCACAGGTCCTTGCGCCTTCAATCTCAAAAATGCTGTGCGGGAGATCTTCATCTTCGATAAACGCCTCATATGCCGCATCAAATAAGATTACCGCACCTCTCCTGTTTGCAAAATCCACCCACTCTTTCAGCTGTTCTTTATCAAACACAGCTCCCGTCGGATTATTCGGGGAACAAATATAAAGAAGATCTGCATCGATACTTTCATCCGGATGCGGGAGAAACCCATTCTCTTTCCCCGAAGGAAGATGGACCACTTTCCTTCCCGTCATCACATTCGCATCCACATAAGCCGGATAAGCCGGTTCGATCACAAGTGATTTATTTGAAGTATCAAACAGATCCAGGATGTCTCCAAGCTCATCACTCGCCCCGCTGGATACGAAAACCTCCTCGGGATCCAATGAGACTCCCCTTTTTCCATAATAGTCTGCAATCGTTTTGCGAAGACCCGGATCGCCGCATTCCGGCATGTATCCGTGAAAGCTCTCCTGTTTTGCCTGATCATCGATTGCCCCGTAAAGTGCACGGATCACAGCCCCACAAAGCGGGAGCGAAACATCTCCGATTCCCATCCGGTATAAATGCTGACCGGGATGCTCTTCTAAATAGCGTTTCGTCTTCTGCGCGATATTGTAAAACAGATAAGAATCCTGTAATTCTCCATAATGTAAATTCGGCTGTAACATCTTTTATTCCTTTCTTGTTTTATATACCATTTTTCTATGGACGTTTTTAGCCCAAATACCTTAAGCGGCTATTTGGCCGGATAAACAGCGTCGTAGACAAACTCTGCAGGTCCGGTCATAAAAACAGTTCCGTCTTTTTTCACGGTGACCGATAACGTACCGCCATCAAGCATGACAGATATTGGGGAATCATAATCACAATAGCCCTTCCTTGCAGCTGCTGCGGCGCTTGCGCAGGCTCCTGTTCCGCAAGCCATCGTGACTCCGCTCCCTCGTTCCCACACGCGCATACGCAATGTATTCTTATCGAGAAGCTGTACAAATTCCGCATTGATACCGCCCGGAAACTCTTCATGATGCTCCACTTTCGGACCAATCTCGCGAAGAGGGAAGTTTTCCGCATCTTTCACAAAAAAGACGACATGCGGATTACCGACGGATACCGGTGTGCACTCTGGCTCTTCCGGAACATACAATGCCGGATCATGATCGGAAGAAAGATCAAATAAGATAAGATCATTCGACGCTATGGTCACTCCCATATCCACCGTTACCGATTGAACCTGCCCTCCTTCAACATACAGCTTAAGATGCTTCACCCCTGACAATGTCTCGATTTTCAATTCCGTTTTATCGGTATATCCCCTATCGTACAGATATTTCCCGACACAGCGGATCCCGTTTCCGCACATCTTTGCTTCACTGCCATCCGCATTAAAGATCCGCATTTTAAAATCAGCAATCGTCGAATCAGAAATATAGATCATCCCATCAGAGCCGGCACCAAAGTGACGATCTGAAAGTTTTATGGCCAGTTCGCGAATGTTTTCAGGAACTTCTCCGTAGACATAAAGATAATCATTTCCAAGTCCATGCATTTTGGTAAATTCCATTTTATTTAGCTCCTTTCCGGCTCACTTCTTTATTTGACCGATCAGCTCCACAGGCTGTACTTTCAAAAAGGCAAAGGCGTCATTGAACGAAATGTTCAAAGACGCCTTTGCCTTTCACGAGGGATACTTTATCACTTTACATTGACAAAATCAAGAAATGGGATAATAATATTTTTTGTGAAGGCGACGGGGTCAAAGAAAGGATTCTTTGGAATCGTCACCTTTTTTATTTGAATAATCTAGGAGGAAAAAAATATGCCTTGCTGTGCAATCGTTGGAATCAACTGGGGAGATGAAGGAAAGGGTCGTATGGTCGACCTTCTGACAGAAGACTATGACATCGTTGTACGATATCAGGGAGGCGGGAATGCAGGACACACCATTGTAAATGAATATGGAAAATTTGCACTTCATTTGCTTCCATCCGGTATTTTCCGTGACGGTGTCGTAAGCGTCATCGGGAACGGTGTAGCCTTAGACCCCGAGAATCTTTGGAAAGAGATCGAGGAAGTCAGAAGCCGCGGAATCTCCATCACGCCGGACAATTTAAAGATCAGCGAGCGTGCTTCGCTCCTGTTCCCATGGCACCGGGATCTCGACAATCTGGAAGAAGCCCGTCTCGCGGACAAAAAATATGGTTCTACGAAGCAAGGAATCGCTCCATTCTATTCCGACAAATACCAGAAAAAGACCATTATGATCGGAGAGCTTTTCTATCCGGAGTATGTCAGAGAGCATATTGATGGAATCGCTGATTGGAAAAATCTGATTCTGGAAAAGGTTTATGGTGCAAAAGATTACACAGAAAAAGAACTGCTGGACTGGATCGATGATTATGCAGATAAATTAAAACCGTTTATCTGCAGCACAAAAGATTTTCTTAGCGATGCTCTGAAGGAAGGCAAAAATATTTTGTTTGAGGCACAGCTTGGAGCACTTCGGGATCTGGATTTCGGCATCTATCCTTATACAACATCCTCCAATGCGATCGCTGCATTTGCTCCGGTCGGCTCTGGTCTGCCTTCTGCAAAAATTGATAAAGTAATCGGCGTTGTAAAAGCTTATTCCACCTGTGTCGGAGAAGGCCCTTTTGTCTGCGAATGGTTCGGCGAAGAGGCAGAACAATTAAGAAATGCCGGAGGTGAGTACGGAGCAAAAACAGGAAGAGCGCGTCGTGTAGGACCTCTGGATATCGTCGCAACAAAATACGGTGTCGAGATTCAGGGAGCAACAGATCTGGCAATCACCAAAATGGATATCTTGAGTTACATGGAAAAGATTCCTGTCTGCACGCACTATGTGATTGACGGAGAAAAAACGGACCAATTCCCATTCCCTGCTCTTCTTAACAAGGCAAATCCTCACATTGAATACTTAGAAGGTTGGCAGTGCGACATCTCAGGTATCCGGAAATGGGAAGACCTTCCGCAGGCTGCAAAAGATTATGTAGAATACGTGGAACAGGCAGTTGGCTGCCATATTACCTATGTTTCTGTCGGACCGGAAAGAGAGGCAATTATTTACCGATGACTTGGTTGACGAATATTTTAAGCAGGTATAAAATAATTCTTTGTTAAAGGCAAAGGGGTCTGTAACAGGAAACTGTTAAAGACCCCTTTTTTATTTGATTTTTAGGGAGGAAGGGATCATGACAAAATATATTTTTGTGACAGGCGGCGTTGTATCCGGTCTTGGAAAAGGAATCACAGCAGCCTCTCTCGGAAGACTGTTAAAAAGTCGCGGCTTAAAAGTAGCCGCACAAAAACTGGATCCTTATATCAATGTGGATCCCGGAACAATGAGCCCTTACCAGCACGGCGAAGTCTATGTGACAGAAGATGGTGCTGAGACGGATCTGGACCTCGGCCATTATGAGCGTTTTATTGATGAAGACCTGAACAAATACTCGAATCTGACAACCGGAAAAGTCTATTGGAACGTTCTGAATAAAGAACGGCGCGGAGAATACCTGGGTTCTACCGTACAGGTCATTCCGCATATCACTAATGAAATAAAAGAATTCATTTATCGCGTCGGCAAAAAAACAAATGCGGATGTTGTGATCACTGAAATCGGCGGTACGATCGGCGATATTGAAAGTCAGCCGTTTATTGAGGCGATCCGTCAGATTTCCCTGGAAGTCGGCAGAGAAAACAGTCTCTTCATTCATGTAACTTTGGTCCCGTTTTTAAGCGGATCCGACGAGCATAAATCGAAACCAACCCAGCATTCCGTAAAAGAGCTGCAGGGAATGGGCATCAACCCGAACATCATCGTGCTTCGATGCGACCGTCCTCTGGAGGAAAGTATCTTTCAGAAGATTTCTCTTTTCTGCAACGTAAAGGAAGACTGCGTGATTGAAAACCTGACAGTTCCGAGTATTTACGAGGCTCCGCTGATGCTGGAAAAAGCAAACTTTTCCGAAGTCGTCTGCAGAGAACTTGGAATTGAAGCGGCTCCTGCTGAAATGAAAGAATGGGAAGAAATGGTCGATCGCATTCACAAGGTGGAACATCAGGTGACGATCGGTCTTTGCGGAAAATATGTACAGCTTCATGATGCTTATCTTTCCGTTGTGGAAGCCCTCCATCATGCAGGATATTTTTATGGCGCAACTGTAAAGATCAACTGGATCGATTCGGAACATCTAACGGAAGAAAACTACGAAGAGGCACTGAAAGAGCTTGACGGTATCTTAGTTCCCGGCGGATTCGGGGAACGCGGCATTGAAGGGATGATCCTTGCTGCAAAGTATGCAAGAGAACACGATGTCCCATACCTGGGACTCTGTCTCGGCATGCAGATCGCTGTGATCGAATTTGCAAGACACGTTGCAGGAATCACGGATGCACATTCTGGAGAATTTGACGAGTTATGCAAAAACAAGGTCATCGATTTTATCCCCGGTCAGAGTGCTCTGATCGACAAAGGCGGAACGCTGCGGTTGGGGGCATACCCTTGCATGATCACTCCGGGAACAACGATGGAACGCTGTTATGAATCTCTTGAGATTACAGAACGCCATAGGCACCGCTATGAGTTTAACAACGACTATCGAGAAGTCCTCTCCTCTGCCGGACTTTGCCTAAGCGGCTGCTCTCCCGATGGATCACTGATCGAAACGGTGGAACTGACGGAAAAGCCATTCTTCGTCGGCGTCCAGTTCCATCCGGAATTTAAATCGCGCCCAAACAACCCGCATCCGTTATTTAAAGGATTTATTCATGCGGCATTGAAACTATGATATAATTTTTAATTACTAACTAATACCGAAGGAGAATACTTACATGTGTGGAATTGTTGGATATACAGGCTCTGAAGCAGCGGCACCAATCCTCTTAGAAGGTCTTTCCAAACTGGAATACCGCGGATATGACTCCGCCGGAATCGCTGTCAGAAATGAAGATGGAGAAACTTCTGTTATCAAAGCAAAAGGTCGTCTCAATGTTCTCTCTGAAAAGACGGACGGGGGGAAAGCAGTCAAAGGCACTTGCGGAATCGGCCATACCAGATGGGCAACTCACGGAGAGCCTTCCGAAGGCAACGCCCATCCACATTGCACGGACGACATGAATGTTGTAGGCGTCCATAATGGAATCATCGAAAATTATCAGGAGATCAAAGATAAGCTGATCAAAAACGGCTATCACTTTGAATCTGAAACAGATACGGAAGCTGCAATCAAGCTGATTGATTATTACTATAAAAAATACTTTGGCAATCCGATCGATGCGATCAACCGTATGATGGTTCGTGTACGCGGATCCTATGCGCTTGCTATCATGTTCAAGGATTATCCGGGCGAGATCTATGTCGCAAGAAAAGACAGTCCGATGATCTTAGGGACAGAAGGCGGCAATTGCTTTTTAGCTTCTGACGTTCCTGCGATTTTAAAATATACCCGCACCGTATATTATATCGGAAACCTGGAAATCGGAAGACTTGCAAATGGGGAGATTACATTCTTCAACCTGGATGGTGATGAGATTACGATCGAACCGACAGAAATCACCTGGAATGCGGAAGCTGCAGAAAAAGGCGGCTTTGAGCACTACATGATGAAAGAGATTCATGAACAGCCGGAAGCAATCAATAACACATTGAATTCTTATATCAAAGAAAACGAAATCGAATTCCCGGAAATCAATCTGACAGACGAGGAGATCAAAAAGCTGGACAACATTTATATCACAGCCTGTGGTTCTGCCTACCACGTGGGCATGGTCGGTCAGTATGTGATCGAAGACCTTGCAAAAATTCCGGTCCGCGTGGAACTGGCATCGGAATTTCGCTATCGTGACCCGCTGTTAAGTGAGAACAGTCTTGTGATCGCTGTCAGCCAATCTGGAGAAACGGCCGATACGTTAGCTGCAATCCGCGAGGCGAAGGAAAAAGGAAGAAAGACCCTTGGTATTGTCAATGTCGTCGGAAGCTCGATCGCAAGAGAATCTGATAATGTTCTGTACACGCTTGCAGGCCCTGAGATTTCTGTGGCTACGACCAAGGCTTACAGCGCCCAGCTGATTGCGATTTATTGCATCGCGATCAAGTTTGCATATATCCGGGGAGAGATCGATGATGCCAAATATGCAGAGTTAATCGAAGAATTAAAAACACTTCCGTCTAAGATCGAAAAGATCATTGACGATAAGGAACGTATCCAGTGGTTCGCAGCAAAGCAGTCTTCTCTGAAAGATATCTTCTTTATCGGACGAGGCATCGACTATGCGATCAGTATGGAAGGCAGCCTTAAGATGAAGGAAATCTCCTATATTCATTCTGAAGCTTATGCGGCAGGCGAATTAAAACATGGAACGATTTCTCTGGTGGAAGACGGAACTCTTTTGATCGGCGTTCTGACACAGTCAAAGCTCTACGAAAAAACTGTCAGCAACATGGTGGAATGCAAAGCAAGAGGCGCCTACCTCATGGGACTTACGACTTATGGTAACTACGATATTGAAGACAGTGCCGACTTTGTAACTTACGTTCCAAAAACAGACGAACACTTTACGGCAAGCCTTGCCATTATACCGCTTCAGCTGATGAGCTATTATGTCAGTGTTGCCAAAGGTCTCGACGTGGATAAGCCGAGAAACCTGGCAAAGAGCGTAACCGTTGAATAAAAACATTGTAGGTCATTGTTCGAAAAAGAATCGAGGAAAGCTTATGAAATTTTCCAAAGAAGAAGTTCTCCAATATGTTCAGGAAGAAGATGTAAAATTTATCCGGCTTGCATTTTGCGATGTGTTCGGAAAGCAGAAAAACATCTCCGTTTTAAAAGAGGAACTCCCAAGAGCATTTGAAAGCGGAATCGCAATTGACGGTTCCGCGATCCGTGGCTTTGGCGATGAAACACACTCTGATCTTCTGCTCCATCCGGATCCTGAAACCTTGATGGTTCTTCCGTGGAGACCGGAACACGGGCGTGTTGTTTTAATGTACACAAAGATCACCTGGCCGGACGGAACTCCGTTTCTTCCGGATACCCGCACACTCCTAAAAAATGCAATTCAGGAAGCAGCAGAAGCCGGTTATCGCTTTGCGTTCGGGTCGGAGCTGGAATTCTATCTTTTCTTCCTGGACGACAATGGCGACAGGACATTTAAGCCATATGATTCTGCTTCCTATATGGATATTGCGCCGGAAGACCGCGGCGAAAACGTTCGCCGTGAAATCTGTCTGACATTGGAGCAGATGGACATCCATCCGGAAAGTTCCCATCACGAATTAGGTCCGGGACAGAATGAGATCGATTTCCGTTTCTCTGAGGCTTTGACAGCTGCAGATAATGCCCAGACATTCCAGAACGTCGTAAAAACCGTTGCAAGGAGGAATGGTCTCTATGCTGACTTTTCTGCAAAGCCAATGAAGGATGAACCGGGCAATGGCTTCCACATCAATATTTCCGTGAACGATAACGATTCCACCGAGGAGTTTAATTATATGATTGCAGGAATCTTAGAACACGTTCACGATATCACTCTGTTTTTAAATCCGACGAAAAATTCTTATGACAGATTCGGAAATGACAAAGCGCCAAAATATATTTCCTGGTCACATGAAAATCGTTCCCAGCTGGTTCGTATTCCGGCTGCAACCGGTCAGTACAGGAGATGCGAACTCCGCTCCCCGGATCCGTCTGCAAACCCATATCTGGCATATGCGCTTTTAATCTATGCAGCTCTCGACGGTATCAAAAGAAAGCTTCCTCTGCCGGAGGCAGCTGACTTTAATTTATTCAAAGCGGACGAGCAGATTCTGAAAAATTACAAGTCTCTGCCGTTAAGTTATGGCGAGGCATGTGAAGCCGCAAAAGCCAGTGACTTTGTTAAAACTCATATCCCGGCTGAAATCCTGGAGATTTACAGCAGGTAATCATCATATTCGATAAAAAGAGGAAAGGAGGAATGATATGGATCTGAAGCAAGATGTATGCAGTGTGCTTCTCGTCTCATCCTCCGAAAAACTGACTTCCTCAATCACAAACCTTTTACCTGCATCCGATTTTTTCCCAATACATAAGGTTAAAAATATCAGTGCTGCCAAGCGAATGATTGCAGAGCGCGCTTATGATTATGTTATAATAAGCTCACCTCTTCCAGACGACAGCGGAATTGAGTTTGCGGTTGATTGCGCTTCAGTGCAGAACTGTCTTGTTTTGTTCCTTGTGGCTTTAGATCTTTATGATGAGATCTATGATCGCATCTCAAAACATGGCGTCTTCACAATTGCAAAGCCGATCACCCGCCAGACCTTTGAACTTGCACTTCGCTGGCTTGGTGTTGTCAGAATACGCAGTTTAAAAACAGCTGCTAAAACATTGTCCTTGGAAGAGAAGATGGCAGAGATCCGTATCGTCAATCGTGCGAAGCTGCTTCTGATCAGTGAGGAAAAGATGGACGAAGAAACAGCCCATCATCATATTGAAAAACAGGCGATGGACCATTGTAAATCCAGGCGGGAAATAGCAGAAAGCATTATTGCACGTTACTCATAAATTAAAAAACACGGAGCTTAAGCAGATGAAACAAAAAGACCGTAAAATCATTTTAGAAGACGGAAGTGAATATTTAGGCTACGGATTCGGCAGCAATACAGACCGGGTCTGTGAAATCGTATTTAACACCTCCATGGTCGGATACCAGGAAATCGTATCTGATCCTTCTTACACGGACCAGATGGTCGTTATGACCTATCCGCTGATCGGCAACTATGGAATCACCGATGATGATTTTGAAACCAAGATTCCTTCTTTAGGAGGCCTGATCGTTTATGACTATAATGACATGCCTTCCAACTTCCGTTATACAAAAACGCTATCAGAGCTTTTAGAAGAATATGGTATTCCGGGAATCTCCGGCGTCGATACCAGAAAGATCACGCGCAGCATTCGCGACTTAGGATCCAGAAGGGTACTGATCACCTCTGCAGAAACGAGCCTCAAAGAAGGCCTGGATATTATTAAAAACACGCCAGTCCCTCATGATCAGGTGTCCCGCGTCAGCTGCAAAAAACGCTGGTACAGCCGCACCGCAGACCATAAGTATAATGTCGTTGCAATCGACTGTGGAATCAAGCTGAACATTATCCGTTGCCTGAATGAATGCGGATGCAATGTGACGGTCGTTCCATATAACACAACGGCTAAAGAAATTGAATTCATGAAACCAGATGGCATTTTCTTATCCAACGGTCCCGGAGATCCGGAAGACGTGGTAGAAGTAATCGAGACCGTCAAAGCCCTGAAAGGCAAATATCCGATCTTCGGCATCTGCCTAGGTCATCAGATGATCGCGCTTTCTTATGGCGCAAAAACTTATAAATTAAAATTTGGACATCGTGGCGGAAACCACCCGGTTAAAAACATTCTGACAGGGAAAGTGGAAGTCACTTCCCAGAATCACAGCTACGCTGTGGATACAGATTCTGTCGAAGGAACCGGCTTACAGGTAACGCATATCAATCTGCTCGATCAGACCGTAGAAGGATTGGAATGTGAAAAAGACCGCGTCTTCAGCGTGCAGTACCATCCGGAAAGTGCGCCGGGGCCGCAAGACAGCAAGTATCTTTTCGACAAGTTCATCCGGATCATGGAGGAGGTGAAGGTTCATGCCTAAGAGAACAGACATCCACAAAATCTTAGTGATCGGCTCCGGCCCCATCGTGATCGGACAGGCGGCAGAATTTGATTATGCCGGAACCCAGGCATGCCTTGCCTTAAAGGAAGAAGGATATGAAGTCATTCTGGCAAACTCCAATCCGGCAACGATCATGACGGATACGATCATTGCAGATAAAGTTTACATGGAGCCTCTGACCCTGGAATATGTCTCCCGCATCTGCCGCTTAGAGCGCCCGGATGCGATCGTTCCGGGAATCGGCGGACAGACAGGATTGAATCTTGCCGTCGAACTTGCAAAAGATGGCGTCTTAGAAGAGTGTGGCATCGAAATCTTAGGAACCAGTGCGGAATCCATTGAAGCAGCCGAAGACCGCGAGCTATTTAAGGAGCTTTGCGAAAAGATCGGCGAACCCGTGATTCCATCTATCATTACATACAGCATCGAAGAAGGATTAAAAGCTGCGAAAGAGATCGGCTACCCGGTCATTCTCCGCCCTGCCTTTACACTCGGCGGAACAGGAAGCGGATTCGCCGATGATCCGGAAGAACTGAAAGTCGTAATGAAAAAAGCCTTGGAGCTTTCCCCTGTGCATCAGGTACTCGTAGAAAAAAGCATCAAAGGCTATAAAGAGATCGAGTACGAAGTCATGCGCGATGCGAACGACACTGCACTCACTGTCTGCAACATGGAAAACTTAGACCCTGTCGGTATCCATACCGGTGATTCCATCGTCATTGCTCCGAGCCAGACTTTGACCAATAAAGAATATCATATGCTGAGAGACAGCGCGCTGAAGATCATCCGTGCGCTGGACGTCAAAGGCGGCTGCAACTGCCAGTTTGCCTTGGACCCAAACTCTCTGCGTTATTATGTTATTGAAGTCAATCCGAGGGTTTCCAGATCCTCTGCACTGGCTTCTAAAGCCAGCGGCTATCCGATCGCAAGAGTTTCTGCAAAGATTGCCGTCGGTATGCACTTGGATGAAATTCCTCTGGCAAATACGCCGGCTTCCTTTGAGCCAAGCCTGGACTATGTCGTGACCAAGATGCCACGCTTCCCGTTTGATAAATTCCCGGCAGCTCAGAATAAACTGTCGACACAGATGAAGGCAACCGGCGAAGTTATGAGTATCGGCCGGACCTTTGAAGAGAGCCTCTTAAAAGCGATCCGTTCTCTCGAAGAAAGCAAGAACCACCTCCATATGCCGAAGTTCGACTCCGAGCATATGAGCGTAGAAGAACTCCTAGATTACATTAAAGAAGGAACGGATGACCGCCTCTATGCGATCTCGCAGCTCATGTGGATGGGCGTTGACCATTCCCGCATCTGCGATATCACGGGCATCGATATGTTCTTCCTCGATAAGATCAAACACATCGTTGATTTCGAACGGGAAATGGAAGAAAACGTTGGTTCTTTCGAGCATTTAAAAGAAGCGAAACGCCTGGGCTTTTCCGATTCCTATGTTGCTGAGCTTTGGAAGATGGAAGAGGATGAAGTCTACGAACTCCGCCGTAAAGAAGGTCTTTTTCCGGTCTATAAAATGATCGACACTTGTGCCAGCGAGTTTGACAGTTACGTGCCGTACTTCTACTCGACCTATGCAGACGAAAACGAATCCATCGTATCGGATAATAAGAAGATCATCGTTTTAGGTTCCGGCCCGATCCGTATCGGCCAGGGCGTGGAATTTGACTACTCAACAGTTCATGCGCTCCGTACGATCCGCGAAGCCGGCTATGAGGCAATCGTTATCAATAATAACCCTGAGACCGTCTCTACCGACTACACAACTGCAGACAAACTCTATTTTGAGCCGTTGACCTGCGAAGATGTCATGAACATCATTCATTTGGAAAATCCGATCGGCGTGATCGCAACGCTCGGCGGACAGACTGCAGTGAACCTTGCAGCTCCTCTTACAAAGCGCGGCGTAAAGATCATAGGAACAGATAAGATCGCGATCGATAAGGCAGAAGACAGAGACTTGTTTAACGAGCTGATCATCTCCTTAGGAATCCCGAATCCACAGGGCGAAGCTGTGACAAATATCGAGGCGGGCGTAGAAGCTGCGGAACGCATCGGCTATCCGGTCCTCGTAAGACCAAGCTTTGTCCTTGGCGGACGTGCTATGGAGATTGTTGCGAACGAAACCATGCTCCGCAAATATTTAAAGAATGCGGTAGAAGTTGATGAAGACAAACCGGTCCTGATCGATAAATATCTTGTCGGTAAAGAAGTTGAAATCGATGCGATCTGCGACGGAGAGCAGGTCTTCCTCCCTGGCATCATGGAGCTGGTTGAGCGGACCGGTGTCCACTCTGGAGACAGCATCAGCGTCTATCCGCCGTTTTCGATTTCCGAGAAAGTGAAAGATACCATCGCTGATTACACAAATCGGCTGGGCCTTGGAATCGGCATCGTTGGTCTGTTCAATATCCAGTTTATCGTTGACAGTGAAGAACACGTCTATGTCATCGAAGTAAACCCGAGAGCTTCAAGGAGCGTTCCGTTCCTTTCGAAGTCTACGAACTGCAATCTTGTTACGATCGCGACACGCGTGATGCTCGGAGAAAGCCTGAAAGATCAAGGCATCACAGAGCTCCGCCCGGCAGAAAGCAAGAGATGGTACGTTAAGGCACCTGCCTTTTCTTTCCAGAAATTAGACGGCATGGATGCTTATCTTTCACCGGAGATGAAGTCCACAGGTGAGGCAATCGGCTACGATAAGCAGATCAATCGTGCGCTCTATAAATCGCTCCTTGCTGCCGGCGTGACCGTCAAAGACAGCGGAAGCGTATTAGTGACCGTTGCAGATGAAGACAAAGAAGAGACGCTTCCTCTGGTCCGTCGCTTCTATGATCTCGGATTTAATATCGAAGCGACAACTATGACGGCAGATTTTATTAAAGACCATGGAATCCGCTGCCAGAAGCACCCGAACCTTTCAGAAGGCAGCGAAGAGATCTTAGATGTGATCCGCTCGGGAAGAGTCAGCTATATCATCAACACGCGTGCGATTCTTTCCGGTATCCATTACATCAACGGTGTTGCGATGCGCCAGTGCGCTGTGCAGAACGGCGTCACGATCTTTACATCGCTTGATACCGTCCGCATCATGCTCGATATCTTAGAAGAACTGATTCCGGATATTTCAACGATCGACGCGGAATAATAATTATTTTTTCTAATTATTAAGGCTGACATTCCAAACAGAATGTCGGCCTTTTTGATTTAACATTTTCGTAATAGGGTATACAGAATCCGTATGTTAGGATTAATATGTTGCTACTCCCATTCTGGCAACAGAAAGGGGGTGATTTACATAGATAGCTTCATTTCATTTCTAGTCTCTTTCGCAGCAGGAATAATCTCGTATTGTGTCTGCAAGTGGCTGGGCAGAGACCCTAAGTAGCAACCAGCACAAACAAAAAACCACGAGGTAGCAGCTCGTGGTTTTTTTGATTTACATATTGCTTCACTTCATTCTGTCAAAGCAAATTTTACTAACAATAATATGATTTGTCAAGCTAACACCCAGGAAACAAGATACTCTGTGTCTGCCGGTAACGTAAGACCCGGATCAGCCTCTACAATTGTCCCGTTTAGCCCCTGCTCCTTTGCCATCAAGGCAAAATGCGCCAGGGCAATTCCGACATCGATTTTCTGCATATCGCCGTCTTCTCCATGATCATAGCCTTTATCATGGTGCTCATAGAAATGAATATCATTTCCGGAAACAACGACTCTCCACGGCTGTTTATTGACTGCAGACGGAGCAAGGCGCACCATCTCCAATGCCTTGCAGATCGCACTTCCATCATCTTCGAGCGGAGTCTCAAACGTATCTTTAAAGAAGACTTCAGAGAATGCATGACGCTGATCTGCTTTTACACCCTTTCTCATCAGGGTCTCCTTCAGAGACATCTTTGCTGTATATCCAAGCGGCGTGACTGCCGGCATCATTTCATCCGGTTGAAGGTCCATTGCTTTTTCAAAAGCAGGACGATTCATGGTACCTGCGATCCAAACCGTACCAATGCGGTTCTGCTCCGCAAAGAGAATGATCTGTTCGAAGCTGTATCCAAATGCTACTTCCGCAAGTTTTCCCTTCTTCACTTTGCCTGCAAGATAAACATCTTCGCCGACAAGAACCGGGCTGTTTAAGCCATGCTCTTTGGCTTTCAAAAAGCGGTATTCGATTGGAATCCCAAACGGATCTTCAAGTCCTGCAATAAAGCTTTCCAATTTATCCTGGTCCGCTTTCCATAAACTCTTTCCGTCGAAAGTACGCACGCTGCGTCTGGTGCGGATCGCTTTTTCGAGTTCTGACATTTGTTCTTTTGTATCAAATACTCTTTTGATATCTTTCATTTTCCTTATTTATTCTCCCATCCAAAATTATTTTGCATCCCGCAATTAGCAAAAACTTAAGCATTCTTTCATTTCACGTTATAAATGATGATACGGGAATCCGCACTGTTTGTAAATACGAATCGACCGCACCTATCCAAAACTGCTTTCCAAAGGCAAGTCCCAAAATGAAACTTGCTTCTTTCATTATCACACAGCAGAACATCACGCCTCAGCGTGATGTCCTGCTTTTTGCCGTTTCTGTTTATTAACAGTGTTTGTATAATGACTGACCCCAGTCGCAAGCATACTGCCTATTTGTCTGACATCAGTATTATCCAGTTTATTCTTCCACCTTCGGAAGTGCAGCAAATCCTTTTTCCAGTTCTTCGTCTGTCGGGATGTAGTCTTCCAGATTTCCATCGTTATACTGCTGATATCCCTTAAGGTCGAAGTAGCCTGTTCCGGTAAGGCCGAAGACGATGGTCTTTTCTTCGCCGGTTTCTTTGCACTTCAGTGCCTCGTCGATGGCTGCCTTGATCGCATGTGAACTTTCCGGTGCCGGAAGTGTTCCTTCACATTTTGCAAAGAGTTCTGCTGCTGCAAATACGTCGCTCTGTTTTGCAGAAACTGCTCTCATGTATCCGTCATGATACAGCTGGGAAAGAATCGTGCTCATGCCGTGGAATCTCAATCCGCCTGCGTGGTTTGCTGATGGAATAAAGCTGCTGCCTAAGGTGTACATCTTTGCAAGCGGGCAGATCATACCTGTATCTGCAAAGTCATATGCGAATTTTCCTCTTGTGAAGCTTGGGCAGGATGCCGGCTCAACAGCCACGATATCATAATCTGCTTCACCTCGGAGTTTCTCACCCATGAACGGAGCAATGAGTCCGCCGAGGTTGGATCCGCCGCCTGCGCATCCGATGATGATATCCGGTTTGATATCATATTTATCTAACGCTGCCTTTGTCTCAAGGCCGATAATACTCTGGTGAAGAAGGACCTGGTTCAGCACGCTTCCTAATACATAACGGTAGCCCTCATTGCTGACTGCAACTTCTACAGCTTCAGAAATTGCGCATCCTAAAGATCCTGTCGTTCCCGGGAACTGCTCTAAGATCTTGCGGCCGACCTGAGTTGTGTCTGACGGTGAAGGAGTGACGTCTGCGCCATAAACTCTCATCACTTCGCGACGGAACGGCTTCTGCTCATAGCTGATCTTAACCATGTAGACTTTAAGGTCCAGTCCGAAATATGCACATGCCATGGAAAGTGCGGTTCCCCACTGGCCTGCTCCGGTCTCTGTTGTAACACCTTTGAGGCCCTGCTTCTTAGCATAGTAAGCCTGAGCGATTGCGGAATTCAGCTTATGGCTTCCGGAAGTATTGTTACCTTCGAACTTGTAATAGATCTTTGCCGGTGTTCCAAGCTGCTCCTCCAGGAAGTATGCTCTTACCAGCGGTGACGGACGATACATCTTGTAGAATTTGATGATCTCTTCCGGAATCGGGACAAATGCAGTGTCATTGTCCAGTTCCTGTTTGCAGAGCTCCTCACAGAAAATCGGGGAAAGCTCTTCGAGAGACAGCGGCTGTCCGGTTCCCGGATTCAGCAAAGGTGCCGGTTTATTCTTCATATCAGCGCGCATGTTGTACCAGCTAGTAGGAATCTCGCTCTCTTCAAGATAGATTTTGTAAGGGATTTCTTTACTCATGGTTCTTACCATCCTTTCTTTTGTTTGGGACGAGGATTTTTTGCAATAAAAAATCCTGTCCCACAGTAATTTCTACTGCTGGGACAGGAGAATATACTTTTCACCTGCGGTGCCACCCAACTTGACGCGCTTGCGTCCACTCTGCGTATGCCATCACATACCGGATTTGTTTACGAAGCTCCCACTCCGTCTCACATACTCCAGGAATCTATCCTGTTTCCGCTCGCCCTCTGAAGTCCATTCGGCTTTTCATTTCCACCACGCTTCCACCATCCGCGGCTCTCTATCGGTAAAGAGGAAAAGCTTACTTACTCTTCATCAACGGTTTATTGTTTGCAATTATACTCTGAAATGTTTGAATGTCAACACAATTTGTGTAATTTGTTTATTATCATTCCTTCTGCATCGCTTCAGCGCGTTAAAATAGCGCATTTTTAAAGACTCTTATACAGAAAAAGAATATATTAACTTTGCTCAAAAAAGCGTTTTCTGTTTTTCTGACTTATCTCACATCCGCAAGTTCTTTGATCAGTCTTTCTGTTCTTGTCCATCCAAGGCATGGATCTGTAATGGATTTTCCATAGACTCCGCCATCTGGTTTCTGATTTCCATCTTCAATATAGGACTCAATCATCAGCCCTTTGATCAGACTGTAAATTGCTTTTGAATGCCTGGTGCTATGAAGAACTTCCTTTGCGATACGGATCTGCTCTTCATACTTTTTCCCGGAGTTGGAATGATTACAGTCGATCACAATGCCCGGATTTTCATATTCGCCTTTTTTATAAAGGTCGCTGACTGCATGCAGATCTTCATAGTGATAGTTCGGAATGTTTTTTCCATAGCGGTTCACTGCACCACGAAGGATTGCATGGGTCAGTGGGTTTCCTTTACTCTCCACTTCTCTGTCCGTAAAGATAAATGAATGGGACGCCTGTGCCGCTTTAATGGAATTCATCATAACAGAAAGGTCGCCGCTGGTCGGATTCTTCATGCCGACAGGAACGCTGATACCGCTTGCAACAAGGCGGTGCTGCTGATTTTCCACAGAACGAGCACCAACTGCCACATACCCCAGAACGTCCGATAAGAAACGATAATTTTCCGGATATAGCATTTCATCCGCACAGGAAAAACCGGTTTCCTGAAGCACACGGATGTGAAGTTTACGAATCGCAATAACACCTTTTAAAAGATTCGGTCTTTCATTCGGATCCGGCTGGTGAAGCATTCCTTTATAGCCCTCGCCCGTCGTCCTCGGCTTATTGGTATAAACGCGTGGTACGATCAGGATCTTCTCCTTGACCTCTTCCTGCACTTTCTGAAGTCTCGAGATATAATCCATGACCGCATCATCACGATCCGCACTGCACGGACCAATGATTAAAAGCAGCCGATCGTCTTCCCCGGTAAAAATATTTTTGATCGCCTCATCATTTTTCTTTTTCTGCTCTTTATCCTGCGGTCTCAACGGATACATGTCCTGCACCTTCTTAGCTGCAGGCAGTTTTCTTTTGTATGAAATGTTCATCTTCTAACTTTCCTTTATGTTCTATTATTTGGAGGATCACCTTTTGCGGATTAATCTGCCCCACGCTCTAATTCGAGTTTGTGCTCCTTTAAGCATGATACTGGATGTTCGAAATTGGGTCTGTGCATTTTTATAATGCCGCCATATGTTCTAAATTGAGTTTGTGCTCCTTTTTGACACTTAGAAATAGTGCACAGCTCCCGTTTACGGCATATCTGAACCTATAAAAAAATGCACAACTCCCGTTTACGACATATCCGAACAGATAAAAAAGTGCACAACTCCAGTTTACGACATATCCGAACAGATAAAAACGTGCACAACTCCCATTTACGACATATCCGAACAGATAACACTATGATTTACGAAACTCCGCGTTTAATCCACGTAGTTTCATGATTTCAAAAAAGTCCGGCCAGCTTTTCCGAATAGCTTCTGCGCCTTCGATCTCTCCACCGGTGATCGACGCTAAAACACTGAGTGCCATGACAATGCGGTGATCGTTGTGGCCGTTTAGCGGGACGTTTGGTTTTCGCAGCATGGAATGAAGCACGATCACTTCATTTTCTCCGACAAGACATTTAACGCCGAACTTTTCCAATTCTTCTGCCATTGCTAAAGCTCTGTCGCTTTCTTTAATCCGGAGGCGTTTTGTTCCGGTAAAATATCCGCCGCGAAGCGCCGCGGATACCGCAAAGAGAATAGGTCCAAGGTCAGGCGTATTTGAAATATCAATGCTCAAGATGTCCTTCTCTTCCATATCTACCTGCTCATCAGAAAGAATATCTTGTGCTCCTCCGAACTGCGGCGCCTGCATGCTCACTATCCGCTTTCCCAGAAGCTGCGCAAACAGTTCACGGCACACACGGTCCCCCTGTACGCTTTCTTCTTTTAGTCCCTCTATTTCAATATCATTTCCCAGAGTTTTAAAGGCATAGAGAAATGCAGCATTTGACCAGTCACCTTCCACCTGATAGTTTCCGGATTGATAATGCTGTCCTCCTTTGACCAGGAAAACATTCGGCTCTTGCTCATCAACGATAACTCCAAACTGTTTCATAACATCGATCGTGATATCGATATAAGAGCGGCTTTCGACCGGGGGCAGAACTTCGATCACACTGTCTTCTTCCAGTAAGGACAATGCAAACAACATTCCTGTAACAAATTGGCTGCTGATATCGCCCCTGATTTTGTAGTGGCCTGCAGAAAGTTTTCCACGAACAGAAATACATTTTGTGGATTTCTCCACACAGATTCCACAGCCTTCAAAGAGTTCTTCATAAACACCAACGCCCCGTTCTATCAATCGTTCGGCGCCGGTAAAGACTCCGCCGCCACCGACAGCTAACGCAATCGGGATAAAGAATCGAAGGGTGCTTCCGCTTTCTCTGCATGGAAAGATAGGAAGACCATTCTCTTGTGACGTATCAGAGTCAATACTATCATCGGATTCTTTCTTTTCTTTTAGTTTTTCACGAAGCTTTTCTTCGAGGTTTTCAGCAAACACACCGCTTATAGAAACCTCCGTACCATCGATACGATAGTCCGCACCAAGTGCTTTGATGCAATCTAAAGTTGCCAGCATATCTTCGCTTTGTGATATGCCGGAAAGTCTGCTCTCTCCGCCGGCTAATGCTGCCCCGATCAGCATTCGGTGCGCATAGCTTTTTGATGGCGGAGCCTGGATGGCTCCATTCAGTTTGCTTGGTTTGATAATTGCTTTCATCTGGACTCTATAAATTGATCATACATTTGCGGGTGCAATATAATGTCGTCGTATAACATTCGCTTGGTGTCTTTTTGAGGTATGGATTTCCTCAGAGAATATCAAGGATCAGCGCCGCAACTTCCTCCACGCTTCCGCTTCCGTCGACTGTCACGTCTGCGACTTCGCAGTATCTGTCATAACGCTCTTCATAACGTTTTTTGAGTGCCTCCGGATCCGCAGAAAACGGTCTGTCCGGAGTCGCAACTAATTTCTCGAGCGGCCGGTCAATAAAGACCAGCAATCCATTCTGTTTTAAGGCGCGGACATTTTCATCCCGAAGGATCGCGCCTCCGCCGGTCGCAATGATTTTTCCACTTTCGAAAGAGACTTCTTTCACGACTTCGCTTTCCACATCACGGAACGCCTGCTCTCCATGAAGTGCGGAAAACTCCGCAATCTCCATTCCAATACGTTTCACGATCTGCTCGTCGGTATCGATCACATCCATACCCAGCAAATCTTTCAGCTTTTCGCTGATCGTTGTTTTTCCGCAGCTTGGCATTCCGCAGAGGACGATGTTCTGCTTTTCTTTCAACACATACTGGTAAGCGCGTTCGATATCTTCCACGCAGGCTTTCTGATTCAGGAAAAATCCAATCGCATAAACTGCCTGGGCTGCAAGCATATATAGGCCGCCTGCTGCTGGAACGCCTTTCGTTTGCGCATTTAAAACCAGCTTGCTGCGTAGCGGATTATAGACAGCATCCAAAACTCCACTCAGACTTGGAAAACAGGAAACATCGATCAGACAAGTCTCCACGTTTGGATACATCCCTGCAGGGGTTGTATTGATGATCACTTGCGCGTCATTATGAATCGTTTCAGCCTCTTTATATGTGATCGGAACAGCCAGTCCTTTCTCCTCCATATACGCTTTCCGAATATCTGAAAGTTTTCTGGAAACATGAAGGATCTCGGCCGCACCTAGTTCTTCTGCTACTGAATGTGCGGTCTTTGATGTCCCGCCGGTTCCAAGGATCATGACCTTCTTTCCTTCCATCGAAATCCCGTTTTTCAAAGCCAGAGCCTTCATACCCATAAAGTCAGTATTATAGCCATATAATTTTCCGGCACGGTTTACAACGGTATTGACAGCACCGATCCTCTTTGCGTTATCATCGATTTCATCGAGATACGGGATTACATCCTGCTTATAGGGAATCGTTACATTGATCCCCTTAAAGTCGCGCGCTTTCATAAATCCGTCCAATTCGGACGGATCTAATTCCTTCAGCTCATAGCTGTAATCTGCGATATATTCATGAATCGTTTTCGAATAGCTGTGTCCTAAGACACCGCCGATCAAGCCGTATTCCATCTGTTCTCCTCAAGATGTGCATGCAAAAGCCACGCCCTGTTCTGTTTAGTCCGCCTGGTAGAAAACCACGCCTTAACCCATTTCTGTACCGGCCAAAAAGTCCGTTCCATATCTTCCTGTCAGAAGATCAGCGACAACAAAGGCTGTGACTGCGTCGATCACCGGACAGATCCTCCGGATGATCGCCGGGTCATGTCGTCCCTGAATCTGGTGAACTATGTTTTCTTTGTTCAGGAAATCAATCGTCTGCTGCTCTTTCGCGATGGAGGCAGTCGGCTTCACTACGCAGCGGAACAGCACCGGCATACCATTCGTGATGCCCCCGTTGATTCCTCCGTTATTATTCGTCGTCGTATAAACACTTCCGTCTGTAGCCATGCGAATCGCGTCATTCACCTCGCTGCCTTTGTGGCTGGCAAATGCAAACCCGGCTCCAAACTCGATTCCCTTTACGCCTCCCAAACTGAAGAGGATGTGAGACAGCTCGCTTTCTACGCTGTCAAACCAAGGTTCTCCAAGTCCCGCAGGAAGTCCTACAGCAAGCGTTTCCGTGACTCCTCCGCAACTGTCGCCCTCTTCGGCTGCACTCATGATCTTTTTGATCATCTGTGCGCCAACCAGATCGTCAAGCACCGGGAAATTCTTTTTCTTTACAGCTGTCAACGTCTCTTTCAGGTATTCTGTCTGCGCCTTTGCATCCGTCTCATCCGCGATCTCACTCATCAAGCTCTCGCTGAAGATATGCTCGCACTGATAGATATGCGTGCCAATCGTGATTCCCAGTTTTTCCAAAGCAGGAATCAGGACCGCGCCAGCTGCCACAAGTGCCGCCGTAATGCGTCCGGAAAAATGTCCGCCGCCACGGTAATCTTCAAAGCCATGATATTTGCAGTTTGCAGCATAATCTGCATGGGATGGACGCGCAGGCCCATAGGTATAATCTTTACTCTTCGTATCTTCGTTCGGAATCAGAATCGCGAGCGGAGTTCCACAGGTTTTCCCATGAAAGACGCCGCTTACAATCTGAAAATTGTCCGCCTCTTTTCTTGCGGTATCAACGCCGGAAGAAGGGCGTCTTCTTGCAAGATGCTCCTTAATGATTTCTTCATCAACCGGGATTCCCGGAGCCAGTCCATCTAAAACTGCACCGACCGCCGGCCCGTGGCTTTCTCCGAATATCGTAATTGTAAGGCTGTTTCCAAATGTGTTTTTCATCTCGAATCCTTTATGTCTCAGCTCACTTTGTTTGCTACTGTATATAATCCCGAAGTTCCTCCGGGGAAATCTCGCGGATCTCATAAGTTCCGATTTCCGGAACATAGATCACAGAGATCGTATCTTTGTTCTTTTTCTTATCATGCAGGATGTATGGCATCAGCTCGTCTGCTTTTGCGTCGCAGCTAAGAGGAAGATGGTACTTCTCAAGGACAGGCAAGAGTTCTGCCCGCACCTTTTCGCTGCACATCGGGATCATTCCAAGGGCCACACATTCACCATGTAAAAGTTTCCCCTCATAAAAGCCTTCAATCCCATGACCGATCGTATGGCCGAAGTTTAAGATCTTCCTTAAGCCTTGCTCTTTCGGATCTTTTTCCACAACCTCCTTTTTGATCAGGAGAGATCCTTGAATGATTTTTTCTAAATCCTCCGCGAAGAGACTCTCGCTGTTTTTGATCTGTTCAAAAAGCTCTGCATCACTTGTCAGAGACATCTTCACTGCCTCTGCAAGGCCTGCCGAAAGCTGTCGTGGATCCAGAGTTTTTAAAGTGTCCGGATCGATCAGAACTTTTTTCGGCTGATAAAAGGCGCCGACGATATTTTTTACACCATCTAAGTCAATCGCTGTCTTTCCGCCGATGGAAGAGTCCACCTGGGAAAGCAGTGTTGTAGGAACATTATAAAAATCGATCCCACGCATATAGCATGCGGCAGCAAAGCCGGATAGGTCTCCGACAACGCCCCCGCCGACTGCAACGACACAGTCTTTTCTTGTGAAAGAGTTTTGCAGCATGATCGAAAGGAGCTTTTTGAAATGATCAAAATTCTTGCTTTCCTCTCCCTGAGGAATCGTGGCAATGACAGGCTCTTTGCACTGCTTTGCAAGAACCTCGGCATACTCCTTTGGCACGCCATCATCCGTGACGATCAATACCTTTCGGTCCAGATTCAGATACTCTCCCGCCTTCGTGATCGCGCCTTTTTCAAGAACGATATCGTAGCTGTCTTTATCTAAGTCTAAATGAATGATCAATGCTTTGCTCCTGTCGTATCTTACGCAAGTTCGTTCGTGTAGCTTCCAACTAATTTCAGCTGCCCACAAACCGCATTCAGTTCGCGCAGCATATCCTGCCCTTCTTCCCCTGCAATATTTCCTTCTGCCTCCACATAGAAATAATAATTCCAGAGCAGGCCTTTCAGCGGACGGCTCTTTAAGTTTCTCATGTTAAAGCCATGGGAGCCGATAATATCCAGCGTCATGGCAAGAGCACCCGCCTCATTCGGCACAGTGAACATCAGGATAAAGCTGCAGCTATCATCCCTGGTTTCCGGCTGCGGGAGATTTTGAACTCTTGAGAAAACACCAAACCTCGATGAATTATTTCTGGTCGTATGCACTCTTCGATCAACAACTTTGAGTCCAAACAATTCTGCCGTTTCCTCCGAAGCGATTGCTGCAACAGATTTATCATTCAGTTCCTTGACATATTCTGCTGCACGCGCTGTGTTGGAATATTCCATTGTTTTATATTTATGTTTTTTAATGTACTCGTCACACTGGGCCAGAGCCTGAGGATGGCTGACGACCGTTTTGACGCTCTTCGCTGTCGTCCCCGGAACGCCAATTAAGAAATGTTCAATATCCAGATTCAAAACGCGATTGACATAGAGGTTTCCGGAAAACATCAGATCCATAACCGCACCGACTTCACCGGCATAATTGTTTTCCATCGGAAGAACCGCAAAATCGATCTCGCCACTTTCCGCCGCACGGAACGCCGGGCCAAAGTTGGCAAACGAAATCAGTTCCGCCTCCGGGAACAGACGTCTGGCTGCAATATATGCATATGCTCCCGGAACGCCGCTGTATCCGACTTTCATTCCGTCTAAGATTTTAGATTGCAGCGCACAGGAAATATTCATGACGCTCTTTTGAAAGTCCACATAATACGGTTCGATCTCAGCATCTTCGATACGCTTTTTGCTCATACCGATCACCGCGTTTTCTCTTGCCGCATCTTTGACCGGAAGCCCATGCTCCTTTTTATATTCGCCGATCACCTTGCTCACCTGCATCCGCTTTTCAAAAAGCTTCGCAAGCTCATTATCAATATTGTTGATTTCTTCTCTGTACTGATCAAGATTTCCCAATTTAAAACCTCCGAAATCTGTATAATTACTTTAATTCACTAAAGTATCATATTAGCACCTGCAGTATATTACTGACAAGCTTTTTCTTGACATTAACGCTTTAAAGCGTTACAATCCTTTGCAATAACGTTTTGAAAAGGAAACACTAATGAAACTATTCACAAGCACCACTTATTACGGATATTATTATCTGGCTCCGAGCGATACACGGGGAACTTTGTGATGCAGTGAAACCATGAACAAACATGAGCTTTAAATTGCGGCACAGAGATCCTGTGCCGCATTCTTTATGTCCATGATATAATAGATGGGCTCGAAAAAAATTGACAGATAATTACCGGAGGTAAAACAAAAAATGATAGTTGTACTGAAACCGCATGTAACAGAAGAAAAGCGAAATGAGCTGATTTCCTGGTTCAGGGAATCCGGACTCGGCGTCCATGTTTCCGTTGGAAAATTCCAGACGATCTTAGGTCTGATCGGAGATACCGCGTCAGTAGATATGGACCTGATCGGCTCGTTAGACATCGTCGACTCCGTAAAGCAGATCACCGAATCGTTTAAATGCTGCAACCGGAAATTCCATCCGGAAGATACCGTCGTAAAAGTCGGTGACGTTAAGATTGGCGGCGGAAACTTCTGCATGATCGCGGGCCCATGCTCTGTCGAAACGGAAGAACAGATCGTAACGATCGCAAAAGAGGTAAAAGAAGCCGGTGCCAATATGCTAAGAGGCGGTGCTTTCAAGCCACGTACTTCCCCTTATGATTTCCAGGGATTGAAAGCCGATGGCTTAGAACTTTTAAAAATCGCAAAGGAAGAGACAGGACTTCCAATCGTATCCGAGATCATGAGTGCCTCCGATCTCCCATTATTTGAAGATGTTGATGTGCTTCAGGTTGGTGCGCGCAACATGCAGAACTTCGATTTATTAAAAGAAGTCGGCATGACCAATAAACCGATCCTTTTAAAACGTGGTTTGGCAAACTCTTTAAAAGAACTCTTAATGAGTGCGGAATATATCATGGCTGGCGGAAACGAGCAGGTCATCTTATGTGAACGCGGAATCCGTACCTTCAGTGACTATACAAGAAATACCTTAGATCTTTCTGCAGTCCCTATGCTGCATGAACTCTCCCATCTTCCGGTGATCGTTGACCCAAGCCATGCAACAGGGCTTTCAAGACTGGTTCCTTCCATGGCGATGGCGGCAACCGCGTGCAATGCTGACGGCCTGATCATCGAAGTGCATAACGATCCACGTCACGCGCTTTGCGATGGTGCTCAGTCCCTGAAGCCGGAAGATTATGCAAAGCTGGCTTCCAAGATCCGGGCAATCCGTGAAGTAATTGCAGAATAAGGGACTTAGACCATAACAAATACCAACAAGGCAAAGGACTGAAACCATGACAAATATCAACAGTTTGATTGAAACGATAAATAAGAAGAGGGCAGCTGACACTCAAACTGCCAACAGCAAGCCGGAAACGGGTGTCACTGAGATGGTACAGGAGCCGGCACCAGAGCAGGTGCTGACGGTCGGCGTGATGGGGATCGGCCACATCGGCGGTTCCTTCGCAAAAGCATATCACTATCTGGGGCATAGAGTGCTCGCCTGTGATACAGATCATTCCATGCTGCAGTTTGCAAAGATCAGCGGCGACGTGGATGAAGAACTGACCAGAGAAAATATGAGTTCCTGCGATTTGATCCTGCTCTGCGCATATCCGCAGGCTGTGATCGATTTTCTCGAAACAGAAGGTCCTTTTATCGGGGAACACCCAATCGTTGTGGACTGCTGCGGTACCAAGCGCGTCCTGGTGGATGCAGGCATGGATGCTGCAAAGCGTTTTGGCTTCACCTATGTCGGCGGACATCCAATGGCCGGAACACAATACTCCGGATTCAAGCATTCCAGGAAAGACCTGTTCTTTGGTGCTCCGATGGTCATCGTGCCTCCGACCTATGATGACATCGAACTGCTGACTAAAGTAAAAAATCTGTTAGAGCCGGTTGGCTTCAAGCAAATTTCTGTTACGACTGCAGACGCACATGATGAAATGATCGCGTTCACCTCACAGCTGGCACACGTCGTCTCCAGTGCTTATATTAAAAGCCCGACCGCAGGGTCCCATAAAGGATTCTCCGCGGGCAGTTATAAAGATATGACACGAGTTGCTTGGCTGAACCCAAGCATGTGGTCAGAACTGTTCATCGATAACAAAGAATACCTGCTGAAAGAAATCGATACACTGATCGATCATATTTCAGAATACCGGGATGCGATCGCCAAGGAAGACAGCGAAACGCTGATCCGTCTCTTAGACGACGGCAGAAACCGGAAGCAGGAAATCGACGGATAATCAAAACGCCCGAATTGTTTCATAAACAATCCGGGCGTAATTTTTTTAATGACTCTTGGTTTAATCCATATTATATAAAAGTGCATTACAGATGGCGGCGGCAATATTGCTTCCGCCTTTTCTTCCGCGTGCAACAATATACGGAATGCCGGCGGTCATGATCAATTCCTTCGACTCCACGACATTGACGAATCCGACAGGAACGCCGATGATGCCGCAAGGCTTGAAGCCTTCGTCTTCGATCAGTTCCTTGAGGCGGATCAGCGCAGTCGGTGCATTTCCGATTGCAAAGATTACCGGTTTATCAAGACGAGCTGCCTTGTTCATCGAAGCAACAGCTCTGGTGTAGCCGTTCTCTTTTGCTTCTTTTGCAACGTCTTCATCACTCATAAAGCAAAGAACTTCTCCGCCGTATTTCGCCAGCGTTGCTTTGCTGATTCCGGAACGACCCATCTGCGTATCTGTTACGATGCATGCGCCATTGCGGATCGCATCCTTAAAGATCGCAACCGCGTTTTCAGAAAAGCAGAGATTTTCATAATAATCAAAATCTGCTGAAGTATGAATACAACGTTTGATGATCGGCTCCTGCTCCGGATCCATCGGAACATCGCCAAGTTCCTGTGTGATGATCTCAAAACTTCTTTTTTCAATATCTTTCGGAAGGATATGCTCGATTTTTCCGATTTTTAAATTTTCCATAATTATCTCCTCTTCTCCGAATGCTTATTTCAGCCCTAAAATCCGATAGACCTTTTCCATATCCACGCTTGCGCGGATGCCGTCTGCAAGCAGGTCGTACTGTTCTTCTTTATATTCCTGATAGGTCTTACTCTTGCCCTTCGTGTACTCGATGCCCTTTCGCTCGCAGATCAGCTGAAGCAGTGCATCGCGGAAATCCTCTTCATCAAAAATACCATGCAGATAAGAACCTGCGGCATTGTCATTAAAGCAGCCGTCCGGCGAACCTTCAAGGCTTGTAAAGCTGTGCCCTTCCATCAGCTGTTCCGACTCGCCCATGTGAATTTCGTAGCCGGTGATCTTCTTGCCGCTTAACGCTGCATACGCTCCCTCAACCTTCTGGATCACGCCGTTCTTTCTGGTTCTGGTTTTTTCTTCTGCAAAGATCGTCTTGATTGGAAGCAGTTCCATGCCTCGGATGGTTCCGAACCCTTCGACTCCGGATTCATCCGTCACGCTCTCACCCATCATCTGATATCCGCCACAGACGCCAAAAACTAACGTTCCGTTTGCAGCATGATGTTTGATCGCTGCCTCTAATCCATTTTCCCTGAGCCACTTGAGGTCATCCATCGTACTCTTCGTTCCCGGAAGAATGATCAGGTCCGGATTTCCGAGTTCGTCTGCACGGCCGACATAACGGACCGAAGCCTGCGCCTCAAGGTCCAATGCCTGAAAGTCCGTGAAATTCGAAATCTTTGGAAGACGGATCACCGCAATATCGATCTCGGCTGCCGCATCCTTGACAGAGAGGACCTCTGCCAGAGAATCTTCATCTTCAATATTCACTTTCAGATACGGGATGACTCCAAGCACTTCTTTTTTGCATAAGTCTTCCAGCATGGTAAGGCCCGGTTTTAAGATTTCCACGTCACCGCGGAACTTATTGATCAAAAGGCCTTTGATGCGCTCCTGCTCGTGAGGCTCCAGCAAAGCAACCGTTCCGTAAAGCTGCGCAAAAACGCCGCCTCGGTCAATATCTCCAACCAAAAGACATGGTGCATCGACCATCTCCGCCATTCCCATATTCACAAAATCGTTATCTTTCAGATTGATCTCCGCAGGACTTCCAGCGCCTTCGATCACGATGATGTCATACTGCTCTGCCAGCTCATGATAAGCATCTAAGATCACCTGGCGGTATTTTTCTTTTTTCTGATAATACTCCGTTGCGGTCATGTTACATTCCACTTCGCCGCGAACGATGACCTGCGAACCCATATCCGTCGTTGGTTTTAAAAGGATCGGATTCATCAGTACGCTCGGTTCGATGCCGCATGCTTCTGCCTGTACGACCTGCGCGCGTCCCATCTCCAGATTCTCTTTTGTGATAAAAGAATTGAGCGCCATGTTCTGGGATTTAAACGGAGCAACTTTAAAGCCGTCCTGTTTAAACACACGGCAAAGACCGGCACAGACAATGCTCTTGCCGGCATTTGACATCGTTCCAACGATCATAAGTGGCTTTGCCATTTTCTTTTCCATAGTTTATCCTCAGTGTCTTTAATTGAAACACAATTCCTTGTGAAAGCTGTGAACTCCCTAAACAATGACTTCTTTTAATATTGCTATAAACGCCCGGTTTTCTTCCGGAGAGCGCACACCGATCCGGTAGAAGCCTTCGCCAAGTCCGGTGTAGTTTGAGCAGGACCTGATCAAAACACCTTTCTTTAAAAGACGCTTGGCAAGGGTTTCATCTCCATGGAAGAAGATAAAGTTTGCAGCCGGCTCTCCGATCACATCCACATTCAGGTTCTTCATTTCACGAAGCAGATATTCCCGTTCTTCTCTGATCAGCTTTGTCGTTTTTTCCACAAATGCATCTTCCTCCAGAGCGGCCATTGCTGCTGCCTGCGCCGGGATTGAAACATTCCACGGCTGCATGACGCCCCGGATATTATCCAGCAGTTCCTTGTTGGCAGAAAGCAGATAGCCGAAACGAATTCCCGCCATACCGAAGATCTTCGTGAATGCTTTTAATATCATTAAATGCGGATACTCCGCTAAAAGATTCCGCATCGTATAATCGGCCTCATCATCCATGAACGGTAGGAAGCATTCGTCGAGACAAAAGAAGGTCTCCGTCTCCTCGCATCTTTCAGCGATCTTGATCAAGAGTTCTTTCGTCATAACCTGACCGGTCGGATTGTTCGGATTGCAGAGGAATAACAGATCGATCTCCGGGGTAATTCTCGGAATAATCTTCTCCGTGATCGCATAGGCATCTTCTTTTAAAAGCGCTTCATAAACGACCTCACCGCCTGCGATCTGCACGCCGGCTTCATACTCTTTAAACGCCGGTGCTGTGACCAAAGTCTTTTTCGGCTTCAGTGCCTGACACAGTGCATAGATCAGTTCCGATGCACCGTTTCCGACGATCACATTCTCTGCCGCGGCATCGACGCCCAGCTCTTTTTTCGCGAGTTTTTCCCGAAGCTCCGTCATAACACAGTCCGGATAGCAGGACGCCATTTTTAAAGATGCAATGATCGCATCTTCACAGGACTTCGGCATTCCGTACGGATTGACGTTTACCGAAAAATCATACGCAACCCGGTTGCGATAAATATCACCGCCATGGACGCTTCGCAAATAATACCTCCTAAGATCAGGATTCCTGATGATACATACATCAGACGAATCGATCGCTTAATATCCTCTGCCTCGATCGGGCGAATGTCATCGCCGATAAAAGGCTTTTCATACAACTGTCCAAAATAGTTCGCATTTCCCGCAAGCTGCACATTCAGCGCACCTGCGCAGACTGACTCTGTCTGTGCAGAGTTCGGACTGGAATGTTTTTTTCGATCCCTTAAAAAGGTCCTCCATGCACATTTTCCATCCAAACCGCAGATATAAGCGGAAAGGACCATGCATACTGCGGAGACTCTTGCAGGAACGAAGTTTAAGACATCGTCCAGTTTTGCTGCTGCAGTGCCGAAATAACGATACTTGTCATTTTTATATCCAACCATGGAATCCATGGTATTGACTGCTTTGTAAAAATACATTCCCGGAATACCCAAAACCAGGAAAAACATCATCGGCGCAATGATGCCGTCTGAAGTGTTCTCTGCCACAGTCTCGACGGTTGCTTTGATGATCCCTTTTTCATCGAGAGCCTGCGTATCGCGGCCGACGATCATGGAGACAGCATACCTGGAATCCTTTAAAGAGCCGGTCTTAAGCGCATCATATACACCATTTGCTGCATTCGCAAGCGACTTTCCTGCCAGCATCTGATAGCACATGATAAAAGCAAAGATTGCCTGTAGCCACCAGCCCGCAAAGCCGCAGGCCCAGATGATCAGAAAACTTAGGCCTGTCGTGATCACACAGACAACAACGACCAAAATGATTCCTGCCGTGCGTTTGTTCTTTTGATCTGCTTCACGCTCTTCTCCCATCGGGATCAGTTTCCTCAGAATCTTTTCCGTAAGGGAGATCAGTTTTCCGATTCCAACCACCGGATGAAACATGCCGAAGGGATCGCCGATCAGGATGTCTAGAATACTTGCCGCGATCAGGATAATGATTCTCAGTCCAAATAATTGGACAATGCCTGCAAATATCATTGGTCCGCACCTCGGGAATATTCCTGCGCTTTTTTCAGATAACGGAACAGCATTTCCGGATTGTTGTAAAAATAGAAATGCGGGAAACCTGCCTCTAAAGTCTCTGTCTGGAAAATACACTGCCAGCTTCTCTTTCCAACGGGCTTTGCTGCTGTAAAATCCGATCCGTTTTCTGTGCAGTCCCAGTAATGGAATTCATGGCCGCGGATCGACTCGCCTTTCTTTGCAAGCAGTCCATCGTTTTCCGCCGTCGCTTCAATATATCCAAAACGACTGAGTTTATGAACAGGGAAGGCATCGCCTTTTAATGCTCCGACGAGTGCATGCTTTTCGCCATTTTCATCTTCCAAACTCTGATTTAGATACATAAAGCCACCACACTCCGCGATACACGGCATTCCGTTCTCAATCGCTGTACGGATGCTTTGAAGCATAGACTTGTTTGCTGCCAGTTCTTTTGCATAAATTTCCGGATAGCCCCCGCCAAACATCAGCGCAGAAACGTCTTCCGGAATCTCCGTATCGGAAAGCGGGGAGAAGCGAACCACTTCTGCTCCCATCTTCTCCATCAGTTCAAAGTTTTCTGTATAGTAGAAGGAGAACGCCGCATCATACGCAACGCCAACTTTCACTTTTTGATTTTTACGGTCTGGCTCCGCAGCTTTATCATCGCCTGCCCCATCCAGCATCGGTATTTCCGGTTCTTTTCCTTCCACTTCCGGAGCTTCTTTGGAAAGGGCAATAATGCCGTCGATGTCGATCGTATCTCCCATAGCTGCTGCCAGGGTCTCGCTCCAATCCTGAAACGATTTGATCTCTTCCGGAGCCACTAACCCCAAGTGGCGGGATGGGACCTGAAGATCCTTGATCTCCGGCACGTAGCCCAGAGGCTTTACGCCGGTTTCTTTTTCTATTGTTTCTTTCAGACGCTCATAGATCATGCCGTTGGTGCGGTTTAAGATCACGCCCTTGATATTGCTGTCTTCTTTAAACTCTTTAAAGCCTTTCACGATCGCGGCCTGCGAAAGACTGGAACCTTTCCCATCGATCACCAGAATGGTCGGTGTCTGCGTCGTGCGGGAAACATCATACGCACTTGCCTCAGGACTCACGCCGCCAAGTCCGTCATAATAACCCATCACGCCTTCGATGACCGTGATATCGGCCTTTTCCGCTTTCTGCCTTAACAGATAACGGAGGGTTTCCGGCTCTGTAAAATAGGTATCCAGGTTTCCGGACGGAACGCCTAAGACCTGGCGATGAAACATCGGGTCAATATAATCCGGACCGCATTTAAATGCAGCAACACTGAGCCCCTTCTTTTTAAGGAGCGTAATGATTCCGCATGTGATCATTGTTTTTCCGCTGCCACTCTTCGGAGCGCACAGCAAGACTCGGTTCATTGCCATAGTGTTATCGTTTAGAAAGTAATAATATATACCGGATTTTCCGCTGTCATCAAATGATAGTTTCCGGCTGCACGTCCTCTTGAGATCTGCATCTGCACGATCTCGCCGCCAAACTCCAGCGCCTGCGCAAGAGATTCCGGAGTGATCACATTCATGACGAATCTTGCATCCGGATTCTTGCTGCGGACAAGTTCGACGATCGCTTTGAGGTTTCCTTTTGTGCCGCCTAAGAACACATGAGTCGGCGCCGGAAGATCTTTCATACATTCCGGAGCCATGCCTGGGACGATCTCCACATTGTCCACGCAGAATTTTTCCGCGTTCTGCCGGATCAGTTCCACTGCTTCTTCATTCGTCTCAATCGCATAGACCCTGCCTTCTGTGCAGTAGCCTGCCATCTCAACGGTCACCGAACCGGTGCCAGCTCCGACATCATAGACGATAGAGTCTTTTTTCAGTTTCAGTTTTGAAATCGAGATCGCACGGATCTCTTCTTTTGTCATCGGAACTTTTCCGCGGATGAATTCGCCATCCGGGATTCCGAATCCGCCGGTCTTCTCTACCGG
The DNA here is from genome assembly GCA_045546255.1 of Lachnospiraceae bacterium. Lineage (GTDB taxonomy): Bacteria > Bacillota > Clostridia > Lachnospirales > Lachnospiraceae > RGIG5612. Next base: position 40,057 of record JAZQCK010000035.1, on the reverse strand, counting down.
TGATTCATTTACAAATAATGCAACGGAAAGAGAGGTGATCTCTTCTCCGATAAAATCAGAGGCTTTTCCATGACGGAAGGATTCGTCCGAATAAGAAAATCTCGATCCAACTGTTACGCGGACCTCCGCCATTCCCATCTGCACCAACTTTTTACAAATCTCGGAAACATCATCTTTGCTGCCAAGCAAAGTGCAGACTTTCGGATTGCTGCGGATCATATCAATGATGTTGACCTGCTGCCCGTGAACACTGGTAAAGACGCAGTCATCCCAGGAAAGACCTAACCGATCAAGGAAATAGATTGGCGATGCGATTCCAGGGATATGCTTCAGTTCAATCTCCGGACGGTTTCCGAGAACTGAGGTCAGGCCCTTCGCTCCAGAAAAATATCCAATGTCTCCGGATAAAAGAATTGCAATTTTCTGATACTCCGGATGCGCATCAATATAGTCTGCGATTTCTTCTTTTCTGTATGCGTTTAAAAACGGCTTATCGATCGGATAGGCCTCCAGCATCCGCTGTGCCCCGATCAGAAGATCGCTTTCTTTGATTGCTTTGACGGCTTCGCCGGTCATCAGGTCTTTATTTCCAGGCCCGATACCAACGAGGTAGACGGTCCTCTTTTTATCCTGTGCCTGCTTCTCTTCTAAAGCAGCTGCACCTTTCGGGGTGAGCTGATATTTCTCTTTCAGCAAAGACTCAAGCTCGCTTAAGGAAAGGGCATTTTCCGCCTGCTCTTCCGGACGTCCGATCACAAGGATCTTAACACCTGCTCGGATTGCCGCATCCCACTTTGCCTGAAAACCGCCGGCATCTCCGGTGTTCTTTGTCACCATCCAGGAAGCGCCGTATTCTTTCAGCATTGCATAGTTGAGCTCTTCGCCGAACGGCCCCTGAGCTGCAATGATATGTCGTCCCGAAAATCCCAAGTCTTTGCACATCTGTACAACTTCCGCGCTTGAAAGGACACGTGCTACTAAGCGCTCTTCAAAATTCGGAAGCGTTGCAAAGGTCTTAAGTTCCTTGCTTCCGGTCGTAAGGAAAACAATGCCTTCCGTCTTTTTCAAAAACTCGACAGCTTCTTCCGTATCCTGAACAACGACAACATTTTCGCCGTCTTCTTTCAGCTCTGCTTCATTTCTTTTCACGCGAAGATAAGGAACGTTCTTTTCCTTGCATGCTGTCCTAATGTTTTCTGATACATTCACAGCATAAGGATGTGTTGCGTCGATTCCAAGATCCGGCTTCACTTCTTCCAAAAGTGCCGCCATCTCCTCCGCATCCAACCGGCCTGCATGTGGAATGATGTTCTCTGCTTCCGGAAGCAGATCCTTTCCATATCCGGTCGCAACACAGACATGCGTTACCGCATCTGTTCCGCTTAAATATTCAGCTATCTTGCGGCCTTCGATCGTACCGCCCCAAAGTAAAATATTCATAATCTTAATTTAAAGTTTATATCCTCTCGGAGTGACCATGTGTCCGCTTAAATTCTTGGTCTGGGAGTTTCCGATGAATACGGTCGTGAACATATCGACCTGTGTATCACGGAGTTCTTTCAGGGTAAGGACAGTTGCGCTCTCTCCTTCTCTTCCGATGTTACGGACAAATCCACAGATGGTATCTCCCGCTTTATGTTCCAGCATCATATCGCAGACCTTCTGAAGATAGTCGCTGCGTTTCTTGCTGGACGGATTATAAAGCGCGATCACAAAGTCCGCCTCTGCCGCTGCATGGATCCTCTTTTCAATTTTCTCCCAAGGAGTTAAGAGGTCGCTCAGGCTGATGATCGCAAGGTCATGTGTGATTGGTGCGCCTAAAACAGCTGCTCCGGAGAAAGCTGCAGAAACGCCCGGAAGAACAATGATCTCAACTTCCGGAAACTCTGCTTCGGCAATCTCATAGATGATGCCTGCCATTCCGTAAAGTCCGGAATCACCGCTGCAGACCATGGCAACCTTTCTGCCTTTTTGTGCTTCTTCTAATGCCATGCGGCAACGTTCTGCCTCGCGGGTCATTCCGGTCTGAAGGAATTCTTTCTCCGGAAAATGCGGTTTTAAAAGATCGTTATAAACCGTATATCCAACAATGCAATCGCATTGTTTTAACGCCTCGATGGCTTCCATTGTCATTTTTTCATAGGCTCCGGGGCCCATACCGATTACATATAACTGTTTCACTTTTTATCCTCCGATAATTATACTTTCAGTCTGTTTAAAAATTCAGGTTCATTTCTGCGCGTGCCACTGCGAGCGTCACCTGCGGATATTTTGTTTTTTTCACGATCAGCTCTCCGCCTTCCATCACGGCTGCTCTTTCGCAGACACCGGAAACGCCAGTCACGCTTTCTACAAATTCCGACTCTGAGAAGTCTCCTTCCAATGCAGAAAGCTGCTCTGCAGAGTAGGTTTTAAAAGGAAGTTTATGCTGCGATGCGAACTCTAATAGTCCCGGCTCGTCTGCTTTTAGATCAATACTTGCAAGGGTCGTAACCGCCCTGAAGTCAAGTTCCTGCTCCTTAACAAAGCGCGTCACAGCCTCTTCGATCATCTCCTTAGGAGTCTCTTTTCTGCAGCCGATCCCGAGGGTCAGATCCGGAACGATCAACTTCAGGCAGCGATCATTTCCTTTTTCTTTTTTCTGATCTGTTACATGAATATACATCATATCTTTCTGCCCATTATATGGGACAAGGCCTTCCGGCAGATTCCCTCCCACTTCAAAGTCAGAAAGGAAACCAACCTGCTTTCCAGAAAGGATCTCGACAGAAATGAATTTTGCTGTTTTCCAGTTTGCAACGATCAGGCCATTTTCCCGTGCGAAAACATCGACAGCAAATTTCCCTTCGAGATCGGATGCCGTTGTGATCACCGGGTCTGCGTCCGTCATTGCTGCAATCAGATGAGTATAAGCGTTAGCGCCTCCCGCATGCCCCGAAAGAAGCGAGATACAGTGTCTTGCCTGATCGTCCAAAACCAGCACCGCCGGATCAATGGACTTATGCTTTAACACTGGTGCGATTGCGCGCACTGCAATTCCTGTTGCACAGATAAAAAGGAGTACTTCATATTCCGTAAAATGTTCACGGACATAATCCTCCATTTTTCCTTCCAGAGAAAGCTCCGGAAGCATTTTCGTTTTCACGATATGCTCCGCCTGAAGTTCAGCGTCATGGAAGAGCCACTCTTCTCTGACGCGCTCTCCCAGCTCATATGCATTTTTGCTGCAGGAAATGATCAGTACTTTCATTTTTTATTTTGTTGCCTCACGGAATTCCGTCGAGAAGGTCGGGTCATACAGCTTGGACAGTTTATAGTCACTGTTCAAAACATGACCAACAACGATCATCGCAGTTTTCGTGATACTTTCTTTCTTCATATCTTCCGGAAGATTCTCAAGCGTCGTATGCAGGATCTTCTGATCCGGCCAGGTCGCTTTATAAACAACTGCAACCGGAGTTGTCGGCTCATAGCCGCCCTCGATCAGGTCTGCTTTCACTTTCTCTGCAAGAGAGGAAGAAAGGAACAGCAGCATCGTTGCCTTATGGCAAGCCATGGACTTAAGGCTTTCTTTCTCCGGAACCTCCGTTCTGCCTTCTGCTCTTGTGATAATGATCGTCTGGGAAACATCCGGAAGTGTATATTCCACTTTCAGAGCGGATGCAACACCGGACATGGAGCTTACACCAGGGCAGATATCGTACTCGATGTTTTTCTCATCCAGTCTATCCATTTGCTCTTTGATTGCTCCGTAGATGGAAGGATCGCCCGTATGCAGGCGAACGGTCATTAAGCCCTTCTCCTCTGCATCAAAGATTACATTCACGACTTCATCAAGTGTCATATATGCGCTGTCATAGATCTGGCAGCCTTCTTTCGCATTCTTCAAAAGACCCGGATTAACTAATGATCCGGCATAGATGATCACATCCGCCTCCTGAAGAAAACGCTGTCCTCTTACTGTGATCAGGTCCTCTGCTCCGGGACCTGCGCCAACAAAATGTACCATGTTATGCTTCCTCCTTATTTGCTTCTGCTTTCACTGCTTCCAGGATTTCCTCCGCATGCGTCGTCATCCCCAAAAGGCCGTAGTTTTCCGAGAACATGTAAACGCCGATCTTCATGGAATCGCCTGCACGCATGCTGACGTAGCGCTCGATGCGCTCCATGATCCGTTTCATGACCGGCTCGATCAAGTTCTCTTCGTCTAAATATTTCAGCATCTCCTCTGTGGTGATGCACTCTTCTAATTTAGCAAGCAGCTCTTTCGAACCGCCGCACATTGCCGCATTCGCTGCGATGATTTCCCAGCGGCAATCCGCCGTGTGGGAGTGAGTATTCATAATGCCGGCAGAAAGTTTCGCAATCTTTCCAATATTTCCGACCAGCAAAAACTCTTTAAATTCATATGAAACAGCAAGGTCGATCGTCTCTCCCATGAAGTTGCTGCACTTGATGGAATTCGAAAGATCCATGCCGAGGTACTCGGTCACATAGCCCTGTCCATAGTTGCCCGGTGTAACCAGAAGTGTCTCATGTCCCAGGCCTTTTCTCTGACGGATCAAAGTCTCTGTGGTATCGATGATCGCTTTATCGCTCATCGGCTCGATGATGCCACTCGTTCCTAAAACGGAGATTCCATCTTCAATTCCCAAACGGGGATTAAAGGTTTTCTTCGCAAGCGTCTTTCCTTCCGGAATGCGCACCGTGATCAGAAAGCTGCCATGTTCATCTGCACTGTCAAGGACATCTGCAACCGCCTGAAAGATCATGCTGCGCGGAACCTCATTGATCGCCGGATAGCCGACCGGCTGTGTGAGTCCGGGCTTGGTCACACGTCCGACGCCTTCGCCGCCATCTAAATAAAGATTCGGATAAAGCTCGCTCTTAAAAACAAATTCCGGAAGATCTTTTTCTTCTGCCCTCTGCACGCAAGTGTAGATATAGGTGCCATGCGTCACATCCGGGTCATCGCCGGAGTCCTTTTGGATTCCATATTCGGCGTGAGTTTCATCCGCTTCCGAAAGAACGACAGGAAAGGTCACGCGGATTCCCTTTGGCGTCATCAGCGAACTTTCGCTTACCGGACCATATCCCATAAGATGCAAAGCTGCTGCGCGTGCCGTTAAAGCTGCACAGCTGCCGGTCGTGATCCCGAGTGCCATCTTCTTTTGGTTTTTATAAATGTACTGGTCCATTTGCCTTCAAAAAATACGGTCTTTATCGATACCCGCTATAGGTTCATAAACAATTTCGCGTCAACATTATATTATACAGCTTACCTGACTCCTTTGCATAGTCCAGAAGCTCCTGCATCGCCTGATTATATTCGCCGATTTCAACGCCTGCATTGATCACGCGACTGACGCGGTCAATTGCGGCTTTTGCCTTTTGGATTGTCTCCTCACTGATCGCACAAAATGGCTTTTCTTCAATGATTTCCGTTGCCAACTGTTTTGCAAGTTCATAATCCAGATCATTGGTATATAAAACGCCTGCAATAAACGGAGTGTTTTCCTTCTGAAGTTTACGGAATACAGGAATTCCTTTTCCGCAGGAGGAGATCACAAAGGTATCCGGATCGCCCTTCGGACGCGGAAGTTCAATGCTTCCATAGACCGGATCATAACTTCCGTTATCGATGGAATAGAGTTCTCTGATGTTATCATAAGTGAAGATCTTTTCCGGTTCGCCAAAGAGTGAGATGTGGTCGCCTTTGACGCAGATCACTTTATCCGAAATCTTCTGTGCAAGATCGATCTCATGCAGGGACATAATGACCGTGATATTTTTTTCTTTCGCCATACTGCGAAGGATCGCAAGGAGCTCTAATTTATGTTTGATGTCCAGGAAAGAGGTCGGCTCATCCAGCAAGATGATCTCCGGCTGCTGGCAAAGTGCTCTTGCTAAAAGGATCCTCTGGCGCTGACCATCACTAATCGCATCAAAATTCTTGGAGCCGAGTTCGATCGCATGGACTCTTCTTAAGGACTCTTCTACGATGTCCTCGTCTTCCTTGGAAAGAATGCCGAGGCGTCCGGTGTATGGATAACGACCCGTTGCAACGATTTCATAACAGGTCATATATTCTGTCTTAATCCGTTCCGTAAGCATGACCGCCATCTTTCTCGAAAGATCGCGGAAGGTCATCTCGCGGATCTCGTTATTTTCTAATGTTACGCATCCGGCAAGGATCTCTAGGTTTCTGGAAATACTCTTGAGAATCGTGGATTTACCGGATCCGTTCGGTCCGATCAGTGTGATGATCTCGCCTTTATTAATACCGATTTCAATGTCTTTGATCAGGGGCTTTTTGTTATAGCCGACTGTCATATTCTGTAAATGGAAATAGTAATCAGCCATGTTTAGTTCCCCCTCTTCTTCTGCAGCATCATAAAGATGACAACCGGTGCACCAAAGATCGATGTGACGGTACTGATGTTCAGCTCTAACGGTGCAAATGCCATTCTCGCGATCAGGTCGCAGACGGTACAAAAGACCGCTCCGCCGAGGAAGGTTGCCGGAATGACAACGATTGGTTTTGAGGTATTTAAAAGGCGCTTGATCAGAAACGGTACCGCAATACCAACAAAGGAGATTGGTCCTGCAAATGCGGTGACGCACGCTGAGAAAACACTGGATACTAAGATCAAGATCACGCGGAAGGTCTTGATGTTAACGCCCATGCTCTGCGCATATGCTTCACCCAGCTGATAAGCGCTGATCGGTTTTGACATCAGGAAGGTAATGATCAGGCAGATGCCGATGATTAAAACCGCAACTTTCACGTTATCCCAGCTCATACCGGAAAAACTTCCGAGCGACCAGCCACGAAGGTTAACGATATCGGAATCTTCTGCAAAGGTTACGATGAAATCCGTAACGGCCGAACAGATGTAGCCGATCATGATACCTCCGACCAGAAGCGTTCCCATATGATGGACCCGCCTCGAGATCAGGATGATAAAGAAGGTCGCAATCATTGATCCGATAAAAGCTGCAACGATCAGCACGTAAGAAGAAACGGATGCAAAGTGCTGCAGGAAATAGATCATCGTAAGTGCAACGACCATTTTCGCGCCGGACGAAATACCCAGTACGAAAGGACCTGCGATCGGGTTGTTAAAGAAGGTCTGCAGCAGGAAACCGGAAAGTGAAAGACCACCTCCTAAAAGCGCAGCCATGATAATTCTAGGAAGACGAATCTTCCAGATGATGTTATATTCTGTGCCGCTTCCGCCGCCGGTGAAAATGATTCTTAAGATTTGTCCTACGGAAATGTGCACATTACCTGTATTGATATTCAAAATGATCACAGCAAACAGCGCTGCAAGCAAAACGACGAACACGGCTGTATACCGCGTCCGTCTTTTGAAATTATCACTTCGGAATGTGCCGGCCTCTGGTGAGGTCTGCATATTCTTTTTGCCCATAAAAACTCCTGCCTGTAAATACACATTTTCGGCTAATCAAATCATAGCGAAATGATTAGCCGAATACTGTCTGTCATGTTAAATCTTAACAGCCTTTTTATTATAGCAGATAGCGCCTTAAAAAGCTGTTTTTTATTTTACTTTCGTAAGGAAGGTCATGCTGCTTTCATCCCCTGTCGTTACCATGTTGTTCACGTCCAGGATAAGCTCGCCGACGATGTCCGTTGCCTGATACATATTGTTTCCGCTACACCAGACGTTGCCCTCTTTGACGGCTTTGAAATCTTTGAATAGATCACTTAACGCATAAAGATCATCCATCGTTTCGATCGGGTCCGCGATTGTTCCGTTGTAGATCAGATAATCCGCATCCACTGCCGTTGCGTAAAACTCTTCCATGGAAATGTTCAGCGTGGATCCTGCATCCGGTCCCGGATTCATGTCACGGAATGCATATCTTGCTCCGCCGATTTCGATCATCGTTGCGATGTAATCTTTCGGACTTCTGATCTGCGCCGTTCCGTCCGTTTTGATGTTAAAGTAAGCAACCGTTTTTTCCGTATTCGTGAAATCTTTAAGGTCTTCAATGATCTTGGATTTCTCGGCAAACACAGTCTTTGCTTCTTCATCTTTTCCAAACAGCGCGCCATAGACTTTGATCCATTCGGTTCTTCCAAGCGGATGTCCCTCATAACTGGAGCGGTCGATAAACACCGGAATATCCATCTTTTCAATCATCTCCTGCACTTTAGGGGAATGCAGGATCATGGTCGATTCGATCGCAAGATCACAGGATTCATCAATCAGCATTTCATAGTCCGGCTCGCTGTATTTTCCAGCATATTTCATTTGTCCGGAATTCACCATTTCTGCTGCCTCCGGAATATACCAGCCGGATGCATTTGTTCCAGTCATAGTGATAGAACTTCCAGCATCCACTGCTAAGATCAGAGCCATTGCAGAGGTCGCTGCCAGATAAACATGATCCAGCGGAGCCTGGAGGATGAACAGCTGATCTTCTGCACCTTCCGGAATCTCTTTTCCTTCCGGGACTAAAAGATATTGCCTGCCGTCGCTGATGCTTAAGACTTTATAGCCGTCCGAATAATAGAACACGTCAAACTCAGTCGCGTATTCTTTTTCCATCGTCGACTCTAACGTCAGCCCTGAGATTTCCGGTGCCGGAAGAAGCGTTCCGGATGTTGCCGCAGCCGCATCTTCATCATCGCCGAATGTTGCTGCAGATGAACCTGTTGGCGCTATAGCACTTCCGGCTGGTGCCGGCTCTGAACCACCGCAGGCGGTCAGAGCCAGACACAATGCCAAAAGCAATGAAATCAGTAATACAATTGGTTTCGAGATTTTTCTCTCCATCATTTTTCCTCAGTCAATATATTTTGTATATTGTATCTTATTTGCGTTCTAAAAGCATTATTTGATCATGGTTTCGTAAAGTTCGTTTGCTTCTTTTTCACAGCCAAAAATCATTCCGAATACCTTGATCCACTCTGCTTTTGCTTCTTTGCTCTCTTCGTACTCAGCTCGATCAACGATGACCGGGATCTCAAGGTTTGCAAGATCCTCTGCTAATGTTTCGAAGTTTTCCTTTGCTTCTTTCTGAGCCTTTGCATCTTTTACGTCTTCTGCTTCGATGCTGTCCTCCGGAAGAAGAACGAGATCACATTTGCTCTTTACAAGAGCTTTCAAATCCAGGTCTTTATAATCGCCTGCCTCGAGGATCTCTTTGTTGTCCTTATCCTCTTTGACCTGGCTTGTGATCAGATCTTCCACTTTCAGTTCTTTCATGATCTCTGTTAGATCATCAGCTCCAGAATAGACGCTTTCGACAGGAAGCTGGATCACGATAACTTCTTTTTCAAGACCAGCTGGAATCTCAACATCTTCCGGAACAAGGAGGTATTTGATCACGTTTCCTTTGTAGAGTTCCGCCTGAGCATCTGCAGTTGTTTTAATCGTATCCTCATCTTTTTCCTCTGCAGCCGCTTCATTGCCGGCGATCAGGAGCTCATCTTCTTCATCGAAAAGAGCTGCGTTCGTCTTCGGGGGTTCATTCAGCTCTGTTGTTGCCTCGCCCTCTGCTGTTTCTTTGTCTTCCGCTTTCTTGTCATCTTTCACGGTCATGTCAACTTCAAGAAGACGGATGCCGTCAGCATAGTTGAAGACCTTGAAATATTCTGCATAGTCCAGTTTTTCTTCATCAATGAATTCAAGGCCAGGAATGACCGGAGCTTCCTCATCGAGCTTGTCATTATTGGTAAGTGCTCCGCCCTTCTGCGCATCTGCGCCTGCGATGTAGACGAACATCGTATATGTGATTTCGTGTGCTGCTGACATCGCAGTTGTCATTGCAACAATGGTGTTGTTCTGATTCAGCGCAACCGGGATCGTAACTGTAGATAAACCGCTGGAATGATCACAGTAATAGATATTTCCGCTTGCTTTAACATACTGGTAATTATTACTGCTGAATACCAGTGTTGCATATGCCTTGCCATCAGTTACCGTAACCTTTGTGCAGGTGAACGATCCTCTTCCCGATCCGCCGGAGAAAGAGAACTTATCCGGTGTATATACACCATCCGCAAGAGCCGTGGAGTTATCAACAGCCGCGGTAGCTTTGCTTGTATCTGCAGTGTGCTCAGATTCTTTTTCTGCTTTGCCGTCGTTGGTAGGTGTTGTGTCAGAAGACGGGGTGCTAGAGCCTGAATCATCACTAGAATCATTCAGTGTGATTTTAATAGTTCTATCTCTCCACATGCTGCCTCTGATACCATAAGCAGCAATTCCAAAGAACTCACCAATCGGTACATTTTCAAGTTTAAATGTATATTTTCCACTTGAATCCTTAACAAATGGAACCCATGCGCTTTCATGGTTTGGTGCATCTGCAGCTGATCCCTTGTACAATTTATCATAGCCTGTTCCACTCAATGTAAGAACCGCATCATAGGTTCCGTCCGCTTTCTTTGTAACAACACAACCTACAACATTGAACATGCCTTCCTTGACTTCAACAGTCGCATTGGAAGATGTTTCCTCACTTGGATCATCTGGAGTTATAGGATCATCGTCATCAGCAACCGGCAGTTTGTCCTCTGCAGGGATTGCAAGGTAGTACTGAGAACTTGTTGTCTTTTCATCTTTTATCTTAATCGGTGCGATCGGATGTGCATATCCGCAGTAGTTCTTATCTAATGCAAGGTCAAATGTTCCATCCGAATTAAATGTAACATCCTTTGTAAGTTCACTATCATAGATTGAGCCCCAGTGCCACCAGCCATAGACTGTTTTATTTGTTGGTACGATATGAATCGTCACTTTTCCATCTTTGATTTCCCAGGTTGATCCATCCTCCGGAGTTAGCATTCCAAAAGTGGATTCAAGGTCTTCTTTGACAAATTTCACTTCATCTCCATCATATGGAATTTTCTTGATTGCTGATGGATCAACTAAGCCAGCGACAGCTTTTTCAATCGCTTCTGCCCAAGCATCTACTGTCGCCTGTTCGTCTGCTTTCTTACCTTCTACTACTGCAGCCAGTGCCTTATTCAGCACCTCTATACTTTCCGCTGTATATTTGCCGAGATCTGCCGGCACTTTTGCTTTTGCTGCATCAACTGCACTGTAATCCGCATCTATATACTTAAGCACTGGAACAGCTAAGTAATACTGTGCGGAAGAGGTCTTTCCATCCTTTTTCTTTATCGGTGCAATCGGATGTGCATAACCACAATAACTGGTATCAAGTGCCAGATCGATTGTTCCATCACTGTTAAATGCAAAATCTTTTGTCAGTTCATCTGTGATTGCGCCCCAGTGCCACCATCCATAAACGGTTGTGTTGGACGGGATGATATGAATTGCTACATTTCCATCTTTCAATGCCCAGCTCGACCCTTCCTGCGGTGTAAGCATTCCGAATTCACTGATAAGATCATCTTTGACAACTTTTACTGCGTCTCCATCATATGGGATCTTCTTTACATCAGAGGGATCGACGAGCCTTTCTATTGCTTTTTCAATCGCTTCCGCCCATGCATCTACCGTTGCCTGTTCATCTGCTTTCTTACCTTCTACAACTGCAGCCAGTGCCTCATTCAGCGCTGCTACACTTGCCTCTGTATATTTACTGAGATCTGCCGGCACTTTTGCCTTTGCTGCTTCTACTGCACTGTAATCCGCATCAACATACTGTAATTTCGGGATCGCAAGGTAGCATTGTGAACTAGCTGGATTTCCACTACTACTACTGATTGGCGCAATTGGAATTCCAAAACCACAATTATCTGTGCTGAGCGTTACAACATATTTCCCATCAGACAGTGTTTCATCGGTGCTAAGATTTTCATCGTTAATACTGCCCCAGTGGAATGTATTATATACTTGGCTTGTAGGAACAAGGGTTACGATAACATTGCTTCCACTGATGACAGCCCCTGTCCCTTCTATTGCCCTAAGCATTCTGTATTCGTTTCCGTCTTCAGTTATTACTTTTACAGAATCTCCGTCATACGAAACTTTAGACACTGTTGTAGATGGCTCGTCTAAAGAATCATCTCCATTGGCATCAGCCAAAGTATCATTAGACGCAGCCTTTAACGGAGTCTTTTCTGTTCCAGAAATGTTTAGTTCATTGCCTTCTTCTTGGTTTGTATCTTCTTTTTCATCCGTAACTTCCGGCTCTGTCGGGGCAACAACTTCTGTGTTTCCTTCAGTCGTCGGCTCTGTTACCACAGGCTCTGTGACGACCGGCTCCGTTACGACTGGCGCTGGTGTTTCCGGAACAGTCGACTGTTCAGTTACAGTTTCCACTGCAGGTGTTTCTGTAACAGTCTCTTCTGCAACTGGAATTTCATCTGCTGCAAACGCTGTCATTGCAGGTATTCCTGTAACAAAGAATACACTTGCCATAAATGCCGCAGCAATTCTTCCTAATTTCTTCATTTTCTCCTCCAACTAAATAAAATGTCTGTTACTAAAGCTGCGTAGTGAGAGGCATAAAAAAACCTTATTCACATAGTACGAATAAGGCAGTCTGCATAAAGCGGTACGATAAATTACTCGTTATCAGGACTTAATATCCGGTACCATTACAAATGGCAGGTTTCCTGGCTGATGGATGTTGCTTGGCCAAATGCCTTCCCGGCTGTTTGCCAGTGGCTGTGCAGCACGCATTCTCTTTCGATGTTTCCGTCTGCACCGATTCGGCGATCCAATTACAGTGGCGAGACCGTACAGGATTTTCACCTGTTTCCCTTTTACCCTCAGAGCGAACCATTATATGGTTATGACTCCTCGGCACCATTTGCTCTCACTATTTATTTCATACGATTAAATAAAAAGCCTCTCATAAAGAAAGGCAGTTTATTGTAGCTTCTTTCATCCTTGCTTTTCTATAAAAATCTTCTTGTGTTTTTTTAAGGCTAAAATAATATTTATATACATATATTAAATATATTGTGAAGTGGTATCCACATTTTAAAAAATATCGGCAAGACCCAGATTCACGACAACCGGAACCCCAAGGCTTGCAGCATCGGCTGCGAAGCTTTCAAACGCTTCTCCGCCATCAGCTATTACGTCAGCATTTAATAAGATCAGATCATATTTCCCTTCAACGATAAGTCGAGGCGACACATCCATCGCGCCGCTATAAACATTCTCGATCGGAGTGGCGATCACAATCGCTTCTTTCTCAATCCCTGCAGGAAGCACAGCTCCTTCGGGCGCCAGAATATATTTAATGACATTCTTCGTATAAAGATCTGCCTGCGCATCTTCCACTGCCTGCGCCTTCGTCGTATAGGCCGCATAATCAAACGCATCCAGATCGGCCTCACCGGCCTCTTTCATCTTCACTTCCAAAAGCTGAATGCCGTTTGTATATTCAAACAATTTAAATTGATCACCGGAACTGGTCGCTTCTTTCTGTACGCTTTCAAGTCCCGGAATGAATGGTGCTGTCTCATCCAAAGTATTGGTCTTCAGAATCGCATATGGGTCTTCATTTTCTTCTGCTTTATTTTTCACATAAACAAAGATTTCATATTCGATCTCATGTGGCTGGGACATCTTTGTTGTCTCAGCATAGATCGTGTTGTTTTCATTCACCGTTACAGGGATCGCTGCCCGGCTTTTTCCTTCTTCATGACTGCAGTTATATTTCGTCTCCCCCACTCGCACATAGGTATAGGAATCACTATCGAGTACGATCAGCGCATTATACTCCTCACCATTAAAGGTCACAGAATCACAGGAGATGCCAACCTTTCCCGTTCCTCCGCTAAAGGAGAACTTATCTGCATACAGGAACTCTCCAGTGTCATCGATAAATGGCGGCAGTGTTTCAGTGGGCTCTTCTGTCGGAACAGAGACGGTTTCTGTTTTCCCGCAACCCGCAAAAAAAAATGCAAGTAAACTTATAACGCCAATCATCAATAAAATCTTTTTACTTTTCATCATTTTCGCCTTCGTCCATTTCATCTAGTGTTTCGCGAATCTTTTCTGTTACGGCTCTTGCCTGAGCATGGTCTTTCCCGCTTGCCGTTACGCCGACAACCACGTTCTCTTTCTGCACGACTCCCGGGAAATAAAAATCGCAGAGTGTTTTATCATGACTGGTGTTGACTGGAATGCCTTTTTCTCTGCACAAAGTTCCGATGGTCGTATTCAGCTCTTTATCATCTGTGATCGCAAGGACCATGTCCGCTCCGTCCAGGTCACTTTCTTCAAACACTCTTCTCTTCAGCTGCACCGGGCCCTTGCCTGCAAGCGCCAAAATTGCCTCTTCGATCTCCGGCGCGATCACTGTGATCTTTCCGGCAAACTCCAGAAGAGTCCGGATCCTGCGTGCTGCAATTTTACCGGCCCCGACGACCACAATATGCTTTTCTGATAGATCCACAAAAATCGGGAAATAATATTTCTCACTCATAACTGTTTTATTTGATATTTAAATTATCTTTTCTTTGCCTTAGCCTTTTTCAAAACCAGATTCAGCACAAAGCCAACAACAAGGATGATCACCGCAATGATCAAAACCTTCTTTGCAGCTTCCTGAGGGATCCTGCCTTTTGCTCCGGCTGTTAAGGAATAGAACGTCATTTCATAACGGATCTCGACCGGATCGCCCATGGCGGTTGTATCTGCAATCACCGGGAAGGCCTCATCCATCATCACGATCGGAATCGTGAAGGTGGAGTTTCCGCCGTCCGTTGTTTCGTTATAGAACGTCTTGTCACCGATGCGCATATAATCATAATGTGCGCTGCTCCAGAGAAGCTTTGCATACGCTTTGCCATCTTTGACGTACATCCATGTCGGCGAGCTGATGCTTGCACGTCCGCTGCCGCCAACCATGTTGACTTCGATGGAATACTCGCCATCCGGCAGATTGATATCAACCGGCACCGGCTCACCTTCCAAAAGATCGGCATCTTTCTTTACTGCATCAGGATCCGCATCCGGATCTTCTTCCGAAGCACCGGCTGCCTGCGCATCTTCAATCTGCTGATTGATCGCATCAGCCGCAGCTGCCTCATCAGCACCATACGCCTTGATCGCATCTTCAATCAATTCATAATCCGGAAGCTCGATGAGCAATGCTCCTTCCGGAAGAGAAGATGCATCAAAAACAACTTTCCTATCGTACCATTTCTTGCGGGCTTTACTGAACGCTGCGATATCGATCTCTTTATCCAGCGCTTCGACTGGAACCGTGAATACGGTCTGATTGTTTACTTCTTTAAAATCAATCTGCTCTTTTTTAGAGGCGGCGGCTGCGTCTTTCGATGTTCCCATATACACATATAGATAGCTCATACTCGGGATTGTGATCTTTGCAGTCATCTCTCCGTCTTTAACCGAAAGCTCTGCTTTATCGATCTTAAAGTACTGGGAATTGGAAGAAGCTTCGATCTCATAAGTTCCATCCTTAACATCCTGCCCATAGACCGGCATCATGCCGTATCTTCCGACGCTGCCCATTCGGATGCCCTTTTGCACTTCCGCAACATATTCCCAGTAGGAACTGTCGCGGCCATCGGTGCCATCACCGCTGCCTAAAGTCTCATCTTCAGCAAACGCAGCAGAAGAAAGCATGGTAACAAGGATGATCACCATACTGATCAGAACGCCTATTCTTTTTAAGATCGTTTCTTTCTTCATGCTTGCTCTTACTGTTTTGTAACTGCCTGCGCCATCAGGCTGATGAGTGTCCTCCGCACTCTTAACAGCCGGCTGCCTCTTTCGCACGCTCCACGTACAGATCACGGATTGATTTATATTCTCCGAGTCCCTTTAAAATGCACTCAACTTCCGTTCCTTCATTCGCAATTAAGTTCTTCCAGGAATCCGGCTCGTCTCCTGCCATGTCGTTGTTCGCATGATCTCCTGCCACAACAAGGAGCGGGGAAAGGAAGACTTTCTTCGGCTTCCTGCTGCGGACCGTTTCCAGAACCGGCTCGATGCCCGGCTCAAACTCGACGGTTCCGACACAGAAATTCTCATGGCCCTGTTTCACGAATTCTTCGTTCAAGCGTTCATAGACCGGAAACTTGATGCTGTCGCTTCCGTGTCCCATGAAGACAGCCATTTCATCTTCTTTTACATCTGCAAAGTTTTCTAAGATCTTTGCGGCAAAGACAGGAATGTCTGTTTCGCTTTCAAGCAGCGGTTTCCCGACTTTGACGGATGCGAACTGACTCATCTGCGGCTCTAACGCTTCGATGATTTTTCCGAACTCACTGCCTGCAAGCAGATGGGTCGGCTGGATCACCAATTCCGTAACGCCATCGCTCAGTGCTTTCTCTAATACTTCCTGCGGAGAAAGAATCTTTTCTCCATCTCTTTCAAAAAGTTTTTTCCGGATAAATCCGCTTGTCCAGGCCTGATAAAATTTTCTCTCCGGAAAAGCTTCTTTTAAATCCTGTTCAATTGCCCCGATCGTTTTTTCGCGGGTTTCTTTGAATGAAGTACCAAAACTGATAACGATTAACCCTTTTGCCATAATCCATTCTCCTTATTCTTTACTGATGGTTAGTTACTTCAATCAGCATAGAATCCTTATCCCAGACCTAGAGGTTTTTCTTTTTGTATATAAACATCACGGATATAAATCCGAAAATTGCAAGATACGCTGCCAGTATAATAAATCCGATGTATCCGCTGGATTCTCCGTTCGCGATCTTTCGGATCATATCGCAGCTTTGGGATAGCGGCAGGAAGGAAATCACCTGACGGAATCCCATCGGCATCTGATCCGTTGAAAAGAAGGTGTTACAGAGGAAAGACATCGGCATAATGATATACGATGTATAACGCGGCGCGTCGGTATAGCTTTTCGCAAGGAACGACAGCACCAACGCAATCGTTGAGAACACGAGTCCGTTTAGGAACATGATCACAAACGAGAGCCAGTTGAATGTCAGATCTGTGCTGATCGGAAGGGTCAGTAAGAGGATCATGCAGCCGGAGTACATTCCGCGAAGGCTGCCTCCGATGACCTGTCCTAAAATAAACTGCCAGAGTGGCGTCGGAGAAACCATGACCTGGTCGAGCGCTTTTTCATAAAGACGCTGTACGCTCATGTTCTGTGCGATTGCAGAGAAGCTTCCCGTCATCGTCGACATTGCAACGACGCCCGGAACCAGGAAATGGAGATATGGTTCACCATGGGAGGTTGTCTGAATGCCCAATCCAAAGATGATCAGGTACATAACAGGCGTAATCAAAGCAGCGGCTGTGATCTTAAAAAAGTCACGCCGAAACTCGACCCATTTTTCCCATAATACTGTCAGTATGCCCATACTTGTCTTCCTATTTCTTTTATCTCATTTCCGCATCGTTCTATTCTGTGCGGAATGTTAAATTATTTCTTCTCCAGTGTCTGGCCTGCAACATCTACAAACACATCTTCCAGTGTCGTCATACGGAATGTCGCATCCTGGCCTGCTTTGGAAAGATATGCGATTGCCTCATCCCTGTTTTTAAAGTAGCTGCTCTTAAGTCCTTCTTTTCCGGTCTCGTCTACAGCAAACGCGCCGAGCTCTTCAATCAGATTATCCGGAGTATCAAGCTTTTGAAGCTTTCCGCGATTGACCAATGCGACGCGGTCGCAAAGTGCCTGCGCCTCTTCGATATAATGCGTCGTAAGAACAATCGTCATATTCTGTACGTTGACCTGACGGAGCAGGTTCCACATCTGGCGGCGGCTAAGCGCATCCATGCCCGCTGTCGGCTCATCGAGGAGTAAGATCTCCGGCTCAATCATCAGCGCACGGCAGATCATGAGTTTTCGTTTCATACCGCCGGATAAATGCCGCACGGTTCTTTTACGAAACTCTAAAAGGCCTGCAAAGTCCAGCAGTTCTTCCGTCTTCTGTTTGATCACTTTTCTCGGCAGAAAGTAAAGTCTGCCCTGATACTCCATGACCTCGTCCATCGTCATATCCTGACGCATGGAATACTCCTGTGTGATGACGCTGAGTTTGCGTTTTTCCACAGAAGCTTTTCTGTCCAGTTTCTTTCCATCGATCAGGATCTCTCCTTCCGACGGAAGCAGAACGGTACTCATCATACTTATGGTGGTCGTCTTTCCTGCACCGTTCGGGCCTAAGAGGCCGAAGAATTCACCAGTATTGATGGTCATGCTGAGATGATCCACCGCAGTAAAGTCACCGAATTTTTTTGTCAGATCTTTGATTTCAATCATGTTTTACGGACGCTGTGTATCTTTCGCAATGATCAGTGAGAAGTAACCTGCGTCATCCGGGATTTCTTCCAGATTTCTGTATACCTTTTCGGTCTCCATTCCGCAGTTTTCTACGCACTGTACTTCTTTTCCGCTTTCATGAAGCAGTCTCTTGCTGTCCTTCATAAAGCTTGCAGACTTCATCAGAACATAAGTTCCCGGAAGATCGATGGCTTCCTGTGTCTTATGCGCTGCCGGAATAACATGTAAAGGCTCGTTCCACTCAGTCAGCGAAATGCCAAGTCTTGCTGCCGCTGCACAGAAGGACGGAATGCCGTTTACGAGTTCGACCTGATATCCGTCTGCTTCCAGGTAATGCTGAAGATAGCTGAAGGTGCAGTAGATTGTGGAGTCGCCAAGGGTAACGAACACAACGTTCTTTCCCTGGTCGAGATATTCCTCGATGATTTTCGCGCCTTTTTTATGTTCTTCATCCGTCTTTGCTCTATCTTTCACATGCAGGAAATGAATCGGAACCAGCGTCTTCTCCGCGATTTCCGGAACAGCGCCAGCTGCGATCTTATATGCTGCTGCTTCCTTCAGATCTTTTTCTCTTCCCGGAACAGCGATAATATCCGCTTCTTTGATCAGGCGGACTGCCTTTAATGTCATTAACTCCGGATCTCCCGGTCCAACTCCTACTCCGTATGCAATGCCTTTCATTGTATCTCCTCCAATTATATTTCTGCTGCTGCTTCCTTCACGCACTCAACCAGTGCCGGAAGCGTCGCTTCTTTTGCCATCCAGGTTTTCATGCCGAAACGGTCTGCTGCTGCTTTTGTCTGCTTTCCGATGCAGACAGCTTTTACTTTCGTAAAGTCCATTCCTTCAAGACTCTTTGCGAAACCTTTTACTGTGGATGCACTCGTAAAGACCGCAAAGTCTACATCGCCGCTTTCCATTGCTGCATGTTCGTCAATAACTTTTGATGACTCGTAAAGCGTATCATATGTCGCAATGTCCGTAACGCTTACACCCTCCACTTTTTGAAGTTCTGCAGGCAGTTCCGGATTTCCGATCGCTGCGCGTGGGATCAGGATGCGGTCACCTGCTTTGCAAAGCAGCGCCAATTCTTTTCCGAGTGTTTCCCCATCATAGACCGATGGAATAAAATCAGATTTCAGTCCGTATCCGTTCAATGCTTTTTCCGAGCCTTTTCCGATCGATGCAATCTTCACATTTGCCAATGCGCGGATGTCTCCCATCTTCATAAGTTCTTCCATGAAAATGCGGACTCCGCTCGGGCTGGTAAAGACGATCCAGTCATATTTCTTCTCTGCAAGATTTTGGATCGCCTGATGAAGCGGTGCCATATCTTCTACCGGCCTTACCGCGATTGCCGGCATCTCGAGCACTTCCGCTCCTTCCTTGCGTAGAAGATTCGAAAGCGTCGACACAAGCTCGCGCGGCCTGGTAACAGCAACTTTGACTCCTGCAAGCGGGCGTTTTTCAAACCAGGCAAAATCGTCTGCAAGGGAGCACACCTGACCAACCACGATGATTGCCGGCGTCATGACTTCCGTTTTACTGCAGACATCCGCAAGGGTTCCAAGCGTTGCCGAGATCCTGTGCTGCTGCGCAGTCGTTCCTTTTTCCAGAACTGCTGCCGGTATATCAGGGTCCATACCAGCTTCTATGAGTCCACTGCAGATATCCGCAAGCGCAGCGATTCCCATCAGGAAAACCAGTGTGCCTTTTGTATTCACCAGGGCTTTGAAATCAATGTCATATGTGTGGTCCGCTCTCTTGTGGCCCGTGATGATATGAACGCTGGATGTAAAATCACGATGCGTGACCGGAATTCCGTTATATGCCGGAACCGCAAAAGCGCTCGTGATCCCCGGAACGACTTCAAATGGAATGTTGTTTTCCACAAGCAGTTCCAGTTCTTCCCCGCCGCGTCCGAATAAAAACGGATCTCCGCCTTTTAAGCGGACGACCTTCTTTCCCTTCTGTGCTTCTTCTAAAAGAACGCGGTTCGTATCTTCCTGTTTCATATAGTGATTACCGGAACGTTTCCCCGCAAAGATCAACTCTGCGTTTTCCGGAATCATGGCAAGGATGCCCTGCCCGACCAATGCGTCATAGACGACCACATCAGCATTCTCTAATACTTCTTTTCCTTTGAGCGTGAAGAGTCCCGCATCTCCCGGGCCTGCTCCAACTAACCAAACCTTACCGCTCATACGATTGTTGTCTGACTTTTACAGTCAAACGTTCCTTTCCTATTTCTCTCCTGCCTGCAGTTTCTTTGCAAGCTGAATTCCGAGTTCTTCTGGCTGACCTATAGGACCTTCTGCCGTTCCTGTCACATATTCACCGCTCGCCTCGTTATAATAAAGCGCTCTTAAAAAAATCGTTCTGTCTTTGATTTCCGCATGTGCACAGACCGGCGAAGTACATCCGCCATTTAATTCACGCACATAGGCTCTTTCGCAAAGCGCTGCGATTTCCGCTTCTTTATCTGCATACCCTTCCAGGTAGGAATAGTCTTCTCCTGCTCTTCCCTGAACGGCGATGATCCCCTGCCCTGCTGCCGGGATGATCTCATCAACTGTAAAGTAACGGTTGATGCGATGCTCAAGTCCTAGACGTCTTAAGCCTGCTGCTGCAAGCACCAGAGCGCCGTACTGTCCTTCATCCAGTTTTCTGAGTCTTGTCTGCAGATTTCCACGGACCGGCTCGATCTTATAATCCGGGAACAGTTTCTTTAACTGCAGTATGCGTCTTAAGCTGGAAGAGCCAATCGGAAGGGATGGATCCGGCATCGCGGACTGCATTAAAAACGAGAGGCTCCTGTCATCATGTCTTGCTTTCGCTTCTTCGATCACCTTCTGCACAGCGCTTTCCGGAAGCACCAGTACATCCCTTGGATCTTCTCTTTTGGAAAAGGCGATCAACGGCAGCTGCGGGTCCACTTCCATTGGCACATCCTTCAGGCTGTGAACGGAAAGGTCCGAACGCTTTTCAATCAGCGCAAGGTCCAGCTCTTTTACAAACAATCCCTTACCGCCGACTTTATCGAGCGTCCGGTCAAGGATCTGATCGCCGGTCGTCTTCATCGTCAGAAGATCTGCCTGGATCTCCGCCTGCGACAGATTAATATGATCTACGACCGTCATGCTCTGCATGATAGCTAATTGACTTTCTCTGCTTCCTACAATGATTTTTTTCATATCTCGTTTTTTAATGAATTGCTTATTTTATAAAACTGCGCACAGCTTCTAAGGTCTGCTCTAAATCTTCTTCTGTGTGCGCAGAAGAAAGGAACATGGCCTCAAACTGGGACGGTGCAATATAAATGCCGGAATCCAGCATATGTTTAAAGTATTTGGTGAAGCGCTCCGTATCGCTGCTCTGTGCGGATTTATAATCCGTAACATCCTGAGGCGTAAAGAAGACGCAGCCCAAAGAGCCGACATGGTTCAGGCAGTGCGGCACATTTGCATCCGTCAGGATTTTACCCAGCTTCTCAAAGAAGGCATCACCTTTTGCATTTAAGTTTTTATAAAAGTCCGGTGTCTCCTTTAATACCTTCAGCTGCGCAAGACCTGCTGCCATCGCAACCGGATTGCCGCTTAGTGTACCGGCCTGATAAACAGGGCCTAACGGAGCTACCTTCTCCATGATTTCTTTTCTTCCGCCGTAAGCTCCGACCGGCATACCTCCGCCGATGATCTTCCCAAACGTCGTAAGGTCCGGAGTGATCCCGTAATACCCTTGAGCTCCGTCCAATGCCAGACGGAAACCGGTGATGACTTCATCAAAGATCAGCAGTGCGCCGTTTTCTGTGCAGATCTTTCTAAGCCCTTCTAAGAATCCGTCTTTCGGAAGGACAACTCCCATGTTGGCGCCAACAGGCTCTACGATCACTGCCGCGATCTCATTCGGGTTTGCTTCAAACAATGCTGCAACACTGTCAAGATCATTATAGATGGCACTTAACGTGTCTTTTGTGCAGCCTTCCGGAACGCCGGCGCTTCCCGGGATTCCCTGTGTCATAAGGCCTGAACCTGCCTGCACCAAGAGTGCATCGCTGTGACCATGATAGCAGCCTGCAAATTTGACGATCTTATCACGTCCTGTAAAGCCCCTGGCTGCACGGATCGCACTCATTACTGCCTCCGTCCCGGAGTTCACCATGCGCACCATTTCGATGGACGGAACGATCTCGCAGATCAGCTCTGCCATCTCCACTTCTCGTTCGGTCGCAGCGCCAAAGCTTAAACCATCAAAGATCGCCCTGCGGACTTTTTCCATCACGTCCGGATGCTGATGACCTAAGATCATCGGACCCCAGGAGCCGATAAAGTCGATATATTTATTTCCATCTACATCCCAGATATGAGAGCCAGAACCCTTTGCGATAAATCTAGGGCTCATGCCGACAGAGCCAAATGCTCTGACCGGACTGTTTACTCCACCCGGGATAAACTGTTTTGCTTTTTCAAATAATTCTTCGGATCTACCCATATTCAGCCTCCTAGCCGATGATTCCATCCTTCATATATTTTGCAAGCTCTTTTGCGTAATACGTGATATAAATATCTGCGCCTGCGCGGAATGCCGCAGTCGCCATTTCTGAAACAATGCGTTCTTCATCGATCCATCCGTTTGCTGCCGCTGCCTTCACCATTGCATACTCGCCGCTCACGCTGTAAGTTGCGATCGGAAGATCAGTGAGGTCATGCACTTCACGGACCAGATCCAGATAGCTCATCGCAGGTTTCACCATGATGATATCAGCACCCTCTTCCACATCCAGCATCGCTTCTTTCAGTGCTTCTCTGCGGTTATGGAAATCCATCTGATAGGTCTTGCGGTCGCCAAAGGACGGTGCGGAACCGGCTGCCTCACGGAACGGACCGTAGAATGCGGATGCAAATTTCACCGCATAAGACATGATCGGAATATTCGTATATCCGTTATCATCGAGGCACTCCCTGATGGCTGCAATTCTTCCGTCCATCATATCGGACGGAGCCACCATCTGAGATCCTGCCTGTACGTGGGAAAGTGCAGTCTTTGCAAGAAGTTCCAACGTCTTATCATTATCTACATCATGGTCACATAAAACGCCGCAGTGTCCGTGAGAAGTGTATTCGCACATGCAGACATCCGTGATCAGATACATCTCCGGATACTTTTCAGCCGCACGGCGGAGCGCTCTCTGCACGATACCGTCTTCTGCATATGCCTGGCTTCCGACCTCATCTTTTACTTCCGGAATTCCAAACAGCATGACATTCTGAACGCCTGCAGCAAGAAGCCTGTCAAACTCTTCGTCCATACGATCCACGGTGTAGCGGTTCTGGCCCGGAAGGGATTCAATCTCCTCGACTTTGTTTTCTCCATCCATCACGAACATCGGATAGATCAACGCTGCCGGATCCATTCTTGTCTCGCGCACCATTTTGCGAAGTGCTTCGCTGCTTCTTAATCTTCTTGGTCTGTTTGTAAGATCCATTGTTTTATCCTTCTTTTTTGATTATTTATTTAGTGCTTTTATCTGTTTTCCGATAAAAGAAATATCCGAATTTATTTTTTCTCAAGGAGCTCTTCCATCGCATCTAATACATCGCGGAAAGTTTTATCCGAAAGCTTTGCGCGAAGGCCAAAGAGAAGATGATTCATCATTCTTTCAGAAGCTCCTTCCACTTCTTTTGTCAGCTCATCTTTTTCTGCATCCTCCAGAGGAACATGCTTCATGTAAGGTGTCATGCGCACGCTGACATCGCCGCCGGCCCTTTTCTTCAAAGATTGAATCAGCGGAACAAAATCTCGTCCCTCGTACCATTCATAGAAGCGTTCCTTTTCTTCATTCAGGATTGCTTCTGCCTTTGTTAAATTCTTTTTAAATTTTTCAGATTGAACATCGATATGGAAAGAATCAATATCGTAAAGACTTGTCCAGGAAAGTGCTTTGATTTCCGGATCAATATCCCTCGGAACTGCAAGGTCGATCATCGGGATCATATGATCGACAGATAACTCAGTCATTTTTTCAAGTGTGATCGTATAGTTCGGGCTGCTGGTAGCGCTTACGACCAGATCGCACTCCGGAAGGAGCCCATAACGCTCATCATAACTAATGCGTTTACAGCCAAACGGAATATCAACGACGCCACTATGATATTTTCGGACGGTAACCGTAACATCAGCGCCATAGTCCATTAAAGTCTGTGCAGAGAGTTTTCCCATCATGCCATTTCCGATGACCATACATTTTTTGCCCTCAACGGAAATACCTTCTTCGCCGAGTATTCTAATTGCCGTATGAATGACGGAACGGTCTGCGATGGAAAGATCGGTTTCTGTACGAACGCGCTTTCCTGCAGTGATCGCCTGACGGAAAAGAACTTCTAAGGCGTTGTCTGTAGCATAACAGCTTCTTGCAAATGCAACTGCATCTCCAACCTGTGTAATGATCTGGTCCTCTCCTACAATCTTGGATTCCAGGCCCGCAGCTAAACGGAACAGGTGATCGACCGCATCGCTGTCTTCACGTTCTACAAAATACGGGCTGTATTTTTCAGCACTCACCTCGATATGATCACAGAGAAGCTGTACTGGCGAAAACTGCGCCGTATGTTTCACGCTGAACCAGATTTCCATTCGGTTACAGGTTGAGATCATGACACAGCCATTTACCTCATCCATGTCCATAAACGTTTCATACGCAAGCGCCATACGCTTGGAAGTAAAAGAAAAGACACTTCTTACATCCAAGTCAGCTTTATTATGATCGACTCCTGCCATCCAGATTGCCATAGATTATCCATTCCCCTTTACGACAGTTTGAGGGCGTCTAAGGTATTTCCCTTGGCGTCCTCATTTTTACATAAAACCTAACTTTTAAATTTTATCATTTTGGCCATGATTCCACAATAAAATTCGTCTTAAAACCTAAGGTGTTACTTTTGCTAAAATCATGTATTCACAGCCTCTGGCTGCTTCATTTTTACTTTGCCGGAACCGGGTTGGTTACGGTTACCGGATGTGTATACCAGTTTCCTTTTGTTCCAAGAATGGAAACATCAAACGGTTCGCCTACTGCAGGGCACGGAACATCATATCCATACACCTCTTCAGTCATGCCATCGCTGTAGGTAACTTCATCTGTCGTTGGCTGAAGAAGGTCTGCTTCATCTGCTGCTTCTGCTTCTTCCGTCGTTCCGACAAACAGATTTACGATTTTCTTTGAAGCAAGTGTGATATGAAGTGTCATCTCACCATTTTTGACCGTGAGTTCACCCTTTCCTTCTTTTGTTTCATTGACATGGAACATATTGCTTCCGGTATCAACATCGACTACATAAACGCCATCAGCTAATGCGTCTGCTGCCGGTTCTACTGCAGCGGACCCAGCGTTCACTTCCTGTCCGGAAGGCGCCGCGCCGCCCGTTGTTTCTCCGCCGCCATTGCTTCCGCAAGCTGCCAAAACGACCATGGCTGCCATAGCGATGGCTAAAATTCCCACAATAATCTTCTTCATTTTTAAACTCCATTAACGCAACATTCGCCCCGCAAGGCAGAATGCCTTACGGGACGATCGTTTGTTCATATTTTGCGATTCATTCAGGCATTTTTAGAATGTCTGATGAAATCCTCCGGCACAAAAGTGCTTCGGATGATTTACTGCATAGCAGCTCCTGTATGTGCTACATACATAGCCTGGATGTCAGCGATTCTTCCAAGACCTTCGATCTGAGTTGCAACGTTCTCAGCACCAAATCCTGCTCCGGTATCAACCGGTGCATCAGCGCCTTCAACTTCGAACTCACCGCCGTTAGCGAATCCATAGAACCAGGTTCCTTCTTCATCTGCTGCCATGTCGTTGTTAGCGTGATCGCCTGCAACAACCATCATCGGACGAAGCTGAATCTTTGTGAAGCCTGCAGCCTCAACTGCTTTCTTAACTTCCGGAAGAGCGGTGTCAGCCGGGTTTCCTTCAACAGTACC
The DNA here is from genome assembly GCA_045546255.1 of Lachnospiraceae bacterium. Classification (GTDB taxonomy): domain Bacteria; phylum Bacillota; class Clostridia; order Lachnospirales; family Lachnospiraceae; genus RGIG5612. Next base: position 13,891 of record JAZQCK010000035.1, on the reverse strand, counting down.
TACGAATACGTTCTTGTATCCAAGTGCTGCCATCTGTGCCTGCATCTGATCATAAGTAACAGCTGCTTCGTGAGAAGTACCATGTCCCATGAATACGAATGCAACACCATCAGCTGCTGCTGCGTCTGCAGAATCATATCCAGCAACTTTAACAGCCTCAGCTACCATAGCTTTTGCTGCTGCTTCTTTATCAGCGTTGATCGTTGTTGCATCTGCTCCAACTTCACCAAGAAGCGGCTCAGCAACTTTAACACTTGCAAATTTATCTTTGTAACCTTCCAGAGTCTCTACTAACTCATCGTACTCTGCACCATGCATTAAGTGAGTCGGCTGAACAACAAGATTCTGAACTCCGTTTGCAACTGCTCTTTCAAGAGCCTGCTCAACGTTGTCAATGCTTTCGCCGTCACGTGCAAGGATGTGGTTGATGATGATCTGAGCTGTGAAAGCTCTTCTTACGGACCAATCCGGATATGCTGCTGCAAGAGCATCCTCTACACCTTTGATATCCTTTGCACGGCTGTCGTTAAAGGAAGTACCAAAGCTTACAACAAGAAGCTCGTTTGCACCGATTTCATCCTGGTTGCGCGGATCATCGAGGGAAGCATCTCCTGTGTCACGTCCGAAGTAGTCAGCTTCTTCAACAAGTTCTTTCTGTGCGTCTGTCAGAGCATCCCAAGCTGCTTTTGCTTCTGCACATCTCTCATCGTTTCCTTCTGTCCATTCCTGAACCTGGATAGCTGCGATCAGTTCATCAACTGCTGCCGCTGCTTCTGCATCAGGATCTGCGACTGCTGCGCTGCCAGCCGGAGTTGCACCGCTGCCTGCCGGTGCCGGTTCATTAGAGCCACATCCGGCGATCATTCCGATAACAAGCGTAAGAGCTGCTAAAAGAACGACCAACTTACTAACTGTTTTCTTTTTCAATTTCATAACCTCCTATTTCTTAACGTGCCTATTGAAAAAAGCACATTATTGGTTCACAGGTAAGGTGCCCCGGAACAAAATGCGTTGCACCTGTCGGACTTCAGTCAGACTCATTTACGCACAAAAAAAGCAACTCCCTTTCACATGAAAAGGCGTTGCGTCCGTATTTGCGCAAAGCATTGATGTTCCATCCGCCCTGGCACGGGGCTTTAAGAACTCTTCGTTTAAGCAGGTCTCCTGACTTGCGTATCATCAGCTTTTCTGCGCCTTCTCGGGGATGACCCAATGGCTGCATATTGCCTTGCAGAAAGCCTCCTCGCCTACAGTGGCGGCACCGTTCCGGACTCTGACCGGATTCCCTATTCTCCGCTGAATAAGGCTTCATTTCAGCGGCACTTAAACTCATTCAGTTTGAGATTTGGTATACCACTATTTCCCAAGATTGTCAACTCCAGTAGGCCGTGATAAAATAAAAATGCCAAAAGGCAATAACACGTTAACCAGCTATAATTGGAGGTACACCAGAAATGAAAAAGAAATTACTTGCTAGCATTGCGATCCTGTGTGTAGCTGCGTTCGCTCTGTCAGCCTGTGGTGGCGGCGGAGGCGGCAATGCTGGCGGCGGTGGCAATGAAGGCGGTGGCACAGGTGCTGCCGAGACCTATGACGTCGGAACATTTACAGTGGCTCTTCCGTCCGGATGGACTGCATTCCCGCAGGATGATATCTTCGGAGACAAAGATGCCGAAGGCAAATATCCGATCGATCCGGAAACGATCCTTCTTGCAAAGGGTGCAAAGGATGAATTTGATGCTTATTCCTCACCAAGTGTCCGTATCTACTGGTACAGTCCGAACGCATATGTGATCGACTCCAGAGGCTTCTACGATAACGTTGAAGATATCTCAGGTGTAACAATCAACGGTGTAGAATGCGAAGCATACTCAGGAGAATCCATGGGATATGTCTATCAGTTCATTCACTATACTGCAGAGGATGCTCAGTATGACTTCAACATCCTGATTTCCGACAATGGAAAGGATACCGGAATCACCTGGGAGTCTCCGGAAGTGAAGACCATTCTCGAGAGCGTAAAGACAAAATAATTTTTAAAAAAACTGAATAAGGCCTTATTAAAAATCCCGCAGAAAGCTGCGGGATTTTTGCGTGTTAAGAATTGTAATCACTATACCAGATCTTTGAGCGACTTCTTATTGGCGTACATTGCGCCGTCTGCGCGGTCAAAGACTTCCGAAAGGAAACGGTCGCTTCCAGGAACGTATTCCGAGATGCCGCAGGCAACAACGACTTTGCCTTCCTTCGCATTTTTCTGGTTCAGCTCTTCCATTTCACGGATCAGCGCTTCGCGGTTGTTATAGTCCTGTCCAAGTAAAAGGACAACGAATTCATCTCCGCCAATGCGATAGACAGGGCTTCTCTTAAAGATATCGCAGATTATTTTGCATGCTTCGATCAGGCACTGATCGCCGGCTCCATGGCCTTTCGTATCATTGATCTCCTTTAGACCGTTCAGGTCACAGACGACGACCGCCAGATTTGACTCTTTTCCGGCTGCGATATTTTCATCCAGTTTCCGCTCTGCCTGAATATAAGCCAGCTTATTCTTGACTCCGGTCAGCGCATCTTTTACCACCTGTTCCTGTGTCTCAACGAATTCTTTTTCGCGCTTCATCTGCGCATCAACATTGCTGATACCAACCACGATATGATGACTGTCACCATCGCTCATCTTCATAACTTTTACATTGATATAGACCGGCTGACCGTCCATCATGATGCGATAGGAAGCGGAATAACTGTTTGTGTTTTCCAGCTCCTTCATCACATTCTCTTTGTTCCAGATATGAAGCGCCTTCTCCTGATCCGGCTCATAGATCGTCTTCAGGATATTCTGTCTGGTGTCTTTGAAGAAGTCGAGTCCGCTCCGCTCTACCTGCAGTTCCTGATACTCGCTCGTGGAGCTGTACTCAATATACTCGTCTGTATCCGTATCCACATAGTAGATGCTGAAGTATTCCTGGGCAAGGCTCTGGGCAATCCGGGAATAGGTCACCGTCGCCGCCATAGCCGCTTCATACTCTTTCTCTTTGCGGATCTGATCGTCGACATCGCTTAAGCCGATCACGATATGGCTGTCATCCTCGTCCAGACGCAGCGCCTTGAAATTGACATAGCGCGTTGTTCCGCGGATCGCAAGCCGGTAGGTAACGGTAAAGGTCTTTCCGCCTTCCAGTTCTTTGACCAGGACGTCGCGGTCAAAGACTTTCGATGCACGTGCTCTGTCATCCGGATGAACCAGTTCTGTGATGCTCATCTGGCTGTCAGCAAAGAAGCCGTCGCCCTCGCGCTCGATCTTCAGCTGGTGGTTTGAACCATTCATGCTGTATTCGATGAAATGGTCACTTTCCAGATCCACGAAGTAGATCGTAAAGTAATCCTGAGAGAGTGCCTGAGAAATGCGGGCATAGGTCACGCTGACTTTACGAGCTTTCTCATATTCAAACTCCTGAGCTTTCTGCGCATCGATATTGCTGACACCGATCACGACATGGTTAATCTGGTTCACTTCCACCTTAATGATCTTCATCCGGTGATAGGAAATCTTCCCGCCTTTCGCAATCCGGTATTCCAAAGAGATAACATCTTCCTGTTCAAAGAGGCGAAGGAGCGTCTCCTTATTCATCATCTGCGCCATCTTGTCGATGTCTTCTTCATAGATATCAAGCGGAATTGCCTTCTGGATCTCGGCAAAGAAATCCGCCCCGTTGCGTTCTACCTTCAAGTCGCCATAGCGGCCTTTGGAATTAAACTTCACATAATGGTTCGTCAGAAAGTCCACATAGTAGATCCGCTCAAATCCACTCGAGAGAGCGTGTGCAATATTGATATAAGAAATATGTCTGTATTTATCTTCCTCCAGATAATGAAGGTTGGAATTTCCTTCCGTCGTGCTGAATGCCAGCTGGTTTTCGATATATTCTTTTTTCGCTTCGAGGAACTGTTCAAAGTTCGCTGCCGGCACCGGCTTTGAAAAATGGAAGCCCTGGCAGAAGTCGCAGCCCATGGACTTGAGCGCTTCTACCTGCTCTTCCGTTTCCACGCCTTCGGCAATGACCGGCACGGAAAGATAGTCCGCAATCTCTAAGATCAGCTCCAGCATACGGATGTCTCTTCGTTCTCCGAACGCGCTCCGGATAAACAGCATATCGATCTTCAGGACATCGATCGGCAGTGTCGAGATCATATTCAGTGAAGAATAGCCTGTTCCGAAGTCGTCCATTTCAATGCGGAAGCCGATGCTCCGAAGCTGGTTGACCTGTTCGATGATCTGCTCGGAATCTTCCGTGTAGGCAGACTCCGTGATCTCAAGCGCGAGATCTTCGGTTGAAAGACCATATTTATCTACCAGACCTTTCAATTTATTCATCAGGTCCGGATCATACATATCAATGCGGGAAATATTCACAGAAACGGAAAGCGAGAAATCATACTGGTCTTTCCATTTTCTAAGTTGTGCGGCTGACTCCTCCCAAACATAATAATCCAGCTGCTGGATCAGTCCGTTTTCTTCAAAGAGCGGAATGAAAACGCCGGGATTAATGAAGCCAAGCTCCGGATGGATCCAGCGGACTAAAGCCTCTGCGCTTGCAAGCACCGGCTCATCCGTGCGGACATCAAACTTCGGCTGATAAAATACCTGAAATTCTTTCTGCTCGATCGCTCTTTGGAAATCGTCAACCAGGCGGTCGGAATAGATCTGTGCCTCATGAAGGGTCTTATCGTAAAATGCAATGGATGTGGAATAATCCGAACGAATGCGGTCGGACGCAAGTTTGGCACGGTCAAAACGACGTTCGATATTGATCGTTTTATCGCAGACCGGATATACGCCCATACGCAGGCGGATGCGGCTGTTCGAATGCTCATCCTCATCCCGGCCGAGCCCTTCTGCTGCATAATCCAAGATCTCCTGGAAGTTTTCTCCATGCGGGCAATATACCAGGAAGGTATCCGCTTCTCTTCTGCAGACGATACCACCGGTATCCGCCACCATCTCCCTGAGACGCTCACCAATTGTCCTAAGAATCGCATCACCGTAATCTCTTCCAAATCGTTCATTGATCATATGGAAATGGTTGATATCCACGATGATAGCATCCATCTCTTTGTCTTTATGATACTGATCATACTGATCAGCATAACTATAGAAGAACTCGCGGTTATAAAGACCTGTCAGCGGATCACGCTCTGTAGACTGGATGATCTCCCGGTCTTCTGAAAGCTCGATCGTCTTTAAAACTCTGGCCATAACGACTTCCGGCTGTGAATATGGTTTTGCCAGGAAATCGCTCGCGCCAAGCTGAAGGCTTTCTACTTCTGCACCTCGTTCCGAAGTCATGACCATGACTGGAATATGGCTCATGGACGGATCGTCCTTCATCAGCTTCAACAGATCCAGTCCGCTGATTTCCGGCATCAGAAGATCTAAGAGGACTAACGACAGGAACTCTTTATTTTCCCGTATGAGATCTAATGCCTCTTTTCCGTCTTTTGCGTACAAAAGCTCGTAATCATCTTTCAGGATATTTCCAAGTATTTCACGGTTGATCATCTCATCGTCAACGATGAGCACCAGCCGCTTTCCGTTTACAGAATGGAATTTCTCGTGGCTTTTCAGCATCTTGTCTACCTTCCTATTCCCAGTTCATTTCCTCTGTCACTTCTTCCGAAACACCGCTCTTATTGAGCGCTGCATCGATCAGCTTCATCATTTCAAAGACAGAACGGAAATAGACCGTCTTGTCTTCATCCACCCATGTGATCCTTCCCTGCCAGCTGCTGTTCTGACGCTGCTGGACACGGACGATAAAGGTTCCCACATCACCATGTTTGTTAAGAATATCTTTGTCGCTCATCACTTTTTCCCTCTCGCTGTTATTTGTTCTTCTAACTTCATAAGGCCGTTCCACCTTGCGGGCTTTTCTCCCGCGGGCTGCCTTTTTATCATCATCAAATGACCGTTCGTTGGTAGCTGCATATGGAAAGTTTAAAATATCAAACAGATTCTCGAGCTTCCTTAAGAGTTCTGCGCCATCATTAAAATGGACCGGTTCCGTGCTGTAGCCATGATAAAAATGTCCATTCATGTCATAGCCAAGATAATGGTCAATGCAGACGACCACGCCGTTTTTTATTCCGATGTAGCTTTGGGTTCCTGCCATGAAAGCCTCCTATTCTCAGTCGTACCGGCAAAAGACACTGTTGACGTAGTACTGCACGCCGGTCCTCTGCCGTCCGACCAGGAAGTTCTGGTTAATACGCTTTTGAACGATCTTGCAGTTTTCCATCGTTGTATTTGCAAGAAGCACTAAATACTGTCCTTTTCCATAGCGGCAAACGACGTCGCTTCGACGGATGGATTTAAAGATCGCCTCTTTTAATCGTCCTGTCAACTCATCCTGCATCGCACCTTCCCGCATCGGATTTCCTTTGCTGTCTACCAGTGTGCACAGCATTAAGAACACAGACTGTCCGCCACGCTCCATCGTGCGTTCCGTGAGCTGGTAGATACCGCGGAAGATTGGATAACTGCACTGGTAGCCGCCGTGTGCATCCGGGTCTTCTTCCATCAGTTTTTCCTGGATCTCATCAAGCACTTCATATCTGTGGTTGATGCGGTCGCCTAAATAATCCATCAGTTCCTGCATTTTCGAAGATGGACGAAGTCCGATCACGCTCATGTAATACTCGGATGTATCTTCATAAAAACGGATTGCATCCTCATAACGGCTCGTTGCGATCAGCGCCTCCATCGTGAGGTTCTCCCACTCCGCAAACGGATGAACCTTTGCTGCATAAAGACCTAAGTCTTCCAAAACAAACCAGTCTTCCTTTTCCCTGAGGATTTCTGCCGCTTTTTCCACGCTGTCGCAGAAGAGCTCCCTGTATCTTCTTGCCTCTTTTGCAATCCAGACGACACTTGCCTGATGCTCCAAGAATTCTCCTGAATAAAGGTGCACAACATCCAGATACAGTTTTAGCTTTTTCGTCTTATTCTTTTCCTGCTCTGCTTCTTCATACAGGCGGTCAAACTCTCTGGCATCTTCCGTGACCGGAATCTGATCTGTCCAGAAATAGACGCCTTCGCGCTGCTCAATGTAGTTGACATCCGGAAGCCCGTATCTAGCAAGCTGTTTCTTCGCATTGTAAATAACATTCTGTGTGGAATGATGAATGTTCTTTAAGTCGATATTCTGGAAGATGGCCTGCTCCAGTTCATCACGCGGGACGCCTTTTTCCCCGGCGTGAAGGATGACTTCCATCAGGCTGATAAAATTCGATTCGTTCGATTTACTTTTTCCGGTGATCGACTGGCTGCCGTAGGTCATCGAAAAAGTGCCGAACATATTAACCTTTAATCCCTTTTCCATAATAAACCCCGTTAGATTTCAAGCCTCTTGCTCATTGTGTCATAGTGAACACAGGAGACAAGTGCAGTCTCTTTCGTGATCTTTCCTTCTCTGAAAAGTTTCAGGAGACTTGCGTCCATCGTAAACATGCCGTCTGCAGCGCCGGTCTGCATGACGGATTCGAGCTGGTGAAGTTTTCCGTCTCGGATCATATTCTGTACAGCCGGTGTGCACTTTAAAACTTCGAACGCCGGGACCAGTCCGCCATCGACGCCCGGAACCAGCTGCTGGCAAACGATACCTTTTAAGATCTGCGCCAGCTGGATCTTCACCTGATGCTGCTGCGATGCCGGGAACACGTCTATGATACGGTTGATCGTGTTGGCCGCGGAACTCGTATGCAGCGTACTGAATAATAAGGTTCCCGTCTCTGCTGCCGTAATAGCGGCGGAGATCGTATCATAATCTCTCATCTCTCCTAAAAGGATGACGTCCGGACTTTCGCGAAGCGCAGAGCGAAGCGACTCCAAATATCCCGGAGTATCAATGAAGATTTCCCTCTGTGTAACGATCGCCTTTTCGTGGCGGTGAATATATTCGATCGGATCCTCCATCGTGATGATGTGGCAGGATCTTGCTTTATTGATCCGGTCGATCATGCACGCAAGCGTTGTACTCTTTCCGCTGCCTGCACTTCCCGCAACCAGGACCATTCCCTTTTTATTATCCGCAAGCGAAAGCACGCTGTCCGGGATGGAAAGCGTTGCTGGGTCCGGAAGTCCAAATTGGATCACACGGATCACGGCCGCTAAAGAGCCTCTTTGCCGGAATACGTTCACGCGGAAACGTCCAAACTGGGCAATGGAGAAGGAAAAGTCGTCATCGATGTGTTTTTCCAGATTGGTGCGTTCCCTTCCGCTCACCTCGTAGATCTCATCAACCAGCGCTGCGATATCGTTCGGAAGAAGCTTTTGCTCCCCGATGCGGTTGTGTTCTCCTTTGCACTTCAACGTCACCGGAAGTCCGGCGATCAGAAAGATATCCGAGGATCCGGTCTGTACTGCAGATTGTAATACTTCCTGAATATTCATAGCTATTCTCCTTGCCAAAGATTGCCCATGTCGTTTGTTTCTTCCCAGTCTTTATTGATCTGCCAGCGGGAAACTTCATAATTACCATCTTCTCCCGTCAGCTCGATCGTAAGCGTATAGCCGTTTCGTTTAAAAATCTTTTGCGTTTCCACGCCGTCTGCTGCCGGAGCCTCCTGCATTTCGGCTAGGTATTCCTGCCCGTCTTTTTCCAGGAGATACCGCGTCTTAACAGCATCGGCATAGCGCTCGGAAAGACGCATGTCCGCAGCGGAATTCGAGTATGACAGCATCGCCAGAACGCTTAAGCAGATCGTGATCACAGTCAGTAACAGGGCCAGTGGACCGAGGCGGATCGGAATATGTTTCATCGCTTCGCCTCCTTACTGAACCCGGTCTCAAGCTGATAGATTTCCTCGTCGGCATAATAGATCGTCACGGTTCCATTTACAAAATCGTTTTCTTCTTCCCATTGAATACGCAGCTTCATTTTTCCGGAAGCATTCGGTTCCAGCTCATCATTATAAGAAGCCGTAACGTCTCCGTCTTCCATCTGCGCATTCTCCGTTTCGTTTAAAAGCCTAAGCAGCTCTTCTTCATCAGAAGATGCAAGGAACGCCTCCGAGCCGGAAGCTGCCAGCGTGACAGCATCCGAAAGCCGTTTTGCTTTGCGGCTGTTCAGATCAGATTTGGCAAAAGCGTTCGCCAAAATCGTGATGGCCAGTACAGAGATGACCAACATCAAAACGATCTCAATATAAAAGCTGAGGTTCCTTCCCTGCTTCACTTTGCTGCTACTCCTTTGCATCACGGATATGGACAAAGACGCTGCCCTCATCCGTGCTTACTTTCATCAAACTGTCATTAATTTCATCTATTTCAAAGGTGGAAGTCTCTCCGATGCGGATCGCATAATCCGGCATCAACGCACCATCCACTTTTCCGTAATCTTCTACAAGATAACCGTCATATACATAGATCCGGTTGCCATATCCTGTCCCTGCATCTTCCACCGTCAGGATCGTGCCATACTGTCCGTCCGTTCCTGCCGTGATCTCCGTCTCATTCATCTTCGTTGTCGTCAGAAGATAAGATAGGATCGCTCTCTGGTCATTGTTCGCTGCCTGTCGCCCAGCAATATTACGGTAAATATTCGTTCCGAAAAGCACCAGAAGAAGGAAGCATCCGAGGAAGAATGCCGTGATCAATATGATATAAAATCCTGATGCAGTTCCTTTTTCTTTTTTCATCTCAGTGCACCCGTCTGGTAACACGCACATCCGGCAGCTGGTTTTCTGCGTATGCGTCATAGACCACATAGTAGTCTGTAGTATTGACACGAAGTCCGTAATTATCCTCAAGATATTTGAGGTTCGGAGGATATGCACCCTCAACGACATAGCACTGCAGAGCACTCTGCTGAACGGCCGTTTTGATCGACTCTTCCGCATTTGTGTTCTTGCTCATCGCCGGAGACTTCGCGATAAAAAACCATATAAGGAAGATGCAGACGGCAATCACCACTGCCCAAATTACAATCTTCCATTTTTTTGAAGTATGGTCTCTGTACATTAACTTTTTTCAGCCCTTTTTATAATTCCGTTTCTGCTTATCCAATCGAGTTCATGATTCCGATCAGCGGCAGCATGACGCTTAAGAGCGCGATTGCGATCGTGATCATCAAGATACCGGAAAGAAGCGGCTCGATCGTTCCGACCAGGCGCTCTGTCTGGTTCGAGCAGTCTCTTGCAAGAAGCTCGATCAGGCGGCGCAGAACATCATCGGTGTTTCCGCTTCGCTCACCCGGGATCAGCATACGTCCGTAGATTGGCTCATAAAGTTCCACATCATTGGCGGCCTGTGCAAAGCCGACGCCCTCTTCCATACGACGGGCGACCTGTTTTACTTTCTCTTCTACTGGCGCATAATCTGTCATTTCAAGTGCATTCAAAACCGCTTCGTCCTGCATCTCGCCGCTGGCAAGGAAGACTTCATAAGCAGATGTAAATCTGTAAAGTGCCATGTTTTCAAGCAGTTCCCTGCAGGTCGCATTCTTGGAAAGGATCTTTTCGATACTCTTCTTTCCATTGCCCTTCCACATCGCAAAACCGATGATCACACAGATTACAAGGATCACCATGATCGCCAGAACGACCCAGCAGAATATGTAGGCGATGTTGATATAACTATAGCTTCCGGAAGAAAGGCTTCCGGTCAAAGTCTGATAAACATCGGAGAATGATGGCAGGACAGCAAAGAGCATGATCAAAAGGACCACAATGATCATGACGATCATTGCCGTCGGATAGACGATTACGGAGCGGATCTTTTTCGCGATCGTATTCTGCTCACGATAGTAATCGGAAAGCCGGAAGAGGATGTCCTCAAGCTTACCAGTGGACTCACCCGCTTCGATCATCTTCACCGCATAATCCGGGAAGATTTCCGCTTGTTTCATCGATTCCGCAAGCGAGCTGCCGGTATCGATCCGTTTTTCCATATCAATCAGCGCATCTTTTAAGACGCCTTTGGTATCGCCGCCTTTCGTCATTAATCCGATCGCTTCACTGATCGGGATACCGGCCTTGACCATCATGCCAAGGCTTTCGCAAAATGCACTGATTCCGAGAAGATCCATTTTCTTATGACTTGCCATAACTTTCTCTCATTTCTGCGTTCATCGTGGTTCATCGCTGTTCACGATTACTGCTTTTTCAAATTTCTATCTTTATATACTTGTCATCAAATATCTGTTTTTTCTGTTCTGCAGTTTTAGTACTCATACACATCCGAATAGTTAGTTCCGTCTCCGATGAACTTACTATTGGAGCCGTTTGCGGAAAACGTCAGGTCCATTCTTGCCCAGTTTTCCTGGTTCACCTTAAACTCCACTGTCACCCATCCGGTCTCTGTCGTATAAAACATGTTCCATGCATGATACAGATCGTCCGGCGCTACATAGCCAAAGATGATCTTGGTCGGAATGCCCTGGCTTCTAAGCATCGACGCTGCAAGGGATGCATAGTCAAAGCAGATTCCTTTTCCGGTCGCCATGGTCTCATCCGGTTCGGGAAGATATCCGCTCTCGACCGTCTCTGCCTTTGGTGTATCATAGGTTATGCTCGCACAGACATAATCATACACTCCGTGAATCACGTCTCCAGCGCTGTTTGCAGTATAAGCCAGTTCTTCCGCCTTCTTTACGCAGGCAGAATCCTGCGAATAATCTGCATAGTCGCTCGGCCTCAGGTAAGGCTGGAATTCATCTGTAAGCGCTACGTCCGCTCCGGTTTCAAACGCAACCGCATATTTATTGTCGACAATGTTTTCCATGACGCGGAATGCATAATAGCCGTTTCCCGACTGCAGCGGGAAGATCGAAGGAGTCCCATCTGATGCCATGTCATAATTATAGGTCACATCATCTTTGATGACCTGAAATTTCAGTCTTGCCCCAGAGTTTCCGCTGACAGCGACATAGCCTTCACTGACCGCAGACGTATCAATGGAAAAAGCTCCATTACTTTGAGCCAGGTCTGCATGAAAGGAAGAATCCTTAAATTCCGGTGCCACATAACTGCCCTCTTCGTTGCTGTCCGGGGTCACATTTCCTCCAGCCCCGCCCGGAACATTTCCCGCCGGGATGCCTGAGCTTTCGCCTCCGCAGCCCGTCGACAGTAACAGCGCTAACGCAAGCACCATCATCAAAGCAAACGATATTCTCGATAAGATGTGTTTCCTGCGTCTTGTCATCGGTTTCTAAGAATTATTCCTCCTTTGATGCTTATTATAACAGTAATGTTTTTACGGGTAAAGAACGGACGCGCGCTTGATTGCAAAGATAAAAAGTGCTACCATAAGTATCGCTTTGGAAGCGTAGCTCAGCTGGGATGAGCGTTCGCCTCACACGCGAGAGGTCACGGGTTCGAGCCCCGTCGCTTCCATAACAAGAAACGAGTCACGTATGTGGCTCGTTTTTTGTTATCAGTAACTGAGTTGGAACCCGTGACACTTGAGCGGGTGAGACACGCGAGAGGGCGAGCGCGTGCCAGTGGCACGCACGTTTGCGAGCCGACCGAGCAGGGCTAGGGACGCGGCCCTGCGAGACCGGGTTCGAGCCCCGTCGCTTCCATAACAAGAAACGAGTCACGTATGTGGCTCGTTTTTTGTTAGTAACTGACAGAAAAGGCTTCCCGTTTCGGGAAGCCTTTTTGTTGTCTCGATTCAAAAATCGTTTTTATTTGAATAAGAACTCTAAGATGCTGGAGCATCCAAGTGCGTTAAATACGCTGATGAATGCCGGTACGAATACGAGGGATACGACCGTCATAAGTTTGATCAGGATGTTGATAGAAGGCCCTGATGTATCTTTGAACGGATCACCTACTGTATCGCCAACAACTGCTGCTGCATGAGCTGCACTGCCTTTTCCGCCGTGCTTTCCGCCTTCGATGTATTTCTTAGCGTTATCCCAAGCACCACCTGCGTTACTCATGAAGATAGCCATCAGAACACCACTTACAAGAGCACCTGCAAGAAGTCCGCCAAGAGCTTCAACGCCCAGAAGGAATCCAACAAGGATCGGAGCTACGATAGCGATGACAGCCGGAACGACCATCTGTCTCAGAGCTGCACCAGTGGAGATAGCAACACACTTCTTGTAGTCCGGAGTAGCTTTGCCTTCAAGAAGACCAGGGATCTCTCTGAACTGACGACGAACTTCTTCGATCATGTGGTTAGCTGCTTTAGAAACAGAAGACATGGTCAATGCGGAGAAGATGAATGTTAACATACCACCGATCAGAAGACCGATAACGACGTTTGCATTCAGGATGTCGATAGAAAGTGCTGTGGTTGTGCTGGAGTCAACTTTGTCTGCAAAAGAAGTGAACAGTGCAAGAGCTGTAAGAGCTGCAGATCCGATAGCGAATCCTTTACCGATAGCTGCTGTTGTGTTACCAACAGAGTCTAACTGGTCAGTGATCTCACGAACACTCTCATCAAGTCCGCTCATCTCTGCGATACCACCTGCGTTATCAGCGATCGGGCCGTAAGCATCGACTGCGACCGTGATACCGGTTGTGGAAAGCATACCAACTGCTGCAAGAGCAATTCCGAATACGCCCATCAGCATGTAGGAAACGAAGATTCCGATGCAGATCAGGATGATCGGAAGAACTGTAGATCTCATACCAACGGAAAGACCGCTGATAATGGTTGTTGCTGCACCAGTTTCAGACTGGTTTGCAATTTCCTTAACGGATTTAAATCTGTCAGATGTATAAACCTCTGTAAGAGTACCGATGAGAAGACCAACAACGATACCTGCTAAAACAGCGATTGCCGGTTTTACATCTCCAAGGAAGAAGATTGCAACTAAGAATGCAACAATGATAACAACTGCTGCGGATACATATGTACCGATGTTCAGAGCTGTCTGTGGGT
>JAZQCK010000034.1:0-86186 GCA_045546255.1 Lachnospiraceae bacterium | reverse complement strand
TTATCATCCGGCGATTTATAAACTGGAACACTATGATCAGGAGAACAAGACGGAGCTTTGCGAGACCTTGAAGGCTTATCTCGAAAACGGCAGAAATATGACGGCGGCCGCCGATGCGATCTTTGTGCACCGCACGACCTTCTGCCGCCGGATGGACCACATTAAAAAGCTGACCGGCTTAGACCTCGACGATCCCAAGACCGCCCTCTTGCTGGAGTTTTCTTATCAGCTGCAGGGGTAAGTTTTTCGCGCTCCAGCCTTGCTTGCTTTACACACGGCCAGATAATTATCGTCTTGGCAGCTGGCCATCCCCATTAGAATCCCAGTTTATGCATCTGCTAGTATTCCAGTTCATGCATCTTAAGAGCAATTTCACAGATTTCCCACCACTTTTCAGCGGCCGAAATAGGTCTAAAATAGGCATTCATGCATCTACAGGGGGTTTTCACAAATTTCCCACCACTTTTCAGCGGCCGTAACAAGCCGAAAACAGGCATCCATGCATCTACAGAACGTTTTCACAAATTTCCCACCATCTTCCGACGAGAAAAAATGGTGGGGAAAGTATGAACTTACTTGAAATATGCATGAAATGCGATTTAACAAGGCTTTTGCCTCGCGAAAAGTGGTGGGAAAAGTGTGAACTCGCCTGAAATATGCATGAAATACGATTTAGCAGCGTTTTAACCTTCTGAAAAGTGGTGCACACATTGTGAACTGCAGCATAATATGCATATTCTGATCACTAGCGGGATAATTAGCTAAACAGCCAATGTAACGAGATGGCTCGCGAAACGTTCCTGAAGATGATTATTACAGCAGATGCACGGGGGAAGTCAGAACAACTCCGATACGGAGGTGAATTCGTCGATGGCGTCGATGAAGTCCAAAAGGCCTTTCTTTGTGTTGTCGCTTTTCCAGGAGGCGGTGACACCGCTGACGGTGTCTTTGATCGGGCGCCATTCAAAGTACGGATCTCCGTAAGAAGTATAGAAGCGGTCCATGATAAAGATATCCATCTTCGTTCTGAGGTTTAACAGCTGGGAGCTTGCATTGTTGGTATAGGTGACGATGTTCGGCTGGAAACCCGCGCGGGTACAAAGCGCCTTCAGCATGTTATAGTAGGCTGGCGTAAAGCGCGCGGAAATACTGACGAAATTATAAGGTTTCAGGTCTTCAAGCGTCACTTCACTCTTCTTTGTCAGCGGACAGCTCTTGAGCATACCTACTTCAAGCGGACAGGTCCGGATGACTTTGCTCGAGAAGTGCTGGCTTCCGAGCTCTTCAATGTCATACAAAACATTAAACGCGATATCGAACTCGCCGTTGATCAGTTTCGAACGGACGTCTTCCGATGGGCAGTCCTCCACATGCACATGAATATTCGGATTGATGATCTTGTAAATCTCAAGGATCGGATAGAGATAGGCGCCTGGCTTATGCGTGCTTAAGATGCCGACGTCGAGATTCTTTGCGTAGCCGCCCTGAAGCGATTTCGCAACGTCGATTGATTGGTCAATATGCGAAAGCACATCGAGCCATTCGATGTAAAGATACCTTCCGGTCTCTGTTAAAATCAGGCGTTTTTTGTCACGAATAAAAAGCTGAAAGCCAAGATAGTCTTCCAGCGAAGCAATATTTTTGCTGACTGCAGACTGCGTCATGTTGAGAAGTCTGGAGGCGCGGGTAAACGAATTTGCCTCAACAACAGCAATGAAGATCCGCATCTGCGTAATATTAATATTGATCGCATCAAGGTTGAACATATTTTTTACCTTATCAAAAAAAATATGCGCGCCTTAATTATAAAACCCGACTTAATTATAGCGAGGCGAAAATGAAGTGTCAATTTATGTCCGCAGGCGGTGTCCATTTCCTTGGACAGTGTTATGCAAAATCCGCATTTCCCTTTTTCGCATTTCTACCTGCAAATAAAGCAAGAGGCCTCAGAAAAGAGCGGCGGAAATTCCGCCGCTCCATAGGAAGAAAAGAATCAATGAAAAAACTTGCAGTCTATGCCGGGAAATAGATCGGATCAAATTCTGCAATGATCTCCGATACTCTCTCATAAAGTCCCGGATATGTTGTTTCCGGTCCGCCCATGGTGAGTGCCGGAATAATGAAATCTTTTCCGCATGCTTCGATATGTGCCTTCAGTCCTGCACGAACTTTCTCGTCTGTCCAGTCAGGCATATCGTATTTACCATTGTCCAGGCCGCCCTGAATCGTGATTGCGCCTTTATACTCAGCAACCAGCTTCGGAATATTGTTCTCATATACAGCGCCCTGCCATACATCGATGCCCATCTCGATCATGGATGGAACGAACTCTGCTGCATAGGAGTCAGAGTGATGAACGATATATTTGACTCCGAGATCTTTCCAGTGGCCGTAAATCTTCTTGTATGCCGGAAGGAAGAATTCGTCAAACATGTCTTTGGACATGAATGTGCTTCTCTGGCTGCCCCAGTCATCATGATGGAACAGGATCTCCGGTTTCACATATTTGAAATGCTCGTCTGCAATGATGCACTCCCAATCTGTCATGAAATCGATCAGGTCGTGCATTGCTTCCGGCTCTTCATAGAAGTTGATCATGGTATCTTCCATGCCCATCAGGTAATGCAGCTTTTCAAACATTCCGCAGAATACTTTTGCGGTCGGGAAATACTCATCCTTGTCCATCTCCTCGTACTGTTTGATGCAATCTGCCCACGCAGAAGGATCCAGAACGAGTTCCGGCGCATGAACAAATTCTTTCCAGCGTGTTACATCCGGGCAGACTTTGTCGTCACCTTCGCAAAGTGGGAATCCTCCCGGTACGTTCTCCGGGAATTTGTTTTTTACACCCCATCCGTTGGTCCATTCCGTTCCACGGATCGGAATACCGAAATAGATCGGGAACAGCGGATCGTCCAGCCACTGCTGATACTCATACTGCTTTACAAATCTGTCCGGATTTCCACCCTTCACTGTTTCAATAAAGTTTTGTTTAATCGTAAGCATAGAACCTTCCTCCTTTGGAGTTATTTATAAATGTTTCCCGGCAAATGACTTGCCGTTTTCAGACGTTTGGGTTTCGAACACCGTTCGATTTAGATCCCCGTGTTCCCTTGAAGATGTCAAATGCATCTTACATATTCACGGGATCCGGGAGCCTGGGCAAAGCCTTTTTAGCGGCTCCCGGGGGTTTTATAATTAACGCGCATGGCATTAATTATCATCTTTTTTGCACAGCGTAAAAAGCTTCGTACGCTCTTCTACTCTGCAGCGATCGCACCTGCTTTTTTAGCTTTCTACTCTGCAGCGATCGCACCTGCATCAATATCTTTAAAGTCTGCGATATTGACTTTTCGCTTGACTCCGAAGAGATCGAAGTTTGCTTTCTTATTGATAAGACCCATGATGCCTTTCGGCGCCACTAAGATCATTACGACAGCAATGATTCCCAAGATCAGCATGCTGAATCCAGAGAAGTTATAAAGCAGCTGCCGCAAGATCACGAAGATGATGGCTCCGATGATCGGGCCTTCGATCGTTCCCATTCCGCCGATGACCGTGATGAAGACCATGGACACGGTCCAGTCGATGCCGAAACCGACCGTCGGTTTGATATAGGAAAGATTGAGGTAAAGTGCAGCGCCTGCAATTCCGGTAATCGCGGATGAGATCAGGAAGCAGATCAGTTTGGATCTGTATAATTTCACGCCGCGGATCTCGGATGCAGCTTCGTTGTCGCGCATCGCCATCAGACCAAGACCGAATTTGGATCTTAAGATCAGGACGACTGCAACCAGTGCGATCAGGCCGACTCCAAAGGCAATGAAATACATGCCTGCCGGGCTGATCCTTCTTGCTGCCGTGATGTTATAGCCGACATTAAAGTTTACAAAGGACCAGGTTTGGAAGAAGACGCAGAGCGCTTCGGCCACAAGCCAGGTTCCGATTGTAAAGTAGACGTCTTTCATGCTGAAGATCGGAACGGAGATGATCAGTGCAAAGACCACGCTGATGATCGCCGCAAGCAGGAAGCCCAGATAGAACGGAAGCCGCCATACCTGTGAGATCATCGCAAGCGAATATCCGCCGAGTCCGATGAAGGCTTGCGCGCCAAGCGATACCAGGCCCGCATAGCCTGCAAGCAGATTCCACATCTCGCCGATTGCCATATACATCAAGATCAGTGTCAGAATATTTACAATATAGTCGCCTCCCCAGAACGGAAGGGACACAAGGATTACTGCTGCCGCCGCCAATGAGATCCAGCGGACTTTTGTCATTTTTCCTGTTTGTTTTTTCATAACATTCCCTCCTTTCTGAGTTACTTACGAACCTTCTTCGATAACAGACCCTGCGGTCTGAGCGTAAGAAGGATCAATAATACAATGTAGCCTGCCAACGTCTGATAAGCGGTTCCGAAAAGATAGGCTGCGATCATCTGCGCAAGACCTAGGATCGCACCGCCGATCAGTGTTCCGAAAATGCTTCCCATACCTCCGATGACGACAACGCCGAATGCGATGATCAGGAACTGTGTTCCGGTATACGGGAAGAAAGAGTACGTCTGTCCAACCAGCATACCGGCGACAGCCGTTGCTGCCATCGTAATGGCCATTGCCCAGACATACATCGTCTTTGTGTTGATACCCATCAGCTCTGCTGCCATCGTATCGGAAGAGGCCGCTCTGATCGAACGTCCGAGGGGAGTCTTGTCCATGATCAGAGCCAGCCCCACGATCAAGACGACTGCAACAATAAAGTTGACCGCGTATTGTCCTGAAATTGACACTAGGTCAGTTTTGATAAAGTTCGTTCCCTTGACCGGGGAAGGAAGTGTGTTATTGCCTGCACCAAAGATCAGTGTCAGCGCATTCTGGATCGCGATCGATAGTCCGAACATGACAAGCATCGCCGTTTCCGCGCCCTGATCAATGACTGTGTTGATCAGGAATTTCTGAATAAGAAAACCAAGGATCGCCATGATCACGATCGTGATCGCAAGTGCCAGATAAATGTTATTTACCAGTCTGTTCACGATGACCATGATGAAGAAAGTGGAAACGATCATCAGGTCGCCATGCGCAATATTGGTAACTTTTACGATACCGAAGATCAGGGAAAGTCCCACGCCGATCAGCGCGTAAAGACCACCCATGAGTAAGCCGGTAATGATTGCCTGCAGCATTACTGATCGCCTCCTTCCCCATCTGTCTGTTCCACGCCGAAGTAAACTTCCGCGATTTTCTCCTCGCTCAAAGAAGCGCTTGCGCCTTCCATGACCACCTGGCCATGAACGATGACATATGCATAGTCCGAATGTCTCAAGGCACGCTTTGTTTCCTGCTCGACTAAGAGGAAGCTGACGCCACGCTCATTGATCGTGTGCAGGGAAGTGTAAATATCCTTGACCATGATCGGCGCAAGACCTAAGGAGATCTCGTCGCAGATGATCAGTTCCGGATTTGCCATCATCGCTCTTGCGATCGCAAGCATCTGGCGCTGTCCGCCGGAAAGGAACGTCGCAAGCTGTTTTTCTTTTTCCTTCAAGACAGGAAAGGTTTTATAGACCAGAGCCTTGCTCTCTTCTCTCCTTGCCTTTGCATGTTTCGGATAAGCACCTAACAGCAGGTTTTCATAAACCGTCATATCTTCAAAGATATGGCTGCCTTCCGGAGTCATCGCCAGACCCATCTGGGCAATCTTGTTCGTTGCTTTCCCGGTGATATCCTGCCCCTTCCATTTGATCGTTCCGGCTTTCGGTTTGTTCAGCCCCATGATCGCCTGAAGCAGGGTGGATTTTCCGACACCGTTTGCGCCGATCAGCGCAACCATGTCGCCTTTGTTGACTGTTATCGATACGTTTTTTATCGCTTGAAGGTCGCCGTAGAAGACGTCGAGTCCGGAGACCTCAAGCAGTTTTTCTTTATCACTCATCTTCATCAGCTCCCATATATACTTCGTTTACAATACTGGAATTCATGACCTCCATCGGCGGCGCCGTTAAGAGATCCTTTCCTCCGGCCATCAGCATGACCCTGTCCGTTCCATCGACCAGCGTCTGGATGATATGCTCGATCCAGATGATGCTGACGCCTCTGGCTTTGATCGTCCGCACGATCTCTAAAATCTCTGATACCTCTGCGTTCGTAAGTCCGCCTGCGACCTCATCTAAAAGAAGAAGCTTCGGGTCGGATGCAAGCGCCGCACCGATCTCCAGACGTTTTCTGTTGATCAGGCTCAGCTTTCCTGCCGGCTCATTTGCTCTGTCCGCCAGTTTCACCAGTTTCAATATTTCCACTGCTTTGGCGGTCGCTTCTTTTTCAGATGCTTTCTGGCCATAGACGACGCTGGCCAATATATTTTCATAAACAGACATATGTTCAAAGGCTCTTGGGACCTGGAACGTCCGCCCGATGCCTTCGACTGTTCGCTCTGTTATTTTCTTTTTTTGAATATCCTGACCAAGGAAGATAACCTCTCCATGGTCTGCTTTTAAGATTCCGGAAATAATGTTCAGCAGTACCGTTTTTCCGGCTCCGTTCGGTCCCATGATGCCGAGGACTTCACCCTTTTCGACCTCAAAATTGATCGACTCAAGAACCACGTTGCCGCCAAAAGAGATTCCCAGATCTTTAACCGTTAAAATGGTGTCCAATCTAATACCCCCTTTATCCCGAAAGAATGGAACATTCTTTATAAGTATTAGCCGTGGATATGCCGGACCGAGCCGGCATATCCACTTTTTCAATTGTCGCTTAATTCAGCTTATTCGCTGTCAGCATAAGTGCCGTGCACCTGCTTATTCAGCCATTCGCTTCCGCGCCGTGCACCTGCTTATTCAGCTGTATTCCGATTATTTCCACTGCATATCAAC
Source organism: Lachnospiraceae bacterium (assembly GCA_045546255.1). Classification (GTDB taxonomy): domain Bacteria; phylum Bacillota; class Clostridia; order Lachnospirales; family Lachnospiraceae; genus RGIG5612. The sequence continues at coordinate 79,312 of JAZQCK010000034.1, read as the reverse complement.
CTGCGGCTGTTTGATCGCCTCAGCTGCCGGAACAGAGCTGCAGCTTGTTACGACTTTGTGGAGTCCCCATTTCTCATCCGGTACCCACTGTCCGAAGGTGATCGGAGTCTCGAAGACATGCTCTTCGTCGCAGCTCAAGTTGCCATAGATGCAGTCAAAGTTCTGAATGTTCTCAAGAGCTGCAACAATGTCCTCGCTGCTTGTGGAAGCGGTTGTCTTAAGAGCCTGGTCGATCAGATCAAAGAAGACATAGTCCCATCCGATTGTTACGTCCGGTGCCTCGCCTACATTCTCTTCGAAGTCTGCGGAAAGTTCTTCAGCAGTCTTGCCGAGCAGGGAGGATGTGAACGGATATTCACGTGTCCACTGGGTCTCGATGCAGGTGTATGCGCCTGTGCAGTCGCCTGCAGCGTTGGTCAGTGTCAGGACGTCTGATGAGAAATGCATACCTTTGGAAAGGATGACGAATTTCGGCTGATATCCAAGGGAGTCAACGTTTGCCCAAAGACCGGAAAGCTGGAATCCGAGAAGGGATGCTAACATGATGTCAGCGCCTTCGCCCTGGATCTTCTGAACGATTGCGGTGAAGTCTGTAGCGCCTTCCTGTGCAAGCTCGCTCGCATCCGGGTTAACGATCGTGTATCCATGCTCGTCTGCTTTCTGTTTTACAAGATCAAGCATTCCAACACCGTCCATGGAAGAGTCAAGTACGAGACCGATCTTCTTGTTGGTGTCCATCTGCTCGAATGCCTGGAAGTATTCCTCGACCTGTTTCTCATATCTCATTGCGCAAGCGAAGGAATAATCATAAGGTCCTGCAACGGTCCAGCTGATGTCCGGACCACCGTCAACGATGCAAGGAACTTTTAATTTCTCTGCTGCTTCAGAAACCGGGTTCATCGTATCCGGTGTCCACTCTCCGAGAAGAATGGAGCATCCGTCGCTCTGTACCAGTTTTGTAGCAACTTCTGCTGCCTTGACAGGATCAGACTCGGAGTCGCCCTTAACGATCTTGACCGTATAGTGCTTGCCGCCGATGTCATATCCTTTTTCATTCATTTTTGCTTCAACATTTTTGATCGTGTTGTCCATACCAACACTGAAGTGGGACAGCGGTCCTGTGACCGGGCTGACATAACCGATCTTGATCACCCCATCACCGCCGGCATCAGCACCTGAACCTGCAGGTGTCGATCCGCCGCCTGAGCTGCCGCCGCAGCCTGCGAGCAGTGCCATTGCGAAGATACATGCAAGAGCAAAAGCTGCCATCTTTTTCATTTTCTTCATTTGTTTCTCCTCCTGTGTTTCAATACTCTTACAATCTGCGTCTGCGCCTGTCTTCTTCCTGTACGAATTTGATTCATGTTGTTTGGTTCATGAATTCAATTCATGGATAAGAAAAAATACATGCGCCGAAGCGCAACCATTAAGTACTTTAAGGAATGGATTATTTTTATTTTTTTGGTGAAATTCACTTAATCCACCCTTGTGTGGTTTTATTTTATGTTGTTTGTTGTGTTATTAAAAACGAGAAGTCGTTATGAGTTCATTCCGTGGAGGAATGGATGATAGAAGGGCGCATTCGCTTTGATTATTGGCGTGCTGTTTGATATGCGGCGCGTTGTTTGGATACAGATTAATAAGAAGCACGTTTACGCCCGAGTTCACAAAAATGCCATCCATTTCTATGATGAAAATGGATGGCAAAAGTGTGAAAAGGCTTGAAATCGTGCTCTGAGGCTTATTTTTCGCTATCTTCCGCCAAATATTGGATGGCAAAAGTGTGAACTTGCCCGATTTCGTGCTCCATGGTCAATAGTTTTTCCAGCGGTCAGATAATTATCTTCTTTGCAGCTGGCCATACTAATCAGGATGCCAATTCATGGATCTGCTAGGATTCCAGTTCATTCACCTACAGAGGGTTTTCACAAATTTCCCACCATCTTTTGGCGGCCAGGATCCGCCTAAAACAGACTTTCATGCATCTGCAGTAGGTTTTCACAAATTTCCCACCATCTTTCGAAGAGAAAAAATGGTGGGAAAAGTATGAAGTGTCTTGATATATGCATGAAATGCGATTTTGCGAGGTATCCAGGACGCGAAAAGTGGTGGGAAAACTATGAACTGCAGTGAAATATGCACGTTTCGCCTTTCTCCGCAAGCAACCAACATATGTATCCGCAAAGTGCATTACTTCTTATGTCAAACATGCGGTTCAGACAATCCTATGCGCAGAAGCAAAAACATTACTTCTTATGCCAAACATGCGGTTCAGACAACCACTTGTGCAGCAGACAAAAAATTATTATTTATCCCCATACACTCTAGTCAAGTATTTGTCAGACTGGTAGATGGCGGCGACCGGGTTGTGCGCGAGTACGCGGTCTTTGGAGACCAGAGTCGTGACCAGGGCGTCCGAATATTTATAGAACATGCTGTCGTGGCCAACGCAAAGGCCGACAAGGATGTTGAGGTCTGTGCCGGCTGCATTTAAGAGCTTCGCCTGAAGGATCGGGTTGCACATGTTTTCGCCGACGACGTCGCACCTCTGCGGAATGCCAACACCGACTTTCTTCTGCATGCCAGCCTTGCAGGCAGCGCCATAGACTTCAAAGCCATGGCTTCTTAAGATCTTCGCCAGAATGTTGGACTCTTTCAAAAGTCCGAGGCAGGTCGCGATGCCGATCTTCTGTGCGCCGATCTTTTTCGCAAATTCGATTGTCTCTTCGAGGCGCGTCATTCTCATATAATTATCTGCTTCGACTTCTGCTGCCGCGATCGTCACCTTGCGGTTTTCCGGATCTTCATATTCTTTCATCGCATCAGCCAGAACCTCTTCGTCCATGTTCGTGGTCGTGCAGAATCCCGGGAACGGGCTGTCTTTTAAATTGCAGCTTCCGATCGTGCAGTCGATGCAGCTTCTTCTTACTTCGTTGTCCATAGTCGTATCTCCTGTTGTCATTCTTTCATATAATCATCATGTTACAAATCAAATTCGTTCAGTCAGAGAGAGTTACAATCAGCTAGTAAGTCCTGCTGTTTTTTCATCTCTTAACTCCAAAAATCAAAACTCACGCTTTACAAGCTGATGCAGCAAAAGCATAAAACCGCTCAAAATCTTTCAGATCGCCGAGATAGATATCGGCTTTTGCTTTGGTTTCTTCTATAAAATCATCGTTGGAAAGATCATAGACGGCGGCTACTGGAAAGCCGGCAGCTTTTGCGGTCTCAAGGGCGTGGATCGCATCTTCGAAGACCCAGGTCTCTTTCGGTTTTGTTCCGACGCATTCTGCGGCGCGAAGATAGACATCCGGGAAGGACTTGTTGATCCCCGTTTCCGCACAGCTGAAGACCCCCTTAAAATATTGAAGAACACCGTTTCGTTCCAGGCCATGTTCGATAAAATCTTTTTGGCTGGAAGTGGCGACGGCCATCGGAATGCCTTTTTCTGCGAGCGCCGCAAGGAACTCGCGCGCGTATGGCTTAAGCTCCACTTTATTATAATAGAAATCTCCCGCCATCTGCTGGATGCGGTCCATGATCTCCTGCTCTGTCATGTCGAGGTTGAACACATTTTTGGTATAGGCGACGCCTTCTTCCAGCGTCATTTTATTGACCACCTGCGTGTATTCGACGGTCGGCGTGGCGCCGACACTGATCAGGAATTCGAAATCCAGATCTTTCCACATCGGCATAGAATCTAAGAGAGTTCCATCCACATCAAAAATTGCTGCTTTAATCATTTCGTAATCCTCAATCTTTATTCATTACGTTCTGCCTTTTTGCCGGCAGCCATCGCGATCAGCATTCGTCGTAGCGTTCCAGGAAGGAATGCTTTTCTCCCTTTGTTTTATATTCCGGGAAGGTGTCGAGGCAGACCGCATGGATGCTGTTGAAGATATTCTTCTCCAGATACGGATTGGTCTTGCGGAGCTCTTTAATCAGGAACTTGATCTCCTGGCGCTTGGAATCTCCGATCCCGTCCCCGCTGGCATCCCGGTTTTCCGTGAATCGGCACGCACACTGGAGAAACTCCAGCTCGTTATAGTCCCGCCAAGCAATGATGTCGTCTTCATGCACGCAGTAGAGCGGGCGGATGAGCTCCATCCCTTCAAAGTTTGTGCTGTGGAGCTTTGGCATCATGGCCTGCAGCTGCGCTCCATAGAACATGCCCATGACCGTCGTTTCGATCACGTCGCTGAAATGGTGACCGAGCGCGATCTTGTTGCACCCCATCTCTTTTGCCTTGGCATAGAGATGTCCGCGGCGCATCCGTGCGCATAAATAGCAGGGCGATTCCTCCGTGCTGTTTGCCACATCAAAAATATTGGATTCAAAGATCGTGACCGGCACATGAAGGAGCGCTGCATTGTCTTCAATTTTCTTGCGGTTTCTCGGATTATAGCCCGGGTCCATGACGAGGTATTCCAGTTCATACGGAACCTCGCTGAAACGCTGAAGCATCTGCAGAAGCTTTGCCATCAGCATGGAATCTTTCCCGCCGGAGATGCAGACTGCGATTTTATCGCCCTCTTTGATCAGTTCATAGCGTTTAATGGCCGTCACAAAAGGGCCCCACAACTCTTTGCGGAACTTCTTATTAATACTTCTTTCGACTAACTGGAACTTTTCCATCTCGCGTTTCATGCTGTCTATCATAATCCACCTATTGTATTTCTTGCAAGTGGAGGAAAATAAAGATTGACCATTGATATAGAATAAATTAAAATCTCACAGTGTGCTTTATCTCTTTACCATGGCAAAATCCTGATGAAGTGCTAAACATACATTAAAAGCATATACAGCCGATGTTTAAAATAAATCGGTTTATGATTTACACAGAATGGAGAAACAGAAGATGAGTGACATGAATGTTGTTTGCCTGGATATGGAAGGTGTTTTGGTTCCGGAAATCTGGATCGCATTTGCAGAAGCGACCGGCATCCCTGAGCTGCGCCGCACGACGCGCGATGAGCCGGACTATGATAAGCTCATGAAATACAGAATTGCCATCTTAAAGGAGCACGGCCTCGGTCTCAAAGAGATCCAGGACGTGATTTCCACGATCGATCCGATGGAGGGCGCAAAAGAATTCTTAGATGAACTGCGTTCGATCACTCAGGTTATTATTTTAAGTGATACCTTCACACAGTTCGCAGGGCCTTTGATGAAAAAGCTCGGCATGCCAACGATCTTCTGCAACACTTTGGAAGTTGCAGAAAACGGAGAGATCACCGGCTACCGTATGCGTATCGAAAAGTCAAAACTGGCAACAGTCAAGGCTCTCCAGTCGATCGGCTTTGAGACGATCGCTGCCGGCGACAGCTTTAACGACCTCGGCATGATCGAGGCCAGCAAGGCAGGTTTCCTCTTCCGTTCCACCGAGCAGATCAAGAAAGACTATCCGCAGTTCCCGGCTTTCGAAGAGTACGACGAGTTCCTCGCCGCAATCAAAGCTGCTTTGTGATTTTCTTGTTTCGGCCTTTGCGAGGCCGCTTGCTGACAAGAAAAATACTCTATTTTCTTGTTTGTATGCCCCTTTAGAGTCCCGCTAACAAGAAACACCTTAAAAACACAGCAAAACAGGCTCAAAAGAGCCTGTTTTTTGATGCAAAAAAGTATGTTTCTTGTGAGCATGCGGCTTTGCGGGCACGCTAACAAGAAAATGGCGATTTCGATTATTTCCGGATCAAATTCTCCAGCGTCATAAACAGGTTGTCCGGCTCGACCGGTTTGGAAAGATGCGCATTTAAGCCGGCCTGCATGCTGCGCTGAACGTCCTCGTCAAACGCATTCGCAGTCAGCGCAATGATCGGAATCTGCTTCGCGTCTTCTCTATCCAGCTCGCGGATCGCTCTTGTAGCTTCGAGTCCGTCCATGACCGGCATCCGCATATCCATCAGGATTGCATCATAATATCCGGCTTCGCTCTCCTTGAATTTCCGAACTGCAATCTCGCCGTTCTCCGCAAGCTCGACTTCCATCTCCCGCATCGAAAGCAGCATGACAATGATCTCTGCATTGATCTCAACGTCTTCTGCAAGCAGCACTCTGCGGCCTTTCAGGTCTGCCGTTGCCTGGCTCAGCTGTTCATTCTTCTTGCGGAACGCTTCGCGGAACTCATCCATGACCGTCGCCGCAAAGAGCGGTTTTGGCGCGAAGGTATCGACGCCCGCTTCTTTTGCTTCGTCGATAATGTCATCCCAGTTATAGGACGTCAGGATGATGATCGCAGATTCATGTCCCACAACCTCGCGGATCTTTCTCGTCGTTTCAAGGCCGTCCATCTCCGGCATCTTCCAGTCGACTAAGATCAGATTATATGGCTCTCTTCTTGCATGGCGAAGCTCGACCATCTTAACGCCTTCTTCGCCCGATTGCGCCACATCGCAGTTGATTCCGACCTGGCCCAACACAAGCTGCGCATGCTCGCACGCTACCGGGTCGTCATCGATCACGAGCACTACCATCTCATGCGGGTGCAGATCCTCGCCGCCTTCTCCCGTATCTTTCCGATCCGATTCATCAAGCGTTACCACAACGGTGAAGGTCGTGCCTTTGCCTTTCTCGCTTTCGACCTCAATATTGCCGTTCATCAGTTCCACGATATTCTTGGTGATCGGCATTCCAAGGCCGGTACTTCCGTAGCGGTTCGTTGCGGACGTATCCTCCTGCGCAAAAGCATCAAAGATGAACGGCAGGAATTCCTCGCCCATACCGATTCCCGTGTCGCGGATCGTAAGGCGCAGCGTCGCTTTGCCGTCGAAGCTTGCGATCTTTTCCACCAGGAAGGAGACTTCGCCGCCTTCCGGCGTGAACTTCACGGCGTTTCCTAAGATATTGATCATGACCTGGCGCAGCTTCATATCGTCGCCGATATAATAGTCATCCACCTGCCCCTTGATTGAGCATTCATAATGAAGGCCTTTATCATGGCACTGCCCGCCGATGATCGTGTTGACCTGCTCTAAGGTCTTCGAGAAGGAGAACTCTTCCTTGTTGATCACCATGCGGCCGGACTCGATCCTCGACATATCTAAGATGTCATTGATGATACCTAAAAGGTGCTGCGCGGAATCACCGATCTTTTCAAGCTGTTCCCTGGTTTCTGCAGACAGGTCCGGATTGCTCAGCGCAATATTGTCGAGACCAATGATCGCGTTCATCGGCGTTCGGATCTCATGGCTCATGTTGGAAAGGAAGGTCGTCTTTGCGCGGTTCGCCTCCTCTGCTGCCTCTAAAGCATCGCCAAGTGCCTGGCTTCTTGCCAGCGTCTCACGCATCTCCAGATCGATATCGGTAAAGCCGACACCGACTGCATGAACGTAATGATCGTCTCTGTCTTCCGGCCTGCGCACACCTGCGATGCGGAGCATCTCATAAAACTCCTCATCTCCATTGCTGCGCAGATAACGGTAGGTTAAGATCAGCTGCTTCTCCAGTTTTTTCCGGATATTGTCCGGATCCACAAACTCGAGGAAGCCTTCTTTATATGGTTCTTTTACATATTTTTCCGCATAGTTCGTAAAGGTCTCTACAAAGCGGAAGCGCTCGCCAACCTCGATCGGCGTCTCCGCCGTCGGATCAGAACGATAGCAAATGCCTTCATCGGTATCGAGCGTGACATAGTAGACGCAGCGGTAATCCGAAGCCATTGCTGTGATCATCTCGTTCTGCTGGGCAGCCTGCTTTTGCTGCTCTAAGAGCTCTTCCTGAAGTTTGATCTTTTCTTCAAGCTCCTGCTGTCTTGCCTCTGCGGTCTTGATCTTCGTCATCTCCGTCACATCCACGCACATTCCAAGCAGGCACAGCCTTCCGGAAGCGTCCGTGAATTTCATCTTGGTTGTCTGGAGATTGCGGATCTCGGTTTCTGCCGCATTCGGCACATCCTCAAAGAAGATATAGGCCTCGTCCATCGCGATCGCTTTTTGATCGTCTTCTACAAAGTGATCTGCCGTCACCTTGTCAAAGATCTCATGGTCGGTCAGACCAACAACGTCTTCCGGTTTTTCTTTATGCGCATACTCTGCAAATGCCTGGTTGCAGGCAAGATATTTTCCGGTCTCGGCGTCCTTGGAAAAACTCATGGCCGGCATATTGGAAAGAAGCGATGCAACCGAGCCCATCAGGGTCGCAAGCTTTGCAGCAGACTCTACTTCCTCCATCAGGCGGCGGTTTTCCTCCTCCGCTTTTTTCGCACCCTGCAGCGCTTTCTGCACGCGCTGTCCTTCGCGGACATCGTCATCCACATCTTTAAATCCGCAGACAACACCCAGCTTTCCATTTGGCATGTTGACGCGCGCAAACTCGATGCGGTAATAACGCTCGGTGCCGTCTTCCATCATGCGGAGATAGTTGATATTGAACTGCGGTTTCTGGCTCAGCTTTTCTGCGATGCCCTGCAGCGTCAGCTCTTTATCCAGGCGCTCCTGATCTTCCGGCGCAACGGTCGTGCGGATATAGTATTCCTTCGCCTGGGAATATTTGATCTGGCCCAGCGCGTCACGGATCGGCGCCCCATGTTCCGTATCGCCGGAAAGGTCTCCTCTGTATAAAGAGAAAGTCTCCGTCTCGATATCCCGGATCAGCCAGACGGTATGATAGGACTCGCTCAGCGCTTCGATGACGGCCGAACGGATCGCAGTATCCGAGTCGATCTGCTCTTTCTTTTCCGTGATATCAGAAAGGAAGACGTAATAGATTCCGCCGTACGCTTCCGTTTCCGTATAATGCCCATAGTCATCTACCCAGCGGATCGTGCCGTCTTTCCGGATGATGCGGTATTCGACATAATCCATCTGGTCATCGTTTTCTTTGATCTGTCCCGTGATTTCTTTCGAAACCTTCTCATAGTCTTCCGGATGAATCATGCCCTTGAAGGTATAACCGGTCAGTTCCTTAAACTCGTCCAGAGTCTCACAGCCAAAAATATTCAAGACTTCTTTATTGACGTACAGCAGTTCTTCATCCTCTGCCTTATAGATAAAGAAGCCTCCGGGCATGTGACGACCGATTTCTTCTACGATGTGGAGCGTATTTGCATTCAGTTCAAATTTTCTGCCAAACATAGTAACTCCTCCGCCTATTTGATCAAACTTTCCAAGGTTTCATATAAGAGTTCCGGCTGAACCGGTTTGGTAAGGTGCGCATTTAATCCCGCCTGCATGCTTCGCTGGACATCTTCATCAAAGGCATTTGCCGTCAGCGCGATGATCGGGATTTCCTTGACATCTTCTCTGTCCATCGCACGGATCGTCTGCGTTGCCTCAAGGCCATCCATCTCCGGCATCCGCATATCCATCAGAATCGCATCGTAATAGCCGGCTTCATGGGAAGCAAATTTCTCGACTGCGAGCTTTCCGTTTTCTGCAAGCTCAACCTGCATCTGACGTGCCTCTAAGACCATCTGGATGATCTCTGCATTGATCGGCACATCCTCTGCCAAAAGGATGCGGCGGTTCGTAAGATCTGCTTTGTTCTGTTCTTTCTTAAACGCAACGCCCTTGCGGATCATTGCGGATTTAAACTCTTCCAGCACGGTTGCGGCAAAGAGCGGTTTCGGAAGGAAACTGTCGACACCTGCTTCCAGCGCTTCTTCCAACACATCGTCCCAGCGGTATGCCGTTAAGATGATGATTGCGGATTCATGGCCTACGATCTCGCGGATCCTCCGTGTCGTCTCAACGCCATCCATCTCCGGCATCTGCCAGTCGACTAAGATCAGGTTATACGGATCACGGCGGGCATGATGGAGTTCCACCATTTGGATCGCTTCTGCACCGGATTCTGCAATCTCAGATGCGATGCCGACTTTCTCCAGCACCAGTTTTGCATGTTCGCAGGCAACCGGATCATCATCAACGATCAGCACGCACATCTCCTGCGGCTCGACTTCGCCGGATGCCTCTTCTGCTCCGCTGTGAGTGGAATCCGAAAGCGTCACTGTGACGGTAAAGGTCGAACCTTTTCCTTTTTCACTTTCGACTTCAATATCGCCGTTCATCATTTCCACGATGCTCTTCGTGATCGCAAGTCCGAGGCCTGAGCTTCCGAACTTGTTCGTCGTGGAGGAATCCTCCTGTGCAAACGCATCAAAGATATGCGGAAGGAATTCCTTGTTCATGCCGATACCGGTATCTGCGATCTTAAAGCGCAGTGTCGACTGCCCTTCAAACTGCGCAACGCGCTCAACGGAAAGTTCTACTGTTCCGCCTTCCGGTGTGAATTTCACGGCATTGCCCAAGATATTGATCAACACCTGTCGAAGCTTCATGTTGTCGCCGATGTAATAATCATCCACCTGCCCTTTAATATGGCAATGGTATTCCAGACCATGCTGGCTGCACTGTCCGCTGAACATCGTATTGATCGCTTCTAAAAGTTTCGGGAAGGAGAACTCTTCGTTCTTAAGCGTCATGCGGCCGGATTCAATGCGCGACATATCAAGGATATCGTTGATCAGGCCCAGCAGATGGTCTGCGGAATCCCCGATCTTCTGCAGATAGTCTTTTGTTTTCTCCGGCGTTTCCGGATCGTTCAGCGCAATATTATCCAGACCGATGATCGCATTCATCGGAGTCCGGATCTCATGGCTCATGTTGGAAAGGAAGGCGGTCTTTGCGCGGTTTGCATCTTCCGCAACTTCCAATGCATCACTCAGTGCCTGCTGTTGTTCGATATTGCGGCGGGTCTCAGCATCCACATCGGTGAAGCATGCACCGACCGCGTTGATCTCAGCATCTGCTTTTTCACCCGGATGGTGCACGCCTGCAAAGCGGACCATTTCATAAGTCTCGTGTTCATGACGTTTTACCATATAGGTGTAGGAGATCGTATGATGCTCTTTCAGTTCTTTCTTGATATTCTCCGGCTGAATGAATTTCAGGAATTCTTCCAGATATTCTTCCGAAACATAACGCTTTGCGTAAGAGGTTACGCTCGCTAAATATTTGAAACGTTCGCCGACTTTGAAACCGTCGGTGATGTCGGAGTGGGACTGGTAGCAGATACCGTCATCAGTATCCAGCTCCAGATAATAGACGCTCCAGTAGTCCGAAGCCAGCGCTGTGATCATCTCCGTCTGCTGTTTTCTCTGCCGCTCTTCTTCTAAGAGCTGCTCCTGCAGGGCAAGGCGCTGCTCGAGTTCTTCCTGTTTCACGCGGCTTTCCGCATCCGCGGTTTCTTTTTCGATCTGGAGCCTTGCATTCTTGCGATTCTGCAAGATGACATAAATGAACACTCCAACCAGGATCGCGATCGTGACCAGCGATTGAATAATGCTTCTTAAAATGATGCCCTTCGAGATCGTGCTGATCTGCGCGTTGATGACGCTCTCGCGGATCAGGTAGGTCAGCATCCAGTCAGTGTCCTCTACCGGAACATAGGCCAGAGTTTCCTTGATTCCGTTATATGTGAAGGAGGTTTCTCCCCTGTTTCCTTTTTCAAAATCCTGAAGCACCTGCTCATAAGAATAGCCGGTCTCATAGTCCGCTTTCTCAAGTGCTTCGAGAAGGTTATCTTCTTCTGCCAGACCTCCCAGGACAGCATTGCTTAAGGCGACACCGGTTTTGGTATAGATGTTGCTGAAGGTTGTCCCTTCTTCCTGCGACTGCATGGAAACGCCAGAGAGCATTTCATCCATGTCGATCTGCATGAAGGCAACCGTCAGCTCATCGCCATCTAAGGCAACGCCTTGAATCGGCATCGCAATGATGACTTTTTTATCCTTTGTACCCAGGCCCATGACAGAGATCTCTGCCTCTTTGATCGTCTTATAGTCGAATGGATACGTATCAATATCATAGGCATATCCGGTCGAGGTATAGACCAAGCCCTCGCGATTTACGAAGCCGAAACGTTCCAACGAAAACAGACGTTTCATTTTCGTCTGGTAGTTCTGCATATGTTCCTTATCGGACAGATCGTCCGGCTCGATCAGGTCAAGCGCTGTCTCCATATCCTGGATGCGGTCCTCAAGGTTTTTCGCAACGACCTGCTCTCTTCTTCCGGCAAGCTCGTCCAGATACAGAAGGCTGACCGAGCGGACTGCATTTTCCGTATCCCTTGTGGCATTCCGTCCCATCCAAACCGATCCGGCAGCCAAAATGATCATAACAGCCACCACGCCAATGATTGCGATCAAAGTCGTGTTTTTCCGTTTGCTGTTCATGTTCCCTCCTCCGCGGGATTTCCCGCTTTGAATCCCCAGTTTGTCATTATTTTTGTGCATAGATTTACATTTTATTTTATCGCAGACAGGCGGGAGTTATCAATCCTTAAATCGCAGATGCCCACGCACTTTTCACTCTAATCAAATAATTCCGGAAATAAAAAACCGGCGGTCAGTCCGCCGGATTTACATGTACCATCACATGTTTGATCTGATCAAAATTTTCTTCTAGTGCATCATGCACTTTTTCTGCAATGTCATGCCCTTCTCTTAGCGTACAGCCTGCATCCACTGCGATCTCCACATCGACATAGATCTTATTTCCGAAAAGACGCGTATGCAGCATGTCGATCTTTTCGACGCCTTCCTGGCTCAGGATGCACTCCTTAATACTTTCTTCCGTCTTATCATCGCAGGAACGATCCACCATCTGGTTGATCGCATCTCGGAAGATATCAAAAGCCGCCTTTAAGATCATCAGGCAGATCACGATGCTGGCGATCGGCTCCATCACAGCCGCACCAAGCATTGCCCCGCCAATACCGATCAGTGCGCCGACCGAAGAAAGCGCGTCACTCAGATGATGCCAAGCCTCTGCTTTGAGTGCGGTCGAGCAGATCGCGTTTGCGTTGACTCTGGTATAGAAGAACATCGCAGTCTTTGCAAGGATCGAAACGATCGAGGCGATCAAAGCGAGCACGCCAGGAATCTGCATGTCCTGATAGCTTCCGTTGATGATGCTCTTTAAGGCATTGATCCCGATCGTTCCGCCGACGACCACAAGGATCGCTGCCAGCATGATTGCCGCAACGCTTTCATAGCGTTCGTGTCCGTATGGGTGATTGTCATCTGCTTTTTTCGCCGCCACTTTGACGCCGGCGATCACGATGATGCTGCTGACCACGTCCGATGCTGAATGGATCGCATCACTCACCATCGCGCCGGAATGCGCAACGATACCTGCGATCAGTTTAAAGGCCGTAAGAAGAAGGTTCCCCACAATGCTGACAATGGAGACCTTTATCGCAATCTTCTGTGTCTTATTATCTTTTCTTGTCAATAAATCCCGTTCCATCAGTGTTCTTCATCGCGTTAACACTTTGTGTTGACAAACCTTTCTTTCATACTATAATGGCATCCATGAGAAAAAGCACGGCGCCCTATATTTTTTTATTTATCATCCTGACGCTTGCGCGGAGCACCTCTTTCATGTTCACAAAAAGGCTCCTTGAAGAAATGCAAACGTTCAATATTCTGGCCTTCCGTTTTATCGTGGCCTTTCTTTTGCTGTTCATCATCTTCTTTAAGAAAATGATTCACATTGATAAACGGACTCTGATCGGCGGAATCGCGATCGGCGTCGCTTTCTTTGCAACCATGGCCGGTGAGACGCTTGCGCTCAATACGCTGGACTCTTCCACCACATCTTTTATCGAACACACCGCCATCGTGCTCGTTCCGGTCATCGAAAGCATCCTCACAAAAAAACTGCCGAAGCTCCTGATCATTGTATGCGACGTCATCACGCTGATCGGCATCGGCTTTCTTACACTTTCTTCCGGCGGGTTCCGTCTTGAGCCAGGAGAAATCATAGCACTATGTACCGCCATTGTCTATGCTCTTGGCATTATCATTACAAATCGTTACTCCCAATACGGAAAAACGATCGAGCTCGGTGTGATCCAGATCGGTGTGATGGGAATCTTAAGTCTGATCGCGACTTTGATCTTTGAAACTCCAAAGCTTCCGTCCGGAGGAAACCAGTGGTTTGCCTTTGGCTATTTGATCCTTATCTGCACAGGCTTTGCCTTTACGCTTCAGCCGGTGGCGCAGAGCCGGATGTCCTCCGAGATGGCTGGCCTCTTATGTGCTGTGAATCCGATGGGCGCTGCAATCTGCGGAGCTATCTTCCTGCATGAAACCTTTGCAGTATCTGAAGTGATTGGAAGCATCCTGATCATGCTCGGCATTGTGCTCTGCCTTGCGATTCCTGTTGTTCAAAGCCACAGGAAATCTGAGGTTTCTTCTTAATCTAAAATCACAAGTCTTCCCTCGACATGTGCGTCGAGATCCTGATGCGTGAGGAAATATTCTTCCACGAGATTATTCACGCTGGTCGAAACGATCCGCGGCTCCATGTTTGCTTTCACTTCTTCGATCGGCACGGAGAAAAACTCCGTGAAGCTGTTGTAGTGATAGGTCTGCATCGCAATCAGAAGCTCCTGATCGTCCGTGATATCTTTCCCTTTGAATTTGAACTCTTCGATCGTATGGGTGCTCTTCCGGTACACGATCCGAACCCCTTGGGAGAACTGGTAAAACTCCGTGTGCCCTTCCCATGCTTCGTCGCGGAGCATGAACTGGATCATCTGGCGAAATTGTTTGCCGGTGACTTTCAGCATCCAGAGATGATCATCGAACGGGGTGTTTTCCAGCATATCCTGATACTCAACGATCGGGCCCATAACCTCTTTTCGGATCGCACCAGAGCCCATCATCATGATATCAAAACTGCTCTCCCACTGAATCAGATCGGAATAAAGGTTTCCAAGCTCCGTCTCCTGTGTGCGGGACGGGTGCGTGAGCGGCCTTGCAAAGGTCGTTAAGATCCGGTGGAATTTTTCACTCATCTCGCCCTCATAGCTTCCAAGGAGGCTTTCCATGACCGGGTCCGCATCGATCGTTTCCGGACCGATCGGAATGCATCTCCACGACCAATCAGTCACGCGGTTTCTGAGCGTATCATATTCAATATCAAAGCGTCCGATCTGTCCCGTTCCTTTTCCCGCCTGAACGATCGGGATATCATTTACGATCTCCGGCTCTTCCATATAGGTATGGGAATGGCCGCCGATGATGATGTCGACGCCCCAGTTCGGATCTAGAAGCTGTGCCAGTTCTCTGTCCGCTTCGATTCCGATATGCGTAAGCAGCACAACAAGGTCGGTATGCCGTGTCCTGTAGTTATCGCAGATGATACCGACTTCTTTGGCCGCTTCTTCCACATCGATAAAGGTTCCGATCACTTTTTCCGTTTTCGTTGCCGCGAGGACTTCCTCCGTCAGGATACCGATAAAAAGAATCTTCATGCCGCCGACTTCCAGCTGCAGATATGGCTGAAAAAGGCGGGAGTTATTGAGCGTCACTAAAAGGTTCGCATTGATGATCGGAAAGCGGGCGCATTTTTCCAGGAATAAAAGATGCGCAAGGCCGTAGTCGACCTCGTGGTTTCCGACCGTCGTCACGTCCGGTGACAGCAGGTTCATCAGATCGATCGTGGAAAGGCCGCGATATTCGGAGTCAATCACCGAGCCCCGGAACATGTCCCCGGCGTTCACGTAGATCACATTGTCTTCTTCGCTGCGCACTTTCTTAACATATGCAGATAAATACGGGATCCCGCCGACGATGTTCCCTGCATCGTCCTTTGCGATGAAATCCCCATGAAGGTCGTTGGAATGAAGGATCGTTAATTTTCTTTTTGCCATAATTCTTCTCGCTTTATTCTATGCGTGTTCTCGTTCTTTCCTGCGCCGCCTGCGGACGCGGTTGATATGTCGTTCAAAATCTCCGTTTCTTAAAAGCTCCGCTAAAACATATTGTACCATGGTCGGCACCGTACAGGAATAAAAGCCTAAGCGTTCCTGATAGTTCGAAACCAAGGTTGGCGGAAGCAGCATGTAGCCAACACGAAGGGATGGCGAAATGCTTTTTGAGAAGGTATTCAGATAGATCACATTTTCATCCTCTGTCATCGAAAACAAGGTATCTTCCGGTTTCCTGAGGACGGAAAATTCTGATTCATAATCATCTTCGATCAGATACCGGCCCTTTGCCTTTGCCCACTCCAGATAGGCGTGGCGCTTAGAGGCCGATGCCGTAACGCCGCTCGGAAAACTCCGGTACGGCGTCAGATGCAGGATCGTCGCCTTTGTGTTACTGAGCGCAGAAGATTTAATGCCATCTTTTCCTAAGGGAAGCATTTCGTAGTGGACGCCCGACAGGCGGCAGACGTTTTCGATCATCGGATAGGAGGGAGATTCCAAGCCATAGATTCTCTCTGTGCCAAACAGGCCGATCAAAAGGTGATAGAGATATTCGGAGCCTGCTCCGATGATGACCTGTTCCGGACGCACATGGATTCCCCGGCTGCGCGCAAGATAATGACAGATCTCCGCGCGGAGAAAGATCGTCCCTTCGTTCGGTGAGCGCTCTAACAGCGCTTTGCCGTTATCACTTAAGACTTTCCGCATGGTCTTTGCAAGAACCGAAAATGGGAAGTCGTCGGTGGCCGCAAGTTCTGTTCCTTGGCCGTCGCTCAACGCGGACGAAACCAGCTCATCTTTTAAGCCTGCCGATACACTGTCATCTGCTTCCAGCTCATCATGCTCCGTGCCGGCAAAACCGCTGCTCCTTTGGAAGATGACAAAGTAGCCACTACGCTCATGCGGCTCGATATAGCCTTCTTCTGTCAAAAGGTCTAAGGCATGCTCTGCCGTGATCACACTGACCCCGCCATCAGCCGCAATCGTTCGTTTCGAAGGGAGCTTACTCCCCGCTGGATAGTCGCCTTCTACAATGCTCTTTCGAAGCTGCCGGTAGAGCTTTATATAAGCTGGTATGGTTTTTGGATCATTGTTATTCGTTTTCATCTGGTTATATAAAAAATATTAAAAGTGGATATTATGATAGTATCAAATTTATTTTATACTCTGCTTTAAAATTTCACAAGATAAGAAAGCAGGCAGATCATGCAGAATCTAAAAGTGAGAAATCTGACGCTGACCGGTATCCTGACCGCGTTAATTTTGGTCTTTACGGCGTTTGTGCACGTTCCGAGTTTTAACGGATACGTGCATATCGGCGACGGCTTTTTATTTCTGGCTGCTACGCTCCTTCCAATGCCATATGCGATGTTTGCAGGAGCCGCCGGCGCGGTGCTCTCCGATGTCCTGACCGGATATGCAATCTGGGCACCTGCCTCCTTTGTGATCAAGGCGCTCACGGTTCTTTTCTTTACGAGCAAGGCCAAGAAGATTTTGACGAAGCGGAATCTGCTTGCGTTGATTCCGGCCACTGCGCTCTGCATCGCCGGCTATTATTTCTACGAAGTCATCCTTTACGGAAACTTCCTGAGCGCATCTTATGGTATTATTGGAAATGTTACGCAGGCTGCATTCAGCAGCGCTCTCTTTGCAATGGCAGGATTTGCCTTAGATAAAGCCTCCGTCAAGGAGCGAATGCTGATGGCAAAAACGGGAAAACAACTATGAAGAACATGACGATCACTTACGAAGTACATAACGGACTATATGTCAACATCACAAACCGCTGCCCCTGCAGCTGCACGTTCTGTATCCGCAATAATGGAGACAGCGTATATGGCTCCGACCCTTTATGGCTGGATCACGAGCCTTCTTTTGAAGAGATCTGCGCTGCGATCGACGAGCGCGATCTGTCGAAATATAAAGAAGTCGTTTTCTGTGGATACGGCGAGCCGACGGAACGTTTAGATGTGCTGCTCGAAGTTGCGGACTATATCAAAAAGAAAGCCGATATCCGCATCCGCATCAACACCAACGGTCTTTCCGACCTGATCGCCGGCGAGCGGACCGCACCGAAACTCGAAGGGAAGATCGACGCCGTCTCTGTTAGCCTGAACGAGACGAATGCGGAAGATTACCTCAATGTAGTCCGCCCGAAATTTGGGATCGGATCCTTTGATGCCATGCTGAGTTTCACAAAGGACTGCACAAACTTCGTGCCGGATGTCCGCATGACCGTGGTCGATGTCGTAACATCCAAAGAAGAGCAGGAAAAAAGCCAGGAGATCTGCGACTCCCTCGGAGTGAAACTCCGCATAAGGGCATACGAAGGATAGAGCGGACTTTCTACCCGCAAAAACGCGACTTAAAAAGCCGGCTGATTTTTCAGCCGGCTTTCTGTCATCAATTTTAAGGTTCTTAGATATGCAGGCAGCTCTGGAATGCCTGGTTTACAGCTTCGGAGATCGTGCCTGCAAAATTGTTGCAGTCGCCGACGATCGCAACGCTCGTCTCCGGGCAGGAATGGCGAAGCTCTTCTACCAGTTCAAGCCTCGGTTTGATACCCATTGCCAAAAGAACGCTGTCTGCCTTGAATTCCTTCAATTCTCCGGTCTTCGTATCTTCTGCCACTACGCAGTCATCTTTCACTTCTTTCAAAGCTGTATTGTAGCAGATATCGAATTCCAGATTTTCTTCTTCTTTTTTCTTCATCAGATCCCGGGTGCTGCGCGTTTTAAAGAAGTCCGTCTCGTGTTCTTTCATCTCGATGACGGTGACTTTCTTTCCCTGCAGAACAAAATCAATCGCCGCCTCGAGTCCGACCTGGCCGGCTCCGACGATGACGATTGTTTCCCCGACAGGCGCTGTTCCCTCTTCTGCATCCGGCGCCCATGCAACATGCGGCTTGTCGATACCCGGAACGCTCTTTGGAACGATCGGCTCTCCGCCGACTGCAAGCACAACGGCATCAAAAGCTTCTTTATCCAGAAGTTCTTTCGTGCACTCGGTGTTCATCAGGATTTTAGCTCCGCGCTCTTCGCACTGCTTTGCGGTATGGATCATCCATTTCAGATAGTCTTTGGCATCGATTTTAAACGGAGGAACTGCCGCACCATTCACATTGCCGCCGAGGCGTCCGCTCTTTTCATAGAGCGTCACGTCGTGGCCGCGGTCTAAGAGGGTCTGCATCGCCTGGATGCCGCCCGGGCCTCCGCCGACGATGGCTACTCTCTTCTTGGTGACTGCCTGCGGCACTACGCCGTCTAACAGATCGTTCGTCATGCCGGAGATCGGGTTGATCGCGCAGTAAATTGGTTTCGGGATAAAGAGATGTTTCATGCAGGTGTTGCATCTGAGGCAAGGCCGTCTGTCTTCCGGGCGGTCTTCTGCGTATTTTCTCGGCATATCCGGATCTGCCATCAGCGGACGGCACATGGAGACAAAGTCTGCCCAGCCGTTTGCGATGATTTCTTCCGCATAGTCCAGACTCATGATGGAGCCGACGGTATTGACCAGAAGATCCGGATAGCGCTTCTTAACATCCGCCGCAAAGTGAACGTTGAAGCAGTGGTCCATCAGATAGTTCTGGCACCAGTTATTGAAATACTTCATATTGAAATCGCTGTGGAGTCCGGCGGAAACATGAAGGATATCGATGTGATCTTTCAGATAGCCGATCAGCTCTAAGGTCTCGTCGAAGTGCATGCCTTCCGGCGCGATCTCATCTGCCGAGATACGGAACTCAATGACGAAGTCTTCGCCGCAGTGACGGCGGATGGAATCGCAGACTTCAATCGCAAAACGTGCGCGGCTCTTAGTATCGCCGCCATACTCATCGGTTCGCTTGTTATACATCGGACTGGTGAACTGGCTGATCAGGTTGCCGTGGCCGCCGTGAACCAAGACGATGTCCATGCCGGCTCTTTTCATCCGCTCGGCTGCCTTTCCGAATTTTTCCACTGTCTCATCGATCTTTTCCTTCGTCATTTCGATGCTCGGGATCGGATCGCGGTGATTGATCATTGCCGCTACTTTTTCATTTTCCGAAATATAAGGAGATGCGGAAAACGGCGCATGCCCCACGGTCTCAAAGCGGGTGTTTTCGCCGTTGTGACAGATCTCAAACGAAGCATGTGCGCCATACTGTTTGCACATGTCTGCAAACCAGGTCATCGGAAGGATGCCCCGGTCCTGGTTCAGATTCAGCTGGAACGCCTCGTCCCTGCTTTCCGTAATATCGATGGAACAGTTGCCGACATACAGCGTGCAGACTCCGCCGCGCGCAAACATACGGAACCACTCGACGAAGTCATGCGTCACAAGGCCGTCTTCGCTCGCCAGATTTGGAGACGGCGGTGCCAGCGTGATCCTGTTTTTAAAATCGATGCCGCGAATGCGGATCGGCTCAAAGACATGTTTATATTTAGAACCCATAATACCTACCCTTTCCTTCTGAAATATACGTTTCTCAGTGATTGTTGTGTGCTTCTCTACTTTTGCACTTCTCCGTTTATATACTATCATTCGAAAGAAGGGCGTGGTTACTTGTATTTCAAATCACGTCATCAAAAAAACGGATAGGTTCTATCTCGCTCTCTGATAGATTCTTGCAATGTCGTCTTTTCCAAGCGGACGGATCCGGGAAAGCTTCACGCTATCGTTCATTGTCGCATCGAGCGCCAGCTTTTCAATGTCTTCGTCCGAAGGCGAAACTCCAAGTTCGCTTAAAGAAGTCGGCATTCCGATGCTCTTAAAGAACTGAACCGTGCGTTCGATTCCTTCTTTTGCCGCCGCCTCTTCTGTCTCTGCCGTTACACTCCAGACTTTTTCCGCAAAACGGCTGAAGCGAGGCAGGCATTCGCGGTAAAGCTCTTCCGCCCAGGAGCCCCAGACTGCTGCAAGCGATGCTCCGTGTGTCACATCATATTTTGCAGAAAGTGCGTGTCCTAATTTATGGACGGAGAAGTCTTTTCCTCTTCCGCATTCCATCAGGTTGTTATGGGATAAACTGGACGCCCAGAAGATTTCGCTCATCGCATCATAATTTTCCTGGTTTTCCAGTGCGATCGGGCCATTGTGGATCATCGTCCTTAAAAGGCCTTCCGAAAGTTCGTCGGTCAGTTCAGCCTGAATGTCCGGAATAAAATAACGCTCCATCGTGTGCATCATGATGTCTGCGATTCCTGCTGCCAGTTGATACTTCGGGATCGTAACTCCCAGTGCCGGATTCATGAGGGCAAATCGGCAGCGGTTAAAGCTGGTATTGATTCCGGCTTTTTTGCCGATCGCTTCGTTTGTCAGCACGGCCGAATCGCTCATCTCGCTTCCGGCTGCGGGCATGGTAAGAACCGCTCCGACTGCAAGGGATTTGCTAAGCGGCACTTTTCCTGTCCAAAGCTCCCAGAGCGGGACTTCCGGATTTGCGCTTCCATGCGCGATGGCTTTTGCCGTATCGATGGAGCTGCCTCCGCCGATTCCGATGATCAGGTCCGCGCCAAATGCAAGCGCTTCTTTGATGCCTTCTTCTGCATGTGCAAGCGTCGGGTTCGGCTTTGCTCCTCCAAACAGGCGGTATGGGATGCCTTCCGCTTCAAGAGATTTCGACACTTTTTCAAGCAGTCCGCTCCGCTCGACGCTTCCGCCTCCATAGACAAGCAGCGCTTTCGTTCCATATTTTTTCGCAAGCTCTCCCGCCTTTGTTTCAACGTCCTTTCCAAACACCACTTCTGTCGGTGCGTAATAAGTGAAATTGTTCATATTGTTCCTCCGCTTATTCCTTTTGATTTCTTTACGCCTCACAGTTCAACAATACACTATCTGCTATCGGTTGCACAAGCCCGATTCTATCGCGTTATTCACAGGATGGAAGTCCTGATTTACTTTTTGAAATTGACTTGAAATGCTAATTATTCTTCAATAAGAAGAGAACCTATGATTACCAAGACACAGCTTGCTTATTCGCAAGATAACATGATTTAGGAGAAGGACTATGAGTGTATTAAAATTCCCGCATCTTTTTGAACCTTTGATCATTGGAAATACCGTTTTCCGGAACCGCATCTTTGCCTCGCCGCAGGGCTCTTCCTATCTGGATTCCGACCAGCTTCCGACACCGGAAGTCACGGTCTATTATGAGCGGAAAGCCATCGGCGGTGCTGCCACCACCTGCATGGGCGTGCGCAGCGTCGATCCGGTCTCCGGAATGAACTACGGAGATAACCGCGTAATTTTAAAAAACCATCGCGCTATCTCCTGGTTTAACTATTATACAAATGCGATCAGCCGCCATGGTGCGGTCCCTTCCGTAGAGCTCCAGCACAGCGGTGCTTTCTCGGAGCAGTCTGTGCGCGAAGGGCATCCGATCTACGGCCCGGTTGAAAGTGAGTTCAAGGGCTTTCCGGTTCTGCCGATGACAGACGAGCAGATCGTCCAGACGATTGACTCCTTCATTGAGCATGCGAAGTGGGCGAAAGCCTGCGGTTTCGGCATGGTGACGATCCATGGCGGCCACGGCTGGCTGCTCAGCGAATTTTTAAATCCACTGTATAACACCCGCACCGACCGCTGGGGCGGAAGCATCGAAAACCGCGCCCGCATTGTCCGCGAGATCTGCAAGGGAATCCACGAACAGGTTCCGGGGCTGGTCGTTGAACTCCGAATCTCTGGTTCGGAAGGTGTTGCGGATGGATATGGCATTGATACCGGTATTGAAATTGCAAAATCCTTAGACGGATATCCGGATATCCTGCACGTTTCTGTAGGACATGCTACTTTTGACGAAGCTTTCACCCTGACCTCTCCGAGCATGTTCTTAGAAGACGGCGTGAACGTGAAATACGCAGCTGCGATCAAGCCGCACATCAAATATAGTAAGGTTGGAACCGTGGGTGCTCTCTCCGATCCGGAAATGATGGAAGAGATCATCGCCAGCGGAAAAGCCGATATCGTAAACGTTGCGCGCGGTCTCATCGCAGACCCGGACATTCCAATCAAGGCGCGGATGGGAAATGAGCATGATATCAATAAGTGCCTGCGCTGCAGTTACTGCTTCTCAAAGGTCATGGCGACCGGTCAGTATCGCTGCGCGATCAATCCGGAGATCGGCCGCGAGCATGAATATGCAACGGAGCCTTTGAAGGTTCTGCATCCGAAGAATGTGTTAGTCCTTGGCGGCGGCATCGCAGGAATGCAGGCTGCGATCACGGCAGCAAAACGAGGACATACGGTCACCCTTGCGGAAAAGAGCGACCGCTTAGGCGGCGTCCTGCTTTGCGAAGCGAAGGTGCCTTTCAAGATCCATCTTCATGAATATATTGAAAATCAGATCCGCCGCGTGGAAGAAGCCGGCGTCAAAGTCCTTTTGAACACGGCGCTGACTCCGGAGCAGGCAGAAGAGATGAAGCCGGATGTGATCATTGCGGCAATCGGATCGAGCGCAGTCGTTCCGCCAATCCCGGGCGTGGAGGGTAACAATGTCACATCTGCGGAGAATGCGTACTATCATGCTGAAGAGTTGGATGGAAAGATCGTGATCTTAGGCGGTGGCCTCGTCGGCATTGAGCTTGGCATCTATCTAAAGAACATGGGAAAAGAAGTTACCGTCGTTGAAATGGCAGAGAAACTGAACTGCGGCGACAACCTTGTCCATGAGATGGGCGTTGAGGTTGAAATCAACCGCATCAAGCTCGAAACGCATACGTCCACAAAGGCATTAAAGATTGAAAAAGACGGCGTCCTTTGTGAAGGTCCGGATGGCGAAGTCTTCTATCCTGCTGATCATGTGGTCATTGCTGCAGGCATGAAGGGCCGTCAGGAAGAAGCGATTTCATTCGCACAGGCGGCTCCGCTGTTCTATCAGGCCGGCGACTGCCTGGCTGTAAAAAATATAGGTGAAGCAAACCGGCTCGGCTTCCAGGCTGCAATGGAGCTTGGAACCCGCTGGTAAAAAAGAGGAGGTAATAGGATGGGAACATGGAATGAATATTTACAAAGCCAGGGCACACCTCCGGAATGGCCCTATCCGATCAAGTTCGGCGAGGAGAAGGAGCTGGAAGCGGACGTGCTTGTATTAGGCGGCGGCATCGCAGGATGCTGGGCAGCCATCACCGCAGCGCGTAACGGTGCAAAGGTTGCAATTATGGAAAAAGGTGACCTTCGCCGAAGCGGTGCAGGCGGACCGGGCTGCGACCACTGGTGCAACGTCCCTGCAAATCCACACAGCCGCGTTGATCCGGATGAATGGGCAATCGAGGAAATGAACTCCCTCGGCGATTATTCCAACGGCATCGGAATCGAGATCCAGTGCCGCGAGGACTTTGACACGCTGCTCGAGATGGAGCAGATGGGTGGAAAGATCCGTGATACAGATGATGAATTCCTCGGTGTCGAAGGCCGCTACGATGATACGAAGTTTATGTTCTCCCCGCGTTACAGCGTGGACGGCAGACTTGCTCCGGCAGACGGCTGGGGCTCGCCGGATTATAACCCGCCGGAAAAACGTAAGAACACGGTTATCCGTGTCTGGGGAACGACTTTTAAACCGGCTTTGAAGAAAGAGTGCCAGCGCCTCGGCGTTACGATCCTCGACCGTACGATGGCCACCAGCGTTCTGAACGAGAACGGAAAACAGGGTGCGCGCGTAGTCGGTGCAACCGGCTTCAATGTCCGTACCGGCGAGTTTATCATTGTGAAGGCGCCAACGGTCATCATCTCGACTGCAGGTTCCGGACATATCTACAACCTGGATACCGAGCACGGCGGAATTTCCACCATGTATTCCCGTAACCAGTGCGGAGACGGCACGGTCATGGCATGGAAAGCCGGCGCAAAAGTTACGATGATGGAAAGCTCCTCCCCGAGCCGTTTCTCAGGTGGACTGAAACATAAATGGTACACCGGCGGCGCGGATGCAAGTTATGAGAATGTTCCGCTGGTCGATGCCGATAACCAGGTTCTTCCTGCTCCGATGCAGGGCTGGTCGGACGGCGGCACGATGTTCTCCCCGAACGCAAAAGTCATCGCTGATCTGCGCGAAGGCATCAAGAGCGGCAAGTATAAACTTCCGTTCTTTGCAGACTTTGCCGGAATGAAGCCGGAAGAAGCTCACGCCACCTGGGACCTGATGCTGACGGAAGAGTCCACAACAAAGGTCATGGTCGATACCATGGAGCAGGACGGCTTCGATAAACACAAAGATCAGGTTTTGAATTATACCTTTATTGAGTTCCAGCCAAGCCAGCAATACCGCAGCGCAGCAGGCGGAGGCGGCATCATGACCGATTGGGATCTGATGACCAATGTCGGAGGGCTTTATGCGGCAGGCATGAGCACCTTCGCTCCGGGCGACCACAGCTATGCTGCTGCTACCGGACGCTATGCCGGCAGAAAAGCTGCTGCTTATGCAAAGAAAGTCGGACAAGGTGAAGTATCCCGCGCACAGATCGATGCAGAAAAAGAGCGCGTGCTTGCACCAACGAAGCGGACATCCGGCATCGACTGGAAAGAGCTGAACTTTGGTGTAAACCGCGTTATGCAGTATTTCGCCAGCGAGTTTAAGAACGAGAACCTGCTGAACATGGGACTTGATGAGATCGAGCGCATCGAAAAGAACGCTGTTCCGCAGCTCTTTGCTGCTGATCCGCATAAGCTGATGCGTGCACTCGAAGATCAGTGCATCATCGAGTTTGCGAAGATCCTCCTGCATGCAATGAAAGAGAGGAAACTTTCTTCCCCAAAACTGCAGATCGAACGTCTGGATTACCCGAATGGCGATCCGGAAGACGAGAAGAACTATCTCGCACTGCACTTAGAAAACGACGAGGTCTGCTTCGAGCGCATCCCGATCCGCTACTGGGGTAATATGAAGGAACAGTATGAGGCACACAACCCGGATTATGCCGGCGTATATAAAGCTTGAAAGGAGGAATGAACGATGAATAACAAGGTTTATGCGATGCCGAATGTACAGACACCGAGCATGCCGGTCAGGATCGATCCGGAAAAATGCATCGGGTGCAACACCTGCGTAGAGACCTGCCAGATCGACGTGTTTATCCCGAACCCGACGAAAGGTCAGCCGCCGCTCATCCTCCACCCGGACGAGTGCTGGTATTGCGGCTGCTGCGCACTTGACTGCCCGACTCCTGGCGCACTCCAGTTCAACTGGCCGCTGCCGCTGAAGCCACGCTGGCGAAACAAAGAGACCGGCGAGATCAGCCAGACAAGATAATAAAGGGCTGGCCAAGTCAGCCAAGCATGATAACAAATAAAAAGGCGCCTCCGCTGAGGCGCCTTTGTTATACCTGCGATTCATGATTATCCGACGATTTTCCGGATGTGCTGAACCAGCTCTTTTGCCATGCGGGCGTGGGTCTTTGCGGACGGATGCCCGCCGCCGCCAAAGCCTTCTTTGATCACGCTGATCTGAACGAACTCAAAGCAGCGGAGTTTCTCATCTCCGGTTTCTTCGATGATTTCATTTACGACTTCCTTGATGTGGTGATAGAGATAGTAATCCATCGGGCCGATCGCGCAAAGGATCCAGCTGTCCGGACCGTTCAGCGCCCTAACCATCTGAACAAAGCGCTTGTAGCCTGCATGGAAATATTCCTCCATGCCTTCGATCGTATCAAAGTCCTCATAAAAACGGATCGCATTGGCATCATTGGTGCCTAAATTGATCAGCACGATATCCTTCGGATGGGATTTAAAATCCCAAAGTTCCGGCTCCAAACCTCGCCGGCGGTCAAAGGTCTCGTCTGTATATTGATAGACCTCATCCATCCCGCGTTTTTTCTCAAGCGGATACTCCGGCTCTGTAGCACAGATTCCGGATTCGGCGATGACATTGAGTTCATAACCCAGTTCCCGTGCAGCCAAAGCGCCATAGGAGATCCAGCTGTTTTCCTCGAGGGGATGAAACTCCATCGAATCACGGGCCCCTTCAATTCCAAAACCACAGGAGATCGAATCTCCTATGATCTCCAGTGTTTTCGTCTCTTTCTTTTCCGCCTGGAAGAAGTTTCCATCTGTCTCGACCTCTAACACGCCGAGCTTTCCATGCGCTGCTTCTGATAATCTAAGAAAGTGGATTTCCTGCTGCCTTCTTTCGCTGCTCTCCCAAAGCGTCACCCACTCTTCTTCATCGCGGCACTCTTTGCGAAAGATCAGCTCATCCCCTAAAGCGGCACCAATGCAAGGCCAGTCCGGAGGCGGCGTCGGTGCGCCAAACAAACCTTCAAACTGGTCGCTGAGCGCAGTCACTTTCAGCCTCAGAAACGTTCCGTCCACGCCGATCGTAAATCCCGAGTATGTCCAGTTGCAAAACAGCGCGTTTCGTTCTTCATCGTAAATTGTCCGCCCATGAATGTTCAGCATAGGCATTAAGTCTTTGATCTTCATTCTGTCCCCCAATGAACTTCTGATGTACATCTTGCATTGCGGCCTGCTCCTTCTTTCGCATAACCGACGACACAGGCATGAAAGCCGTAGCGGTCGGTCGGAAGATCAAACAAGTCGCAAAACTCTTTGTTGTTTACCATATTTTCGATCACGGAGATGATCTGGAAATCCAGATTCAAAGCGGTCGCTTTGAGCCACATGTTTTCCATTAAATGGGCAAGGCTCTGGCGCTCCGCCCGTCTTGCGCCTCTCCACTCCGCCACAACGATCATGCACGGCGGATTTGGGAAGGTGCTTTCTCCGTTCTTTGCAACGTTGTCCCAAAGTTTTTCCACGCGCTCTCCATTTTCCTGAAGAAACGGGTCCGACTTCTTCTCTTCCAGTCTCTTCGCCAGATCGATCGCGCTCTGCTCTTTGATGAGGCGGTCGATCGCATCCATCCGCGGATCATCCCGGAAGATGACATAGAAATGCCGGAAGACATCGACGGACTTTGCATCGATCGAAGCATACGGTGCCTTTTGTCCGGCTTCGATGATCTTTTCCAGATCCTCCTTTTCAGGAAGCTGCTCAGAAAAGCTTCTGCAGGTCGACCTTTTTTCTATGATCCGGTCAAAGATCTCGTTATCTGCTTGTGTGAACATAAACACCTCTCAATCGTCATAATAATGCTGGTTCGGCTTTAATGTGGAATACGGGTATTTGGCAACGGTTGCACGAATCTCTTTGATTTTCGTTTTGCCATAATCGCCCCAGTGGATAACGACCTCCGTCCCCTCTGCTGCCAGCGCTTTATTGATCGTGCAATGGGAAATAAATTTCCGGTAATAATACGAGTAGGTCGGGAACATGGAGACGCCGACCTCTTCCCCGTCTTTTGTTACGCGGTCCGCAAAACCGCCTGCCTGCTGCGGTTCCAGGCATGGGAGTTCGAAGATTTTATACTCCTCCTCGCGTGGGCCAAACATTGAAGCCCAGACATCCATGACATCCTCCTGATTCCACTCCAGCGTCACCATCTCGTGCGGCGGATTCATTGCAATCTTTTCCAATGCTTCGCGGCCAATAAACTCATGATCGAATTTCACCATCCATCCCCAGCCGACATCATAAGGCGTGCGATATCGCGCCTTGATATTTTCCGGCGGAAAACTGCCAACAAGTCCTCTCGTCGGCATGGACGTCGTTGCATCGCCAACCATATCCCAATAACCCTGATCAAACGCATACATAAAGGAACTTCCGCCCTGTGGGAAACCACCTTCTGCATGATTGACACAGTAGGTCCTCCAGCCAAGCCGCTTCATGCTGAACTCTTTTCCGGTCTGATAGATCGCATCATAAGACTGCGCGGAATACTGCATGTGTCCATGAATCTCATACGCGATCGTACCTGACATGCCGATCCTTCCGATCTCCAGATCAGCATCGATCCCCGGAATACGGATCGGTCTGAAATCCATAAATTTCACATCGGAGATATCTTCTCCTGTTGCCTTTTCAATGACCTCTTTTGCCTTCGGCCCTGAAATCTGATGCACAAAGCATGGGATAAACTCCACTTTCACGTCCATCTGCAGACGGCCTGCCATATAAAGAGGCCATGGAGGACATGCCATGATCCGATATGCATTATCATTGTCCTTCGCCGCCAGTGCATGGTTTGCAATATAACCGTCCTCATTCACCTGGACCAAATGCTTCATCGTTCCGGCTTTCCACTTGTAAACATTATTCACGGAAATGCGGGATAGAAATTCCGTCGCCTCAGCCCCTGTGACCTGGAGCGCGATCCCACTTAAACCGGAATGGATGTAGCAGCTTTCTTTCCATGAAAGACTTTCTTCTTTCCATCCTTCTGCCTCCCAGATCCGCTGGTCCATAATGACATCGAAATAATGTACTACATCCGGATAGACCGGGACTCCGCCTCTGATCTTAACCTGTTCACTCATCCTGCCTGCTCCTTTCCTACTCCTTCCCTAAAGGTTTTATCGCTTTAACGTCTTAAAGCACATCTCAAGTATAGCACAGCTTTTCTTGCAGACAATCTTTTTCCAAGTCACACTCTGTTTTTCTGATCCGCACGATCTCAGCACTGCTTCACACAATCTCGGCTCCGGCCCTTTTCATATCATCCAGATTTGCAATTTGTATTGCTGCTGTGTTTGAAGACGTACATTCCGAAAGCACGATCGTCCTGTAGTCATATGCAATCGCATCATAACAGGTCGTCCGAATACAGTTCGGTGTTGTCGTGCCTGCCAGTATCACAGTATCGATCCCACACTCCTCAAGAATGCTGCGAAGCTCCGTTTGGAAGAAAGCGCTCCACCTGGGCTTGATGATCACCGTTTCGTCCGGAAAGCGTACCAGTCCATCCGGCTCTTCCATACTGTTTATGCCGGTCGTTCCTCGTGCAAGAACACCTGTGATGCCGCGCTCTTTCAGCATCTTCCTGCGAGGCAGTTCCATATCACTGCCATCCGCCTGATATTCCCGTTTGATCCATATGATGCGAATCCCGAGACTCCTCGCATCCTTCAATACAGCCGCACAGGCAGGCACGGTGGCTTTTGCGCCCTGAATGCAAAGCGCAGCACCCGGTTCGACGAAAGCCTTCTCCATGTCGATCATAAGAAGCACTGTTTTTTTTGGATCTAAATGATCAATATCACTCAGTGCGGTTCCGTATTTGCATTTCTCCATAGTTTTACTCTTTCTCCTGATCAAAGATCAGTCTGATAATATAAAATTCATCTGACAAGCTAATTATAGGTTGGATCCTGGAAGAAGGAAAGCAGGTTATCAATTGCAAATCTGGATGAACTCATTCAGCTCCGGCATTTGCTTAATCGGGCGGTTTCCCTTATCATTTTTTTAGAGGTAAAAACCTAAAATACAGGCGCTTTTGAGGGCGTCTGTAAAGTATGAATAACCGTAAGAGCAACCATCAGCAGATTGGATAGAAAGAAGGAAAATATGGGGAAAGAAGAAAGATTACGCTATCACGGACCTGCCGGAATGTCGCGCTATACGATTCCGGAAGCTCCAAAGAGCGATGAGAGATTCAAGCCGGGCGTAAAAAGCATTCAGGAAGCGGCCCGGGAAGTAGAAGTCATCAGCGAAGCGGACGTCATCGTGGTCGGGGGAGGCCCCGGCGGTTTTGCTGCGGCAGTCGCAGCGGCGCGCTCCGGCGCAAGGACGATCCTGCTTGAGCGCTACGGCCATTTAGGCGGAATGAGCACCGGCGGTCTCGTCAATATCATCCCGCACTTAAGCGACCTGGACGGAAAGCGCTATATCGGGGGAATCCTCGAGGAGCTGATCACCCGCTTAGACAAGCAGGATGCGGCGTTCCGCCCTCTGGAAGAAGACTGGGGCTCAACGGACCCGTCTGTACTGAAATATTATAAAGACAGCAGTTTCCAGCATTTCTTCGTCCGTAAAAATAAAAACGGCGAAGAGTGTCTCGTCTATTCCGCCATCATCGATCCGGAGATTGGCAAGAATGAAATGAACCGGATGGTCATGGAAGCCGGCGTCAAACTGTATCTGCATTCCTGGGTCACAGATACGATCATGGAAGGGAACACGGTTAAAGGAATCATCTTTGAAAGCAAGACCGGAAGGCGCGCGGTCCTTGGAAAAGTTATCATTGATGGAACCGGCGACGGAGACCTGATCCCTCGTTCCGGCACAGCATATGAAGACAATATCGACTTTGGTCTCAGAATCAAGCATCTTTGCTTCGGTTTCTGGATCGGCGGCGTGGATTTCCGCGCGTATGATAAATTCGTAAGTTCCAGGCCGGATCAGCATATCGCCTTAAAAAATGAACTTCATGATAAAGGCCTTTATGTTTCGTTTTTCCGCGGTATGCTGAAAAACCAGGAGAACGTTGCATGGCTGCATCCGCATTTCATCACGAACTGTCAGACAGACGTCGAAGAGATGACACGGATGGATGTCTCCGGCAGAGAACGCGCGGTTCAGACCTGGGAGCTGTTAAGAGATAAGGCTCCGGGCTTTGAAAAAAGCTTTATCATGCTGACCTCTCCGCAGCTTGGAACGACAGGCGGACTACGTCTGATCGGAGAAGCTTCTCTGCGCGCCGAGAACATGTTCCGCAAAGAAGCCTTTGAAGATACGATCGCGATCTTTCCGAGCAATGACCTCGGGGATAAGAGCATCGAGTATCCGCTCGTCTATGTTCCGTTTGGAACGCTGATCCCGAAAGAGACGGAAGGTCTGCTCGTTGCCTGCAGAGCCTTTTCCTCCGACGATGAGGCCAACTCCCTGTTTAATCTGGTCCCGCACTGCTTCTGCTTCGGTCAGGCAGCCGGCACCGCTGCTGCGCTGGCCGTTCAGAAAGGATGCTCCGTCAGGGAGCTTCCGTATGCGGAACTCAAAGAGGCTCTGCTGAAACAGGATGTGATCCTGCCGTAGAAGAATCAGCTGATTCAATTCTTGCATTTGAGCTATGCCGGAGAATGTTTTAAAGTTAAATTAGACAAGAATAAAGATAGGATGGGGGAATCAAAATGTATCAGAAAAGCCCTATGACAGAACGGGTTCGTGCGATCCGGGAAAAATGCCGCAGCACGAAGCCTTCTTTGGATATCAACCGTTACCGGCTGGTGACCGAGTTTTATAAAGAAAACCCGCAGCTGACCGGCATTTTAAAGCGTGCAAAAAACCTGCGCAATCTGTTTGAAAAACTGCCTGTCTGCATCAATGAGGACGAGCTCATTGTCGGCTGGCAGGGAACGAAGTACCGCTCCAGCGCCCTCTACCCGGAGGTCTCCTGGACCTGGTTCATGGAAGAGCTTCGTTCCAACAACATCCGCACCCGTTCCGTAGATCCATACGAGATCGACGAAGAAGATGAAAAATATCTTCTGGAGACGGGTGACTTTTGGCTAAAAAATAACATGAGCTCGATCGCGAATGAATATTATCCGGAGCCGCTGATGGATAAGCTTGATAAAAGCGGCGTGATCTATTTCAATGCTTCGGAAAATGCCCAGGCACCGGTTGGCCATTTCAACGCAAACTTCTGGACAGCGACGCGCAAAGGCTTTGGCGCCATCCGCGACGAGGCACGCCAGAAAAAAGAAGCGCTCGAAGAAAACGGTATCTTCGGTGAGGATGTGAACAAATATCATTTCTATCGTGCTGTCGAGATCGTTTCGGAAGGCATTATCATCTGGTCCAAGCGCTATGCAAAAGAGGCGCTGCGCCAGGCGGAAGCCTGCACGAATCCAGCTCGAAAAGAAGAGCTGCTCCGCATGGCTGATACCCTGGACTGGATCATGGAAAACCCATGCCGCACGTTCTATGATGCGCTGCAGTGCACCTGGATGTACCAGCTTGCAATGTGTTTAGACGCACAGCTGCACGGCATCAGCTTCGGTCGGATCGACCAGTATCTTGGAAGCTACTATGAGGAAGACCTGAAAGCCGGACGGATCACTCCGGAGCAGGGCCAGGAAATGGTGGACATGTTCTTCTTAAAGCTCATGGAGCTGAACAAGATCTGGAACGAGAGAGCCACTGCCTCCAACCCGGGTTATACCTGCGGCACGCTGATCACCTTAGGCGGCGTGGATATGGAAGGCCGCGATGCGACCAACGATGTCACCTACATGTTCCTGCAGTCCTCTGCCCGTCTGCAGCTGATCATTCCTCAGGCGCTGCGCATCCACCCAGGCACCCCGCTGGAACTTTGGGAAGCAGGCATCGAAACAACGAAGATCTGCGGCGGCATCCCTACTTTTGAAAATGATGAGGCGATCATCCCGGCGCTGATGCGCCGCGGTATCCCTTTGGAATATGCTAGAAACTACTGCCTGATCGGCTGCGTCGAGCCGGAAGTCGGCGGCTATGAGTGGGCCCAGCCAGGCGGCAACGGCACACAGTCGTATATCAACATTACCACGGCGATGCTCATGGCCATCAACAATGGCGTGAACCCATTCCATCCGGCAGGGACTCCGAAAAACGAAAAGATCCAGGGACCGGAAACCGGCTACCTCTACGAGATGAACTCAATGGACGAGGTGCTTGCGGCCGTTAAGAAGCAGTATGACTATTGGATGATGTGGCATGCAAACTGCACCAACACCTGGGAATCGGTCGCTGCATTCCACACCCCAATCCCACTGGCTTCCGCTACCATTACCGGATGCATGGAGTCCGGAAAAGATGTCATGTGGGGCGGCGCCATGTTTAATTCCACAGGCAATTCCTGTATCGGTATCGGAAATGTGGCAGACTCGCTGAACATCATCGACCGGGTCTGCTTTAAAGAAAAACTTGCAACAACCCGGGAGCTCTATGATGCGCTCATGAATAACTGGGAAGGATATGAAGAGCTGCGCCAGATGATCATCGGCAGAGTCCCACACTTCGGAAACGCCGATCCGGAAAGCGATAAATATATGACCTTCGCAGCCAACGCTTATGCAGATGCGATCAACCGCTGCACAGGCCCGCGCGGCAACCACTACAATGCGGGCTGCTATCCGGTGACGCTCAACGTTGTGTTTGGAAAGATCACTGCGGCAACTCCGGACGGACGTAAGCAGGGCGATCCGCTCTCTGACGGCATCTCTCCTGTTCAGGGTCTGGACAAGTCCGGCCCGACGAGTACGCTGAAGTCGCTGCTGACGTTCGACTATACGAAGTTTGGAAACGGAACGCTCTGCAACATGAAGTTCCATCCGACCGCATTGAAAAATGAGGACGGCCTGAAAAAACTGGTGGCTGTTATGAGCACCTATTTTAAAGAGGGCGGCATGGAGCTGCAGCTGAACATCATCTCCGGAGACACACTTCGGGATGCCCAGAAACATCCGGAAAATTACCGCGATCTGGTCGTCCGCGTTGCCGGATTCTCTGCATACTTTGTAGAAGTCTATAAAGACTCCCAGGATGATCTGATCCGCCGAACGGAGATGGGCTTGTAAAGACTTATAAAGCTATTCCAGTTCCGCGACGAGAGATTTCTTTTTCCATTTTCCGGAACGGTAGCGGATGTATGCAACGAGGAAGCCGAAGCACCATCCGAACAGATTGGACCACCAGATCATGCTTTCGCTGTGTGTGATGGCTACGGAGATATAAGCGAAGGCAACTCTGCAGACAAAGTTGACGAGCGTTGCGATCATCGCAAGAGTGGCATCTCCGACGCCGCGCAAAAGACCGGTGGTAATATACAGAAGTCCTAAGATAAAGTAGAAACTTCCGACGATACGCAGATACTCACTGCCGATGCGGATCGCATTCGCGCTCGCATCTGCGTCAAGGAACAGACTGATAAAGAAGTTGCCGAAGAAGAACAGCAAGACTCCCATAAAGATACAGATTCCTAGGTTCAGCAGGATTGAAACATGATAGCCTTTCGGAACACGGTCGACCTGCCCTGCTCCGATATTCTGGGCAGCAAAGGTGGAGACGGCATTTCCGATCTGTATCAACGGGACAATCGCAATTCCATCGATGCGCATACCGGAAGCATACGCAGCCATGACATCGGTTCCAAAGCTGTTGATCAGTGACTGCATGGCCACAAAGCCCAGAGAGATAACGGACGAGGTGATCATGGAAGGAATCGCAACTTTTGCAATCGTCCTCAGCATGAAGAGATTAAACAGCTGCGGCTTTTGTTCGGTTTTAAAGTTCTTCTTCAGATAATGCAGCAGCGAGATGAAAGCAATGATCGCTGCAAAATACTGGGAAATGGTGGTTGCAAGCGCCGCGCCTGCAACACCCCAGTGGAACTGCAGGATGAATAAGAGATCAAGTCCGATGTTCATGACGGACGAGATCAAAAGGAAGATCAGCGGCATCCGGCTTTTACCAAGTGCATTAAAGCCGGAGTTTGCAACATTATAGAAAAACAGTCCCGGGAAGCCGAGCGCATAGATATAGTAATAGGACATGGCATCCGGCACGATGTGCTCCGGAATTCCCGTGACGGAAACAATCGGTTTTCCTAAAGAAAGACCGATGGCCAGAGCCAGGACACTCAGTCCGATAAAGGTCATGAATGCCGTGTTAAAAGCAGTTTTCATGCGGGTATGATTACCGGATCCAAAGAGCTGTGAGATAATAACAGAACAGCCGATTGCAAAACCATTGGCAATGGAAACAAAGACCATAACAACGGAAGCTGTGCTTCCGACTGCGGCCAAAGCGTCCTGCCCCAGCGTTCTTCCCACGATTATGGAGTCCGCAAGGGAATAGAACTGCTGAAACAGATGTCCAACGATCATCGGCAGGGCAAACGCAATCAAGGTCCTTGCCGGTTTTCCTGTAATCATATTTTGATTCATAATGGTTTTTCCTTATAAAATAAACATCGTCTCCGCTTGACGGAAACTGAACATAAACTAACAAGATACGGTTATTTTACCATTTATATACGACAAATGATTATTCATAATAAACATGAGCTCAGAGGGAGATAGTATAATGTTTGGCTATAACAATCAAGTCCTAATCGTAGATCTTTCGAAAAAGAGCTGCGATGTCATGAAGTTAGAAGACAGTCTGTTACGGTTGTTTCCGGGCGGACAGGCCTTAGGCGTTCGTCTGCTCTATGAAATGATGCCGGCGAAGACAGATGTTTTCGCGCCGGAAAGCGTGATCGGATTTATGTGCGGCGCGCTGAATGCATCGGGAGCCTTGATGGGCTGCCGCTATACCGTCGTTTCCAAATCGCCGGTGACGAACGGGATCAACGATGCAAATTCCGGCGGAACCTTCGGAACAGAACTGAAAAAATCCGGCTTCGACGGTGTGCTTGTCAAAGGCATTTCTAAGACACCGGTCTATCTTTATTTAGAAGACGGCAAAGCGGAGATCCGGGATGCGTCCAAGTATTGGGGCACGACCACGACTTCGTCTTTGGAGAAAGCGCTGGCAGAAGATCTCGGCAAAAAAGTCGCTGTCGCTTCCATCGGCAGAGCCGGCGAAAACATGTCTTATATGGCGGCAATCATGAACGATGAACACAGAGCTGCAGGAAGAGGCGGCTCCGGTGCTGTCATGGGATCTAAGAAACTGAAAGCGATCGTGGTTGCTGCTGGTGGAAAAGCCCCGGAAGTTGCCGACAAAGAAAGGATGATCGACGCAAGCAAAAAAGTGGGCGACTGGCAGAAGAACGGCCCTGTCCAGCCAACCGTCGATGCGTTCAAACAATGGGGAACCAACTCCTCTTTCGAGCCGTCTGTAATGATGGGCGATATCGGAATTAAAAACTGGGGCGGCTCCTATCTTGATATCAAAGAAGAGACGATCCCGCTGCTTTCGAGCATGGAAATGGATAAGAGCATGAAGCGGAAAAAGTTTGCCTGCTTTGCCTGCCCGGTCGGATGCGGCGCGATCTACGGATTTAAGGGCGATGAAATGGAAACGGAAGAAGCAGGCCGTCCGGAATATGAGACCGCCGGAGCCTTTGGCTCGAACCTGCTGAACACGGATGCCTATACCGTCAATTACTGTAACCACTTATGTAATGAATATGGAACGGATACGATCTCAACCGGCGGAACGATTGCCTGGGCGATGGAGTGTTACGAAAACGGACTTTTCACCAGCGAGGACTTAGACGGGATCGAGCTCAACTGGGGAAATGCAGAAGCGATCCGCGCGCTTACTTTGAAAATGGTGACAGGCGAAGGCGTCGGAAAGATCCTGGCCAACGGTTCCGTTTATGCTGCAAAACATTTTAACCGCGGCTTTGAATTCCGAAACGATGCAGGCGGGATTGAGCTTCCGATGCATGATCCGCGCTTCGGTCCTCCGCTTGCAAGAACCTATAAATTTGACCCGACTCCGGGACGGCACGTGAAAGGCGGCATCGGTGCTCTGGCTGGAATGCGCGAACCGGAATTTAAAAATAATCCGGATGCTATCGTGGAAGAAGATGTCGCCGGAATGAAAATGACGGAAATGAAGACAGCGCTCGGATGCTGTGAGTTTACAGGCTTTGGCTATATGCCGGATACGGTCTTTGAGTATTATCGCGGACTGACCGGGCTAGAGACCACGCCGGAAGAATTATTAGATTGCGGCATGCGCTCCTTCCTGATGCGTCAGATGTATAACCTTCGCGAAGGCTGGCGCCGGGAAGATACCTTTATTGCGGAGCGGCTGATCGGAAGTCCCCCGCTTAAAGAAGGGCCGCTCAAGGGGATCACGGTGGATGTGGAAAAGATGGGCGATAATTTCTATCAGGCCATCGGCTGCACGCTGGACGGTGTCCCGAAAAAAGAAACGTTAGAAAAGATCAAGGGACTTGAGTTCCTGATGGATGATCTGGAGAAGTTATTGTAAGTGAAGTTTCAGCAGGAAAGCTGCTGCGTATCATAAACGAAGTTACACGAGAGAAGAAACAAAAAAGAGGTGTCAAAATGTATCAGAACGTACCAATTTCAGAACGCGTAAAATATGTCAGAAATCTGTATCGTACAACGAGACCGAAGATCGATATCAGCCGGTATAAGCTGATCACGGAATTCTATCAGGAGAATCCGCAGCTGATCGGTATCTTGAAACGGTCCATGAATTTAAGGAACCTGTTTGAGAAGATGCCGACGCCGGTCAGAGACTTCGAGACGATCGTCGGCTTTGCAGGCGTGGAATACCGCTGCAGCCCACTCTTCCCGGAGAACTCCTTTGCCTGGTTTTTGCAGGAGATCGATACGCTTGGAACCCGTTCCGTTGACCAGTATGATCTCGATGAAGAAGATAAAGAATATATCAAAAAGACCGGCAGCTTCTGGGTGAAAAACTGCATGAGCGCAGCGATCGATGCGATCTATCCGGATGAGTATTACAGAGACATTTTAGGAAACGGAGTCCTGAATTATCGCGATCACGAAAACTGCCAGAACCCGGTCGGACACTTCTGCGGCAACTTCTGGACCGTCGTGGACAAAGGCCTCGGCAGCGTTTTAGAAGAAGCGAGAGCGAAAAAGGCTGAGATGCTGGAAAAAGGCGTTCAAGGAGATGACGGCAGAAGACTGGAATTCTACCGCGCTGTTGAGATCGTCACCGAAGGAATCATTATTTACACCAAACGTTATGCAGCAGAATGTCTGCGGCTTGCCGAGACCTGTGAGGATCCAAAGCGGAAAGAAGAACTTCTTTCCATGGCCGACAGCCTGAACTGGATCATGGAAAAACCATGCAGGACTTACCGCGAAGCCCTTCAGGCATGCTACTTATATCAGATGGGAATGATCCTGGATGCGCAGCTTCACGGAATCAGCTATGGCCGTCTGGATCAGTATTGTGGAAAATACGCCGAAAGAGATATCGCCGAAGGGCGCCTCACCAAAGAAGAGGCACAGGAGCTGACCGATATGTTTATGCTCAAAGTTGCGGAATGCAACAAAGTCTGGTCCGAGCGTGCAACAAGAACCGGCCCGGGATATACCTCCGGACAGCTGATCACGATCGGCGGCGTTGATAAAGATGGAAATGATGCGTCGAACATTGTGACCTATATGATCCTGCAGTCCTCTGCAAGATTGAAACTGCACAATCCTCCGGTTGCACTTAGAATCCACAACAATACACCAGATGAACTTTGGGAAGCCGGTCTTGAAACAACGAAACAAGTCGGCGGCGTTCCGTGCTTCGAATACGATGATGTTGCGATCGAGAGTTTCCTGAAACGAGGCATTCCGTTAGAGGATGCAAGAAACTACTGCCTGATCGGCTGCGTCGAGCCTTGCATCTGTGGCAGCGAGTTTTCAAACTCCGGCGGTGACGGAAACAACTCCTACACCATTCTACCGAATGCACTGTGGTGCGCAATCAACAATGGTACGAATCCGTTCCGCTTCCCGGGTGCACCGGAGCCAAAAGCAACGGGACCGAAGACCGGCTATCTGTATGAGATGGAAAGCATGGACGATGTCCTCAAAGCCTATAAGACGCAGATCGATTTCTTTACCAAATGGCAGGTCACGATGGTCAGCTGCTATGAATATTTATATGGCATCATGACGCCGCTTCCGCTCCTTTCAGCAACCATGACCGGCTGTATGGAGCAGGGACTCGATGTTATGTGGGGAGGATCAAAATATAACGGTGCCGGCAACTCCAGCATCGGACATGGCAATGTGGCCGACAGTTTAAATATCATTGACCAGGTCTGCTTCCGCGATAAGATCGCGACGACGAGAGAACTCTATGATGCTCTGATGGCAAACTGGGAAGGCTACGAAGACCTGCATCAGTATATTTTAGGACGCTGCGTCCACTTCGGAAACAATGATCCGGAAGCAGATAAATATCTGAAGTTTGTAGCGGATACTTATTCAGAGGGAATCACAAGAGGACGGAGCCTCAGGAACTGTTCCTGGACAGCCGGCTGCTGGCCAGTCACCTTAAACGTTGCGCTTGGCGCTATGGTCTGTGCGACACCAGATGGAAGAAAAACCGGCGAGCCGATGTCCGACGGTATTTCCCCGGTGCAATCCATGGATAAGAGCGGCCCATTTGCGACGATCAACTCGATCCTCAAATTTGACCAGAGCAATTATGCAAATGGAACTCTTTGCAATATGAAATTCCACCCGACCGCACTTCAGGGCGAAAACGGAATCCTGAAACTCCGCGCGATCATGGAGACCTATTTCAAGAACGGCGGCATGGAACTTCAGCTGAATGTTGTCTCTGCGCAGACGCTTCGAAACGCGCAGGAGAAACCGGAAGAATATAAAGACCTGGTAGTCCGCGTTGCAGGATTCTCCGCTTACTTTGTGGAGGTCTATAAAGAAGCACAGGACGACCTGATTCGTCGAACTGAGATGGCGTTGTAATAAGCGCTCAGGCTTGATTCCGGAGTTCTTCTAAAAAAGACATTTTAAAAGGGTGGCTGTGCGAGCCACCCTTTTCATTTTTCATCAAAGCTCTTCTTAAGCGCCATTCCGGGTCGGAAGGCATCTGCCAGTCTCTCTCCGACAGACAGATATTGGACTTGTTCTTCGTCGTAAATGATCGGCTTCAGTTTTCCGATATCGATCTTGTCTTTTTCATTTAATATAGATTCATCCGCAAGGATTCGTTTCACCTCTCCCGTCACCTGCATATGGCTTCCAACCGTAACGGTATGAACGATCTCACATTCCAGTGATAGAAGGAATTCATTGATGATCGGCGCATGAACTGTTTTTGCCTCACTAGTTGCATATCCGATATTTGACAGTTTGTCAGTTTTATATCCAGACTCGACGCCCAGATAGTCCGCTTCCTTCATCTGGTCAATACTTGGAAAGCCAAGGACAAATGCCTTGCTTTTAAGCATCGCTGCAAGCGTCTCCCTCTTTTGCGTGGCATTGATCGCGATCGTTACACACGGCGGAACATGACTGCTTACCATGTAAAACGCAAGCGTACACGCGCATGCTTTGCCAGCTTCGTCATAGGCTGACACCACAACAGTCTCCGTCGGAGAAACCACTGCGTGAAGTTTTAATTCTTTTTTCGCCATACTTCTCTACTCCTTTTCCTTCGGCAGCTTCGGTACTTTTACCGGGGTTAAGAAATCTTTAAGCCCCCGCAAGAGATGTCCGTTCGCCAAGTCTCTAAAGCCCAAAGCATAATGATATGGGAAGCGCTTCCCTGCGGACATCGCCATCGAACGAAGGGAGTTGGATTCCAGGATCCGCTTTAAGAAAAGGGCCCCTTTTATCTTGTTATCTTTCTCCGGACCATCTGGCATTTTCCTGGCTTCTTTTTCCTGTTTCATGGCCATGGAAAGGACCGCCTTATAAAGGATGCGCCCCATGAAAGTCTGTTTCAGATCCGTGAACCGGGATTCTAGTGTTATTGGAAGGCTTGGCGGAAGCTGCGGGACGCTTAATGTGTCTGGCAGGTCGGCTGCGTCCTCTGGTTCTGGAACGATCGAGACTTTCTTGCTCTCGCCCGGCTCCAACCAGACTTTCCGGAAGCCTTTTAAGATGCCGTTCAGATATAACTGTGCGACCTCAGCGCCCGCTCTTTCCCCTGTATTGGTGATCGTCTGCTCATAGGCTTCGCCATTTTTCACCCATTCTGTTTTTTCAAACGATGTATAGCTAAGGCCAAAGCCAAACGGAAATCGAACCGGAATATCGTGGGCTTGATAATAGCGATAACCGACCTCACAGCCTTCTTCGTAAACCTCATTGATCCCTTTGCCGAAACATTTTGCTCCAGGAACATCTTCGTATTTGAGCGGCCAGGTCTCGGACAGTTTTCCGGAAGGATTTTTTTCGCCATACAAGAGCTCATAGACTGCGGTTCCGCCGTTCTGTCCCGGAAGGAACATATTCAAAATTGCACTCACTTTATCCGTAAATGGAAGTTCAACAACAGAGCCTCCAAACAATACTATTACAACCGTTTTCCCGGTATCACACATCTCCTCGATCAGCCGCAGCTGGTCTTCCGGAAGTTTCATTGACTCCCTGTCAAATCCTTCACTTTCATATTCATCCGTCAGTCCGGCAAACACTAAGATCACATCACAATCATCGATCGAATGATCATATCGGATTCCTTTCTCTTTGAAGGCATCTTCCGGGGAAGTCACTTTTGTCGGATTGATCAAAGAACTTCCCGCGCCCTGATAGCGCATATGATGGAACAGTTCTCCCTCGACGTGAATTTTGACATCGGAGCTTAACGGCAGCTCCCCGTCATTTTTCATCAGCACAGCGCAGTCTGCCGCAATCTCTCCTGCAAGTGCATGGTGAGCATCCCAGTCCACTGGAGTTTTATCCGCCGGTTTCACATAGCGGTCCACCCAGCGAAGGATGTTCCGGCAGGCCTGATCCAACTCTTCCATCTTTAGACTACCGTCCGCTGCAGCATCCAGGATCCATCTCCGACAGATCGCAGTATCTCCCGGCATCTCAAGATCCAGCCCGGCTTTCAGAGCCTTGACCCTGTCATGCATCGCTCCCCAGTCGGTCATAACAACGCCGTCAAAGCCCCATTCCTTGCGGAGAACATCGGTCAGGAGCCATTTGTTTTCCGAGCAGTATTCTCCATTGATCTGATTGTAGGCGCACATGATCGTGGCCGGTTTTGCATGTTTTACGATATATTCAAACTGTTTCAGATAGAGATTGCGGATCGCCTTTTCCGAGGCGATGGAATTTCCCATGAAGCGATAATTTTCCGAATTGTTCAGCGCGAAATGTTTTACGGACACGCCGACGCCTTTGCTCTGGACGCCTTCTACTTCCGCTGCTCCCATGACTCCGGCAAGCAATGGATCTTCCGAAAAATATTCGAAGTTTCTTCCACAAAGCGGATTCCGTTTGAGATTCATGCCGGGGCCAAGCAGCGTATGCACGCCGTAATAGCGGCATTCTTCCGCGATGGCCTCTCCCATCCTGCGCGTGTTATCGGGGTTCCATCCGGACGCCGTTGTTACCGCAGTCGGGAAAGAGGTCGCGGGCTCTGATGAGCCG
Organism: Lachnospiraceae bacterium; assembly: GCA_045546255.1. Lineage (GTDB taxonomy): Bacteria > Bacillota > Clostridia > Lachnospirales > Lachnospiraceae > RGIG5612. The sequence goes on along the minus strand of JAZQCK010000034.1, from coordinate 36,716 downwards.
ATGCCGTTATCCCCGCTTCCACTCTGCTTCCTGAGTCCATGAGGGCCATCCGCCATGCAAAGAGAAGGGATGTCCAGCCGCGGGATCGGATTCGTGTACATGAAATCCGTTCCGGAAACAAGCGCCGCTTTCTCTTCCACCGTCATTTGGTTTAAGATTTTTTCAATATCCATCCGTCTCAATCGATCCTTTCATTCTTGATAGGATTGTATCATATTATTCACTGTCTCGTTATATTCTAAAAAAACAGACAAAAAAAAGAACTCATGAGTTCCTTATCTGTCGATAAGACAAAAACTCGACTCATGAGTTCCAATTATGTCGTTTTTTACAAGAAAAAGAGGTGACAATCGGATTTGAACATAAATGCTCAACAAATCCGAACTATTTATGTTTTGTCAGCTCATTTATGGTCAGGACAACTTCCGACAGCATATTCTCGCCATACTCAAAAAACGGGGATGGCGCAGGAAGTCTCTTAATATTTGTAAAGCCTGCTTTTTTCGCAGCCAGGAGCTCCCGCTTCGTCTCTGCCTCCGTCTTTCCAGAACAATCAGCATTTCCGCCAGTTAATATCAACTTTGCATCCGGATACCGCTCCAGATACTTCTCAGCGGTGTCCAATCGGAGAAGCAATGGTTTTGTTGGCTGTCCTTTTTCCAAAGCGAGCGTACCTTCGTCCCCGGATGCATCTCTTCAATGATATTGTTGCAGTTATGGCATAAGGAGTAGATTTCATCCCCGCTCTTAAAATCTGCCGAATCCGGCAGCGAACTCCAAAGAGCTCGCGGTTCCCCTTCCGGCATTTTTTCCGTACAAATTCCGATTTGGTTAATTAAATTATAACATTTTAATGTGGAAAAACTGCTGTCAAATCGCATCTTCCCGCATCCCGCGCGAATGCGCTAAGTATTGTAAATTTCAGGTTAAGACCATCATGTGAAAGCGCAAGGTTAAAACCGCAGTCATGCATGATACGCAGATTCATTGCTGCGCTGCTCAGCCCTCCTGCCCATTTTTCTTCGACCCAGGTCATGATATAGACCTCATCCCGCAGCTTGATGTACGTACATGGCGAGCTCCAGACAAAACCTCCGGCCTGGAAGCCCGGATCGTCCGGCTCACCGCCGATAAAAATCGTCCAGGAATAGGAGTTCGGCGCGTTATAGATATGCTGGCTCGACATCCCGCGGGAATAAGTCCAGGTGAACGAACGACCGAGGAGCTCTTGCGTGAAGCCGTGACGCATTGTCTGTGGCATCGAAACACCTTCGGCTTCCATATATCCGAAATGATAGTCCGCAACGACATCGTGAGCATCGGATCCTCCTGCCATCTTCGCATCGATGCAGGTAGCACAGCCGTTCTTAAAATCCAGCGCAAACTGTATTCCCCGAGGCGGGCAGGATTCCGGAACATAAAATCCCAGAAAAACCAAATCCTCATCCAGTTCAAACGCACGGTATTCAGCTTCGGTCCAATTCTGTTCCGCAGTGCGAAAGTGCAAACGCTCCGACTCAAAGAAATCCAGTTCCATAAAAAATCCGGCATCATCTCGAAACATCACCTTTTTGCCTTTGCACAGCGAACTGTATGCCATTTTCGACTCGGATACCATCGGATTTGATTCCTCGTCAAAAAGCTCAACAGAAGAAGAAAGCGCATTGATCTGTTCCTGGGTTGGCGCGCTGGCCAGAAGGCTGGTACGGTACGTGCATCTGGCTCCTTTTCTTCCGTTTTTAAGTCTGGCTTCCATGCGGGGCGGCAGAACATTTCCCGGATCATCAAAATTGTAGAACGTCGCATACTGTCCAAGATATCTGCCATCCGCACGGTACATTCTGAACTCGAAGCGGTCTTCTTCGTCCATACCCATCGTGACGCCGATTTTCTTCATGGAGAAAAGATCAATCACCTCAACAGACAGGCGTCCGGAATATTCGACCTCACCGAAATCATAGAAAAAAGTGCTGTCATCAAGCTGAAGATAATCAGAGGGAAATGTCAGCACATCCCCACCATCCGGCGTGTCGAGTTCCACCATAGTCGAAAAATAGTTGGAAATATAAGTGAAAATCCGTTTTCTTCCAAGGTCGTCGCCCCATTTGATCATTTTGTTATCCAGTCGAAGGGAGCGAAAGAACCTTGAATCCACAGCCTGCCGGTCAGATTCCGTAAAGCAGCCCAGGTAGACTTGCCGCTCTACCTCGCGATTCTCAAAGAAATCCATGGTTGTCAGGTCGTCGATCGTAAGCGGTTTACTGCTTGTATCAGGTCTGACGCCTTCATGGTCGATAAACCACATCTCGCAGGCTGCCGCCCTTCCGGAAACGGTGTCCAAAATCACCGCATAACCTCTCAGCGTATCCGGGATCATGTGCGCAAATAAAACGTAGGAGTTCAGCTGCAGCGCACCATAGGAACAATCGACCGGCGCTCCCCCATTTTCAATCAGCGACAGCCTGTCCCGACTCTGGAAACGGTATATGAGTTCCGGTGGTTCAACCCCGTCATGATCAAGGTGCAGCTTGATCTCTCTTGTGGCAAGACAATCGGAAAGTGCCTCTGTGCCCGCCGGGCCGCCGCTGTTAAAAACCGCCTTTTTCACTTGTTCCAGATTGAGTTTTGAGTAATTGAATCTAAACATTTTATACCTTTCTATTTTAATAATATCCCATGTTTTGATGCTCTTTCGAGACTGCCGCTGCAGCCTCTTTGTTTAAGCGTAATCCTTTTGTTGAAAGATATGAAATAAAAAAAATAGATGAAGTGATTCAAGGGGTTGCCTTTTACTTGTACTTGGCTTGTAAGCAGGGGTATAATACGATGTTGAAAAGGCAAACTTGAATCAGAAACGAGGATATTCATGGAGCACAAAAGGCGGAGTACCCCACTGGTCATTATTTCCATTGTTGCAGTAGCCATAATTGCTGCTGTCATTATTCTTCTACTCATAAACGGTAAGGCCTCGATTGGAAGTGTTTCTATCAGCAAAAATGTTCAGGAGCTTACGCTTGTGGAAGGTGATTACGACACGAACGCGCTTCTCAAAGCGCTTCCGAAGCTGAAGAAACTCACAAAAATTTCCTTTCCGGAAACGGAGCTTTCCGCAGATGAGTTAGACAGGATCCGCAGCGCTGCACCCGCGGTACAAATATGCTTCACAGTGGATATTGGCGGAAAAACCTATAATGAAACCAGCGATAAGCTTGACTTATCCGGACTTGACTCCGAGCAGCTTTTACAAGCTGAACCGAAGCTGGCTTTGCTTCCGATGCTTTCTGAGATCGAACTGATGTCTCCCTCCGGTTCCTCTATGCTTTCCATTGCAGATGTGAAGCAATTGACGGAAAAGCTTCCAAACGTGAAGATTCACTATGAATTTGATCTTTTCGGCCAGCATATTTCTACTCAAGACGAACGCGTGGAGTATGTAGATGTGAACATTGGAAACGAAGGAGTTGATGAAATCCGCGAAGCTCTTTCCATCATGTCCGGATGCAACTATCTTCTCCTGGATACCTGCGGCATTGACGACGAAGTCATGGCATCTCTCCGCGATGAATTCCCCAATAAGAAAATCGTCTGGCGAATTTATCTCAGGGCTATTTTTCCAGAGGATCATTACGATTTTCTGACCGATGAACAAGCCCTGCGCATCACTTATAATCTTGACGATTCGAATTGCCATCAGCTGGATTACTGTACAGAATGTGTCTATCTGGATGTTGGGCACAATGATTCGCTTACGGACATCAGCTTTGTCAGCCATATGCCGAAGTTGGAATGTATTATTGCCGGCGGATCACCGGTCTCAGACCTTACCCCGTTCAAAAACTGTCAGAATCTGACCTGGCTGGAACTGGGCTGGTGCGGCTTTATCACGGATGTTTCACCGTTGAAGGATATTCCTTCCCTGAAATATCTGAACATTGGATTTACCGGCGTCTCTGATCTTTCGCCCCTGAATGATTTGCATTTGCAGCGGCTGACAGCCATGGGCACCGACATTCCGGCGGAAGCCAGTTCAGCATTCGCAGAGAATCATCCGGATTGTATCTGTGTTTTCGAGGGTTCTCACCCCTATGGTTACGGCTGGAGATATAACGATGAAGGCTACACTTTCTTTGATTATTATGTACACATGCGGGAAGTGTTCCATTATGACGCGCAAGACTATCACGGTAATACAAAAACCTCAGAATTCTGTCCGATCTATCTAAAAGATTACGAAGGATATCCATGGTATGAATGGCAGAAGTAAAACAAACAAAAATCCCGCAGCCCCTTGTTATATAAGGATTTGCGGGATTCCTCACCTCAAGACACTTGCAGGCCAAAATGCGGACCAAAAAGGAATCAGTATTTTATTCCATAATAATCAAGATGATTTTTAAATCGATCCTGAGCCGCAAGGCAGGTATCACGAAGGAAGCCTTTTTCATTTCTCCACTCCTGAAGTCCGCGGTAATAGTACAGCTTCATATCATCTTCAATAATAAAGGGTACTATTCCATTCTTTAAGGCTTCCTTAAAAAGAATCAGTCTGCCCACGCGCCCATTCCCATCCTGGAATGGATGAATCGACTCAAAGCGATAATGAAAGTCCAACAGATCATCAATTGTCACCTCTTTCAGATTCTTGTAACTTGAAAGCAGTTCTTTCATCTTTGCGGGTACATCCTTTGGTGCGGTCGTCTCTCTTCCACCGACTTCATTTGCCAATCGTTTATATCCACCTACCGAAAACCAACTCTTTCTGCTATCTACCGTGCCATTTTTCAAAATGAAATGCAGCTGTTTAATCATTGTTTCCGAAAGGGGCCGTTTTGCCTGATCAATAATCAGGTCAATACAACGAAAATGATTCGCGGTCTCCAGGATATCGTCCACGTTAACAGACCCATCTGGTGTATCAATGGTGTTGGTTTCAAAGATAAACCGGGTTTGGTCGTGTGTCAGGCGACTGCCTTCCATGTGATTAGAATTGTATGTGAGCTCAATCTGAACTTTATGATAGATTCCGCCGGAAATTCCTGCTTCTTTTTCCATAGTCAGTCTGCCGAGCAGGTCTGAAGGAATAGGCCGCTGTCTGGGTTTCCGGTCCGGCTTTTTTGCAGTTGCGGGAATATTCCAGGTTTTTCCTGTAATAAAAGCACCGGGGACGCGTCCATCAGCACAATACTGACGCACTACCCGTTCCGTGATTCCCCATTTCTCACTAGCTTCTTTTACTGAAATAAATCCCATGATACGCCGCCCGCCTTTTGTTTTTATGACTCGATTATAATCCTTTATCGGCTGTTTTTCAATCAATTATTCTATCTAATTTCTTAAGATAGACAGCCGATAAATGATTGCTCACACTCTTAAAACACAAGCGATTTAATGGCCTGACAAACTGGAAGTTGTCAGTTCAATAGCTCTTTAATGGTTTGCTCATAATCGGAATCAATCAGTATGATCTGTTCTGCGGCATGCCGAAAGCCATTGATGACTTTTCTGTTATCTGTTTTCAGACTTTCCATCGTACAGTCCGCATCAGACAATCTTGATTCTATTTCCGATGCACGTCCAATGATCTCCCTGAAATGATTCTCAATATATTGATCACTCATGGCGAGACAGATGAACCGGATCGAGGGTAAATACCTTTCATCAAAATCCTGCCTCCAAGTGAATGGAAGATAGCAGCCCTCCACAATGAGATTCTGCTTGTTCTCGATAGCAGTCTTTATGATTTCCCTTACGATCGGCCAAAGGTATTCTGTAAGGTCATCGTCATCTTCCGGTGTTAATTCCGTATTGCCACTGCGGATCAGACCCATTTTCAGGTGATCGATCGACAGATATGGATAATTGTATTTTTCGAGCATCTTCTGAGCCAGAAGTGTTTTTCCAGTGTGAGATGCCCCTGTAATTAGTATGATCATTTTTTCCTCGTCAAGTTAGAATTTTTATCAATTTTTCTGATCTGAAACCGACAATGCCCCGCTCCACGCAATACAGTTTCCAAAACCTCTACGTCAAATTTGCTGTCCGTTCCTGCTTCTTGGTTTATCCTGGACAGTCATCTCAACTCTCTTCTTCAAGGAGTCCGAGGATATACTCCTCTGCCTCCTCCCATTTCGGTTTTCCCTTGTTGGCGCCCATAGAAACACTTGCTCCGGGGACATCTGTTCCTATGGCCTCAATGTGTGCGATCTCACGGGTCTTTGCATCAATAATGAATACTACGGTCGTTACAAGGGTCCGGTCCCAGCCTCCCGAGTAGAAACCTTCATCCACATGAGAAATAAAAGGTCTTGTGTATATAAGGTATTGGCATTCCTCGACAGTATCTGCGTAGACCTCTGTATTTTCGCCGGAATGCAGTAATCCCGCCTTGGTATTTGAAGGAAAGAAAAACGGCACCGTCTGGTCCACCCGCTGTCTGTAGACGGAGCAGTATACCTTATCAGGGGTTGCGGCGATCACCATCTCGGGGGTCGTATCGACTTTTCCTGTTAATCTATCCCCTGTCGTACCGTTTAGAAATTGTACCGTATAAGATCCGCTGCCGTTTGTTCCGAAAGCAAGCTTTGTTTCATCGGTATCGCCGAGAGCCGGAATATCCCCTGCATCAGCCAGTTTCTGAACGGCATCATTATACAGACTGTCTGCCCATGCCAACAGTTCCTCTCCGGAAGGATCGTTCTCCCGCTCTCCGGGCTCCACCCGGGATGCCTTTGTTTCTTTTTCCGTCTCCGTTTCCGTTTCGGTAATGCTTTCCGTTTCACTCTCAGCCTGCAGTTTTGTCTCCAGCTCCGTCACTGGTGGCCTGCCCCCGCCGCAGGCGGAAAGCAGGAGCACAAACAGTAAGCCGAATAATAAAATACTCTTTTTTAAAAAGCTGGACATAACTGGTCTCCCTTCTTAAATCATTACCCTCACAAATATCGATTTGTTGAATTAGATTATATCATTCCATCGCAGGATAAGTCACCCATGGTATGATAAAATCCGGAGAAAGAAAAAATCCGGGAAACCCTATAAATAAAGGATTTCTCGGACTTCTCACCTCGAGGCGACAACCGGATTTGACGAAAGGAGGCCAGCGGACGCCGAGCTTGCTCGAGCGGACATTGGCCGGAAACGAACATGAGCGAAGCGAATGAAACTTGGGCGGTTTGTAAAAATCCAGTATTTACAGGGGGTTTAGCGATGTGAGGTGCCCCGCCCAGGGTGTTGTTACCGGCTTGTTACCACCTAAATGGCAACAACTATCATCGGCATATACTTCATTCATCTCTATTTCTGAACCTTCCATAAAGCCATTGCATGAGCAGACTGGTCATTAACGCACAAAATCATTTCGCTGTGTATTCGTAATAGATCCTGTCAATATCGGTAACCGTCTCCTGTATATCTCCTGTATACCTTAGAATAATTATCGTAATAAAAATCTGTGACGCGACCGGGAGATTGTCAAAATCAACATTCATTATAGATCGGATCTTGTCCAGCCTAAAGTAGAGAGTGTTTTTATGTATATTAAGGCGCCTGCTTACATCAAGCGGTTTTTTTACATCTAAAAGATAAAAATACAAAGTTTTTCCGTATTCAGTACCATGTTCAATGTCATAGTTGAAAAGCTCCATAAACGGCTGATAACAATATGACCTTATGTCAGTAATCTTGGACAATTGATAAACCATATCGTAGGTCCTGAGATTATCGTAGAGGTAAAGATTGTTCTTCGGTGCAAACAGTTCTCCGATCTCCAGTGCGTTTTTTGCCTCCTCATAGTGTTCAGACAGATCGTATATTGAGGTAAATTCAGAGCTGATCCCGATTTTTATGTTGCTGCGAACAAAAAAATCATTGTTGATATTCTTTCCAAACATCTTCAAAAACTGCCCCGGACGGTTGCTGCAGAGTAGAACAATATGCTGCTCACGAATCTGATAAATACTTTCCGGAAACATGTTCTGCAAAGTGGATGCGAGATTTTGCCGTTCGTACTGGTGTTGCACATTGTCTGGCAGCTCAACAAGCAGCACATGGAGCGACGGAAACAGCTGAAAGCCATACGCACGCAGTCGGCTTTCCCAAAGTTTTGCAGGATCCGGAGTTTTTCTGAGAAGATCTGAAAAGAAACTGGTATAAAAGCTCGCTTTATTGGCTGAATAGAAGTTGATTCGTCTAAGCACGATACTGATAAGACGGGCAACTTTTTTCAGATAAAGCAGTTTCACAGGGTCAAGGATCTCATCCATATGCAAATAAACGCTAAATGCTCCCGCTATGGTACCGCCTATCGGAACAGGGGTATGATATTGTTGGAAATTTTCACTGGGGGCATAAATCAGGCGAGGCTCAGTCGTCGGAAGTCTGAAAAGATCCGCATCCTGACTTTGTTGTATCTTTAAGATATGGTCCGGTGACACATATCCGTTTGTAACATCTTTCATCAGTTCATCACTTCCGAAATCCACAAATCCCGCAAGGTCGGAATGAGCAATGTACGTAAAGCTGTTATCGACCAGGTTAACTGGATGGCCAAAGAATTCAGAAAGCCAGTTCATCAGCACTGACAGATCGTCCTCTCTCGCCATAAGCTCCATAAATTCCTGAAAATGATTATTGTAGCGAAGTGAATTACTGATCGCACGACGGATAATATCTGCAGTTTTCAGGTAGTGTTCTTCATTTTTGAAACCAATTACATTTGTAAAACTGTCCATTGTTTTCTCTGTCAAAGGTTTTTCTTCCAGAAGGATCACCACCGATAACTGAAGATTGGAAGGATTATCCTCAACTACTCTATCAAGCACCTCCTGTTTTGCAAAGTAGAGCGTGTCTTCTGTAAGCATACGCGTCTCCTCATCCAGCCTGTCTACAAACAGGATATCGCTGTTATATTCCTGCTTAAAAATAGTCATTGGACTAGAGTCCAATATTGAAACAATGTCTTTCAGATACATATACCCCCCTAACATCTTCTTATTTTGCACCATTTTTACAGCACTGTTCTGCAATCTTCTTTTTATTTCCTGTTCATTCCACTTTAGATTATATACTTTTTTGGTTTTTAGTACAATGACTTCATTTATTGCGGCCGATAGTATGCAGTTACAGGCTGTTACTGTAATTAGTTTTTAGAAGGAGGTTCAATTATGTCTAAAAAACGTCATGCGTGGATTCCGGATTTTGGCGCCCGGGGGTGGGGCATCGTTATCCTGGGAGTAGTATTCTACTACTGTGGAAACCTGTTTGATGCGGCACTTAATTCCATTCTTTCGGTCTACAGTGGCATGTATGGATGGGACAACGTAAGAATGACGAGTGTTGTAACAATAGGCGGATGGCTCTCGATTCTGGGAGTAATACTGTTCGGAATTCTATGTAAGAAAAAAGGCGCAAAGCTCACAAGCGCAATTGGTCTGTTTGGCGGGGCTCTCTCGCTGGTAATACTTGGAGCAGCTAAAAGTTTTCCTCTGTTTGTGGTAGGAGTCATCTTATTCCTGTTCTGCATCACCGGTTTTATGATGATTGGCGTAGGTCAGTTTGGTGCCAACTGGTTCCCAAGAAAGACCGGTGTCTACATGGGTCTTGCAACTGCGGGTCTTACTCTCAGTGCAGCAACTCTCAACCTGATCATACTCGGCGTTGCGGAATCAGTCGGAATAAGCATTTTCATGTATGGTCTGGCCGCAGTCATGGTTATCGTCGGCATTATCGTCCTTGTTGCAGTGCACAATTATCCCGAGGAAGTCGGCTGCTTTCCGGATAATGACAGCACTCTTACAAGAGAGATCCTGGATGCTGAGCGCGCAGCTGCAGAAGAATACAAGAAGAACAGTCCTTACACTTTAAAGAAGGTTCTGAGCATGAAAGAAACCTGGCTGGTAGCTATCGGCTGGAGTCTCCCGATGATGGCTGCAAGCGGTCTGATCGGGCAGCTCGGGTTCGCCATGGAGGAATACGGACACGATTTCATGTTCGGTATCATGCTCCTTACATATACCTGGCCGGTTGGACTTGTCGGCAGCTATCTGTTGGGTGTTGTCGATGATAAATTCGGAACAAAGAAAGCATCACTTCTTATCGTAGCCATCGAGGCAATAGGCGCAGCCATTATTCTGTTCTTCGGCGGCAGCAAATTTCTCGCTGCTGCAGGCGCAGGACTGATGCTCTTTGCAATGTCCGGTGTTACTAATATTACGGTCAGTATGTCTACTACGATATTTGGCCGCAGAGATTTCGAGAATTTCTGGCCGACCATTTCCACCATCTATAAATTCATCGTAGCCGCCGGAGCATTCACGGTTGCTACTGTAGCATCCAAATTCAACTACCACGTCGCTTTTGCAACTGCGATTGGCATTTGCGTAGTTTCCCTCATCATTATGTGCTTTACCACCAATAAGTGCATCACCAATGATGAACTGATGGAGCATAAACTCTTTAACTAGTGAAAGGAGGCTCTGTATGAAACCTAAAGTATGTTTGCATCACATTGCTATGAGTGTGCGTGATCTGAACCAGTCTGTGGCATGGTACGAGGAAATGTTCGACATGCATATCATCAACACGATGACGGTCGAGCACACAGGGGCACACATTGCATTTGTCGGCAATCAGGACTTTGTGATCGAAATGCTGCAGATTCCCGGATCAGACCCGCTCCCGGAAGGACGCAGTCACCCTGACACAGACAATGCGGTCCTTGGATTCAAGCACTACTGCATCTATGTGGAAGACAACAAGACTTTCGTAGAGGAGCTGAAATCAAAAGGCGTTAAGGTGGTCTTTGAATTCCAGCCCGGAGGTGAGGAGAGTTATGCGGCGTTCATAAACGATCCCACCGGCAATGTAATTGAAGTATTTGACGTCAGAAACAGAGTCGCTGACAAGCTGTAACGAGACAGCAGAAGTGACAAATGGATAAAAAAGGAGATTAATATGTCAACAGAAAAATGGAATATCGATTATCTTCCGGATGATGGACGGGAAAGAAAGATTGTCAAGAAGACCTTCAATGGTCAGGAATTTGATGTTGTATATGTGAAAGGTATTCCCGGAAAGACCCGGGAGGAAATGGAAGAGATGCGCGCATCCGGCAATATGAACGGTGACCCGATGGCTGCTATGTTCAGCTATTGCGCAAAACTCAATCCAAGAGTTTATCAGGCAGGTCCCGGCATTGTCTGTTATCAGGATCAGGCATGCACGCTTCGCGATGGAACAACGATCTACGCGGATATCTACAGACCGGAAAACACAGATGAAAAAGTTCCGGTAATCGTATCCTGGGGAATCTTCGGAAAACGTCCGGCGGAAGGCCAGGACAACTGGAAGCTGATGGGTGTTCCTCCGAAGACAGTTTCCGAGATGGCAAAATTCGAATCTGCGGACCCGGGATATTGGTGCCGCAACGGATATGCTGTTGCCAACGTTGACGCAAGGGGCAGTGGAAATTCTGAAGGCGACTGCTGTCTTTGGGGAACGCAGGACGCAGAAGATGGCTATGATTTCATCGAGTGGATAACTGCCCAGCCATGGTGCAACGGAAAAGCCACACTGTTCGGAAACTCAGGAGTATGCATGGCAAACTGGAAAATCGCAGCAACGCAGCCTCCTCACCTTGCATGTCTTGCCGCGTTTGAAGGCCAGAGTGACCTTTATAGAGAATCCTATTTCTGCGGGGGAATCCCAAATCCGAGCTACGAGGCAAACATCGTAAAAGAAGTAGCCTGCAAAACATGGATTGAGGATACCGTAACCATGTGCTACAGATATCCGGAGTTTAATGAATACTGGAAAGACAAGCAGGTTAAGTGGAGCCAGATCAGGATTCCTACTTTTGTTACAGGCGGTTGGGTACATCATCATCTCAGGGGATCTCTGGAAGGTTACAGGCGCATTCGCACCGGAAGAAAATGGCTGCGCGTCCACAGAGATTTTGAATGGCCGGACAGCTACAGACCATCCACTCTTGAAGAGCTTAAGAGATTCTATGACAGATACTGCAAAGATATCAACAACGGCTGGGAATTCACACCAAAAGTCCGAGTGAATGTCATGGATGCTTATGCTTATGATTACAAGCCGTATAGAGAAGAAAGAGAATGGCCAATAAAAAGAACCATCTATAAGAAACTCTATCTTAATGCGGAGAACATGGATGGCGGATATGAGCCTTACGATAACGAATGTGAAGTAAGTTACGACCCGAATACGGAAACCACTCAGTTTGATATCCGGTTCAACGAAGATACGGAGATCACCGGCTACATGAAACTGCATCTTTGGGTAGAATGCCGCGGCCACAACGAAATGGATCTCTTCCCCTGGGTCCTCAAGCTCGGCCAGAACAAGGAATTCATCCCGATCGAATGCATGGACGCTCCTTACAGAGGCGCATGGGGTTTCCTGCGCTGCAGTTACAGAGAGCTTGACGAGAAGCTCGGATCTGATTTCCAGCCTGTCCACACACACAGCAAAATGGAAAAACTTCAGCCGGGAGAGATCGTTCCCGTAGATATCGAGTTTTATCCGCACAGCCGTATCTGGCACAAGGGTGAATACCTTTCCGTCCGACTGGCCGGAAAATTCATCAAGACAGAGTGGTTCCATGATGTTGCTATGGATCACGAAGTCGATAACGGAGACGGCATCCATGTAATCCACACCGGCGGCAAATATGATTCTTACCTGCAGATCCCGACGATCCCGCCGAAATACACCAGTGGTGACTTTGTATATACCGACTAAGTCCAATGTAGTAGACATAGAATTTTCATCTCCACTCTCTTTTCAAAGCGAAGCCCGCCGATCCCGGCGGGTTTCGCCTTATAAACACGAGGAAGACCCGTGATTCATGCTTTCAGCTTAGTCATCCAAGAATCATTTTGAGAACTACACCTCACCGGCAAACCGGAATTTTCCAATTACATTCTATACCGTATTAGTGAATCGTGAAATACTGTTTGAAACTCTATTTTATACGTCCATGTTGACACTGCACTCAAATAAATCATCTGTTCCTTGGATTCGTTTCGTTCTCAGGGATGGATGAAACGGATTCTCTGCAAGTACTGCAACTTTCTTTCGGATTTGATTCTTCTCAGTTTTAGATAAAGCCTTTAAATGCTTTTCAAAACGTTTTGTATATGTGATTTGATAAGTCATCTATTTCTCCAATGAATCAAAAAGTGCATCAACGTTGTCAAATATCGGCTGTTCTCCACTCGCAATTTTCGCCTTGATTTCATCTACTTCCTTTTTCAGATCATCAATATATTTACTTGGATAGACTGCTAAGGGAAGCAGCATGATAACTCCGTCCTTTTCTGTAATATCCAGCTGATCTCCTTCTGCCAGGCCTAATTTATTAACAATCTCACTTGGAATTGTAATCTGTGCTTTTTTTCTTAATGTTGCTATCATATTGGTCTCCTTTATATAATATGTTTAATTTTCTGATTTTCCAACTTTCCGACCTCAATATAGCATATATTGTTTCAAGTGTAAATATGATTACTTTCTTCAATTCGATATAACTCTATCATCTCATGAGTCCATTTAGATGGACTCTTTTCCTCATTAACCTTAGAATATTCAGTTTTCTTGTTTACGCGCTCGCAAACCCGCATAGATACAAGAAAACGCGTTGAATGGGCTTTTTATGATGGGATTTCAGACATTAAAACAGACATTCTTCAGAGTTTTCTTGTCTATCGCCCTGTAAACCCTATATCTAACAAGAAAAGGAGTGACTTTTCTTGTATCTATGCGGCTTCGCGGAGGTCTGAACAAGAAAATGCAAATTTTATCTTCTGAACGCGGGATTAGTCACCTATAGCATAATATAATCTGCACAAATAAAAAATCCGGGAAACCCTATAAATAAAGGATTTCTCGGATTCCTCACCTCGAGGCGACAACCGGATTTGAACGAAGGGAGCCGGGCGAAGCGGTAGACAAAACCAGTCAGGTGTTTGCACAAATGACTGGTTTTGGATATCGATTCATCCGGCGGGAACGAACAGCGAGAAATAGCGCTTTTGCGCTATTTCGAGATGATCGTCCCGGCTCCCGGAAAGCAATTTAAAATAAGGATTTCTCAAAGAAAGGAGGAAGACCCGTGATTCATGCTTTCAGCTTAGTCACCCAATAGGTCACCCAAGAATTATTCAAGAACTACATCCTCCCTGCAAACTGGAATAAACATGCAAAAAGAGAAGGAGACAAGGAAGCATTCCCTGTCTCCTTTGTAGAGAGGTTTAGTACCAACGAAGTTTTTCCCATTCTTCTTTGATTCCTTCTAATCGTGGATCTCTGTTGACCATGCCATTTGGTCCGAGAATCAACGGGAACAGGATATATCCGCGAATCTTATAGGTATTCAGACAGCGAATTGTTTCTGCACGAAGTGCCTCGTCTGTATCATCATCTGCAAGATATGAGCATGGTCCTGTGGACTCCCAGCCTCCCATGATTCCAATCTGCCTTCCGTATTTCTCCAGCAGCCCGGGGAGATCATTCATCGTCTGGGCACTGTGCCAGCCTTTCACACCGATTTCAATATAGTCCGGAATGATCTCTTCGCATTTTCCGCAGGTGTGAATCATTGGCAGCATTCCGCGTGAGCGGATCTTGTCACACATCGCCTTATGAAACGGCTTGATGATTTCTCTGTATGTGTCCGGAGACATAAACATGCTTCTTGCGGATGCCGTATCTTCTCCCAGACAATATGCATCTGCATTATAAACATCCTTTGCAATATCGACAGTCTGGAGTTTTACTTCCGTATAAGCTGCCAGCAGTTCTTTGCAGGCATCCGGATCTTCCGCTAAAGCAATCAAGGCATTTTCAAATCCCATATAGGAAATCATTCGCATCCACTGATCTCCCTGGCTGAAGAACACATTAATTCGTCCATCTTCCGGAAGCTGAGGAAATACCTTTGCCTCGGCTTCTGCCATCGCCTTAAAATCATACTGAGATAAATCCGGTTTAATGAAATGCTCTTTCCAGTCTCCGATTTCCTCAAAAAGAGCAAAACCCGGCTTGTTCATCGGCCCTTCCTTGGTAACAGCCCATTCACAGCCAAACGCATCTGTCCCGCCTCTCAACGGCTTTTCCAGCACATCGTTTACCGCAAACCCACACATCTGCATTTCCAATCTGGCATTCGGCACATAGTCCGCATTGCCTCCGTAAAGTGTGGTTAAATAATTTTCTCTAGGTGTTAACATTTCTGTTTTCTCCTTTCGATATATTCACTCTGGAAAATCGCCAACAGAATCGAATAGTATTTTGATAAAGGACTATCCGCACGGCTTGCGCAAATCGATGGGAAGCCGGTTCCAAGCATGGTCCCTCCCATCGTATGATGAGCGATATATGTGACTGCTTTATAAAGTACATTTCCGGAATTCAGGTCAGGCACGACCACAATATCTGCATTGCCTGCAACTTCTCCGCTGATTCCTTTATGTTTTGCAGATTCCTCGCTCAATGCATTGTCCAGCGCATAAGGTCCTTCTACGATAACATCTTCCGGCCATTCCATTTTTGAAAGCTCTGCTGCATCCATCGTGCTCGGAATTGCCGGGTTTTCAAATTCTACGGCAGAAAGAACAGCTACGCGGATCTTATCGTGCCCGAATGCCCGGACATATTCGACGGCATTATTTATGATCCGTTTTTTATCTTCTACCGTCGGTGAAATATTTCTGGCAGCATCTGTAATAAAAATCAGCTTGTCCGCATCAGGATAATAAAAAACGCCGACATGGCTGACGATGCCATCTTCCTTCACTAATTTAATGATTGGATTTACCAGCGCCATCAAAAAAGATTCTGTCTGCATAATTCCCTTCATCGGAAAATCAGCACGTCCTTCCACCACATATTTCACTGCCTTTCTTGCAGCTTTTCTCTCTTCCAGAACATTTTCGAATTCATAATCTTCAATGGGTTCTCCCATTTCCGTTAACAGTTCTTTGGTCTTTTCTTCATCCCCGATCAGGATCGCATCAACGATTCCTTTCCGTTTTGCGTCAACAACAGCGGAAAGAGCCGCATCATCATGTGATCCGCATAACGCGATCGTCTTTTTTATTTTATTCTTGATAATATAGTCTTCTATTTCCTCAAACCGCCTGATCATAGTTTCTCCCGCTTTCTTTCCATCTCAAAATATCTGTTCAAAGAGGCCTGCGATTGCCCGATCACAGACCCCTCCGACGCCTCAATTATGCTTCTTCTTTTACCCAGTCGATCAACTCGCCTACGGTTACAAAACCATCCAGCTTTCTAATTGAAAGAGAGATATCATATTCATCTTCCAACAGAGAGATAACTCCGACTTTATGTACGGAATCGATTGGCAGATCTGCAAACTTTGTGTCCGGATTAACGGACTCTGCCGGGACATTGTATGACATTGCTACGAGTTCCATAATTCTATTTTCCATGATTAAATCCTCCTAATTGATTATTGATTATTCCGTAATATTGAAGATCATCTGTTTATAGCCTTCTCTGTCAAATGTTCCTGCCTGAACCTTGAATGGCAGTTTGCCTCTATATTCCATTTCATTCTTTTTATTAATGCCAAGAACCAATGCGTTGATCTCTCGGCCGCCGTCTTCCATCTTGATTGACGCATAAACAAACGGACGAAGCGGTTCATACTCATCTGTATTTGCATTTGCTCCCGGAAGTGCAAAATCCATTACTTCTCCAATACCTGAGATCTCAACCCATTCCATATCTGTGCTTGGGCAGCTGTTGCAGACTGACAGCGGCGGAAATTCAATCGCTCCGCAGGCTTTGCATTTTCTTGCCATAAACTTTCCATTTTCTAACTCATCATAAAATCTCTTTACGATGCGCTCTAATCTGACTTCATGCTTCATGATTATCTCCCTCCTATTTCACTGTACGTAAAACGTTGATCAGTATATTCTGTCCGCCGCCAAAGCCTCTCAGCATTGTCGTTTCCGGTTTCTTCTCAAGCTGGTGCTCACCTGCATCGCCTCTCATCTGCCATACTGCTTCGCAGACATCTGCAAGACCGGATGCACCATGTGCATGACCGAAGGAAGTTCTTCCGCCGCCGGTATTGATCGGTTTATCTCCACTCAGACGGGTTCTTCCATCAATGATGTATTTCCATGCCTCACCCTGCGGGATATATCCTGTTGCTTCCGAAGCAACAAGCTGAGATGCAATAATAAAGTCATTTGTAAGAAGGAGATCAATATCCTTAGGCTCAAGTCCTGTAAGTCCGTAAATCTGGCGCGCTGCTTCCAGGGTTCCTTTTTCCTCCAGGTTTGCATTCGTTGCTTCCCAGCAGCTGTGGCCTGCACCTAAGATCTCAATCGGCTGACCTTTGAACTTATGAGCAACTTCTGTTGCGCAGACAATCACGCACGCCGCACCGTCTGCACGAGCCTCCAGACCGGACGCTCTCATGTACTGGGTAATTTTCGGATTGTACATGGACTTCATAAATGCCATAACATCGTCAAACCCGTTTTCTTTTGCAATCTCTTCAAATGGTTTTTGATTAAGCGCAAGTGGGTTTTTTGATGCATTGAAACGGTTGCTCAGTGCTGCGTGGATCAGTGTCTCGTCCATCTGATCATGTGTCAGTCCGTTTTCTCTTTCATACTTTGCAGAAACCGTATCCAGCGTATAGTTTTTCGTTGCCATGAATGGACGTGTATAAGCTCTGTCATAGATACATGGAAGAATGTCTTCTCTGAACGGACCGACATCCAGACGCTTTCTGATATGTGCCGGTTTTGAAATATCAAATGCGATCGCATCGCTCATCTCAACACAGCCTGTTAACACAACATCATATTTTCCGGATGCAACTGCCAGAGCTGCCTGCTCAAGAGCAACATAACCTGTGCAGCATGCTTCCGAATGGTGATGTCCGCCAAGACCTCTGAGTCCGCACCACTCCTGAACCTGCATGGAAGGAGTCGCATAATGGCTGAACGGATATGGCAGCGCCGCGCCATGGATATAGTATTCAATATCCCCTGCATTTACACCTGCATCCTCATATGCTGCGACTGCAGCTGCTCCGAATAATTCGCCTTCTGTCAGTCCATCTGTCTCTGGGTTTTCCATCGTATGCATGAACGGTGTGCACCCTACACCAATAATAGATACGCTCCTGGAATAAGCTCCAATATTGACTTTGTTCATAATGATTTCCTCTTTCTTTTTGATGTGATTAATAAGTGTTAAATATACTCTTCAACTGACTCTTCTCCATTGATGACCCGTAAGACTCCCTGGGCAAGTGCAGACATTTCGTCCTCACCCGGATAAACAGATACCGGTGCAATGAAAGATGTCATATTTTTTATTTTTTCCACAATATATTTGTCGTGTGCAATTCCGCCGGTGAGAATGATCTGATCCACGTTGCCGGAAAGTGCGCCGGCCATTGCGCTGATGTTTTTAGACATCTGATAAATATATGCGTCGATTACTTCTGCTGCATCTGCATTACCATCTGCTTTCATTTGTTCTATTTCGATCATGTCATTGGAGCCCAGATATGCACTCATGCCACCGTTCGAAATGATCCGCTGCAGCAGTTCCGTTCTTGAATATGCGCCGCAGAAGCAAAGTTCAACGACTTGTTTAAACGGGATGGCTCCGACCCGGTTTGTTGAGAAAGGGCCATCTCCGTCTGATGCATTTGTGGTGTCAATTACCCTGCCGTGATCATGAGCTGATACACTCACGCCCCCGCCCATGTGAGCTATAACCAGGGAAAGATCCTTATATGTCTTACCGATGCTTTCCGCATACTTATACGCCACGGCCTTTTGGTTCAGAGCGTGAAATACACTGACTTTTTTCACTTCCGGAATCCCGGTGTATTTTGCAATGTCAAGCATTTCATCCACGGTCGGGGGATCCGCAACATAAGCCGGCAACCCATATTTTTCAGAAATATCGTGAGCAATGATTCCTCCTAAGTTGGAGGCATGTGCCCCATATCTGCATTCCGTAAGATCTGTCAACATGTTTTGATTGACCTCATAGACACCGCTCTTTACCGGCTTCAAAAGCCCGCCTCTTCCGACTACTGCCTCAATCGATTTAATATCTACATCATGCTTTTTCAGTACTTTCTGAATTTCATCTTCTCTGAATTCACGTTGTGCAATGATACTCGGATAGTGATTTAATTCTTCCGCACTATGTCTCAGCGTTTCAGCGAAGATTTCATTCTTGTCTTCATACACGGCAATTTTTGTTGATGTCGATCCGGGATTAATTGCTAAAATCATTGTCTATCCTTTCTCTGTTTCATTATTTTTTCTTGGTTTTAATCAAGATGCCCTGAATCAGAATACCGCTGACAAGTGCCATAACAGCTAAAATGATAAATGCTGTGACATATGTACCGGAGACGTCTGCGACTGCTCCAACCCAAATACCTGCAACCATTCCACCGATACTCATTACGAGGCTCAGATTCTTTACAGCTTTGTCATAGCGGCCTTCTGCAGCAAGTGCTTTCGCCCATGACGGAGTGCCGAGGTTACCAAGCGTTGCTCCAAGACCAATCAGAATTGCCATTACAACTGCCAAACCAAAACTGCGAACCATCGTTACTCCTGCAAGCCCGACAACGAGGCAGATAAAGAAGATATAATTGCAGAAGCGAACTCCCTTCATATCGCTGAGCCGGCCATAGATCAGTTTTCCGACTAAAAGCGCAAAGCCATAGATAGCCATTAATGTTGACATCTGACCCGGATCGAAACGTTCCATAAACATAGCTCCTAAACCGGATGTGGTTCCAAGTACAGTCATTCCTGCAATAAACAGAGTGATGAAAAGCAGAACGATAAGACCTTTTGAAAACTCGAATGTCGGTTTCTTCTCCAGACTTTTAGCATCGTTTACCTGGACTTCCTGTGCCGCAGCCTCAACTTCCGGCTTCGGTGGATTATTAACAATCAGAACAAAGATCACTGCACAGACTAAAATAAAGATTGCGAGAATCCTGAAGCCAAAATGCATGCCTTTAGACTCAAAGATCGGAACCATTACCTTAGGCAAAATAATGGATGCTACTCCCGATGCAGTTGTTGCAATACCGAGTGCTGTTCCAAGTCCCTTTTTAGGAAACCATCCGTTCAAAAGATATGGAATACCTACTGTTGCCATTGTGAAACAAGTTCCCATAAGCACAACGCCAACACAGTACAGAATATAGTTTGATGTCATGCTGAAGATAAAGAATCCTGCTGCTGCACATACCAGCGAAATTGCATTGGTAATTCGATGTCCGAGCTTCTTGACAATAAAGTCCGAAAAGAACATCAGCACCAATGCCGCAATTGTTCTGATTGTAACTAGCGATGTTGCCTGAGTGTTGAGAAATCCATTCACTTTAACAATATAAGGAACATAGACGCCGAATGATGCTGTGACAAGTCCACCCCCAACAAACAAGAGCAAAAAGCATCCTATTACAGCCATAATCGCTTTTGCTTTACTACGTTTTACTTCCATTTTTTCCTCCTTGTTTTCGTTATTCAAAATAGTTTCTAGAATATCTCCAGTCCCGGAACCGGCTCTGCTCCTACCATGACAAAGAAGATACGGACCGGTTTATCGGACCGGTTTGTCCATGCATGATTTGTTCCCCTTTGAATTACAACGTCTCCTGCATGAACCAGCGTCTCATCTTCTCCGACATTCAGATAGCACTCTCCTTCCAAAATGACCCCGTAATCCAAAGTTGGGGTTCTGTGAAAATCAAGCGGTGCATCTTCCGGAGCATAAGTTGACAGCGGCGGAAGTTCTATGATCCTTACAAGCTGTCCCTGCGGAGCCGGACAAAAAGTGAACCCCTCAACTTTGTCTACATAGTCGCCCTGGTTTTTTACCGGGGTTACATCTTCTTTCCAGAAATCAGTAGCAACCATCGTATCGATCCCGCTTACTACACGGTGCGGACAAATGGCATCCTCAGCGATAATCTCCTTATTGTCAGGCAAGATAGCTGTTACGATCCGACGATACTTACGTGTTGATTCAGCTGGCTGAATAGCTCCTAAATTACTAATATCCGGCATAATACTTCCTCCTTTTTTCTTTGTGTTTTTTGATATTGAAATCATATTCTCTCTGTGGTTCAACCGTCCAACTGAGTGTTTTTTTGCGGGATGCAGGATGCACAAAAGAATCTTGTGCTAACAAAGAAGAGCCTGAATAGGCTCTTTTTTGACGAAACATTATTTTGTTATTAAATGAAGCTTTTCAGAGTATTGATAAATTGTAATGTTGCAGGATTTTTTGTTTTTGAGGAGTAGATGCAGAATACATCAAAATAATCCGTTGCCTCTTTAAGATCAATCATTTTGACAGAGGGACTCGGCCGATCATGCGTAAAGGAAAACCCAATTCCTTTTCCAAGAGATACCATAAGCCGCAGTTCATCCCGGCTTTTTGCCCAATACTCGATCTTCGGTGAAAACCCGCATTGTCTGCAAAGTGAAATCTGGTAATCAACACCAACCGCTGCGATTTCTCTGGCAAGAAAAACAAAAGGTTCATCCTTAAATTCTTCCAAGCTGACGGACTCTTTTTCTGCCAACGGGTGATAAATCGGTACCATGATTTTAATTCGGTTCTGAAGAAGTTGGAATGCTTCAATATCTTTGAACCTGGAAAATTCATTCCTTCCCAGAAAGCAGACGTCAAATTTCCCGGCGCTGAATTCATGCTCTATGTTTTCCGGCGCGTCAATTCTGACATCTATTTTAACCCTTGGATTATCCGCCGCGAACTTACTTAGGGAATTTGATATTACCGGGGCTTCAAGTACATTAAGTCCGCCGATACGCAACACACCTCCCAGTCCCTTGCGGCCCAGATCTGCAACTTTCAGCATCTGATGATAGTGTTCCTCTATCGCCTTGGCTTCCCATAGACAATCTTCGCCAACCGGAGTCAGAGAAAGTTTTTTCCCTCGATTAAACAGTTTTACTCCCAGTTCTTCCTCCAGAGTTGCAATTTGATAGCTAAGTGTCTGTTGTGTCACATACAGTTCTGTAGCAGCCCGGGTAAAATTGCCATACTCTGCGGCCTTGATAAATGAAATAATACTATCCAGCGTCATAGCCGTCTCCCCCCTTTTGCAGATTGAGTTTTATTTTCTTCCCAATACTCCCCTCAATCGACCTCAGGCCCAATAGCCTTGACAGCTGTATTAACTGCTTCTATTATAATTAGATGGTATATCTAATTAAATAGAGGAATTTGCTTTTTTATCTAATTTTGATGGGAGATAAGAGAATCATGGCCAGACCGGTATATGTAAATGACCAACTAACTGCACAGGCACGGTTAAAATCGGCTTTTTGGGAGTTGCTTTCTGAAAACGGATACAAACAAATAACTGTCAAGAAGTTATCTGCAAAGGCAGGTGTAAATCCAAACACTTTTTATTATCATTATGACTCGATGGATTCTCTAGCATTTGATGCGCTTGATGATGAAAAGCTTTTTGAAATCCCCTCGCTCATCCACTCTGAATTACCCGTCGAAAACCATAATGCTTTAGGCGAGGCATTGGAGTATATTTCTTTTGGAGCGCGGTGGAAAAAGATCCGTCTCTTCATTTCCAGTGATTCTATTGTCTTACGACGTCACTTTTACAGTATGCTGGAACAATTCTGGCTTTCTGTGATCGGAGTTGAAAAAGGAAAATTAGCCAAAGAAGATTATGACGATCTGACGTTTATTCTAAACGGCGCACTCTCGATTGTGAGCCGGCAGACTAAACAGCTTGATTTGAGTTTTATAAAAACTCTTCCGGAGCGTCCGCTCGGGCAGGGCATCCTTCAGACGATGGACAATTTATCCCAAAAGTATAAAACATGAAGCTTTCCCGCTTCTTTGTCTCTGCATTCACTCCGTGTAACAGCTGGAACTTCCGTGTTTAGCAAATCCTTTAATCGTTAGTCCACCCCCTGCCCCAGGAAATAACGGGCAAAGAAAATCCCGAAAAACATTGATTTTTCAACATTTCTCGGGATCTCTCACCTCGAGGCGACAACCGGATTTGAAGGCTGCCGGTTTCAAAAAAGCCTGAAAATAAAGGAAAGGGAGCGATCCGTGTGTGTCGCTGATCCCGTTACTGACCCCCTCCTCAAGCATTTTCTCAGCCAATGTCAAGCAAGCAATCCCATTCCAAAGACTACTAAGAGCCAGATTACTCTGGCCCTTGTCTGAATTATTGAATTGTAATAACCTCTCTGGTACATTCTGGTGTATATCCCTCACTATCCTCCCATTCTTCCATAAAATCATCTATAGGGGTAAATTGTTCAATTAACTTATACCCTCGTTTGATGGTAATCATTTCAGAAAACCAGGTGTCAATTTCAAAAGAGATCTCATCCCCGCGCTGCAGATGGAATATAATGCCCTTCGTACTTACAAACATCTTCTGCTCTCCCTCATGACACACAACTTCTTTGTCATTGACCAACTCAATGAATGCAATTGAATCCTGTATAGGGGTATCAATCATTTCTCCACCATCCATCATCGTGGTAATCTCATTATTACCAACATCTTCAACAGAGAACAGTGCGACATCTTCTTTCGAATAGAATCGTTCGACACATTGGTGGAGGCAAGTAATTTTATATGTCTTGTCCCCAATATAAAGACCGACTATTCCATATACACTGGGGGTATACACAAATGGATCGCAACGATATTTAATAAATTCTTTACCAAGCATTTCTTGAAAAACACCTGTATTTTTTATAGAAACGTCTATTTTTTGCATTTATTTTTCCTCCGTGAAATGTATTTTTTGTTTTTTTACCCCTCCGGTATGAGAACTGTTCTTTAT
Source organism: Lachnospiraceae bacterium (assembly GCA_045546255.1). Classification (GTDB taxonomy): domain Bacteria; phylum Bacillota; class Clostridia; order Lachnospirales; family Lachnospiraceae; genus RGIG5612. Next base: position 12,802 of record JAZQCK010000034.1, on the reverse strand, counting down.
ATTGATTTCAACGACAGACGTTCCATCCGAATGAGATGTTTCCCGCCAGGTTACAACTGTGCCGTCAGCCATCTGAGTTATTTTAAGCTTTCCGCCGTTATATTTTTCCTCAATCCCCCCGAAAGCCACCTTATTATAGAAATCTACTGCTGTGGCTTTAGGATCTTCTGACGATATGTTCCGTGTTCTACTACCTGTACTGGGACTGCTTTCACCAAAGTATCCATTGCTATAGCCATATTTAGATTTAGCAAGAAGAATATTCTGTCCAATGCTTCGGTAATACTTTGAATCGCCTTTAAGCCCTGTGCCCATATCATTCACCGCCTTTCCTGTGGGTTCGTTCAAACTCACTGGGATAACGATGAAATGCGATCTGTTTTGTGTATTCGCCAAAAATCTCATCTGGCATAAACCCATGTACAAGAACTGCCGACGGTTCAAGAGTCTCCAGCATCGCATGCAACCCAGTTTTGAAAAGCTTTCGTTCCTGCCTCGAAGTTATGCATCCATGAGTGCTGATACAGACAATCGTTCCTGGATGAACTCCGAGAAAACAGTATTCAAAACTCGATTCATCACTCCACCGGATATTCGGTATTACAGGTATTCCATTCTTCTGCAAATAAAAACCTACTGCACGATTCATGTATGTATTCGTTTGCTGAAGGCACGGAGCCTGTCCGATAAGCATGGAACAGTCAGGAGTGATAACCCCATCATATTGTTTTAGGATATCAAGGTACTTTGTAGTAGCCGTCAATACACGTGAAAATTCTTTGTCATATTGATAGAAATGCACATATTGACGTTTGTTGCTACAGGTATTTGCTTTCCCAAATGGAAGCAAATCTTTTGGAATCTGGGTATTGTCCAAATTCATTAACACAGGAATTCCAGGCTTTCCAACCAAAATAGCATCTTCAGTCAGATATGCTTGAAAGCCATCATCTAAAATTGTTTTTCTTGTTCGCATAATGAAATACCTCCGGTAATTACTAAAATAATTAGAAAGAACATTTTGTCCTCCTTTGTGCTCATACAGCAAAGCAATGAGTCTTTTATATTTTGCTTTGAGGTTGAGTCTCCGAGGTATTTCTATTTTCGGTTAATGAGCAGAAATACTCGGAGACGGAATTAATAAACAACAAAAGCCAAAAAAGCTTGACGTAACTCTCCGAGTTGAATTATCATACTCATACGGTTAATGAGTAGAGATACTCGGAGAAGATGCCACAAAGACTGCTCCAACAGTCAATGTGGTATTTTCTTTTTATGTTGAATCAATCATGTATCCTCCCTTCCGGCTTTAGCCTCTAATTATATCAAGCAACTCCACATATATAAGTGTTCGATTTCGCTTTCCGTTGGAATAAAGTATTTTACTGTCAATCAACATATTAATTAGTCTGTTTACCGTAGCTATAGGAATTCTCGTATCCGAGGCAATAAGTTTGGTATTTGTTATCGGATACCTATAGAGCGAGTCAATAATATCAACTACCTTAGAATTCTTTATAACAGCTCTTGCATGCTGAAGATCTTGCTCGTATAAAACGTTTATTGCATTTATTATTCCAATATATTTTTCACACTGTTTGGCAACGGTTGAAAGAAAAAATTTGATCCAGTCGTTCCAATTGTCTTTAGTCCGCGTTTCATTCAAGAGATTGTAATATTTGATTTTGTCATGTTCGAGTGCCTCACTAATAAAGAAATAGGGTGAGTCAATTTGTTTATTAGCATACAAAAACAACGGAATCAACATACGACCAACACGACCATTACCATCCATAAACGGATGAATAGTTTCAAATTGCGCGTGTATAATCGCGGTCCTGATAAGCGGCTGAAAAGAATCTGTTGGGGAATTAATATAATCAATCAAATTACTCATCAGGTCAGGGACTTCTTCCGGCTCCGGCGGAATAAAGGTGATTGCATGCGATTTGTCATTTTTCCCAATATAATTTTGTTCCGTACGATAGGATCCTATCAATCCCGGCTTTCTAACATTTCCTTCCATTAAGGTAGAATGAATATCGTAAAAAAAACCATTGGAAAAATCTTCTCTTGATAATATTTTTCTTCCGAGCTCTGTAGCCTTAGAATAGTTATCGACCTCGTTTGTATTCTGATTGTCTGTTGCCTGCAATGTTTGATTTGTTAAGACTCCATCAAGCGTTGCCTGTGTACCTTCCAAGGAAGACGATGCCAAAGCTTCTTTCATTTGCAAGGTGGGCATAAACCAATCACTATTCACTTTACTGTCTTTAATTTTTTCTTTGTATACTTCTAGTTTCGATGTCGCTACAATTAATTCATCAAGAAAATACTTATAGTCAATAAGTCCGCTTGCCAATGGTAACATTACCGCTTTATACGCCTCGCTCATCTTAAATCTCCTCCTTTTTGAAAACAATATCACTTTTAAAATCAAAAGTCAATCTTTTTGATTTTAGCAAATTCGCTAATTTCTTTTTTGAGTACCTTTTGTTTGCATCCTCTTAATAACATAGTATTTTAATGCTGTTAAAATCAAATTTGATTTTAAAGATTCAAAAGCTCGAAGTTAAAATGGATAAAAGAAGCCGCGAAGTACGCGAGAATTACGGATTTAAGGCAGATCGAAACACTTAGCCTTAAAACAACCGCTGCAACTGCCGCTTACCGGAAGTGCCATGATATTAAAACCGTTCAGGCTCTGCTTGGACACACAACGGCACAGATGACTGACAAATACATAAAAAATCTGGATTCTCTGGAGCGTCTCAGGGCCATTATGTAGTCAGTCACCCATAGGTCACCCAATAATTTTCCCTTTTAATCCAAATAAAAAATCTCGAAAACCCTTGATTTTAAAGGATTTTCGAGACCTCATTACCCGAGGCGAGAACCGGATTTGAACCGGTGATCAGGGTGTTGCAGACCCACGCCTTACCACTTGGCTATGTCGCCTTATATTGTATGCGCTTTTTGAACGCTCGATTATTATATCAATTGCCTTTTTCCACGTCAACCACTAAATGCTTGCAGCTTTTTGGGGGTTGTGACTCCTATGGCACGCGTTTAAGCAGTCACAACTTACAGGAACGCTTTAAACAATGCGTTCACACCGAGGATGATGCCGTTGTTGTCATAGAAGAATTTCAAAAATCCGTTTCCGTTGATGACTTCGACCGCCTTCATGCCAAACGGCGTGCTGGCCAGCATCATCACGATCAGACAAAGGCACCAGATCACAAGCAGGCCTTCCGCCAATCCCAGGACCGCACCCAAAATGCGGTTCACCCCGCCGATGACCGGAATCCGGCTGATCACTTTCGAAATGCCCAGCAATATTCGGATCACCAGATAGATCACGATCAGCAGAACAACAAACGCAATGATATTCAAAATAATGTTTACCAGTCTCGTCTTCAGATACTGTGTGAAACTTTTTACCTGGAGGGAGGCATACTCGCTCGCCGTATTCTTCTCGCTGATGTCTTTCCGCATGAACTTTGGAAGCGGCAGTTTGTCGATCACGATCTCCTGGGCTGCATCAACCTGATTCACGACCGGGTTATCGATGTGCTCTTCCAGATACGTACCAATCTTCTTATCAATGCTCTTTCCAATGAACATCCCTTCCATCCAGTTGGAAACATAAGGGGTCAGAACGCCTGCTGCCACGACCGTGACGATCAGCGCCATGGTTGTAAGCAATATCCTGAGGAATCCCCTATGGAATCCCCAAACAAAAAAGAAGATTAAAATTGCCGCAACAATGATGCTTGCGATGATCGATGCTGTCATATTATTTGATCCTGATAAACTCTGTATTGTTTGCCGTTGCGTAGATATAATCCCGTCCGTTTCCACACGGGAGCAAGGATTCAATCCGCTCGTCAAAGGAATATGCAAACTTGCGGACGCCCGCGAAACTGTAAAGCTCACAGTCGTTGACGGAATGCAGCATGACATAGTTTCCGGAGAACGCGACCTTGTTATATGGGAAGTCCGTTCCGCAGTCTGCGATTTCCCTGCCTCTGTTGTTAAACACTTTGATATTATACGTGCTGTCACTGCTCTCATCTTCTACGACCAGGCCAAGCTTGTTCTCGCCAAAGAATGCGCTCTGGATCTCATACGGAAGGTCCAGATCTTCGTAGACGATTGACGGCGTCGGTTTCACTTTATAGATCGTGATCGCGCGGTCTCCGACTGCACAGACAGCGGAAGGATTAAGGAACTCCACGTTCGTTACAACGGTATCTTTATACTGATTGAACCCACCGGTAATTTCTCCTTCGCCGTTGAAATCGTAGAAGACAACTTTGGATTCCAGCGTTCCTTCACTGACATAGATAAATGCGGCTGCTAAAGAACTGCCATCCTCCGAAAGCGCAATATCCATCAGATATCCGCTGGAGGAAAAGACGCTTTTTGCTGTGATCAGCTCATTTCCGGCCTTATCAAGCACCTCGATAAAATTTGAGGTTCCGTCGTTGGTCGCCACAGCAACAACGCCCTGCTCCGACACTTCAATGTCGAGGATCGGGTGAGAAACAGAAAAACGGCTCGCCTGTCCGCTCTCATCATAAATGTAAATATCAGACCCTTTGAGGTCAGCAACTGCAATGTAATTTTTACAGGTGTCAATGAGCGGCTGCGTCATCTCATAGGTTTCGGCCCAAATGACTCCCTTTTTGTCAAAGCATGTGATTCCGTCTCCTGCGCATTTCACATAGCCTTCTTTGCAGGCCATATAGGTCGTGCGCTCATCAGAGTTTGCAATGTCCAGGTTGGCTTTGACTTTATAGTCGTCATAGGTCCTAAACCGAAGATAGGCCCAGGCGCCCGCAACAAGAAGAAGGACTGCCACTACAACGATAATTGTAGTGATGATCATCCTTCTTCTTTGCTTTTTCACAGAATAGCGTCTGTTTGTTTTTGAATGATAGGTACTTTTTCTTCGAGTCGGTGACATTATTTGATTTCACCATTCTGGATGTCTAACGCTTCCATAATGGTGCTTGCCTTTCCTTCCTGAATCAGCGAAATCAATCCGTCGATCTTTTCAACCGATGTATTTTTCTTTCCGAGATATACTTCAATATTGTTTGTGACATTCTCTGCCGCCTGCGCTGCCTGTGCTTTTGCGGAATCAAATTCCGCACGGCTCGCCTTCATCTCTTCCATCATCTTATCAAGCGTCGGCTGATTCTCTTTCTGGATCTCATCGCGGATCTGAACAGCGGTCTCCTCATCAAAGACTTTGAGTGCATCCTCGCGTTTTTGAACCGTATCATTTAAGACTTTCTGGAGTGAATCGATCTCGGAATCGAATCCCTCTAACCCGTAGGTGGATTCATCTTTGTCTTTCACGATGGAATGAGACATCTTTTTGATCTCTTTGTTGTTCTTTTTAATGGAGGCTCTGAGCGGACGGGCCTGCTCAATGATGCCGCCCTTCGCATTTCTCTTCGAAATAAGGAAGATGATAAAGTAGAGCGCAACAAAGAAAACAACGATCGCAAGATAGATCAGGATCTTGATGATCAGTTTGTCCGTCTGGAGCAATGCACAAACCACATTCGGAATCACACCAAGAGTGAGGATGACCGTCAGTACCAGGATGATAAAGTCGCTCGCTGACTTCGGCGCATAAAGGGCATAGAAGAACTTCGTGTTGCAGATGGCCGGCATGCGGTTATCTTTAAAGAGGGATTTTACCTGTTTCTTTAAGGCATCGTTCTGCTCGTTCAGGTCCGAAGTCTCGTTTGAGATTCTTGCCTGAACTGCATCTGCCTTTGCGTTTCTCCTCTTTTTCTCTGCCTCTTTCAGGTTTTTGTTTGCCAGATCAACCTGCTCATCATGCGTCTTCTTGATTACACTGCGTCTTTCTTTGATCGCGCTATTGATTTTATCATTCACGTATTTCTTCTGGCTCTCAAAATCTTTTTCTTTTGCAGACGCCACTGCCATCGCTGCATCAAAGTTCGCCTGAAGACGATTCGCATCCGCGATGGTCGTTTTGGCCTGCTGAAGTTCTGCAATGCCTCCACTTAAAAAATTGCTATCCATGGATCATTCCTCCTATATCTGTGAAAATACTTTTCCTATACTGTCATTGATGATCAGATCTGCGATGCCGTCACGCGGCGTCGTGCTCTTGTTGATCAGCACCAGTTTCTTTCCTCTGTAATAATCGATCAGTCCGGCCGCCGGATAAACCACAAGGCTTGTTCCGCCAATGATCAAAACGTCTGCTCTGCTGATGGCATTGACTGCTCCGCTGATGACATCGTTGTCCAAACCTTCTTCATAAAGCACAACATCCGGTTTGATCATTCCACCGCAGGCGTCGCATTTCGGAACGCCCTCTGCCTGTGCCATATATTCCGGGCCAAAGAACTTCCGGCATTTCATGCAGTAGTTTCTGTGTACGCTTCCGTGAAGTTCATAAACGACCTTGCTGCCGGCTGCCTGATGAAGTCCGTCGATGTTCTGCGTGACGACCGCTTTCAGTTTTCCCTGCGCCTCAAGCTCTGCAAGCTTTAAATGTGCTGCATTCGGTTTCGCATCGAGGATCAGCATCTTGTTTTTATAAAAGCGGTAAAACTCCTCCGGATTCCTCATGAAAAAGGTATGGCTAAGAATCGTCTCAGGCGGATAATCATACTCCTGATTATAAAGCCCGTCGACACTTCGAAAATCCGGAATATTGCTTTCCGTAGAGACGCCCGCTCCGCCGAAAAACACGATGTTATCGCTGCTATCGACCCATTCTTTTAACTGTGCGATTTTCTCTGTCATATTGAAAACACTTCCTTTGCTGTGCTACAATCCCCACATGTTCAGGTTATGGGGAAAGCTATTTAAAAATAACAAAATGCTGAAGGACTTCGTTTATGAAAACGATGATCCTGTTCTTAACCGTACCCGCAAAATCTTTGACGGTCTTGAAAGTGTCTGTCACGAGTTCGATCTGAGTGTTCCGATCTGGCTTGACTCCAACATCGCTGATTTCAAGCGCGTCGCCAGAACACGGTTTACCATTGATTCCTTTATCGGCGAATCCGGCTTCGACTATCTGGAGATCCAGATCATCGAAGAAGACTAAAGGTTATTTCTGTCAATCTTTATATTTCGCCAGGATTTCCTTAATGTTCTTTTTATATGCTTCTACGCCCGGCTGGTCAAACGGATTCACGCCTTCAACGTATGCGCTCACACCGCAGACAAACTCAAAGAAATAGAAGAGCTCGCCGAGTGAGAATTCACTTCTGTCCGGAATCTCGATATAGACCTGCGGAACGTCACCTGCTAAATGTGCACTTGCAGTTCCCGCAACGGCGGTCTGGTTCAGGAGACTGACCGGCTTCCCTTCTAAATATTTCAGTCCGTCGAAATCCTCATCAAACGCCGGGATTTCGATATCCTTGATAACGTTGCGAACGTTGATCACCGTCTCGAAGATGTTGCGCTCTCCTTCCTGGATCATCTGGCCCATGGAATGGAGGTCGCTTGTAAAGTTGAGCGATGCCGGGAAAATGCCGTATCCGTCTTTTCCTTCGCTCTCTCCGAAGAGCTGTTTCAGCCATTCGGCAAACATCCTTAGATCCGGATCATAATTTACAAAGATCTCGATGAAGCGGTCCCACTCATAAAGTTCCTGTCTCAAAGATGCGTAAGCAATCACTTCGTTGAAGGGTTCTTCGCTTTCTAAGATTTCTTTGCGGACCGATGCTGCGCCTGCCATCAAAGCATCGATATCACAGCCCGCTGCCGCGATCGGAAGAAGTCCGACTGCAGAAAGAACGGAATAGCGTCCGCCGATATCATCCGGGACGACAAAGGTCTGATATCCTTCTTTATCTGCAAGCGATTTGAGTGCTCCCTTGCTTTTATCGGTTGTCGCATAAATGCGTTTTGCTGCTTCTTCTTTTCCGTACTTTTCTTCCAGCGCTTTTTTAAAAATGCGGAAAGAAACGGAGGTTTCCATCGTTGTGCCGGATTTGGAAATGACGTTGACGGAAAAGTCTTTATCCTTAACCAGCTCCAGAACATCGTTGATATAGGAAGGAGCCATGTTGTTTCCTGCGAAGAAAATCTGAAGGTCTCCATCCGGACCGGCATTTTTCAAGTTGTGCATGCCGCCCTTTAAGAAATCGATCGCAGCTGCTGCGCCAAGGTAGGACCCGCCGATTCCGCAGACAACCAGCGCCTTGCTGTTTGCGCGGATTTCTTTTGCCGCTTCTTTGATTCTTGCAAACTCTTCTTTGTCATAATTTTCCGGAAGATCCACCCAGCCGGTAAATTCACTTCCGGGCCCCAGTTTTTCCACCAGTGTCTTCTGTGCGAAGAGTGCTTCTTCTGCAAATTGTTCGACTTCAAAATCCGGGAGTTCTTCCACTCCGCGAATGCTTAACTGAATGTTTTTCATATTCCTGAACTCTCCAAATATTCTTTCTGTTTATCTGACAATGTGTCGATATTCTTTCCAAGGAATTCGAGTTTTCGCTTTGCAACTTCTTTATCGACTTCATCAGGGACTTTGATCAGGCTTTCTTCTCTGCCGCCGAGTACGATCTTTCCGTCTTTGATATTTCCTGCTTTATTCTGTTCTACTAAGTATTTTGCAGACAGTGCCTGGATCGCAAAACTCATATCCATGATCTCTGCCGGATGGCCGTCTCCTGCTGCCAGGTTAACGAGTCTTCCTTCTGCCAGGATATAGATCCAGTTGCCGTTTGACAGTTTGTAGCCCATGATGTTTTTACGCATCTCTCTTGCTTCCACTGCATTTTCGCGAAGCGCCTTCACATCAACCTCGATATCAAAGTGTCCTGCATTACAGCAGATTGCACCGTCTTTCATCACCATGAAATCTTCCATGTCGATGACGTCGCAGCATCCGGTCACAGTAATGAAGAAGTCGCCGAGTCTTGCAGCCTCATTCATTGTCATGACTTCAAAGCCATCCATGACCGCTTCGATCGCGCGCACCGGATCGACTTCGGTGACGATAACTTTTGCGCCGAGTCCTTTTGCTCTCATTGCGCAGCCTTTGCCGCACCAGCCATAGCCTGCGATAACGACATTCTTTCCTGCAACGATCAGGTTGGTCGTGCGGTTGATACCGTCAAATACAGACTGCCCTGTTCCATAGCGGTTATCGAAGAAATGCTTACAGTCTGCATCATTGACCATGACCATCGGGAACTTCAGCTGATCTGCTGCCGCCATTGCACGCAGTCGGATAATGCCTGTCGTTGTTTCCTCGCAGCCACCGATCACATACTGGAGTTTGTCTTTCATCTCCGTGTGAAGCATATGAACAAGGTCTCCGCCGTCATCGATAATGATGTTGCAGTTGTTATCCAATACTTTACGGATATTGTCGAAGTATTCTTCTTCTGTGCAGTTGTACCATGCAAACACTTCCATGCCTTCCGCTGCGACTGCTGCAGCAACATCATCCTGCGTGGAAAGCGGGTTGCTTCCGGTGATGAACATCTCTGCTCCGCCGGTTTTCAGCACATGGCAAAGGTACGCCGTCTTTGCTTCAAGATGCACAGAAAGCGCAACCTTTACGCCTGCAAATGGTTTGCTCTGTTCAAATTCTTTTTCCAGAGAACTTAAGAGCGGACAGTTTCTTCTGACCCACTCAATTTTCTGTTTTCCGGAATCTGCCAAGTTAATGTCTTTGATATTGCTCATGCTATTCTTTCCTTTTAGTTTTTTTAACACTGTGTCATTCATTGTCAGCCGATTGATCTACTTCTTCAGCATATGAAGCCGCCCTGCGATCTTCTGGCACTCTTCATATACATTCTTAACATCCATGGTTAAGATCTTGTTGTCTTCCATGACAAGGTTTCCGTCGATGATCACGGTCTCGACTTCTCTTCCCGTTGCAGAATAAGCCAAGGCGCTGACCAAATTGCTGGTCGGGTAAAACTCCGGCTCATCCAGGTTTAAGATGATCAAGTCCGCAAGCGCGCCTTCTTTGATCACACCGAGCTTACCTTCCATGCCAAGCGCTTTTGCGCCGTTCACCGTGGCAAACTTCAAAACATCTTCCGCGCTGATGCACTCGGCTTTCTGGTTATCGCCTTTATAGATCAATGCTGCCGCGTTCATTTCCGCAAACAGGTTCTGGGTGTTGTTGCTTCCGCAGCCGTCGGTTCCAAGACAGAGGTTGACTCCTGCATTCAGAAATTGTTCCGCCGGCATAAAACCATTTCCAAGCTTCATGTTGCTCTTCGGATTCATCGCAACGCTGACGCCTTTCTCTTTCATGATCTGAATGTCGTCATCCGTTGCCTGGACGCAGTGCGCTGCAATCGTCGGGACATCGAAGACACCGAGGTCCGCCACATATTTGATCGGCGTGACGCCATGCTCTTTGATCATATTCTCCACTTCGCCCGTGCTTTCGGAGAGGTGGATCGTGATGCCGGCTCCATGCTCTTTTGCTGCGTTCGTAAGCTTGACCAGATAATCTGCCATGCAGCTATATGGAGCATGCGGACCGAACCAGAACTTGACACGCTCGTTACCTTTAAAGGTCTCTATTTCTTTTAAGACTCTTCCGAATTTCATCAGGGAATCTTCGTCATCCGCGTTTCCGGAAAGACCTCTCGTTATGACCGCGCGCATTCCGGCATCATTGGCCGCACCTGCGCTGGAGCTTTCAGGTCCCGTGCTCATCCCCGGCTTTGCGGTCTTGATATTCATGTCCACAAAGCAGGTTGTTCCGGTCTTGATCATCTCGATCGCGTTGAGGAGCGTGCCCCAGTAGCAGTCCTCTTCCGTCATGTCTTCTTCGACTTTCTGAACGGCCGCGAGCCAGTCCCAGAAATCCCTGTCATCCGCATAGTTTCGGAAAAGGCTCATGTAGGCATGCGTATGCGCGTTGATCAGACCCGGCATAACGAGTTTGCCGGCCGCATCAATGATCTTGAGGTCTGCCGCAGACGCCTCCTCGAGCGTGCCCTGCTCGGCAACCTTCGCAATCTGATTGCCATCAACTAAAATATCTTTTGGTTCCACTTTAAAGGTCTGCCCATCAAAAAGAAGAGCCAGACCGCCCTTAATTAAAATCTTCATGCGTATATTCTATCTTAAAACCATTCTATTTTCTACCAAAAACCTACTTATTCTTTAAGAAAGACCACAGGGAGACAGAAAACTGTTCTCTGTCTCCCTGTCTCCCTCGCTCTCAGCTAGTGCTCATCGCTTCGCCGGGCTACTAAGCTCTCGCTTCGCGAATCGCTAAGGGCCCGGCATGCGTCGCACGTATGCTTCGGCCTTCGCCTACGGCTCGCTCTCAGCTAGTGCTCATCGCTTCGCTGGGCTACTAAGCTCTCGCTTCGCGAATCGCTAGTTGCCTGGTTTTGCCGGAGGTGTTCCTCCCTGTGTGCCACCCATGCCATCCGGCGCACCACCCATGCCTCCACCAGTGCTGGTGATCTCGACTTCGATGGCGCTTCCGGAAGAAGCTGTGCCGGCAGTATATGCCACGCCATTGACATATAAGGTATGTCCGTTCAGATCAATGCTATCCGCATCACAAGTTAAGCTGGTGATATAGGAATCCCCTGTCAGTGTCCAGGTAGATCCGCCGGAAAGCTCCACGTACACTTCTCCTGCTTCCCCATCACTGTTGATCGCGCCTTCGAAACTGCTGCCTTCGGTCAGATAAAGGTTCAGTGTTGAAACCTCATCCACGATCATGTCGCCATCGATCTCCTGATCTGCGGCATTCATGGTAACATGTCCGCCGTTCGAGCCTTCGCTTCCCCATCCGGCTGCTTCTGCTCTTAAGAACACCCCGTCTGCTTCATTTACAATCTCCGCGCCTGAAAGATTGATGTCACACATCGTATTATTGACAAAGAAGATGTCTCCGTTCAGGTTCGTAAGGTTTCCGCCGTTCATGGTGAAGGATGCAGTTCCTTCATCCGCATCGCCGGACATCGACTGATAGATCATGACTGCTTGGTAATAATCGGATTTATCGCCGTTTTTCGTCGTATTATCTGCGATCAATGTCACATCATTCAATGCCACAGAGTTCTGTCCTTCCACAACGACGCCCTGGGATGCCGTCGATTCCATACGTGCATTGGAAACTGTGATGTCTGCCGTGGAATAGATGACCGGAGAGCCGACGCCTTCTGTCGTGTAGCTTCCGCCGTTCACGGTCACTGTTCCGCCGCCTCTGTCAGAGCGGATCGCCGCGGAAGAATTACCTGTTGTATGAATCGTCAGATTCGTCGCATTCATGGTTCCGCCGCCAGTCGTCATGATTCCGCCGGAACAGTTGCCGCTGGTTTCAATCACGGAGTTCGAAACATTGACTGTCGTCCCTTCGCCATAGCTGAACACAGCATTCGCATGCGTCCCGTTAGTCTCAACGACCATCTCCGCCAGGTCCAGTGTCGCTCCGTTCGTTGCAAAAATCGCCGCATTGTCTCCATAGAAATCCGCTTCATCTCCTTGGGAAGAATCCCCCGTCTTAACAACTTTTGTATTGGAATAGGATGCGCTTTCTCCATCGGCTTCGATGGCATGTGCGCTGTCCTCGTTATTTTCAATGGTTTCGTTGATCGTGATATCATCCGCGGTCAGATAGGTTCCGCTTGCATCCATTGCAGCTGCGGAAGAGTCCACAACATAGGAAGATGCTGCTGACGCGGCCTCCTCTGTGCTCTGTCCGCCACAGCCTGTCGCCATCATCGCAACCGCCACCGCGAGCGCCGCCATCGATATCATCCCGCCTTTTAATGTCTTTCTCATCTTTGTGTCC
>JAZQCK010000033.1:0-14031 GCA_045546255.1 Lachnospiraceae bacterium | reverse complement strand
TTTTTGATCAGCCACCAAGATATGCTTTCCGGATCTCGTCACTGTGTGCCAGTTCTTCGCCGGTTCCGGAGTGAGTGATCGTTCCGTTTGCCAGAACGTATGCCCGGTCAGCAACAGAAAGAGCCATCTGCGCATTCTGCTCAACCAGCAGGATCGTTGTTCCGGATTCATGCAGGTCGCGGATAATATTAAAGATCTCTTCGACCAGGATCGGAGCAAGACCCATGGAGGGCTCATCCAGCATCAGCAGTTTCGGAAGGGACATCATCGCACGTCCCATCGCCAGCATCTGCTGCTCTCCACCGGAGAGCGTACCGCCGATCTGTTTGCGACGCTCCTTCAGTCTTGGAAAATGTTCGTATACATTTTCCAAAGAACTCTCGATCGAATTCTTTGGAGCGGTATATGCGCCCATTGCCAGATTTTCTTCCACTGTCATCTGAAGGAAGATTCTTCTGCCTTCCGGACAGTGAGCCAGTCCGCGTTCTACGATCTTATGCGGAGCTACGGAACTGATATTCTTATCCATAAAAGTAATGGAACCTGTTTTGGATCTTAAAAGCCCGGAAACTGTCTGAAGCGTTGTGCTCTTTCCCGCACCGTTGGATCCGATCAGGGTAACGATCTCACCCTCATTGACCTCGAAGGAGATATCTTTTACCGCATGAATACTGCCATAATAAACATTGATATGGTCAACTGTTAATATGCTCATGTCAGTCCTCCTTCCTCTTTCCAAGATATGCCTCAATGACTTCCGGATTTGACTGAACCTCTTCCGCTGTTCCTTTTGCAATCACGCGGCCGAAGTTCAATACGCAGATACCTTCGCAGATACCCATGACGAGGCTCATGTCGTGCTCGATCAGAAGGATCGCGATATTGAAATCATCTCTGATCTTGGAGATATTCTCCATCAGCTCGATCGTCTCGTTCGGATTCATTCCGGCTGCAGGCTCATCAAGGAGCAGCAGGGACGGATTTGTAGCAAGAGCCCTTACGATCTCGAGACGTCTCTGGGCACCATACGGCAGGGAACTTGCTTTCCAGTCTGCCTGGTCCGCCATGCCGAAGATATCTAAGAGTTCCAATGCCCGGTTATGCATCTTTTTCTCATTCTTCCAGTATCCCGGAAGTCTTAAGATGCCTGTCAGGGTGGAATATTTCATTTCATTATGAAGCCCAATCTTAACATTCTCCTCTACCGTCAGGTCATCAAAGAGCCTGATGTTCTGGAAGGTTCTTGCGATACCCATCTGGTTGATCTGTGAGGTTGTTTTGCCTGCTGTATCAACACCATTTAAGAGGATCGTGCCCTGTGTCGGCTGATATACTTTTGTCAGAAGGTTAAATACCGTGGTTTTTCCGGCACCGTTCGGTCCGATCAGTCCGGCAATCTCTGTCGGTCCGATGATCAGATTGAAATCATCAACTGCCTTCAGTCCACCGAATTCGATTCCGAGGTGTCTGCACTCTAAAACCGGCATCTTGCCAAGATCAGATTCCGGTACGATGGCCTCACTCGGAACGTTTACCATCTGTTTCTTTTGTACTTTATCCGATTGATATGCCATATCACTGCACCTCCTTTCGGGGGTCATGCCGTCTTGGAATGATCTTCTTAAACAGCGCTTTCAGCTGCTGGTTGTTTGTTCCGATCATAACGATGATCAGCACGATCGCATAAGCAAGCATTCTGTAATCGGAGAATGCTCTTAAGAGCTCCGGCAGTACATAAAGTACGGTTGCCGCGATAACGGTTCCCCACATATTTCCAAGTCCGCCAAGTACAACGTAGACCAGGATCAGAATGGAAGTGTTGAAATTGAATTTTGTCGCAACCAGACTGGAGAAATTCAGTCCGTATAAAACACCTGCTGCACCAGCGATTGCTGCAGACAGTGTGAACGCGATCATTTTATATCTCGTAACCTGAAGTCCCGTCGCTTCCGCTGCGATCCGGTTGTCCCTGATTGCTTTGATCGCACGACCCGTCCGGCTTCTTACGAAATTCAATACGATGACCAGTACGATCACGACCATGATCGCTCCGCCAAGGAAAGTGGAAATGGTCTCTGTTCCGACCGCTCCCTGTGCACCCTGAATGATCGCCTTGCCTCCTTCTGCAAGATTGAGATCAGCAGCCGTTTTGCTTCCGGTTGCATTGAAGATGATATGCAACCCCTGATCGTCCACGCCAACGATCAGGCAGTTCACGATATCTTTGATGATCTCACCAAAAGCAAGGGTGACAATTGCAAGGTAGTCGCCCTTCAGTCGAAGGACCGGAATACCAATCAGGAATCCGACGATCGCTGCAAAGATCGCTCCGATCACGATGGCCAGGATCAGTCTGATCGTTGGGCTTTCGACCGATCTTGCCAGTGCTTCCGATACTGTAATTCCGACAAAGCAGCCAACGCTCATAAATCCAGCGTGGCCTAAGGAGAGCTCTCCTAAGATACCAACACAAAGGTTCAGTCCCAATGCTGCGACGACCCAACAGCAGATCGGGATCAACAGAGCCGTGTGTGCTCTTCCCAGAACCCCGACATTCGAAAGGATCATCAGTACGGCCAGTCCAACAACCGTACCGGCGATCGTGATAATATCTTTTCTTGCGTCTTTTTTCAGTGTAAATTTTTTCGTTTCCATATTTACACCTCCATCAGACTTTCTCAGAGATCTTCTTGCCGAGAAGTCCGGTCGGACGGACAAGAAGAACGATGATCAGCACTGCAAACACGATCGTATTGGCAAGCTGGGTTGATATGTACGCCTTAGCAAAGGACTCGATGATACCTAAAAGAAGTCCGCCGATGAATGCACCCGGGACAGATCCGATGCCTCCGAAGACTGCAGCGGTAAATGCCTTGATACCCGGCATGGAACCGGTGGTCGGCATCAGCTGCGGATAAGAGGAACAAAGCAGAACACCTGCAATTGCGGCAAGCGCAGAACCAATTGCAAACGTGACAGAAATTGTCCTGTTCACATTGATTCCCATAAGCTGTGCTGCACCCTTATCTTCCGAGCACGCTCTCATCGCTTTACCCATTTTGCTCTTGGAAATGAAAATGGAAAGTCCGATCATGATGATGATGCAGACAGCGATGGTTACTAAAGAGATGACGGAAATATTGAGTTTTCCGCCTCCCAAGGAAAGCGTTCCTGAAATGACCGGATTATAAGAAATCGGATTTGCACCCCAGAGAAGCTGTGCTGCATTCTGGAGGAAATAGGAAACACCGATTGCTGTGATCAAAACTGCGAGCGATGTCGCCTGACGAAGAGGTCTGTATGCAAGACCTTCAATGACAACACCAAGCACCGTACATACGACAATGGCAAGAAGGATCGCCACCCAGGTCGGCAGGTTCAACTTGCTGATCGCAAGGAAGGAAACATACCCGCCTACCATGATGACATCACCATGTGCAAAGTTCAGCATCTTGGCGATACCATAAACCATGGTATATCCAAGCGCGATTATCGCATATACGCTGCCCAGACTGAGCCCGCTGATTAAATAAGATAAAAATTCCATGATTTTCCCTTTTTTATACTCTGCCTGAAAATCCACTATTGCTGCCGAACCGTTTGGTCCGGCAGCAGATAGAGATTTTTCGTTATTTCGTAACTTCTGTCAGTTGTTTTGTTTACTTACGGAGTTACATAAACGCCGTCTTTGATGACAACGGCCATAGGAGCTTTTGATACTTCGCCTTCAGCATTCCATGTCATGCCTTCGCCGGTGAGACCGTTAACTGCCACCTGTGGCATCTGAGCGATCATTCCATCGCAGAGTTCTTCCGTTGTCATATCTGTAGTAAGACCAGCTTTCATGAATGTCTCAACAATAACTCTGATTGCATCATATCCATCAGCTGCGAACTGGCTTGGAACTTCGCCGTATTTTTCCTGATATTTAGCAACGAATTCCGGAATGCCGTTCTCTGTAGAGTCAGCTGCGAACGGAGTCAGAAGCATAACGCCTTCTGCAAGGCTGGTGTCGAATCCATCCATACCAAGGATACCATCCATACCATCAACGCCGAAGAACAGAGGAGCATAACCCATGTCTTTTGCCTGCTTGAAGATAACGGATGCCGGTGTGTAGTACATCGGAAGGAATACAACGTCTGCGTTTGCAGCCTGTGCAGCAGTCAGCTGTACAGAGAAGTCTGTCTGTGTATCTGTTGTAAATGTTCCTTCGTAAACAACTTCAAGGTTTTTCTCAGCTGCTTCTTTTACGAAAGTATCGCGGATGCCCTGCGAATATGCATCATCGTTCTTGTAGATGACAGCAACTTTTGCGCCTGCATTGTTTTCAGCAAGGTAGTCTGCGGATGCAATACCCTGGTTCGGGTCTGTGAAGCAAACCTGGAATACATTGTCTTTGCCTTCGATAACTGCTGTGGAAGAAGCAGACGGAGTGATCTCAAAGACTCTGTCTTTGTTGGTTTCTGCAGATACAGCTACGCAAGGGGTTGTTGTTACAGAACCAACCAGCATCTGCATACCCCAGTCCATCAGGTTGTTGTATGCGTTGACAGATGTTTCTGCATCATGAACATCGTCTTCTGCTTTGAATTCGATCTGGAACGGATACGCATCATCTGCGTTGATCTCTTCCACTGCGATCTCTGCGCCCTGCTTTGCAGCATTTCCATAAAGAGCTGCTTCGCCGGTAAGCGGTCCGATAAACCCGACTTTAAGAACCGGTTTGTCTGATCCGCCAGAAGCTGCGCCTGAACCTGCCGGTGTGTTTCCGCCATCAGAACTTCCGCCGCATGCTGCAAGTGCGAACATTGCAAAAGCAAGAACTGCAGCCAGCACGATGCTCAGGACTTTTCTTGTTTTTGTGTTTTTCATTGGTTTTCCCTTCTTTCTTTTTTTGCGACGGCTTAGCTATTAGCTGCTGCCGTCACAGGTTTACCTGTTTTGGGTTTCAAAATATTTGCCTTGTGGCAAAACACCCCCTGCAGGAATCGAACCTGCAACTAGCCCTTAGGAGGGGCTTGTTATATCCATTTAACTAAGGAGGCAGAAAAATGTTTTTGCTTTGCCGGGCCTACCATTGGCACTTCTGCCGAAAGCTTCAAAATGCTTTCTTGCAGAAGTACCAATGCTCTCCCGGCAAGCATATACATTTTTTACTTAGTGTTGTTCGGAACGAGGACTTCTTTGCCTCCCATGTATGGCCTAAGCACTTCCGGGATCGTTACGCTGCCGTCCGCCTGCAGATGGTTTTCCAGGAACGCGATCAGCATTCTCGGCGGAGCAACAACGGTGTTGTTGAGCGTGTGGGCTAAATATCTTCCTTCTTTTCCTTTGACCCTGATCATAAGTCTTCTTGCCTGTGCGTCGCCGAGATTGGAACAGCTTCCTACCTCGAAATATTTTTTCTGACGCGGAGACCAGGCCTCCACATCACAGGATTTCACCTTCAGATCAGCCAGATCTCCGGAGCAGCACTCAAGTGTTCTGACCGGGATCTCCATGGAGCGGAACAGATCAACCGTGTTCTTCCATAATTTGTCATACCAGAGTTTGCTCTCTTCCGGCTTGCAGACAACGATCATCTCCTGCTTTTCAAACTGATGAATGCGGTATACGCCTCTCTCCTCCAGACCATGCGCGCCTTTTTCCTTACGGAAGCAAGGAGAATAACTTGTCATAGTGATCGGCAGCTGCTCCTCATCGATCATCTGGCCGATAAACTTACCGATCATAGAGTGCTCGCTTGTGCCGATAAGATAAAGGTCTTCTCCCTCGATCTTATACATCATGGCATCCATCTCCGCAAAGCTCATAACGCCCGTAACCACATTGCTGCGGATCATGAACGGCGGAACGCAGTATGTAAATCCGCGGTCGATCATGAAATCTCTTGCATATGCAATCACAGCGCTGTGGAGTCTTGCGATATCTCCCATCAGATAGTAGAATCCGTTGCCGGCCACGCGGTGAGCAGAATCTAAGTCGATGCCATTAAAGCTCTCCATGATCTCCGTGTGGTACGGGATCTCATAATCCGGAACGATGGGCTCTCCAAATTTTTCTATTTCAACATTTTCGCTGTCATCTTTTCCAATCGGAACAGACGGATCGATCATCTGCGGGATGATCATCATCTTTTCTTTGAGTTCAGCCTCTACTTCTCTTTCGCGGGCAGACAACTCGTCAATTCTCTCATTGTCTCTGGCGACTTCAGCTTTCACCTTTTCGGCTTCATCCTTAAGACCCTGCCCCATAAGCTTTCCAATCTCCTTGGAGATTTTGTTCTTATTCGCTCTAAGTGCCTCTACTTCCGCCTTGATGTCTCGGTTTTCTCTGTCCAGAGAGATCACTTCGTCAACCAGCGGGAGCTTTGCATCCTGATATTTCTTTCTGATATTTTCTTTTACTGCGTCTGCATTCTCACGAACAAATTTAATGTCCAGCATTTCTTATTTCGCTCCCTTGTTCAGTATTCCGTATAGTCTGTCTAATTCGTCTTCTGAGTAATAATTAATTTCGATCTTTCCCTTGTTTTTGTCCTTGCGGCTGATCTTCACCTTTGTTCCGAGACAGTCAGAAAGTTTTTTCTCCAAATCCCGGTAAACAAAATCCATATTGTCAGAGGTTTTTCCTTCTTTTTCCTTCTTCGGTGCCGTGAGCTTTTTGACCAGGTCTTCCGTCTGACGGACACTTAAGGATTTTTCTACAATCTCCTTTGCCACCCGAAGCTGCTCTTTCTTGACTTCAAGTGCCAGAAGCGCTCTTGCGTGTCCGGCGCTTAAGCTTCCGTCAACCAGCATCTTCTGCACATCCTCATGGAGTTTTAAAAGACGCATCTTGTTGGCGATCTCGGTTCTGCTTTTTGAAACGCGCTCCGAAAGTTCTTCCTGGGTGAGTTTATATTCGTCGATCAGACGCTTATAGCTTTTTGCTTCTTCGATCGGGTTCAGATCTTCCCTTTGAATGTTCTCGATCAGGGAGATCTCTGCGATTTCTTTTTCTGTATAATCCTTAACAACAACCGGGACTTCTCTTACGCCCGCTTTTTTTGCAGCGCGCCATCTGCGCTCGCCGGCAATGATCTGGTAATAATCATCTCTCTTGCAGACGATGATCGGCTGGATGATCCCATATTGTTTGATGGACTGCGCCAGTTCTTCAATAGCGGCCTCATCAAATTTCTTTCTCGGCTGATCCTTGTTTGGCTCAAGCTGAGAAGTCTTAAGAAGCAGTGTTTCCTTCTCTTCTTCTTTATTTGTCTCAGCTCCCGGGATCAGAAGATCCAATCCTTTTCCCAGTCCGCCTTTTGCAAGTTTTTTCTTTGCCATGCTTTCCCTGCTCTTTCGAATTTCTTCCTATTAATATAGGCCTTTCAATAATATGAATTTGCTCTGCTCTATTTTACTTATGCATTTTTTGTATAAGTAATTCCTCTTTAGAAACGTTTCTTGGCATTGTGCCGGATTACTTCATCCGCCAAAAGCCGGTAGCTGTTTGCGCCTGTCGAATGCGTCGCATAAGCTGTGATCGGCATTCCGTAACTTGGAGCTTCTGCAAGCCTGATATTTCTCGGGATGATCGTCTCGTAAATATTTTCCTGCAGCGTACTCTTTACATTTTCAACCACCTGCATGGAAAGTTTCGTCCTCGCATCATACATGGTAAAAACGACGCCTTCCATCTCCAGTGCAGGATTCAGTTTCTTCTTGACCAGATTGATCGTATGGATCAGCTGTGATAAGCCTTCCAGCGCATAATATTCGCACTGGATTGGAACTAACACACTGTCAGCTGCGGTCAAGGCATTGACTGTCAGCATATTGAGGGACGGCGGGCAATCAATCAGGATAAAGTCGAACTGCTCTTCGATCTCGTCGAAGATCGACTGCAGATAATATTCTCTGTCTTCCTGATCGATCAGATCGATCTCTGCTCCGGATAAGTTAATGTTTGCCGGGAGAACATAGAGATTATCATATTCCGTTTTGATCAGGCACTGCTCAAAGGTGGCCGCCCCGGTAAACAGCTCGTAAACGGTCGGCTCTACGCTTCGTTTATCCACCCCTACTCCACTGGTTGCATTTCCCTGCGGATCAAGATCAACAAGCAAAACTTTCTTTCCTTCTTCAGCTAATGCGGCGGAAAGATTGACCGTAGTTGTTGTTTTTCCAACCCCGCCTTTCTGGTTCGCGACCGCAATGATTCTGCCCATAAAAATCTCCTACTGTCCCAAATTAATGTGCTACGATAATAAAGTGGATTATATCATAGAAAAAATCCCTATTACAAGCCTTTTTCGCCAAGCCATTGTCAAATTTGGCGTCCTATAATATAATAAGATTCGCAAAGACTTGATTGGGGATGAAAAATGAAAGTCGTTAAGACAATTTTTAAAATCGTTTCGTTTATTGCCGGCGCTCTTGCTCTGATTGCGGGAGTAAATCTGGTATTTTCATATATCGAAGAACACGTCCACCGGAATGTTCCGGAAGGCGGCAAATATTATGATTGGAAATATGGCAAAGTCTTTTACCACAAACGCGGACATGGCACTCCGCTGATTTTGCTGCATGGCTTTGATCCGCAGCATTCCGGAAAAGATTTGGAGTCCCTTTCCGGTCATTTAGCTTCGAATCACACGGTCTATCGGATCGATCTTCCCGGATTCGGTCTTTCAGATAAGCCTTGGATCACATACACAAACTTCCTTTATGTTTTGCTGATCCAGAATTTCATTAAAGATGTTATTGGAGATATTACAGATATCATCGCCTGCGGCGGTTCCGGACTTTGTGCGCTCCAGGCATATCGTATCGATCCATCCAATATTGGCAAAATCGTACTGATCGATCCTTGCTACAGTGAAGATGTTAAGGTTTCTAAGTTCTGGGCTCCGAAGATCCGCCAGCTGGTTGATTTTCCGGTGATTGGAACCTTCCTTTACAATTTATACAGCCTGAAAGGTGCGGCTCCGTTTGATAAAGAAGGCAGACATGTGTTCACCAGCCGTTTGGCAGGCTATCTGACAACAGATCTGACTCCTCACAAAAATCTGATCGGACCAAATGTTGCAGTATTAAAAAACGAAGGCGAGGATCAAGCCTTCACCTTCGGAGATGTTAAAACAACATTAATCTAGTTAAAACCGATGTTTCTTCTTAACAAAATCATTCGTTAGGGAATATATGTATTGGGGGATATTACTTAATTGGTGATTTTGATGGTTTTCCCGGGCGGCGCGGATATTTATCCGGCGCCGCTTTTATTTTGCGGATTACGATCAGGCTTCTTTTGGCATCCGTGCCGAAAAGGGTGGATTCAACAGTATCGACGACTTTTCCTCCCAGAATACCGATTGCAGTCTCAGCCTCCTTAAGTTCTTCTTCATATTCTCCGGATTTGTATAAAATACAATATCCGCCGACTCTTACAAGCGGAAGGCAGTATTCGGCAAGAACCGCTGCATTTGCCACAGCTCGTGTAACGCAGAAATCGAATGTTTCACGTGAAACACTTCCGGCTTTTGCAATGTCTTCCACGCGCCCGGCCTTTGCTTCGATCTGATCCAAACCCATTTCCTTAATTGCATTGTTAACAAACTTGATTCTTTTCTCAAGAGAGTCGAGCAGTAAGAAATGCGCTTTCGGAAAGACGATTTTCAAAGGAAGGCCCGGAAAACCGGCGCCGGTTCCCACATCGACCAAAGAAAAACCTGCATCAGTCATCTCAATCTGGTTTGGTTTTTCAAAAAGCATTTCTGACCAGAGGCGATTAAGTAATGAGGCTGCAGCCAAAGAATCGACAAAATGTTTGATCTCGATTTCTTCCGGGTCATCAATTGCGGTCAGATTTAAGACTTTATTTGTCTCAATAAGAAGAGAGCAGAGGGTTTGAAATTTTTTCTGCTCGTCTTCTCCATATGCGATATTGTTTTCTTTTGCATATTCTGCAAGTTTTTCAAATTGTTTCACGTGAAACATTACCTTTCCGTTTTTGACAAATAAATCAGTAAAACAGAGATATCTGCCGGAGTCACTCCTGAGATACGGGATGCCTGTCCAATGGAATGCGGTTTGAACTGATCCAGTTTCTGGCCTGCCTCCAGGCGAAGTCCACTGATCTTTTGATATTCAATGTCTTCCGACAGCTTTCTTCCTTCAACGCGGCGGAAGTTTTCTACCTGCTTTTGCTGACGGGAGATATATCCCTCATATTTGATCTCGATATTGATCTGATCCAGAATATCCTTCGGAAGATCCTTATATTCCGGATCCAGTGCCTTTACTTTTTCATAATCCAGTTCCGGACGGCGGATCAGCTCATCCAAGGTCAGTCCCGTGTTTAGTGGGGAACTACCGTATTGAGTCACTATATTTTGTGTTTCTTTGTTCGCTCCGACCGGAATCGTTTTAATTCTAGCAACTTCTTCTTCAATGATCCGCTTCTTTTCGCAGACCGCCCGATAACGATCATCGCTGACCAGTCCAATCTCATGCCCAATCTCCGTAAGACGCAGATCTGCATTATCCTGCCTTAAGAGCAGGCGGTATTCTGCGCGGGAAGTCATCATGCGGTACGGCTCCATATTTTCTTTCGTTACAAGATCATCGATCAGAACTCCGATATATGCCTGGCTTCTGTCCAGGATTACCGCCTCTTTCCCCTGAATTTTGCGAACTGCATTGACCGCGGCCATAAAGCCCTGAACCGCAGCTTCTTCATATCCGGAACTACCATTGATCTGACCAGCCGCATAGAGACCAGAGATTTTCTTAAATTCCAGCGTTGCTTTGATGTCATTGGCATTAATGCAGTCATATTCGATCGCATACGCGTTACGGACGATCTTGACATTTTCCAGACCGATCATCGTTTTGTACATTGCATATTGAACATCTTCCGGCAGAGAAGAGCTCATTCCGGAAAGATACATCTCATTTGTGTAGTTTCCTTCCGGTTCCACAAAGATCTGATGTCTTGTCTTTTCCGGGAATTTTACGACCTTGTCTTCGATCGAAGGGCAGTATCTAGGGCCCGTTCCTTCGATCACGCCGGAAAAGAGAGGAGAGCGGTCAATGTTTTTTCGAATGATCTCATGAGTCTCTTCTGTCGTATAGGTCAACCAGCAGGAGACCTGCTCCTTCTGGATCGAATCAGGATCGGTCGAGAAAGAGAAGGGCACAATTGGATCATCTCCCTTTTGCTCTTTCATCTTGGAAAAATCCAGGCTGCGCTTATCGACTCTGGCCGGCGTTCCCGTTTTAAATCTCCTAAGAGGGATCCCATTCGCTCTTAAAGAATCGCTCAAGTGGTTTGCGGCCTGCAGGCCGTTCGGCCCCGTCGGATTGCTGACCTCACCATAAATACAGCGCGCTTTTAGGTAGGTTCCAGTTGCTAATATAACAGCCTTTGCTAGATATACGAAATTTGAATAAGTCTTAACGCCTTTAATTTCGCCGTTCTCTACGATCAGCTCGGCAACTTCTCCTTGACGGATTGTCAGGTTTTCTGTGTTCTCCATCGTTTGCCGCATAGCATTTGAATACTGCTGCTTATCCGCCTGTGCACGAAGAGAGTGGACTGCCGGCCCCTTAGAAGTGTTCAGCATCTTGGACTGGATGAAGGTCTTATCAATATTCTTTCCCATCTCTCCGCCAAGTGCATCCAGTTCTCTGACCAGATGACCCTTTGAACTTCCACCAATATTCGGATTGCAGGGCATCAGGGCAATGCTGTCAATACTGACAGTGAAAACGATCGTCTTCATCCCCAGCCTGGCAGCTGCAAGAGCGGCTTCGCAGCCCGCGTGGCCTGCGCCAACAACAATTACGTCATATTCTTCAGTCATATACTTACTCCAATATTTACACTGGTGCCGGGCCTACCATGGATGATTCACCGAAAAACTGAAAAAGTTTTTCTCGTGAACCATCCATGCTCTCCCGTCACCACTCTTAGTCTTCCAAAAATTGTACTGATTACTTTCCCATGCAGAATTTGGAAAATATCTCATCAGCAAGATCATCTTCGATCGACTCTCCGATCACGGCGCCTAAGGAAGTATAGGCATCCATCATATCGATCGTGAAAAAGTCTTCCGACATTCCGGCCTCGATACTGTCCATTGCCTTTTGCAGACTCTCTGCTGCATTCTTGAGTTCGCTCTTCTGGCGGATGTTCGTGATATAAACCTGATCATTGAAGTTGATCTCTTTATTGTAGAACATATCCTTCACGGTCTTCGTAAATTCATCCAGTCCCTGGTTTTCTTTGATCGAAGTTTCGATCACGGGGATTCCGTCCAGTTCTTTTAAGAGTTTTTCAAGGTCTGCTTCTTTTACAAGGTCCTGTTTATTTAAAAGAACGATCGTCTTTTTCCCTTTGATGATATCTAAGATCTCATAATCATTACTGTCCAATTTTTTGGACACATCAATAACAAAGACAATTAGATCTGCTTCTTTTGCATAGTCCCTCGCTTTATCAACACCGATCTTTTCGATCACATCTTCCGTGTCGCGGATGCCAGCCGTATCAATAATGTTCAGCGTCACATCATTCAATCGGATGCTTTCTTCGATCGCATCTCTTGTTGTTCCTGCAATATCGGTTACGATCGCGCGTTCCTGTCCCATCAAAGCATTGAGCAGAGAAGACTTTCCGACATTCGGTTTTCCTAAGATAACGGTCTTCACACCTTCTTTGATAATACGGCCATCGTCTGCACTGTCTAAAAGTTTTTGTATTTCTTCCTGACGTTTTTTCAGGATCGGCATCAGCTCTTCGCCGTATCCTTCCATCTCGATATGTTCCGGATCATCCAGCGCTGCTTCAATATAGGCGATCTGTTCTAAGAGGATCGAGCGCTCCGCTCTGATCTTTTCTGAGACGCTTCCCTTTAGCTGGGTCAATGCACTCTTTAATGCAAAGTCATTTTCTGCATTGATAACATCAATCACGGCTTCTGCCTGACTGAGGTCAATTCGTCCATTCATAAAGGCACGCTTGGTAAATTCACCAGGCTCAGCCGGACGGGCACCATTTTGAATCACCAGTTCCAATGTTTTTTTGAGCACATACATACCGCCGTGACAATCGATCTCCACGGTATCTTCACGGGTATAGGTGTGCGGTGCTTTCATGATCAGGACAAGTACTTCATCGACAATGCGGTCCCCATCCATGATGGTTCCGTAGTGAACCGTATGCGAATTCACCTCATCCATGTTTTTGTCTTTATATGGTTTAAAGATTTTTTTAATGATCGCGAAGGCATCATCGCCGCTGATCCGAACAATCCCGATACCGGAATTATTCATCGCAGTCGCAATCGCCGCAATCGTCTCCGTCTTATTCATCATTCCCTTACTTCCAAACTTATTATTAATATCTGGTTCGACGACATGTATTTTTCTCCGTTCCGTGTCGCCTTTGTTTCTAAAACTTTGCTCAGGATTTTCTGCGGCCGGACCATTCGAAAAATTTCTTTGATAGAAATTTTTCTCAGTAATCCTATGAGCATTCCGGACTTGTCGTCCGATGCTCATGCCTTGAAAATCCTTCTCAAAGCCTAAGAAACAAGACGGCTCACTGCAAGTCAAAAAATGCATGTTCATCAAACCAGATATTAATATTTAGTTTTACGAAGATATACGTTTGACGACTATGGACGAGCTGTCGTTCTTCTTAGGTGTTATGAAAGATTTTCGAGGCACGTGCTTCGGACCACAAGTCCGGAAAGCACGTAGGAGTAAGGGAGGAATATTCATCAGGAATATTCCGGACGTGCTCCGGCCGACAAAAAATCTTGAATAACATCTTAGAAGAACAAGCGAGGGAATCGGAGTCCAAACGTATATCTTTGTAAAAGTAAATATATGATATGTGGGGATGAAGAAACGAGCGCCCCGCTGATCCGCGAGGCGCTTTAGTTCCACTATCGTTTATAGAAAACAACCACTCTCCGGTTCGGCTCCTCGCCCTCACTCTTCGTCGTGACATTTTTGTCCGCCTGAAGATAGGAATGGA
>JAZQCK010000032.1:0-9518 GCA_045546255.1 Lachnospiraceae bacterium | reverse complement strand
CGAGATCTTAAGGAGGCTCTCCGAAGGAGGCAACTCGGTTGTCGTCATCGAGCACAACCTCGAAGTAATTAAGGTTGCAGATTATATCCTGGACATGGGACCGGATGGCGGCGACCGCGGTGGTACGGTCTTTGCAAAAGGAACGCCGGAAGAAGTAGCTGCCCATAAAGAAAGCTACACTGGACAGTTCCTGAAGGAATATCTGAAGTAGGCTATTTCCTGAGTTCCCAAAACGCAACAGCGCTTGCTGCGGCTACGTTTAAAGAGTCAATGCCTTCCGGCATCGGAATTTTAACAACATAATCACTGTTTGAAATGGTCTCCTTGTGGAGGCCATTTCCTTCGTTTCCAAGAAGGATCGTCAGTTTTTCTTCTTCTTTTAACGCCGGCTCATCGATCGAGACGGAATCATCAGATAGAGCAAGAGCTGCAATTTTAAATCCTAACTGGTGAAGCAGGGCAACATAGTTTTCCGGCCCGGAGATCCATGCCCATGGAATCTGGAACACGGTTCCGACACTGACTCTTGCTGATCTTCGGTAAAGCGGGTCGCTGCAGCCGTCTGTCAGCAGAACCGCATCGATTCCCATCGCTGCAGCGGAGCGGAAGATCGCACCGACATTGGCCGGGTTTTCAATGTCTTCTAAGACGGCGACGCTGACACGTTTTCCTGCAGAACAAATCTCCGCAAGAAAATCTTCGACAGAAGGAAGCGGCTTCCGTCGCATCGCACAGAGCATCCCATTCGTCAGATGATAACCGGTGATTCCTGACAATGTGTCAGAAGGTGCAAAATAGATCGGACACTTACAGCGCTCAATGATATCCCTGTCTTCACTCTCAAAATATTTTGGTTCCACAAGCATCGAGACCGGCTCGTAGCCGGCATCTAATGCACGGCGGATCACCTTCGGACTTTCCGCGATAAACAGACCCTCTGCCGGTTCGTAAAACCGTTTCAGCTGGATCTCATTTAAGTCTTTATAAACGGCAAGCGCCGGATCATTTAAATTTAAAATTTCTATAAGATTCATTATTATATGCTTTCCGGCAGTTTTATTAATTAACAAATCAGATTATAATATAACAGATAATATCTAATCAGAAAACCGGACATCGGAGGAAGATTCATGTTTAGAGACGAATATAAAAGAAAATTACGAACCCCGGAGGAAGCAGTTTCCGTGATCAAAAGCGGAGACTGGGTCGACTATTCGGTATCTCTGGGATTTCCTTATCTATTGGATAAGGCGCTTGCGAAGCGAAAAGATGAGCTTACGGATGTGAAGATCCGTGGAAACCTGATCTTCGGGCCGATCGAAGCTGTGGAAAACGACCCGGAAAGGGAGCATTTCATTTACAACAGCTGGCATTGCTCGGCGTATGAGAGGAATCTCTGCGATAGGGGACTGTGCAATTATATCCCGATGATCTTCCGCAATGTCGTTCCGTATTATCGGCATTTCCTGGATGTAAATGTCGCAATGATGTGTGTGACTCCGATGGATGAACATGGCTATTTCAATCTGTCCAGTTCTACCGGTGTTGCAAAAGGAATCCTGGATGATGCGGATATCGTCATTTTGGAGATCAATGAACGACTACCGAAGATCTACGGCGGTTTTGATGAAAGCATTCATATCAGCGAAGTGGATTATATTGTGGAAGGAGCGCATCCGGAGCTTCCGCAGGTAGCGATGCAGGAGCCTTCGGAAGAAGACATCCTGATCGCGCAGTCGATTATTCCGGAAATTCCATCAGGAGCAACGCTGCAGCTTGGAATCGGCGGCATGCCCGGTGCCATAGGAAAGCTTCTTGCGGAATCGGATATCAAGGATCTCGGTATGCATACGGAGCTTGCATCCGATGCCTATGTAGACCTTTTTGAGGCCGGAAAGCTGACAAATGCCAAGAAAAAATTCTGGAGAGGAAAGGGCGTAACAGGAATCGCGTTCGGAACGAATCGTTTTTATGAGTGGATCAACGAGAATCCGGGCGTCGTCGCCTGCCCGCTGGAATATGTGAACTCTCCTTATACGATCGCGCAGATCGATAACATGATCTCGATCAACAGTTGCATTGCAGTTGATCTTTACGGACAGATCGGAGCGGAAAGCTCAGGCCTGCGCCATATCAGCGGAACCGGCGGACAGTTAGACTTTATCACCGGAGCTTCTGACAGCGCCGGAGGAAAAGCCTTCGTCTGCCTGAAATCTTTCAATGTGGATAAAGACGGCGTCCGGCATTCGAATATCCTGCCCCATTTTGCAGGCGATATCGTCACAACGCCCAGAAGCCAGTCCTACTTCATCGTTACGGAATTCGGTAAAGTGAATCTGGAGGGTCGGACCACCTGGGAGAGAGCGGAGATGCTGATCTCCATCGCCCATCCGGACTTTCGCGATGAGCTGATCAAGGAAGCCGAACATCAGAAGATCTGGAGACGGAGTAATAAATAGAGTGAAAAACTGCTGCTGAAATGGCAGCAGTTTATTTTTGCAAATAAATCTTATATTACCTATTGACAAAGTAGGAAATAAGTGATATCTTTTTCCTCAACAAACCAAAAAGGGGATTATTATGAGTTATATATTCAAAGACCTCGTAAGAAAAAATTATCGATTTGGGAGGATGCGGAGCTTTCCGCAGAATAATGAACCGTTTCGATGGCAGGAGCCACGATGTTGAATCCACAAACCAAATCATAATTTTTAGAAAAGAGGTAAAACCATGAGTAATTATAAATTTGAAACATTACAGCTTCACGTAGGGCAGGAACAGGCAGATCCGGCAACTGATTCACGCGCAGTCCCGATCTATCAGACCACTTCTTATGTATTCCATAACAGTGCACACGCAGCAGCTCGTTTCGGGCTCACTGATCCGGGCAATATCTATGGAAGATTGACGAACTCCACTCAGGACGTTCTGGAAAAGAGAGTTGCAGCATTAGAGGGCGGCGTTGCAGCGCTGGCAGTTGCATCCGGTGCAGCAGCAATCACCTACACGATTGAAGCGCTCGCAGGGAGCGGAGACCACATCGTGGCTCAGAAGACGATCTACGGAGGATCCTTTAACCTTTTAGGACACACCCTTCCGCTCCTCGGAATCGATACGACTTTCGTTGACATTCACAACTTAGAAGAAGTGGAAGCAGCAATCCGTCCGGAGACCAAAGCCGTCTTTATCGAGACTCTGGGCAATCCGAACAGTGATATTCCGGATATCGATGCAGTTGCTGAGATTGCACATAAGCACGGACTTCCGCTGGTCATCGACAACACCTTCGGAACTCCTTACCTGATCCGTCCGATCGAGCACGGTGCAGACATCGTTGTTCATTCCGCAACCAAATTCCTGGGAGGCCACGGAACCACCCTCGGCGGTGTGATCGTAGACTCCGGAAAATTTGACTGGAAGGCAAGCGGCAAATATGCACCGATCGCTGAAGCGAACCCGAGTTACCATGGCATCTCTTTCGTTGATGCAGTCGGACCGGCAGCTTTCGTCACCTATATCCGCGCAATCCTGTTAAGAGATACAGGTGCAGCCATTTCTCCGTTCAACGCATTCCTGCTGCTGCAGGGTATCGAGACTCTTTCCCTTCGTCTTGAAAGACATGCGGAAAACACGAAGAAAGTGGTAGAATATCTGGTGAACCATCCGAAGGTTGCAAAGGTGAATCATCCGTCTCTTCCGGATCACCCGGAGAATGCACTTTACAATAAGTACTTCCCGAACGGGGGAGCAAGCATCTTTACCTTTGATATTAAAGGTGGCCAGAAAGAAGCACATGCATTTATCGATGCACTTGAGATCTTCTCACTTCTGGCAAACGTTGCAGACGTGAAGAGCCTTGTGATCCATCCGGCAACGACAACGCATTCACAGCTGACCGAAGAAGAACTGGCAGATCAGGGAATCTTCCAGAGCACGATCCGCCTTTCCATCGGTACAGAACATATTGATGATATTATTGCTGACCTTGAAAAAGGCTTTGCAGCAGTGGAATAGAAAGGAGAACAATCATGGCAAAGATTTATACATCTGCGGATCAGCTGATCGGAAAAACTCCATTGCTGGAGCTTACACATATCGAAGCAGAGGAAAACATTTCCGCAAAGATCTACGGAAAGCTGGAATACTTTAATCCGGCAGGATCCGTTAAAGACAGGATCGCAAAATCCATTATTGATGATGCAGAGGCTTCCGGAGCATTAAAACCGGGTGCAACTCTGATCGAACCCACTTCCGGAAATACCGGTATCGGGCTTGCCGCTGTTGCAGCTGCAAGAGGATATAAACTGATCATCACCATGCCTGAAACAATGAGTATTGAACGGCGCAAATTGATTCAGGCTTATGGTGCTGAAATCGTTCTCACGGAAGGCGCTAAGGGAATGAAAGGTGCAATTGCAAAAGCAGAGGAGATTGCTGCTGCAACTCCAGGCAGCTTCATTCCGGGACAGTTCGTAAACCCGTCCAACCCGAAAGCTCACTATGAGCATACGGGCCCTGAAATCTGGGAAGACACAGATGGAAAGGTGGATATTTTTGTAGCAGGCGTCGGAACTGGCGGAACAGTCACCGGTGCCGGAAAATATCTGAAAGAGCAGAATCCGGATGTGAAGATCGTTGCAGTCGAGCCGGCAACATCTGCAGTTCTTTCCACAGGTGTTGCAGGAAGCCATAAGATCCAGGGCATCGGCGCCGGATTCGTACCGGATGTCTTAGATACAGGCATCTATGATGAGATCATCACGGTAGCCAACGAAGATGCATTCGCAACCGGAAAACGGATCGGCCGCGCAGAAGGTGTTCTGGTCGGAATCTCCGCCGGCGCTGCAACCTGGGCAGCAATTGAACTTGCAAAACGTCCGGAGAATGCAGGTAAAGTGATCGTTGCACTGCTTCCGGATACCGGCGACAGATATCTGTCCACAGATTTGTTCGCAGAATAAAAGGTACCTGGTTACCATTTCCTCCTTCACTTTTAGTATTGTGTTCAGGCGGCCTGTCAGAAATGACGGGCCGCTTTTTTGCATAGTTGCGATATGTAACGTTTCAAACGCCGGAAATTATAAAAGCCAGGAGGAAAGTGCCAGATATCGCAGTTCTTCCTTTTCTTTAAACCCGAGACTGGTCAGATTTTTAATCTTCTGAATTCGATATTTCATGGTGTTTTCATGAACGTTCAGCAGCTTTGCGGAATGACGGATGCTGAATCCCGTTTCAGCAAATGTTTTTAATGTCAGATATAAATCGCTCTGATTTGCCTTGTCATATTCCTGTAAAAAACGGTAGGCCGGGCTGATCAGGGAAGCTGTCAGGCTGTTCCCGTGGAGCCAGCCGAGCATATAGCGAAAAGCAAAATCTTCGCAACGATAAAGACCGGCAGCATCTGGCGCCATGGATTGTACAAACTGCGCCTGTTCATAGAGCAGAGGAAGCTGCATTGGGTCAGAAGTACTCATGGAAAAGGAAAACGACAGATAGCGAAGATCCAGCTGTGATTTAATCTGCAGAAAATCGTCTGTGCAATCAGCGTCAGAAAGGATCAAAATGACAGCTTCGTTATAGATAAAAGAGATGAGTTTTGTATTCAGTGTCCTGAGTGAATGAATTAAGGTCTCTTTCTGCAGGTAGTCCTGTCTGACCTGGTGGCGGATGATGCAAAGGCGGAAAGCACTGCTGAAAATGTGAAATGCATTTTGAACCGCAGCATCTGTGACATTCTGGCGGTCTAAAAGGCTTCGGGCTACCGCAACTCCCGATCGATAAGGTGACGACGCAGAGGTGAATTCATCTGCGACCAGCAGATAGTCCTCCGCAATCGATGCAATCTGCATATTTAACTCTGTCAAGGATGCATCGTCCTGCTTGATGGCCAATAAACCGATGCTTTCACTGTCTTTGGTTAGATATTTCATAATAACCGGATTTCCGGATGCATATACATTTTTAACAATATGAGGCTTAAAAAGGTGACGAATCGGGATTCCCTCGACGGTGTAGTACGGATTGTTCATGACATCCGGATGCAGGAACATGTTATCGACGTTGGATTCCCAGACAGGGTCATTCATCCGTTTAAAGCCGGAGACAGCAAGCACCGGTCCGTCAAGTCGGCAGATCACTATCTGATTACAGGCGACTCTATATATTAAGTCAGAAAATTTCTGAAGGGGAGCGTGCTCAGAAACTGCCTGCAGCATTTCGCGTTCCCAGGAATTAAAAAAATCGAATGCAGACAGGATTGCATTTAACAGATCTTCGTAATTGCAGTTATGGAAGATCAGGCTTCCGAGATTGTTGATGATGATATAGTCTTTATTGTTTTCTTCCCCGGAAAAGAACTGATCGGCATCTCCGAAATAAATGTAGTCAGGCTGTGAAGCGATTTCCTCTTCCGGAAGAAAGCGCAGCCCCTGAATGGAGAGAGAATCCTCTCCGATATTTTTCTGTGGGTGGTAGTCCCTAAGATACCAGGCAAGCATGCTCATGCTTAGCTTCATAATAATTCCTCCTTAGAAAGTGAAATCATGTCACAAAAAACGGATTGTCTACTATAGACAAACAAAATCCATAAAACTGTTGAAAATTCATGGAATGAGGACATTTTCAGCATTATTTCTTTCATTATAATCCAAGTGTAGGATGTACACAACAGACAATACAGGAGGAGATATTATGAGTAAAACAAATCAGGAATTATATGAGGAAAGATTAAATCGCGTTAGAAAGGCGATCGCATTAGAGCCGGTAGACCGAATCCCGACCATGAGTGCAGGACCGGCAGCATATCCGAGATTCCAAGGAGTTAAGCTTGCGGATTACCTTAATGATATGGAACTGAACTGCACTGTTAATATCCGGGCCAATCAGATATTTAACGTAGACGGATCGCAGGCACCAATCTTCAGTCCGGAAGTATTTCCGCTTTTGTGGTTTTCCGCACCGAAGGCACCGGGCAAAGAAATCGGGGAAAACGAACTCTGGCAGGTGGATGAAGCAGAACGTGTTAAACCGGAAGATTACGACAGAATCCTGGACGTAGGATATGAGCAGTGGAGAGGCGAATTTCTGGAAAGAGTCTTTCCGGATTTCGGAGCAAGAGCAGCAAACTACATGCAGTATATGCCGACAGCCATTCAGCGCCAGGCGGAAGCAGGCTTCCCGACGTTGGTAGGAACGATCTTCACATCGCCGTTTGAACATCTTTGCGGTGGAAGAAGCCTTTCCGTCTTCCTGATGGATGACCTCATGGAAGATCCGGATAAAGTGGAAGCCGTTCTGGATGTGATCCATGAAACGAATATGAAAGAATACCGTGCAATGTGCGAGAACCCGCAAACGAAACCGATTGGCGTCTGGATTGGTGGCTGGAGAGGCACGCCGTCGATGCTGAATCCGGAAATGTTTCGGCGTTTCTCCTGGAGATATCTAAAAGAAGTTGCAGAACTTTGCATAGAATATGATGTTATTCCGGTATTCCATCTGGATTCCGACTGGACGCCGGGGCTTCAGTGCTTCCGTGAAATTGAACCGAAAAAAGCTATCATGGCACTTGACGGAAAGACCGATATTTACAAAGCAAAAGAAGTTGTTGGAGACATGATGTGCATC
Organism: Lachnospiraceae bacterium; assembly: GCA_045546255.1. Classification (GTDB taxonomy): domain Bacteria; phylum Bacillota; class Clostridia; order Lachnospirales; family Lachnospiraceae; genus RGIG5612. The sequence continues at coordinate 1,892 of JAZQCK010000032.1, read as the reverse complement.
ATGGGAGATGTGCCGGCTGAGATGTTTGCGTTCGGAACGCCGGAACAGGTCTATAACTATAGCATGAACCTGATTAAAAACATCGGACCGACAGGATTCATACTCTGCTCCGGATGTGACATTCCGTTCAATGCACAGTATGAGAATGTGCTTGCTATGAAGCGGGCAATCGATGATACAGAAGGAAAACTGTAATTCGTTATTGACCAGATTAAATATGCTTTCAAAACTGCCTGCCGAAAAGGACAGGCAGTTTTTTTATCTGAGAAAAGAGAAATATGGTATAGTAGAAATGACCATTCATATATTGAATAAGTAAATGGGAGTTTTATGGAAAAGAAAATGAATGTAGAAGAAACAACCGTGAAAAAAGCAAAGAAGAGAAAAACAGGGAAAGTGATCTGGCGGATTCTGTTCTTTCTCTTAGTGCTGATTTTTCTGGCGGTGCTGGAACTTGGTAAGCATACGATCTACGGCTGGGTCATTGCCGTGATCATTTTTGTACTGTTCTACTGGTTTCGTTCTGCAAAACTGAAAGAGTCCGGCAGATGGATCCGGATTCTTTCCTGGATCTGTCTTTTGGTTTTATGCGGGGTGATCCTTTGGGTCTCATGGCCACCGATGAAACGGGTGCCGGCGGCAGACGTGAAGAATCCGCAAAAAACAGAGGTCGTTCATGTGGAGCAGGGCGACCTTACAGGTGTCGCCTCCGAGGACGGAGAAATCGAGATCTATGCAGGAATCCCATATGCAAAGCCTCCGGTCGGAGACTTAAGATGGAAAGAGCCGGAGCCGGCGGATGCGTGGGATGGCATTTTAGAGGCGGATCATTTCGCGCCGATGTTTATGCAGACAACAAATCTTCCAATCTATGATTCGCTGGTTCAGATCATCGGTTATCATGATTATCAGATTTCCTTGAAAGATAATTATCGTCCTGCGGTCAGTGAAGATGCTCTCTGCATCAATATCTGGAAACCTGCAGGAAAAGATTTAAAAGATCTGCCGGTCCTTGTCTATGTGCATGGGGGATCTCTTCAGACCGGGCAGCCGTGGTATGAGGATTACAGCGGTAAAACGCTTGCCAAAAACGGAATCGTTGTCGTAAACATGGGATACCGGCTCGGAATCTTCGGCTTCTTAGCTGATCCGGAACTGGCAGCGGAATCGGCGAATGGCACAACAGGAAATTATGGACTTCTGGATCAGATCCTTGCGCTCCACTGGGTGCAGGATAACATCAAAGCCTTTGGCGGAGATCCGGATAACGTGACGCTTGCCGGAGAATCGGCAGGTTCTGCCTGCGTCAGCGCACTCTCCACATCACCGCTTGCAAAAGGACTGTTCAAAAGAACCTTACTGGAAAGTTCGACTGTATCCTCTCCGGAGCCGGCACATTCCTTCCGTCTGCTTGATGAAGCCTTTGAAACGGCAGAAGAAACAAAACAAAAATATGGCGTGTCTTCTGCGGACGAACTGCGGAATCTTCCGGCTGAAAAGATTGTAGGTGAGTTATCCGTCCACCATCATATGACAGTCGACGGCTATGTTCTTCCGGAGACACCATATGAGTCTTATAAAAAAGGAATCCATAACGAAGAAGCACAGCTTCATGGATTCAATAAAAAAGAAGCAGATCCCTTCCTCTTTTTCACAAATGCAAACATGAAAGATTATGAGCCGCGCGTTCGCGAAGCCTTTGAAGAGCCTTACGCAAGTCAGATCTTAGAGCTGCTCCCGGCGTCGACAGATGAAGAGGCAAAGCAGAACTGGGCGAAGCTCAGCACAGTCTATCTGTTTACCTATGGGCATTACTGCCTTGCGCGTCAGGCGGTGGCAAACGACATCCCGAGCTATATGTATTACTTTACGAAGGAAAACGGACGGATCGG
>JAZQCK010000031.1:0-14791 GCA_045546255.1 Lachnospiraceae bacterium | reverse complement strand
TACTTTCTGCGCAAGGTCAAGATCCTGGATAACGAGGGTTTTTTAAAGACCGCGAATAAATTCAACTTTACGCTGACACTGCCGATGCTTTTATTTGTGGACCTTTCCTCGATGGATATCCGAGAGACGTTTGACATTAAGTTTGTTCTGTTCTGCGCAATCGCAACGAGCATAGCCTTTTGGGGAATCTGGGGTCTGGCCAAGATCTTTGTAAAAGATAAAAATGTTTTGGGAGAATTTGTTCAGGCTTCTTACCGGAGCAGCACGGCAGTCCTTGGACTTGCTTTGATCCAGAATATCTATGGCAGCAGTGGGATGGCCGGCATGATGATCTTAGGGGCTGTGCCGCTCTATAATATTTATGCTGTGATCGTTTTGCAGACCGAGTCACCGATCGCAGACAAGACGCAGGGAAAAGGGCGTATTAAAAAAGCTCTGATCGGAATCGCCAAGAATCCGATCGTTATCGGTATTGTACTGGGCCTTTTATCATCCATCATCGGCATCAAGTATCCGGAGATGATCCAGAAGCCGCTGGATTATATTGCGCGGCTTGCAACGCCTTTAGCACTGATCTGCATCGGCGCAGAGTTTAACCTTCAAAATGCATTTAAGAAATTAAAACTATCCGTAGTCGCATCTGTTATCAAGATCATTATTCTGCCAGTCGTCTTTACGACAATTGCGATCCTGATGGGATTTCGCACAGAAAAACTGATTGCGATCTTCATCATGCTTGCGGGATCGACAACGCCATCCTGTTATATCATGGCAAAGCAGTATGGTTATGATGGAACGGTCACTTCCAGTGCCGTCGTTATCACGACATTGTTCACTTCCGTGACACTGACGTTGTTTTTGTTTTTACTCAGAACTATGGGGTATGTATAAAATCGAAAGGATAACACTATGAGCGTGGATTTACGTGGAAGAAATTTTTTAAAACTGCTGGATTACACAACGGAGGAAATCCGTTACCTGGTGGATCTGGCCGCAGACTTAAAGGCAAAGAAAAAAGCCGGAAAGCCGCACCGTTATTTAGAGGGGAAAAATATTGTTCTCTTGTTTGAGAAGACTTCTACCAGAACGCGCTGCTCATTTGAAGTGGCCGGTCATGACTTGGGAATGGGCGTGACCTATCTGGACCCGGCCGGAAGCCAGATGGGAAATAAAGAGAGCATTGAAGATACCGCACAGGTATTAGGACGTATGTTTGACGGCATCGAATACCGCGGCTTTGATCAGAGCATTGTGGAGACGTTGGCAGAGTATGCAGGGGTCCCGGTTTGGAATGGTTTAACGGACCAGTTCCATCCGACGCAGATGATCGCTGATCTCCTTACGATCGAAGAACATTTAGGAAAACTGAAAGGCGTTAACTTTACTTATTATGGAGATGCACGCTTTAACATGGGAAACTCCTTAATGGTTGCCTGTGCAAAGATGGGGCTTAATTATACTGCCTGCGCTCCGAAGGCTTACTGGCCGGAGCAGGAGCTGATCGACACCTGCAAAAAAATCGCTGAAGAGAATGGCTGCACGGTCCGCATGACGGAAGATCCCGAAGAAGGCGCAAAAGGAGCGGATGTTTTATATACTGATATTTGGGTCTCCATGGGAGAGCCTGCTGAGGCCTGGGCGGAGCGGATCGATGTGATGAAGCCGTATCAGGTTACGCAGCATCTGATGGATCTGGCAAACGCAAAGGCCATCTTTATGCACTGCCTGCCGTCGTTCCATGATACCAAGACGACGATCGGCAAAGACATCTATGAGAAGTTCGGCCTTTCAGAACTGGAAGTGACGGACGAAGTATTTAACGGACCGCAGTCTGTTGTATTTGACGAAGCAGAAAACCGCATGCATACGATCAAAGCAGTGATGTATGCGACACTGATGGAATAGAAAGGATAGGAAAATGGAATTTAAGGATGCTTTAAAAAAGAGATGTTCCACAAGAAGCTTTACAGACAGGAGAGTATCAGATGAAGATGTGCAGACAATCATTAATGCAGCACAAATGGCGCCGCTGGCTTTAGGTGATAACAAGACTTCTCATCTGACGGTCATCCGTGATCCAGAGACGATGGAGGCAATCCGCAATGCTTGCATGCTGAAACGAAAAGATGGAACGATGTTGGATCCGCTCTTTGGTGCTACGACGATGATCATCTTTTCTGCAACCGATGTTTCTGATGACCATATTGAGTATTGTAACGCCGGCTGCGTGATCGAAAACATGATCATGGCAGCGGCTGATTTGGGTCTTGGAAGCTGCTATATCTGGGGATGCCTTAAGAAGCTTCGCAAAAATGATGAGGCGGTTGCGCTTCTGAAACTGCCGGAAGGCTATGAGATTCTTTCCGCCTTTGTCTGTGGATATCCGACTGAGCCAATCGCAGACAGAACTCCGACAGAGAACATCGCAACGGATATTTTATAGTCCTATAAAACGGACAGCGAAAAGAGTATACTGCTGATATGAAATTATACGGCATTATCACTCCGGAAAATCAATATTATTTTCTTGCAGCTGCAGGGGCGGTTTTAGTGCTGTTCCTTGCAGTTCTTTTTGTAAAGGCTTTTCGACCCCTCCCTAAAAAAATAGAAGCAAAGATCAAACGAAAAGAGTACATACGGATCGAGGACTTCTTAGATTCCTGGAAAAAGGATAAACGGGATTATCCTGGATGCTATGTCATGTTGATCTATGATAAAAAGCTGATCTTTAATCCGATGAATTATGATGATATCTATGTCGGCCAGTCCGTGAATGTGCGAAAACGCGTCTTCTCGCATGTGATGGGGCATGGAAACGGCAACGTTTACTATGGTCTTAAGAGCGGATGTAAGGTCTATGTCATCATCCAAAAGTGCAGCAAGCGAAAATTGAATCAGGCAGAGGTGGAATTGATCCGTTATTTTAAAGCGACCACTTCACTCAATATGACGCGCGGCGGAGCTCCGGTTAGGAAATAAATACTGGAAAGCTTCTTGGCAGAATAGTATAATAGCGTTCAATATAAGAGAATGTGATGGCAGACAACATGGACGGACTTGCTTAGGAAAGGCTGTCACATTTTTTCTTATATTCCCTGAGGACCGGCTGCCGAGCATCAGAGGTGCCGGTCAGCAGGATGTTTATTTCATTTAGAAAAGAGGCTTGAAAAATGGAAAACAGAGAACGCTTAGGGAGTCGACTTGGTTTCATTATGTTGTCAGCCGGCTGTGCGATCGGGTGTGGCAATGTCTGGAAGTTTCCTTGGATGTGCGGTCAGTACGGTGGCGGCAGCTTTATGCTTGTTTATTTCCTATGCCTGATTCTTCTTGGTCTTCCGGTTTTGGTGATGGAATTTTCCGTCGGACGTGCAGCCCAGACCAGCCCGCTGTATATGTTTAAGAAACTGGAAAAACCAAAACAAAAATGGGGCGGATGGGGCATTGTTTGCCTTTGTGGAAATATTGCCCTCATGACGTTTTACTGCGTTGTTACCGGCTGGATCATTTATTACTTTTATAAGTTTTTGACGGGACAGCACACGGATTTGGGATTTGGCGCAATGATCTCTTCTCCGGGGATCAATGTTGGTTTCTTAGCCATCACGGTCGTTGTTGCGTTCTTTATCCTGAGTTTTAAATTGCAGAGCGGGCTTGAACGGGTCACAAAGGTCATGATGATCGGACTCCTGGTCTTGATGATCGCGCTGGCGGTTCGAAGCTTTCTTCTTCCGGGTGCTGGCAAGGGGCTTGCCTTTTATTTGGTTCCGGACTTTGGAAAAATCAATGGTTCCGTCATCGTCGGTGCAATGAATCAGGCCTTCTTTACCTTGTCTCTTGGTATCGGAAGTATGGCGATCTTTGGAAGCTATATTGGCAAAGAACGTTCTGTGATGGGTGAGGCTGTGCATGTCATCGTCCTGGATACTGCTGTTGCTGTGATTGCTGGTCTCATCATGTTCCCTGCATGCTTCTCTTATAATCTGGAGGTGACAGCGGGACCAAGTTTGTTGTTCGAAACCATGACAACTGTCTTTAATAACATGGCAGGCGGACGCTGGTGGGGAACGATTTTCTTTCTGTTCATGGTGTTTGCCGCAATGTCGACAGTGCTTGGCGTTTGTGAAAATATCCTCGCGATGGTCCGTGAGCTGACAGGCTGGAGCCGCCCTGCCGGAAGTGCAGTCTGTGCGGTGGGTATCTTTTTGCTTGGTCTAACCACGGCACTGGGATACAGTGTGTTCCATTTCCAGCCGTTTGCAGAAGGAACCGCATGGCTTGATTTCTGGGACTTTATCGTCTCCAATAATATCCTGCCGCTTGGATCCCTTGTCATTGCCGTGTTCTGCTGTTATAAATTTGGCTGGGGTTGGGATTCGTTCCTGGCCGAGGCCAATGCAGGCAAAGGCCTGAAGGTGAAAAAGTGGATGAAGCCAATCTTCCAATACTTTGTCCCGATCGTGATTTTGTTCATTTATATCTTCGGTTTGATCACATTTAAGTGGAAATAATCAGAAATCATGAGAAAAGGTCCAACGGGCCTTTTCTTTTTCATTCGGGTATTTTTTTTGGACAGTGTTTTAATTATAATAAAAGCATGAAATTACAGTTAATTGTTGGGGGCGCAAGCTCAGGAAAATCAAATAAACTGGTGCGGGATATGGTGGTGCGTTCTTTGGAGCATCCGGATGAGAAATTCTTTGTTATCGTTCCGGAGCAGGCGACACTGAACATGCAGCAGAGTGTAGTCCGCTACGTTGGAGCAGAAAAACAGTCTGCAATTGCTGCAACCATGAACATCGATGTTGTCAGTTTTGACCGCTTGGCACATGTCGTGTTTGCAGATCTCGGCGTGGATGCAGCCAACATCCTGGACGATACCGGAAAAGTCCTGATCTTAAGGCAGGTCCTGGAAGACTGCAAGGAGGATCTTGAAGTCTATAAAAGCAAGGTTCATCTGCCGGGGTTTGCTCAGCGGATCAAGTCTGCCGTGACAGAACTGAAACAGTATGGAATTGATGATAATACACTCTACCTGATGCAGGAGAGCGCAGAGTCAGGCAATAACCGTCTTTTGTATGCGAAACTCCAGGATCTTCGTTTGATCACAAGAAAATTCAATGAGAGTATTCAGGACGCTTATCGCGCAGCAGAAGAATTGCTGGTGCTGTTTGCAGATTGCGTTTCAAAATCTGAACGAATCCGAAATGCGCATATCTATCTGGATGGATTTACCGGCTTTACTCCGGTACAGTACCGTTTGCTTACAGAGTTTTTACGCTATGCGGCAGATGTGACTGTTGCGATCACGATTCCTAAGGAGCGTATTCGCGAGGACAGTCCGGAATATGATCTGTTCCATTTAAGCAATCAGACGTATTTTAAATTGCTGGAGGCAGCGGCTGAGTCAGGGGCTGAAGTATTGCCTCTGCAAGTCATGGAGGAAGGTACATTCCAAGCAGAACCAGAGGCTTCACTGAGCGAAGGGCAGCTTTCCTGCAGCGTTTTTCAAGCGGCGGATGCAAAAGAGGAAGTTCTTTTTGCTGCAAAAGAAATCCTGCGGCTGGTTCGGGACCATGGCTATCGCTATCGTGAGATCGCCGTGATTACGACAGATATGGAAACTTATCATGAACCGGCAGAGTCTATCTTTCAGGAAGCGGGCATCCCTTGTTTTATTGACCATAAATCTGCAGTTACAGATAACCCGCTGTCGAGATATCTATTGGCTGCGCTCAGATTAATGGAAGAACGATTTTCCTATGAGAGCATTTTTACTTATCTGAAGACAGGTCTTAGCGATCTCTTGGAAGATGATATCTGTCTGATCGACAACTATTGTCTCGAGTTTGGCATCAACGGAATCAAGGCGTGGTATAACGATATGACCCGCAACCGGAAACTGCATGGGCCGGAGCCAAGAGAAGATGAGCTGGCGGAAGATCAATATGCCGGACAGGCGTGGAATCTGGACGAGATCAACCGGATACGCAGTGAAGTTCTGGAAGGGGTCAGAACTTTTTACAAGGAGATCAGCAAAAAAGAGCTGCGGGCTTCGGATTATGTGGACGCCTTGAAAAAGCTGATGGTCCGGAACCGCGTTCAGGAAAAGATAGAGGAGACGGCGAAGTTTTTAGAGGCACAGGGAAGGCTTAAGGAACAGCGGGAATATGCCCAGGTATATGGACTGATCACAAATCTTCTGGATAAAACCAGCCTGCTGTCGGGAGAGAAAGCTTTAAACGTTAAGGACTTCCGTATGCTTTTAGAAAGCGGCCTTTCTGAAATCAAGGTCGGCGTGATCCCTCCGACGATGGACATGCTGACGGTGGGAGACCTCACCAGGACGAGACTGGATCATGTGAAAGTACTGTTCCTTTTAGGGGTGAACAATGGAAAAATACCGTCTGCTTCGGAGCCAACGGGGATATTCTCATCAAGAGACCGGGAGTTTTTGAAGACAGAACGCTTTGAAATTGCGCCGACATCTACGGAGAACATGTATAACCAGCGATTCTATCTGTATCTCATGCTGAACAAACCGACGGATCGTTTGTATCTGAGTTATGCCTCGGAAGGTGCAGACGGGGAAGAGCTGGAGCCTTCTTATATTTTAGAGGAACTGGAAGTGCTTGTTCCGCATATCGAAATACAATCTGTTACTGAGCTTCCGGACATCAAGTGGCCGGTGCAGGCTCTGCGCGAACTTTCTGCTGAGATGAGAAAACAGCCGGATGAGGCGTTGCTCAAGTTTTTTGCATCCGAAGATCCCTTTGTATTAAAACAGATTGTAGATGCCGCTTATTTTTCAAATGCACAGACTGCGCTCGATCCGCAAGTGGCATTGGATCTTTATGGAGACGTACTTTCCGGCAGCGTCAGTCGCTATGAGAAATACAGCGAATGTCCGTTTAAACATTTTCTTTCTTATGGCATCCGCTTGGAAAAACGGCCGGAGTATGAGATCGCTGCGACAGATGTTGGAACGATCTACCATGCCGCTTTGGAAAAGTATTCCGGAGAAGTAGAAACGTCAGAATATAGTTTCCGAGATATTCCGGATGAGGTCAGCAGGGAACTGGCTTTAAAGAGCGTGGAAGAGGCGATTGATGAAATGCCGACAGATGTCATGGACAGCTCATCAAGGAACGAGTTCTTTGTGAATCGGATCAAGGACGTGACCATTAAGACAACGGATGTTCTTAGGGAACAGATCAAAGCAGGTCTTTATGAGCCGGCAGATTATGAGCTGGAGTTTAAACAAGATCTGAGTGAACATGTGCGTTTCAAGGGCAAGATCGACCGCGTGGATATCTATGAAGCAGATGATGTCTATGTGAAGATCATTGATTATAAATCAGGCAACAAGGAGTTTAAGCTGGCGGATATCTATTCGGGTCTGCAGCTCCAGCTGGTCGCTTATTTGAAAGAAGCAATCCATCACTACGAAGAAGAATATCCGGGGAAAGAAGTGAAGCCGGGCGGCGTTTATTATTACCGCATCAATGACCGTTTTTGTAAAAATGAGGAAGAAGCCGCTGATAAGTTTAAACTGAGTGGGCTGACGTCCTGCGAATCAGGAATGCTCGCGGCGGTTGATTCAGCTCTGGAAACGAGCGGTGAGAGCATGATTATTCCGGTGAAACTCACGAAAGAAGGATACCCGGCGAAAACGGCCCCGGTTGCTAATTCGGAAGAGTTTCGTCATATGATGGATTTCGTCGGCGAAAAAATAGAAGAGATCAGTTCGGAAATTCGTTCCGGAAATATCAGGATTGAGCCGTATTATGAGCAGGAACGGAAGAACGCCTGCACTTATTGCGAATTCCGCAGTATCTGCAAATTTGAGGCGGGCAGTTTCGGAACAGATTGGAAAGAAAAAACAGAAATCAGTAAAGCAGAAATGGAGGCAGAAGTCTATGGCAGAGTTTAGCCCGAACGCGGCGCAGGTCTCCGCCATAACAGAAGAAGGGAAAAACATTCTGGTAAGCGCAGGTGCCGGCTCCGGTAAGACGACGGTGCTTGTCGAGCGTGTGATCCGGATGATCATTGAAGAGGGAATCAGCGTGGATTCTTTGATCATTGTGACGTTCACCAAAGCGGCAGCGGCACATATGAAAGATAAGATCCACAGCCGGATCCGTGAAGCGTTAAATAAGCCGGATTTGATGGAAGCCCAGAGGGAGCATTTAAGAGGACAGATGATGCGGGTCTTTAGCGCAAGGATCTGCACGATCGACTCTCTTTGCATGGATATTGTTCGCGAGAATTTCCAGTATGTGGATATTGATCCGGCATTCCGAATCGCGGACGAGGCGGAAGTAAACCTTCTGATGCAGGATGTGCTTGCAGATCTGATCGAGGCTCATTATGCAAGACCGACGGACGATTTCCTGAATTTCGTGAATTATTATACTGATAAAAATGATGCAAGTCTTGAAAGCATCATTTTGACGATGTACCGCTTCTCCCAAAGCCATCCGGAGCCTGAGCGATGGATTGATAGTGCCACCAATGTTTATCTGCATGCAGATCGTCTCGGGGACGTGGAGGATCCGGATGAAAATGCGTGGCTCTGGGAATTAAAGAAGCATATTGAGATTGAAGAAGGGACAATGAACAATCTGGTCTCTCAGGGCCTTGCGCTTTGTAATGAGAATTGGGGACCCTATACGTATCAGGAATCCTTTGAAAAAATACAGGAAGAACTTTCCTATTTTGAAGAACAGTCCTTTGATAATAAACGCGGAAAACTCAAAGAAATTCTTGATGGCTGGGCTTCGCTTCCACGCGCAAAAAAAGACGAAGAAATCGATGGGGATCTGAGAAAGCGTGGCCAGAATCTTTATAAAGACATCAAGAGCCGCCTTCAGGATCTTCAGGACAAATTCTATTATCAAAGTCTTGAAGAGATGTATCTTGACATGGGGAAATGTGCGGGTGTTGCCAGAACGATCGCAGATCTGACACTAGAGTTCACCAGAAAACTGGCAGAAGAAAAGCGGAGCAGACAGATTGCAGACTTTAATGACGTTGCTCACTTTGCTTTGCAGGTTTTAATGCGCCGCGACACGGAAGGCAATCTGGTCTATACAGAAGCGGCGGACAGCATCGCGCATGCGACGCACGAGATCATCGTCGACGAATACCAGGATACCAACCGGATGCAGGATGCGTTGATCGAGGCGCTGTCTTCTGCACGCTTTGGAAGGCCGAATGTCTTCATGGTCGGAGACGTCAAGCAGAGCATCTATGGCTTCCGTATGGCCTGCCCGGATCTGTTCATTGAGAAATACAATGATTATAACGAGGGCTCTGAAATCGGAAAGCGGATCATCCTCGGAGAGAACTATCGAAGCCGTAAGGAAGTTGTGGATTATATCAATTTTGTTTTTGATAAGATCATGCTTCCTTCGGTCGGCGGTATTGACTATAAAGACGGAAATCAGATGGAAGCGGGAGCGCCGTTCCCGGAGGCTGCTGCGCCGGATCAGATGATCCCGGAAGTTCTTTTTGTGGACGGAAGCGGAGCGAACGGAAAAATCGCAGAAAGCTACGAAATCGCAAGAAAGATTGAAGAGATCATCGATCACTATTATGTGAAAGAGGAAAGCTGGAAGCCGGGAGATGAAGGAAGTGGCCTTCGGAAAGCGACCTATTCGGATATTGCGATCCTGACCAGAAAAACAAACAATCCGCAACTGGAAAAAATGCTGACAGACCGGCATATCCCTGTCCGCAAGTCATCGAGCAAAGGCTTCTTTGCAGCCTTTGAGATTCAGCTGGCGTTAGAACTTTTAAAAATCGTAGATAATCCATATCAGGATATTCCGCTGGCGGCAGTGCTGCTTAGCCCGATTGCAGGTCTGGATGCCAATGTGTTAGCGAAGATCAAGACCCATGACGACAGCAACCCGTTCAGTCTTTATCGGGCATGCCAAAAATATATGGAGGATGCAGAGGCAGCAGATTCGACTGCGCTGCAGCTGAAGACCTTTTTTGAAAAGCTTACACGGTGGAATCAAAAGAGCAGGCTGCTTGGCTTTGGAACTTTCCTAAAAGAACTTTTAGAAGAGTCCGGCCTCTATAACTTTTGTTCTGCTATGACTTATGGAGATGGGCGCCGAGCCAATCTGGATTCTTTGAGACATGTAGCCGATAATTTCCAAAACGGTTCCTATACCGGTCTCTTTAATTTCCTGCGCTATCTTGACGCGATGCAGAAAGCGGATTTCGATATGGGAACGGCAGCAGGCATCACGGGTTCTGAGGATGCAGTCACGATGATGACGATCCATAAGTCAAAGGGACTGGAGTTTCCGATCGTCATCTTAGCAGATGGCGGAAAACAGATTTCTGATCTGGATAGCAGCAGCCCGATCTATCTGGACGATACGATAGGTGTCGGCATCGAATATCGGGATGTGGAAAGCCGCCTTAAGAAAAAGACGCTGATCATGGAGACGATCGGTGCCAAGAAAAAAACTGAGATCTTTGCGGAAGAAATCCGTCTCTTATATGTGGCCATGAGCCGTGCGAAAGAAAAGCTGATCATCACCGGATCGAGTGGAACAATGAAGAGCCGCAGGGAAGACTGGGCAAGGGAAGGCAGTCAGCCGCTTCCGGATGCCGGCAGCATCCGAAAGGATAATAGCTATATGTTCCTGCTTGCAGATGCAATGAAGTGCGCGAGTGTTGAGGAACGATCCATCTTCCACTGGACGGTCAAGGATCTGGAAGAAATTGAAATCGACCGTGCAGCTGAGATTTTTGACGAACAGGCGAGAAAAGCAGAGATTGAAAAGCTGATATCGGAGCAGGTTATGGAAGATCATCTCCAATCTGTTTCTGAACAGGCAGGTATTTATGCTTATGACTACCCATATCGCTCGGCAACGAGTACAAATATTAAAGTGACCGCTTCGCAGATGGAAAAGCATGAAACCAACCGCGACGGAGAAGATGAGCAGCGCTACGAAAAGTATGTAAGATCTGTCAGCGGACTTACAGGTGCTGAGAGAGGCAATGCGTATCATAAGTTCTTTGAACTATTGGATTACGCAGCCATTGAAGCTGCGACGGGTAAAGGTAGCGTGGGAGAGGCTATTGAGCTTCAAAAGAAAGATCTTACAGAAAAAGGACATCTGAGCGAAGAGGAAGCAGAGGCTATTAAGGCAGAAGATATTCGCGTGTTCCTTCAGTCAGGAATTGGACAGCGGATGCAAAAGGCTGCATTAAACGGAATGCTGAAGAGAGAGCAGCAGTTTGTTATGAGCACAGAAATCGGCGGAAATCCGGGCGGCCTCCTTCAGGGAATCATTGATGCGTTCTTTGTGGAAGCAGACGAAAATGGAAAACACGTGGTCCTGGTCGACTATAAAACCGACCGAAATAAAGAAGAAAGCTATTATATCGAGACCTATCAGGGACAGCAGGAGCAGTACGCCAAAGCCATTGAAGGCGCGATGGGACTTCCGGTGACGGAGAAAATCCTCTATTCCGTTGAACTGGGGCGGGAGCTCTATCTGCCTTGATCTATCAGCCTTGGTCCGTTCGTGCTCTGGCAGGGCGAAAAAACGCTTTGGCATCATAATTTTTCTCTAATATTTATATTGGTTTTTTTGTTTACAACTGTTACAATAACAGTTGCGCAATTAAGACGCATTTGTAAATAACCGGGAGCAATCAGATACCTGGATTGTTCCCATGGAGTTTTATATTTGGAGGAGAAGAAATGATTATTCCTGCATATCTGAAAGAAGGCGACTGGATCGGAGTTACGGCGATGAGCCATCCGGTAAATGATCCGATCGAGCAGTATCGTTTTAACCATGGCGCAAATAAAATGGCGCGCAATGGATTTGGCGCTGTCTTTACCAACAATGTGTTTGCTGAGCCAGATGAATTTGGACGCAGTGGCAGCGGACAGGATAAAGCATTCGAGTTTAATGCACTGGTAAAAGAAGACCGTGTAAAAGCGATCATTTCTGCAGGCGGCGGAGAGTATCTGGCCGAGATGCTGCCGTATGTAGATCTGGAAGCATTTAAAGCAAATCCGAAATGGGTGCAGGGCTATTCCGACAACACCGCTATTCTTTATTATCTGACAACAAAGGCAGATGTTGCGACAGCATATGGCTGCAACTTCTCCGACTTCGGTATGGAGCCGTGGGATGAGAGCGTCATGCGCGGACTCGATGTCTTAAAGGGCTATGTAAAAGTGCAGTCCAGCTTCTACACCTACCAGGACGGCTTCTATGAGCATGAGACCGGCCTTGAAGGATATCGCGCAGACAAGAAAGTCGAGTGGAAGATCGCCTGTGGACAGTCTCCGGTTTCTATGCAGGGCAGACTGATCGGCGGATGCTTAGATGTCATCTTGAATCTTGCAGGAACTCCGTTTGACGGAACCTGTGAGTTTATTGAAAAATATAAAGAGGACGGAATCATCTGGTATCTCGAGAGCTTTGACCTCGGATGCGAACAGATGATGGAAGGTCTTTGGAAGATGCGCCAGATGGGATGGTTTGAGCATACGAAAGGATTCATTTTCGGACGCCCGCTGTTCTATCGGAATGAAAGTTTTGACGGAACCCCGCTTCCAAGCTACGAGCAGGTCGTAAAAGAACGTCTTGCAGACCTGAATGTTCCGATCATCATGGATGCAGACATCGGACACAAAGGACCGCAGATGATCATGATCAACGGTGCACTTGCAAAAGTGGAAGCATTTGCGGACGGAACCGGACGCGTCTCCTATATCTAAGAAAAGGGAAAAGAAACGACACATGTTAGAACTGAAAAATGTATCATTATCCGTTAAGGATGAATACGATAAAGACAAAGAAATTTTAAATAACGTCAGTCTGACGATCGACGATGAAAAATTTATTGCGATCACAGGACCGAACGGCGGTGGAAAATCCACGCTGGCAAAACTGATCGTCGGTATTTACGAGCCGACCGAAGGACAGATCATTTTTGATGGCCAGGATATTACTCATATGTCTATCACAGACAGAGCAAATCTTGGAATCAGCTTTGCATTTCAGCAGCCGGTCCGTTTTAAAGGCATTAAGGTTCAGGATCTGATCAGCCTTGCAGCCGGAAGCAATATCACGACGGCGCAGGCTTGTGCTTACCTAAGCGAGGTGGGACTTTGCGCAAGAGACTATATCGACAGAGAAGTTGATGGCTCTTTAAGCGGCGGTGAGTTAAAGAGAATCGAGATCGCCCAGCTGATCGCGCGCAATACCAAACTCAGTGTCCTGGATGAGCCCGAGGCTGGTATCGATCTTTGGAGCTTTTCCAATCTGATCAAGGTCTTTGAAAAGATGAGAGAAGACAGAAAGCGCAGCATCCTGATCATTTCCCATCAGGAGCGCATCTTGGATATTGCAGATGAGATCGTCGTTTTAAAAGACGGACAGATCGTTGCAAATGATAAGAAGGACGCCATTCTTCCGGAACTCTTAAGAGGAACAGAAGGCTGCAAATTTTATCAGTAACAAATAATAGAAAACAGGATTTGAAGTATGGACAAGATTCAAAAAGATTTATTGGCAACCGTCGCCGATATTCACGAAGTGCCGGAAGGGGCATATAACATCCGAAGCAACGGACAGCTCGGCGGCAGAAATACAACGGCCAATATCGATATCGTAACAAAAGAAGATAAACCGGGCATTGATATCATCATCAAACCGGGCACCAAGAACGAAAGCGTACATATTCCGGTCATTATTTCCGAAAGCGGACTGAAGGACATGGTCTATAACGATTTCTTTATTGGTGAGGATGCGGACGTCACGATCGTTGCAGGCTGCGGAATCCACAATTGTGGTGACCAGACCAGCCAGCACGATGGTATCCACACCTTCTATGTCGGAAAGAATGCCCGCGTTAAGTACATTGAGAAACACTACGGGGAGAATGATCCCGATGCAGTCGGTGAGAATGTCATGAATCCGACAACGGTTGTTGAAATCGAAGAGGGCGGTTACATGGAAATGGAGACCACCCAGATCAAAGGAATCGACAACACGGTCCGTGACACGAAGGCGATCATCAAAGGAGAAGGTGCAAAACTGGTTGTCCGTGATAAGCTGATGACGCATGGAAAGCAACATGCAGACGCGATCTTCGATGTGGAGATGAATGGTCTGGATTCCACATGTGACCTGATCAGCCGTGCAGTCGCAAAAGATGATTCCACGCAGACGTTTAAGGCGAACATCATCGGAAACGCAAAATGTGCCAGCCACACGGAATGCGATGCGATCATCATGGACAATGCGAAGATCTCTGCAAGCCCTGAAATCGTTGCGAACGATCTTGACGCAGCACTGATTCATGAGGCCGCCATCGGACGAATCGCCGGGGAACAGCTGATGAAGCTCATGACCCTTGGCCTTTCCGAAGAAGAGGCAGAGCAGCAGATCATCGCCGGCTTCCTGAAATAAAAGAATAAGAGCAAATTGCACCACCACTTTTTGAATTCAAAAGGTGGTGGTTTTTTATGGGAATGCTAAGGCAGGTCAAGTCTATTTTAAATTAATTCTATGATCTTCTACCTTCGCTAATCGAATGATGGTATAATCATTATTTGGAGAAAACAGAGATTCTTTTGGGGACTTAGTTGTGGTTAAAACTTTAGGAGGGCGGATATGAAGAAATACATTATGGCTTTAGATCAGGGGACGACGAGTTCGAGATGTATTTTGTTTGATAAAAAGGGTGACGTAAAAAGTGTCAGCCAGCGGGAGTTTAAGCAGATCTATCCGAAACCGGGCTG
>JAZQCK010000030.1:0-5773 GCA_045546255.1 Lachnospiraceae bacterium | reverse complement strand
TCTTTTCCACTTCGCGGATGCGGTCTAAAATCTGACCTTCCGGGACGCGCCCCCTAAGGTCAATCTCGTGCAGCATTTTCGCGATCCCGAGCTCCGTATAATAATAGAGGGAGTGGTAGACCTGGCGGGTGCTGCGAGACTCTCTCTGACTTCCAAGATAAGCAGGATCAATGTCAGGATTCTCGGCCGGGTCATAGTCCGGGGCAGCTGATCCGTTGATCGGAAAACCTGCAGCTAAAGTCGGATCCAGTGCGTCCTTGCGGATTGGTTTCAGGATCAGCCGGCTTTCGATTGCCAGATCCATCATGCAGCGCTCGACATCTTCTTCCAAAATCTCCGGCATATCGATATCGACAGCTGCGGATGGGCGAAGCGTGTTCAGCGTCCTGTTGATCAGGACCTGGTCCGGCAGATAAACGTGACCGTCGGATGCGGCCTGTAAAAGCTCATAAAGAATGCAGCTGCGGATGCGGAAATCGGAGTCGGGTGCGATGCCCGCCTGATAGGCGATCTCGTCCGCCTTACGGAAGCCAATCCCCAAAATGTCATCCGCCAGCTTATATGGATTCTCGCGAATAATATCATAGACTGCGTTTTGATACTGATTATAGATTTTCACGGCCATAGCGTTTGAAATGCCGAAGCCGCCGAGGAACATCAAAGCCTTCCGCAGATCCTTTTTCTCTTCCTGCTGTGCCGCGATCTCCTGCGCTTTCTTGCGGGAGATGCCCTTGATCTCTGCGAGGCGTTCCGGTTCCTCATCCAGGATACGCAGCGTATCTTCACCAAATTTTTCAATGATGCGCTGGGCCGTCACCTGGCCGATGCCCTTGATTGCGCCGCTGCTCAAGTAGCGCCCGATGGCGAAGACATCGTCCGGGACGATCGTCTCATAATGGTCGACCTTAAACTGCTCGCCATAGGTGGGATGGAACACGAAATCCCCGGTGAATTCCAAATATTCGCCGGGTTCAATGAAACGAAAAACGCCTACACAGATTGTCTCACAGCCGTTTTCTTCTGCGCACAGGACGGTGTAGCCGTTGTCTGCGTTGCGATATATGATTCTTTCTACATACGCTTTGAAAGTTTCCATACTGGGAGTAATTATAAAATGACGGTATTGATTTTTCAATTGAGCTGCATGAAAAAGTCTGCGATGCTTCGCATCCTTGATGCTCCCGCATCGCGGCAGTCATTCGCACTCTCGGCTTTCGCCTTCGTGCTCATGTCTGCCTGTTCGTCCGATGCCTTCACTTCGGATCATGCAAGCATATCCTTGTGATGCCATCGTCCGAACACTTTTGTCAACTTGTCGACAAATTCTGATTGCAAACGCGGATTTTTTTTATATAATAGTATCGAGCGGAAATCGCAACGGCCCAACCGCCAAAGCTCGCGATTTCCGACAGGTCAAAAGAAGAAAAAGATACTAGCACTTAGCATTAAGAAAGGAAAAGGTTATTATGGCATTAACAAAAATGACAGACTTCCTGGAGATCGTGAAGGGAAAGAATGTAGTGAAAAATGTAGCAGTTCCGGGCGCAGCAGACGATCATGTTCTGGAAGCTGTTTTTGAAGCAGAGAAAATGGGCCTGATCAAGGCGACTCTGATCGATAAAGAAGAGGAAGTAAAGAAGGTTTTAACAGACCTCGGAAAGAACCCGGCTGATTATGAGATCATCAACGCTGAGACTCCGGAAGAGTGCGGACAGATTGCAGTTGAGCTCGTAAAAGAGGGCAAAGCAAACGTCATCCTGAAAGGTCTTCTCGAGACCAAAGACGTTCTGAAACCGGTCGTTAACAAAGAAACCGGAATCGGCCTTGGCGGCGTTATGTCCATCGTTGCTTTCACAGAGCTTCCGGCATACCACAAACTGCTTGTTGTAACAGACGGCGGCATGATGACCTATCCGACGGTTGAGCAGAAAGCCGGCATCATCAAAAACGCAGTTGACTGCTACAAGAAACTCGGCATCGAAAATCCGAAGATCGCTTGCGTTGCAGCTGTAGAAAAAGTAAATCCGAAAATGCCGGAGACAGTTGATGCTGCGGAACTGAAGAAGATGAACGAAGAAGGCATCATCAAGGATTGCATCGTGGAAGGACCAATCTCCCTTGACCTTGCAGTTGATCCGGAAAGCGCAAAACGCAAAAAATATGAGAGCCCGGTTGCAGGTGATGCAGACGTTATCCTTGTTCCGAACATCCAGGTTGGAAACGTTGCACACAAGTCCATGCTGCAGTTCGGTAACGGCAAAATGGCAGGTGTTGTTGTCGGAGCAAAATGCCCGATCATCATCAACTCCAGAGGCTCTTCCGCAGAAGAGAAATTCGATTCCCTGCTTCTTGCATGCGCAGTCGCTGACTGATCTTACTAAGACTTGGAAAAAGGCATAATCGAAGTAACCTACATAGTTGCAGACCCGTCACATATGGCGGGTCTGTTTGTTTTATTATCCTCATATTTTATATATCCTCGTATGAGGCATCTCGTTGTATGAGGATATGTAAAATATCCTTATAGAGATGACATAGACTTATGAGGATATTATTGGATGATAAAACGGAAAATATTATCCTTATAGAGAGGGGTCCTTCGTATAAGGATATATCAGGTATCCTCATACGAAGGGTAGCATCATATGAGGACACAATCCGCAAATGTGAATGTCATTTTTTAGCAGCCGACGATATAGAAAGCAGATGGAAAGTGATAAAAAAATGTTTATTTCGCATCAGTTCTGCTTTATTATATTAAATGACGAAACTTGCGTGAAACAGTGGCAGTATATCTGAGATTTATCAAAGTTTAGGCGCTACTGTTCTATGCATCACGCGGAGTTTAATACATTAAAAGGCGGAAACGATTATGAGCAACTATAAGATCGACACAAAATGCGTACAAGGTGGCTACACACCGAAAAACGGGGAGCCGCGTCAGATTCCAATCATTCAGTCAACGACGTTTAAGTATGACACCAGTGAGCATATGGGAAAACTCTTTGACCTGGAGGAAGAGGGATATTTCTATACGCGTCTTCAGAACCCGACGAACGATATGGTCGCAGCGAAGATCTGCGAGATGGAAGGCGGAACGGCTGCGATGCTGACCTCCTCCGGACAGGCTGCAAACTTCTTTGCCGTATTCAACATTGCGGGCTGTGGAGATCATGTTGTGTCCACATCTGCGATCTATGGCGGAACCTATAACCTGTTCGCCGTGACGATGAAGAGAATGGGAATTGACTTTACGTTCTTAGATCCGGACTGCACGCCGGAAGAACTTGACGCTGCATTCCGTCCGAACACGAAAGCTGTGTTTGGAGAGACAATTGCGAATCCAGCGCTGACCGTGTTTGATTTTGAAAAATTTGCGAAAGCTGCACATGCACATGGTGTGCCGCTGATCGTTGATAATACCTTTGCAACACCGGTAAACTGCCGTCCGTTTGAGTGGGGCGCTGACATTGTGACGCACTCCACGACGAAATATATGGATGGACATGGCGCAGCTGTCGGCGGAGCTATCGTGGACAGCGGAAAGTTTGACTGGATGGCGCATGCGGATAAATTCCCGGGACTTACGACTCCGGATGAGAGTTACCATGGAATCGTCTATGCGGAAAAGTTTGGCTTAGCCGGAGCCTTCATCACAAAGGCAACCGCGCAGCTGATGCGTGACTTTGGATCGATCCAGTCTCCGCAGAATGCGTTTCTTTTAAACCTCGGCCTTGAAAGCTTGCATGTCCGCATGCCGAAACATTGCGAGAATGCGCTGGCAGTTGCGAAATTCTTAAAGAATCACCCGAAGGTTTCCTGGGTGAAATTCCCGGGACTGGAAGGCGACCAGTATTATGAACTGGCGCAGAAATATATGCCGAACGGAACTTGCGGCGTTGTCTCTTTTGGCGTCGAAGGCGGCAGAAAAGCAGCGGAACAATTCATGAAGGAATTAAAGCTTGCGGCCATCGAGACCCACGTTGCGGATGCTCGCACATGCTGCCTGCATCCGGCTAATGCGACACACCGTCAGATGAATGACGAGGAACTTTTAGCAGCCGGGATCACGCCGGATCTGGTCCGCCTTTCCGTAGGACTGGAGGCCGCAGAAGACCTGATCGCAGATCTAGAGCAGGCGCTGGCAACTGTCTAGGCGGGGCCACTATCTAGAGCAGGCGCTGGCAACTGTCTGAGTGAGTGCCGACTACTATCTGGAGCAGGCGCTGGCAACTGTTTGAGTGAGTGCCGACTACAGAATAAAAAGAAATGTGCAGCCTGTAAAAAGCAGAGCGGCGCAGAAAGATAACGAGTGAGCAAAACAGAAAAGAAACTTGTAAAAATTAATAGACCCTGGTTCTATGTTCTGTCATTTACCTGGGGAGGAATTTTGACATGCTGTGGACTGATCGTTTCTCTCTTCATGATCCTCACAGGACACAAACCGCGGAAGTGGGGATACTGCTGGTACTTTGAGATCGGCAAGAAGAACTGGGGCGGCTGCGAATGGGGACCGGTGTTCCTCAAAGACAAATACGAAGGGGAGCACATCAAGAATCATGAGTTCGGCCACGGAATCCAGAACTGCTTTTTGGGGCCCTTCATGATCTTCCTGGTTTCGGCTCCTTCGAGTATCCGCTACTGGTACCGCAGGATCAAAACGAGCCGGGGGAAAGCTTTGAAGACCGCATATGATGACATCTGGTTTGAAGGGCAGGCAACAAGGCTTGGCACAGAGAAGATGAAGCGCATCAGCGGGGCGGAGCGAAGGCGGACGAACCGGGCGTCTTCTGAACAAAGAAAAACCGGCTGAGGCGAAAGCCATGCCGGAGATTAATAAGAAAACAGTATAATCATATAATCAGGAGAGGGTAAAAATGGAAAAGAAATTTATTGTATGCACGGATTCGGGATGTGATCTTTCCATCGAAGTTTTAAACGAGCATGACATTTATCCGCTTCCGCTGCAGTATGAACTGAATGGACAGCTGGTCAGCGACACGATGAAACATGAGGATTGCCACAAATTCTATGAAGGCATGCGTGCCGGCGACTGCCCGAAAACGAGCCAGGTCAACACGATCCAGTTCGTGGACTTCTGGACACCGATCTTAAAAGAAAACAATCTTCCGATCATCCACATCTCGTTGGGAAGCGGCGTTTCCGGAACTTTCCATAACGGATGTCTGGCAGCAGAAGACATCAAAGAAGATTTCCCGGATGCGGAGATCCATGTGATCGACTCCACACTCTGCTCAGTCGGCTATGGAATGCTGGCTTTGAAAGCAGCGGAACTGCGCGACGAAGGAGCAAGCGTTGAAGAGTGCATCAACTGGCTGGAAGAGCACAAGGGCAACATGAACACCTGGTACACAACGGATGAGCTCAAGTATCTCTACCGCAGCGGCCGTGTCAGCAAGCTGGGTGCGATCTTGGGCGAGGCCCTGAACATCTGCCCGATCCTGAACCTGGATGTGGAAGGCCACCTGATCGTTCAGGAAAAAGTCAGAGGCTTGAAAAAGACAATCCGCAGAATTCATGAGATCATCGGCGGCATCGTAGAAGATGCAGATCAGCAGACCGCTTACATCTGTCATTCCGATATTCCGGAAAAAGCGGAACAGTTTGGCGAGGAAATCAAAGAAAAGTTCGGCTTCAAGGAAATGAAGTACACCTACATCGGACCGACGATTGGTGCGAACTGCGGACCGGGACTCATGGCTGTTTTCTTCTGGGGCAAGAAGAGAACGATGGACGGTTATAAAGGAAATTA
>JAZQCK010000029.1:0-10601 GCA_045546255.1 Lachnospiraceae bacterium | reverse complement strand
GAGATCTTCGTCTTCGAGCTCGCCATCGTCGATGCCGATGGAAGTCTTTCTCTCATCTCCGTATTTTTCTTTCATGATGATGATCTCTTCTTTGATCACGCCAAGCAGTTTTTTCTCATCTGCTAAGATGGCTTTGTAATACTTGATCTTTTCTAAGAGTTCTGCGTGCTCTTCTTCCAGTTTTTCTCTCTCCAAACCGGTCAATGCACGGATTCTCATATCGACGATCGCCTGAGCCTGCACATCATCAAGACCAAAACGTTCACATAATGCATTCTTTGCATCCTGCGTGGTGCGGCTTCCGCGTACGATGCGGATGACTTCGTCGATATTATCCAGAGCGATCAGCAATCCTTCTAAGATATGCGCACGCTCTTCTGCTTTGTTCAGGTCATATTTTGTTCTTCTGGTAACGACGTCTTCCTGATGTTTCAGGTAGTAGGAAAGCATCTCCAGAAGATTGAAGATTTTTGGCTCATTATTGACCAGTGCCAGCATGATGACGCCAAAGCTGTCCTGCAACTGGGTGTGTTTATAAAGCTGGTTTAAGATGACATTCGGATTAACATCTTTTCGAAGCTCGATCACGACGCGGGTTCCGGTCTGGTCGGTCTCATCACGAAGATCCGTAATGCCGTCGATCTTTTTATCTTTATGAAGATCACCGATCTTCTCTACCAGTTTCGCCTTATTGACCAGGTAAGGAAGTTCCGTAATGACGATGCGGTTTTTTCCACCTTCCATCGGTTCAATCTCGGAGACCGCACGGATTTTGATCTTGCCGCGGCCTGTCCGGTAAGCATCTTCGATGCCCCTGCGTCCTAAGATCGTAGCGCCTGTCGGAAAGTCCGGACCTTTTACGATCTTCATGACATCTTCGATCGTTGTTTCCGCATCCGCAATCTTATCATCAATGATCTTGATGACAGCATCGATCAGCTCGGTCAGATTATGCGGCGGAATGTTTGTCGCCATACCAACGGCGATACCTGTCGTTCCGTTTGCCAAGAGGTTTGGATATCTTGCCGGAAGAACGACCGGCTCTTTTTCCGTCTCGTCAAAGTTCGGTACAAAGTCGACCGTGTTTTTATTGATGTCCGCCAGCATTTCCATGGCGATCTTGGAAAGTCTCGCCTCGGTATAACGCATTGCTGCGGCGCCGTCTCCGTCCTCGGATCCGAAGTTACCGTGTCCGTCGACCAGCGGATATCTGGTGGACCATTCCTGTGCCATGTTGACCAAAGCACCATAGATGGAGGAGTCACCATGTGGATGGTACTTACCCATCGTATCACCGACGATACGTGCACATTTTCTGTGCGGCTTATCCGGTCCGTTATTTAACTCGATCATGGAATACAGAACACGCCTCTGTACCGGCTTCAGTCCATCCCTGACATCCGGCAGCGCACGAGATGCGATAACACTCATGGCATAGTCGATGTAGGAATTTTCCATCGTCTGTTTCAGATCGACTTCTTCTATTTTGTCAAAGATATGCTCGTCCATTCAGTTCCCCTTTAAATATCGATGTTCGTTGCGTATTTCGCGTTTGTCTCAATAAATTCTCTTCTCGGTTCGACCTCATCACCCATCAGTGTCGTGAAAGTAACATCAAGATCCTGCGGATTTTCCTCGTCGATCACGACTTTGGAAAGGATTCTGGTCTCCGGATCCATGGTGGTCTCCCAAAGCTGGCTCGCATCCATCTCTCCTAAACCTTTGTAGCGCTGGATCTTATTCTGGTTATCTCTTCCGATTTCTTCCAGGATGGAATTCAGTTCCGCATCACTGTAGGCATAGTATTGTTTTTTATTTCTGGTCACCTGATACAGCGGTGGCTTTGCAAGATAGACATGGCCCTCGCGGATCAGTTCCGGCATGAAGCGGTAGAAGAAAGTCAAAAGCAAGGTAGCAATATGTGCACCGTCGACGTCGGCATCGGTCATGATGATGATCTTGTGATATCTCAGTTTGGAAATATCAAAATCTTCATGGATACCAGTTCCGAACGCGGTGATCATTGTACGGATCTCGGCATTTCCTAAAATACGGTCCAGTCTTGCCTTTTCGACATTTAAGATCTTACCGCGGAGAGGAAGGATGGCCTGCGTCTTACGGATCCTTGCTTTCTTTGCACTTCCGCCTGCGGAATCTCCCTCAACAATAAAGATCTCACAGTTTTCCGGATTCTTATCAGAGCAGTCCGCCAGTTTTCCAGGCAATCCGCCTCCTGCAAGCGGACTCTTTCTCGTAGCTTCCCTTGCTTTTCTTGCAGCATCCCTTGCCCGCTGTGCTAAAAGGGATTTCTCACAGATCGTCTTTGCAACCTGCGGGTTCTGCTCGAGGTAATAAGTCAGCTGTTCACTCACAATGGATTCCACAGCAGCTCTTGCTTCGCTGTTTCCAAGTTTCTGTTTGGTCTGTCCTTCAAACTGCGGATCTTCGACTTTGACAGAAACGATCGCGCTTAAACCTTCACGGATATCTTCGCCGGAAAGGTTCGATTCTTTTTCTTTTAAAATCTTATTATTTCTTGCATAATCATTGAACACACGGGTCAGTGCTCTCTTTAAGCCTTCTAAGTGTGTTCCGCCTTCCGGCGTGTTGATATTATTAACGAATGTATAAATGCCTTCGTTATATCCATCGTTATGCTGCATTGCAACTTCCACAGCAACGCTGTTTTTATTTCCTTCAAAATAAAGGATGTCATTATAAAGCGGAGAAGCCGTCCGGTTGATATAGGCAACGAATTCTTTGATTCCGCCTTCATAATGGAAGGTCTTTTCCTGCTCTTTTCCTTCGCGGGTATCCACAAGATTGATCTTAAGACCTTTTGTAAGAAAGGCCATCTCGCGAAGTCTTCTCTGGAGGATGCTGAAATCATAAACCGTTTCTTCAAAAATCTCGCGGTCCGGAAGGAAGGTAATCGTAGATCCTGTCTTTTCTGCCGGGCAGTCACCTAAAATCTGGAGCTCCTGTTTTGCATGTCCTCTGGAATATTCCTGATGATGGATCTTTCCTTCACGATAGATCGTAACCTCTAAGTGTTCCGAAAGGGCATTTACGACCGATGCACCAACACCATGCAGTCCGCCGGAGACTTTATATCCTCCACCGCCGAACTTTCCGCCGGCATGCAGTTTCGTAAATACCAGTTCCACCGCGGAAACGCCTTCTTTATGGTTGATTCCGGTCGGGATTCCACGTCCGTTGTCAACGACTGTGATGGAATCATCCGGATTGATCGTGACAGTGATTTCCGTACAATATCCGGCCAATGCCTCATCGACAGCGTTATCAACGATTTCATATACCAGGTGGTGAAGTCCTCTCGAAGAAATACTTCCGATGTACATACCCGGACGTTTTCTTACCGCTTCCAGACCTTCGAGCACCTGGATATTATCCGCACCGTACTCTTCTGTTACTTCTGTGTCTCTTAAATCTTTGTTTTCTGCCATTCTTTATCCTTCTTATCTTTCTATTACCGTCGCATCTTTGATATAAAACTTCTTTGCTGCGCCTATTTCATTTTCAATGAATTCGTCCATTCCTGTGCAGGTGATGATCGTCTGGGTGTTTCCCATTCCCTTGACCAGTTTTTCCTGACGATTACGGTCAAGTTCAGAAAGCACATCATCTAACAGCAGGATTGGTTTTTCTTTTTTTCTTTTCTCAATCAACTGGATCTCCGCCAGTTTTAAGGAAAGCACACAGGTTCGCTGCTGTCCCTGGCTTCCGAAAATCTTCAGATCCTTCTCCCCTTCATAAAAAAGCAGGTCATCCCGATGCGGACCAACGGAGGTATTTTTATAGATTTTATCCCTCTCTCTGTTGCGGAGAAGCTCCTCATAAAACGCATCTTCTGAAACAGAAGGATCATATACAAGCTTTAACTTCTCTTTTCCTTCCGTTAAGTCATAATGAATATCAAAGATACATTCATTGATTTCTTCCAGAAACGTTCTTCTGCGTTCGATGATCTTCGTTCCGAAATGAACCAGCTGCAGATCCCAGATATCGAGTGTTTCCATCAACTCTTCTTTATTGTCTGCAGGCGAATCCAGTTTTTTCAGCAGCTCATGACGCTGTTTTAATATTTTTGAATAATTGATCAGATCTTCCACATAAATCGGATCGATCTGACATAATTCCTGGTTAATAAAATTTCTTCGAAGGGAAGGTCCCCTCTTGATCAGTTCCAAATCTTCCGGAGAAAAGATCACGACACTGACTTTTCCATAAAGCTCACTGATCCGTTTAATTGGAATCCGATTGACGGCAATGCCTTTTCCTCCGGATTTTTTTAAATGAATATCAATCCTCTCGGAAATCCCATCTTCGAAAAACTCACCTTTGATATGCGCTTCACTTTCTCCAAGTTTAATGATTTCATTTTCCTTGGCTTTTCTGTGGCTCTTTCCAAGGCCGCACATATAAACGCTTTCTAAAATATTCGTTTTTCCCTGCGCATTTTCCCCGTAAATAATATTTACGTGCGGATCAAACGAAATAGACAGAGAATCATAATTTCTGTAATTTTTCAGTTCCAGCGTTTTTATTCGCATATCAGGATCGTCTCTCCGTTATATTCTACCTGATCTCCGTTTCGTAATTTTTTTCCGCGCTGATATTCCACTTCCCCATTCACAGACACCAGACCATCTGCAATGACCATCTTGGCATCGACTCCGCTGCCTACCAGTCCTGCTGCCTTCAGTGCCTGTCCGAGTTTGATATATTCCTCACGTAAGAAAATCTTTTCCATCTTATCTGTTAATGTTGACCGGAAGAATGATGTAAATATATTCTCCGTCTTTGCTCTTGATGAAGCATGGTGCATTGGAATTTACAAAGTAGATCTGAATTTCCTCATCATCGATCACTTTCAGTGCTTCAATAAAGAATCTCGGGTTAAATCCGATCACCAGGTCTTTTCCTTCTTTGTTGATGTACAGATGACTGTTCATCGAACCAACAGAAGAAGAAATATCAATGTTCATTTCTCCGTCCTGGATATCTAAGATGACCGGTTTCTTCTCGCCTTCTCTTGTCAGAGTGAAGGCTCTGTCAATGCTGTTGAAGAAATCGCTGCGGTTTACTTTAACGGACGTCTCATAATCCGAAGAAATCATCTGTTCCACGTTGAAGTATTCTCCCTCGATCAGACGGGAAACAACAACGGTCTTATCAAATGCAAATTTGATAAATTTCTTATCAAAGGTGATATCAACGACATCATCTTTTTCCGTTCCTAAGATTCTGCTGATTTCATTTAAGGTTTTTCCCGGAACAATCACTTTGCAAGGTTCATATTCAAACGCCAGTTCTTCTCTTCTGATGGAGATTCTGTGGCTGTCCAAAGATACGACTTTGATCATCTTTCCATCGATTTCAAACAACTCACCTCTCATGATCGCATTGGCATCGTTTTGAGCAATGGAGAAAATCGTCTGACGGATCAGCTCTTTTAAGGTAAACTGGGAGATAGAAATCTTATTTTCCGTATTGGCTGTCGGAAGCTCCGGAAATTCATTCGGATTATTTCCGTTCAAAACGAATTCAGAATCTTCGCAGGTCACTTTCATCTTATAATTAGAACTGGTATCAAGCGTTACCTGATTATCAGGAAGCTTTCTTACGATTTCACTGAATATTCTTGCATTGATTGCAATTTTTCCGGGACTTTCGATTTTTCCGTCAATACAGGTCTCAATTCCCATATCATTATCATTCGTAATAATACGGATATCTCCGCTGGCATCGATCAAAAATGATTCCAAGATAGGAAGCGTTGTCTTTCCCGGAACTGCACGAAGTGCAATATTGATTCCGTTCAACAGATCATTTTTAGAACAGGTGATTTTCATTTGTGTAATTCTCCTTTCAAAGCTCGCGCTTGATAAATATATATATAATTATAAGACGTCGTATTATTAGTCTTTGTGAATATGTGAAATTGCCCTCTAATGCTTGATATATCAACGTTTTTGGCTGTGAATAACAGAGTTATTATCTTTGGAAAGCTTTGTTGATATTTTTTTGGGCTGCAAAATCAAATCATTTTCATTCACAGAGATTCAACAGATTAAAAACAGTCAAAAGGCTGATATGTGTATAAGCCGTGTATATCATGAAGGAATGATTTTTTTCTTTAAAATCTCGACATCGCTCTTGATCTTATCATTCTCTTCCAATTCTCTTTGGATTTTTTCATATCCGTGGATGATCGTTGTATGATCCCTGTTTCCAAGTTTTTTACCAATCAGAGAAAGAGCAACATCCGTTAATGTTCTGCAAAGATACATGATCAGCTGTCTCGGATAAACGATATCCTGGCTCTTTTTCTTGGAAACCAGATCGGAAACAGAGACATTGAAATGCTCAGCAACGATCTTAATGATCATATCCGGCGTGATTTCCTTCTGTGCCTCATCAAACAGGTCATGAAGGACACTTTCTGCAAAAGCAAGATTGATCGGAGAAGAAGTCAGTTTCGAATAAGCGATGATCTTTGTCAGGGCACCTTCTAATTCTCGGATATTAGAACTTACATTTGCAGCAATATAATCAAGAACGTCTTCTGGAATGGAAGGAGCATTCTCTAATTCAATTTTTTTCTTAAGAATTGCGACACGCGTTTCATAGTTTGGAGATTGGATATCCACAGGAAGTCCCCATAAGAAACGGGAGCAAAGACGCTCTTCTAAATTGTCGATTTCCTTCGGTGGTTTATCCGAGGAAATAATGATCTGCTTTTTATTTTCGTAAAGAGCGTTGAAGGTGTGGAAAAACTCCTGCTGCGTGCTGGCTTTTCCACTGATAAACTGGATATCGTCGATCAAAAGGACATCCACGTTTCTATATTTTTCCCTAAACAGGGAATTTGCCATTGGATTATCACTGCTTGAACGGATCGCATCAATGATCTCATTGGTGAAAGTCTCGCTGGTGATATAAAGAACTTTCATCTCCGGATTTCTTTGAAGAATGAAATGTGCGATTGCCTGCATCAAGTGTGTCTTTCCTAAGCCAACACCGCCATAGATATAAAGCGGGTTATAGATTTCTGCAGGCGACTCTGCAACAGCTAAGGCAGCAGCATGAGCCAGGTTATTATTTTCACCGACAACAAAAGAAGAAAAGGTGTATTTCGGATTGAGTCCGGCCTTTTCAAAAATATCCATCTGCTCATTGCTGTCCTGTAAGGCAGCCATTTTAATTTTTTCTTTGAGCTGATCTGGAAGAACGAATTCGATTTCGAAGGGTTCCCCTACGATTTCTTCAACACATACTTTTAATGGAAGATAATATTTCTTTTTTATGTATTGCAGACCAATTGACTCTTCCGGGACTACAATAATTATGGTATTGTTTTCTACAGATACTACTTCCAGAGGTAAAAGCCAGGTTTTGAAAGATACATCAGAAATGTCATGTTCCTGCTTTAAATGCTCTAAAATCGCAGGCCACTGCTCTTTTATGGTCTCTAACATAAAAATTCTCCACTTACAAGAAATTAAGCGGTATCAAGTGCCGCTCAAATTAACTGTAGATATTATATTATATATAAGGAAAGTTTTCAATAAAATACTGTGGAAAACAGTCCCCAAAATGATGTGGATAAGCTGTGGATGGAGTTGTGAATAACTTTTGCAAAAAAAGTTTTTAACATTCTATCAACAGAATGTGGATAACTTTTTGTCGATAAATTTGTTACTCTTCCAGTAAAATACTGTAAAATCAGGGCTTGACGGGATTTGAGAGTTCGCATATAATTGTTTTGCTGTTTTTACAGAAAAGAAAAGGAGGTGAATGTTTCATGAGTAAAATGACATTCCAGCCGAAAAAGAAATCAAGAGCAAGGGTTCATGGCTTTAGAGCAAGAATGGCAACTGCTGGCGGAAGAAAAGTTTTAGCAGCCAGAAGAGCAAAAGGAAGAAAAGTATTATCAGCCTAGACCACCTCAAAAGAAAGGTGGTCTTTCTTCTTCATAAGCAGGGAGAGTTTTAATGAGAAATATCAATAGTCTTAAAAATACTTCCCAGTTTAAAGAAGTTTATGAACATGGTACGTCCAAAGCCAATAAATTATTGGTACTTTATGTACTGAAAAAAGAAGGCGGAAAGAAACTTGGTATTTCCGCAAGCAAAAAAATAGGAAACAGCGTTGTTCGGCACAGGACGGCCCGATTGATCAGAGAAAGTTATGTGGCGGTGAAAGACCGTCTGCCGGAAGATTGCAGTCTGGTAGTTGTTGCAAGACCTGCGATCAAAGGCAAAAAGCAACCCGAAGTGGAAAGTGCCCTGCTCCATTTATGCAGGCTCCACAAACTATTAAACGATGATTAAAAAAGTTCTAATTGCATTAATCAGGTTTTATAGGAAATATCTTTCCGGGTTAAAAAGATATTCACATTGTAAATATTACCCTACCTGTTCTCAGTATGCCATCGAGGCAATCGAGAAGTATGGTCCGCTTAAAGGACTCGGCCTTGCAATCTGGCGAATCTTAAGATGCAATCCGTTCTCCAAGGGTGGTTACGACCCGGTACCATAAGGAGGAATCTATAAGTGTTTAATTTTCTAATGGCAGCATCCAGCTGCGCCGGAGGCTCTGCAGCAGCCGGCGGCGGTTGTTATGACTGGCCGGTAATTAAGCAGATCGTTATCGTTTTCGGATGGGCAATCGAGTACATTTATAAATTTTTAGACCTGATCGGTATTGCAAATATCGGTCTGGTTATTATTTTGTTTACCCTCGTTGTCAAATTCATCCTCTTGCCATTAACGATCAAGCAGCAGAAGTTTTCCAAGCTGACATCCATCATGCAGCCGGAAATCAAAGCAATTCAGAAAAAATATGAAGGCAGAAGAGATAACTACTCGATGCAGGCAATGCAGGAAGAGACCAAAGCCGTCTACTCCAAGTATGGTGTATCCCAGATGGGCGGATGTCTCCAGACATTCATTCAGATGCCTGTCATCATCGCTCTGTACGGTGCAATCCGTCAGCTGCCGACATTGATCGACGCTCTGGCACAGCCGCTGGAGAAAATCGTTACTATTTTAAATAACAGCGGACTTGATTTTTCAAGCATCGCTTCCGGTCTTGGAAATAGTGAGGTTGCCACGAATGTCCAGATGACAACGCTCTACTCTCTCCCAATCAAGGGATGGAATGCGTTGACTGCGATGTTCAGTGGAGCTGATGCAGCTGCAATCACCCAAGCCCATGAGCAGATGCAGTCCGTCAACTCTTTCCTTGGCTTTGACTTAAGCCAGACTCCGTGGAATTTAATGATCGGTGGCGGCATCGGCATCATCGCGGTTCTGATTCCGCTGATCGCAGGTGCATCACAGTGGCTTTCCATGAAGCTGACCCAGGCTAAGGGAGGTAATGCAAATACAGCAGGAGATACAACTGCAGCAACCATGAACTCCATGAGTTATGTCATGCCGCTGATCTCCGTATTTTTCTGTTTCACATTCAACGCAGGAATCGGTCTTTACTGGGCAGCCAGCTCCCTCTTCCAGGTCGTTCTGCAGATCTTCATCAACCGCCATTACCGCAAGATCGATATGGAGGAATTCGTTAAGAAGAATCTGGAAAAAGCAGAAGAGAAAGCGAAAAAGAAGAGAGAAAAGAAAGGTGTCAGTGCAAGCACACTTTATCAGGCAGCAAACACCAACACTAAGAATATCGAGCAGGCGCCGGCAAACACGAATCCGAACTCCATTGCAGCCAGAGCAAACCTGAACGTCAATGATGCTCCAGGAAAGAAAGCTGCTCCGCCGGCAAACTCCCTGGCAGCGAAAGCAGGTATGGTTCAGCAGTACAATGAAGAGCACGGGGAAGTTCCGGATAATGTGGACGCTAAGACGAAGCGGAAGAAATATAAGAAGTAGAGCGGGAGGAAATCATGGAATATAGAGAATTTACCGGTAAGACCGTCGATGACGCGATCACGGAAGCCCTGGTCGCATTCGGCACTACCAGTGATAAGATAGAATATGAAGTTGTTGAAGAAGGAAGCAGCGGTCTTTTGGGGCTGTTCTCCAAAAATGCAGTAATCAAAGCAAGATGCAAAGACACCTTAGCTGATAAGGTCAATGCATTTATTACCGAGGTCCTGAACAAGATGGAAATGCCGGCAGATGCTGAGATCGCAATTGATGAAGAAGAGAAAGTGATCAATATCAACCTCGTTGGGGAAGATACCGGTGATCTGATTGGAAAGCGTGGTGCAACATTGGATTCTCTTCAGTATCTGATCAGCATTGTTGTGAACAAGGATTCCGAAGACTACTACAGAGTTAAACTGGATACGAAGGAATTTCGCGAGAGACGTCAGAAGACGCTTGAGAATCTTGCAAAGAATGTTGCTTCCAAGGTTAAGAAGACGCGCCGCAAAGTTGTGCTCGATCCGATGAACCCGTATGAAAGAAGGGTCATCCATTCCTATCTTCAGGCGGACAAAAATGTCACGACGAAGAGTGAGGGCGAGGAGCCGAACCGGAGAGTGGTTGTTTTCTATAAACGATAGTGGAACTAAAGCGCCTCGCGGATCAGCGGGGCGCTCGTT
Organism: Lachnospiraceae bacterium; assembly: GCA_045546255.1. Lineage (GTDB taxonomy): Bacteria > Bacillota > Clostridia > Lachnospirales > Lachnospiraceae > RGIG5612. The sequence goes on along the minus strand of JAZQCK010000029.1, from coordinate 10 downwards.
TCTTCATCCC
>JAZQCK010000028.1:0-26200 GCA_045546255.1 Lachnospiraceae bacterium | reverse complement strand
AAAACGAGTACGAATAATAGCAAGTAGTAATTGACAACAGTCAAATGCTAATAAAACTGCTGAAAAATTGAAAATGCAATTTTCTTGTTTAGCGACCCTGTAAGCCAATGGGAAACAAGAAAACGGAAGCATTTTCTTGTTGGTATTTATGTTTAAGAACCTCCTTACAAGAAAAACATCAATCTCAACCACCGAACATTACAGGAATCTGAAGGATCACCTGATAAATGAATTCCATATAGACCAGAACGATCAGTGCCACTCCGCCGATCGGAATCATGACATCGATCGTGGAGTTCTTATGTGTTCTGTTATAAGAAAACAGCAGCATGACGGGCGCCAAAGGAATCAGAGCAATGGAGGAGCCAATCCCAAGACGCAGGAGCCCTTGAGCAGCTGCAGATGCAGTATGTGCATTCGCAAAAGCGACTGCGTTTGATAATCTGAGTCCGATCAAAAGCGAAAAGATGATAAAGTCTAGCACTCCGGCGGCCAAAAACAGGATTGCTGCAAAAACAGAAACATTCCAGGAGTTTTTCTTGGTATGCAAGAACTGCCGGTATTCTTCCATGGTTCTTCCATTTTTCAGGAATGCGTGTTCCCGGATTTTTACATACAAAGCAAGTATGACAAAAACAAGAAACATCATCGGAGGTTTCGTCGTCAGGAACGGGAACATCACCGGTGGTATTTCAAGAATCTGGTAATTGGCCAAAATTTTCAAAACAATGGAAGTTGCTTCGTAGAGGATCGGCAAAATGGCCAGCAGCCGGAAAGCAAGATGTCTCTTTCCTGTAAAAAAGCGCTTTGGCTCGTAAGTCAGGAAAAACATAAACATGGTACATAAAAACAAGTCGATAAAAATATTAAATGCAAAAACGCCCCCGCGGAAAGTGGAGGAGACAAAATGCCTTAAAGTGGCGGCAAATTCAATGCGTGGAATGGAGAACAGCGCCGAAAATCCTAAAATATAGTGGAAAAAGATAAATAGGAACAACGCGATAATCGCCAGGGAGGCGATTCCATTCACCATGATCTGGCGTTTATATTCATAGCGGTTGTTCAGGATTCTTGCGAAGTTACCAATCAGCAGAAACGGAATGGCGAGGGATCCGAAAAAAGCCATGGCTGTCAAAGATGCTGTCGATGGAAGCATTTCGGGCGGCGCTATGTTGGAAATCAGACGAAACAGTATCACTAATTGAGAGAGGGCAAGACAGATCCAGCCAAAGATTTTAAAATATCTATAGGACAAAGGACCCCGGTACCGGATGTCCTGAGACAGGTCAAATTCGTGGATCTTCTGCCGCGGCTTTTTGGCTTCTTTCTCTTTTTCGTTTTCTTTTACGTTCTCATTAACGTTCTCTTCCATAGTTTCACTTCTCTCCATATCGATCCGTTGGCTCTTTCCGTTTAATTGAATTATAGCACGCCTTACGATAAAATAAATATAACTGATCATCGGATAGAGGAAAGGAAAAGCTATGGATCAGAATCAGCTGAAATATTTAAAACTCCTGGCAGCGCAATATCCCAATATTGCAAAGACTGCGACCGAAATCGTGAACCTCAAGGCGATCATGAACCTGCCAAAAGGGACGGAACACTTTATTACGGACCTTCACGGAGAGTATGAGCAGTTCCGGAATATTCTGTGTAACGGGTCCGGAGCGGTTCAGCGAAAGATCGAAGAAGAATTCGGGATCACGATGGGACTTCCGGAAAAGAGAAGTCTTACAACGCTGATCTACTATCCGGAGATCAAGCTTCCGCAAATGGAAAAGAAAGCCCGCGAGGAGGGCTCGCTCGATGATTGGAGAAGGGTGACGATCCTTAGACTTACGAGGGTCTGCAAGGCAGCTTCCTCTAAGTATACAAGGTCGAGGGTGCGAAAAGCGCTTCCGGAAAGCTTTGCTTATATCATTGAAGAGCTGATGAGTGGGCATCCCGAGATTGAAAATCAAGCAGATTATTATAATGAAATCATTGACGCGGTCATTGAAACCGGATGCGCAAGTGAGCTGATCACTGCCTTCTGTCACTTGATCCGGCGTTTTATCATCGAACATCTCCACGTGATCGGAGACATTTTCGATAGAGGTCCGTATCCGCACAGGATCATGGATGATCTTATGGCGCATCACTCTGTGGATATCCAGTGGGGAAATCATGACATTCTGTGGATGGGTGCAGCAGCAGGATCTGCGCTTTGTATTTGTAATATTCTGCGCATTTCCGCGCGCTATGCCAACCTTGCAATCTTAGAAGAGGCATACGGCATTAACCTGATTCCATTAATGCGCTTTGCAATGGAGACTTATCAAAACCCATGCGATGAGATCTTTTCCGTGACGGATAACGATAACATTTATGATAAAGCAGATGCCGGAATTGATTCTAAGATGCAAAAGGCGGTCGCCATCATGCAGTTTAAGTTAGAGGGGCAGATCGTAAAAAGACATCCGGAATGGGAGATGGAAGATCGGGCGCTTCTGGATAAGATCAATTATGAGAAGGGAACGATCCTGATTGATGGATGTGAATATGAGATGCGGGATATGGATCTGCCGACGGTCGATCCGAAGGATCCTTATGCTTTGACCGCAGAAGAGCAGGCCGTTCTCGATCATCTAAAGGAAAGCTTCCTGCACAGCGGACGTTTGCAAAAACACATCGGTTTTCTGTTCCGCAAGGGAAGCCTGTATAAGATCTATAACGGGAACCTCTTGTATCACGGCTGCGTACCGCTCAATGAAGATGGAAGTTTCCGGGAAGTTGAAGTATACGGAAACAAATACAGCGGCAAAGCACTGTATGACGTATTAGAGCTCTATGCGCGGAAAGGCTACTACAGCGATGATCCGGAGGAAAAAGAGCAGGGGCTTGATATTCTCTGGTATATCTGGCAGGGAAAGTATTCCCCGGTTTTCGGAAAAGATAAGATGACGACCTTTGAGCGCTACTTTATCGCAGATAAGACAACGCACAAAGAGCCGAAAAATCCGTATTATACGCTGTATGAAAACGAAGAGATCGTAGATAAGATCTTTGTAGAGTTTGGATTGACGGAGGGAGAGCCCCATATTATTAACGGACATGTCCCGGTCATTGTGAAGAAAGGGGAGTCACCAATCAAATGCGGCGGAAAACTGCTTGTCATTGACGGAGGTTTTTCTAAAGCATATCAGGCACAGACCGGAAATGCCGGATACACATTGATCTACAATTCCTACGGATTGGTCCTTGCAGCGCATCCGCCTTTTGAAACGATGGAGAAAGCTGTTCTGGATGAGATCATTATCAGTTCGGAAATCGTCATGAAGCATAGTCTCGGAGCAAGAAAAAAGGTGGCCGATACTGACACCGGAAAAGAATTGAAGGCGCGCGTTGCAGAGCTGGAAGAATTACTGAAAGCCTATCGGAGCGGACTTTTGACAGAGAAGTGATGGAAGATTCAAAAAGAGAACATCATCAGATAAGAGTACGATTGGCCCTGCTCATGGTCCTGATTTTGGCTGTGCTTCTTTTGGCCGCGTGCGGTGCAAAGCGCAGCAGCAGTGAGATCATCAAAGAAATGGCTGTTTATTATGGAGCCTATGGAACAGAAGCGGATGAGAAAACAGAAGAACTCTTAAAAGAGCTGAAGTCAGTCGATAAAGAAACTTACGAGAAATGGTCTTCTGTCATGAACCTTTGGAAAGAGGTGAACGATGATCAGATTCCTTTAAACTATGGTGTTTTACCGGATGGGCTTCCTCAGACGGATGAACTCTGTCTTGTGGCACTTGGCTTTCAGTTAAAGCCGGACGGAAGTATGAAAGATGAGCTGATTGAGCGTCTTAAGGTTTTAAAAGCCAGTGCAGAAAAATATCCGAATGCACTCATTGTTTGTACGGGAGGAGGAACCGCAGCTGCAAATCCTTCTAAAACAGAAGCTGGAGAAATGGCTAAGTGGCTGATGCAAAACGGCATCGATCGCGAGCGGGTGATCGTGGAAGACAAGTCCATCACAACGGCGCAGAATGCAAGGTATACCTATGATATTCTGCAGAAACAGTATCCACAGGTGAAACAGCTTGCCATCATATCCAGCGACTATCATATCGCTACAGGCAGCTTATTGTTTTCAGCCGAAACCATCCTGCAGGCGGAAAAGCCTGGAGAGGAGACCATGACGGTTGTATCTAACGCGGCATGGAAGGCGCCGAAAGGCAGCTTGTCAACCATGTTTCAGGCGGGTGCGCTGATTGAACTGTCCGGTGATCAAGAGACAGCGTTTGATATCTACTATGAAACCTATGATATCCACGAGCTGCCGCCACTTGACTGATTATCGATATTATTTATAGAAAGAAACCGGGAGGGCGGCCTCCCGGTTTTTATGCTTTTTCTATAAATCCGAAACCGACCGGATAGGGGCCGGTATGTACACCGATCGTGGCTCCGACTTGAATAGGAACGAGATCCGGAACTTCTCCGAACCGTTTCAAAAAGAGTTCCCGGACCTTAGCAAAGAATGGCTCCGCCTCTGTTTTATCAAATCCCATTCCCATTCCAAAAGTGTAACCGGAGAGGGTGACGCCTCGCTCCCGCATATCCTTTTCTGCTATTTGAATGACTTTGTCAAAGGAATTCCGGCGCCCGACGCTGATGCCTAAGGGGTAGATCTCGCCTTCTTTGAAACTAACGAGCGGACGGATATTGAGGCCGCGGACGGCCAGATCTGTCAGCTTTCCAATCCTTCCGCCCCTGGCGAGGAAGGACAGATCTTTAATGGTAAAAAAGATCACGGCATTTTTCTTGATCTCTTCGCCACGCTCTAAAGTCTCTTGGAAGGAATGTCCTGCCTTCTGATATTTGGAAAGTTCAAGAAGAAAAACGCCCTGGAGGCCAGTTGCCAGAGTGGAATCGACGACCTCGATCCTGCGCTCCGGATATTTTTTTGAAAGAAGCTCTTTTGCCACAAGGGCACTGTTAATAGAACCGGAGAGTTTTTTCGAGATACAATAGCAAAGAATATCCTTGCCCTGTTCGAGAAAAGAGCGGAAGGATCTCGTATAGTCTTCTACTGTTGGCATCGATGTTTTTGGAGCACATTCCGGATGCCGGATGCAGTAATCATAAAAGTCGTGCACGGAAAGTTCAGTTGCCTCTTTCAGATAGGTGCTGCCGTCCAGCGTTACATAAAATGGCACAACATGAATGCCGGCGTTATCTAATTGTTCAAAGGACAGGTCACAGCTCCCATCCGATATAATCTGAAACATTAATCGTAAAGATTCCTTTTGCTTTCGCTGCACTTTTTCCGCGCTTTTTAAAATCACAGAAATTTGCGCGCTGAACTATTATAACAGATAGTTTACGCATTGTGCACGAAAGGAAGAATAAATGATATAATGCTTTCAAAATAATATGTATAGAGAGAAAAACGATGACAGAACGATTCTATTATCAAGATGCATTTATGAAAGAATTCACGGCTTCCGTTCAGGAAGCGGTGAAGGCGGAAGACGGATGGAGGATCCGTTTAGACGGAACGGCATTCTATCCGGAAGGCGGCGGACAGCCGGCCGATCAGGGAGAGCTTCAGCTTCCGGATGGACGCTGCATTCAGGTTACGGATGTTCAGGAAGAGCAGGAAGAAATCTGGCATACGGTCGCGGAAGAGGTGGAACCCGGAACAGAGGTAAGAGGCTGTATCGATTGGGAGAGGCGATTTGACCATATGCAGCAGCATTCCGGCGAGCATATCGTAAGCGGGATGATCTGCAGACGTTTCCATTGTAATAATGTTGGTTTTCATCTGGGAGAAGAGGTAACGACGATTGACTTTGATGTCCGGATCAGCTTTGAAGAGGCCCTTGAGATCGAGGCGGAAGCAAACAGATACATTTGGGAAAACCACACGTTTGTGCAGCAGTGGCCGACGGAAGAAGAATTAAAAACGCTCGAATATCGGAGCAAAAAAGAACTTGATGGAGCTGTCCGGATCACGAGTTTTCCAGGAGCAGACAGCTGCGCCTGCTGCGGGACGCATGTTGCAGAAAGCGCGCAGGTTGGTCTTGTCAAATTCCTTTCTGCAAAGAATTTTCATGAAGGAACCAGGATCGAACTCCTTTGCGGGAAAAGAGCCTATGAATTCCTTGCCATGAACTATGCGGAAAATAAAAAAGTTGCGGTGAAGCTAAGCGCAAGTGAAGATAAAACCTCAGAGTACGTTGAGAAACTCATGGAAGAACATGTGAGTCTTAAAGCTGAAATGAGCGTTCTTCAGGAAGAACTCTTAAAGAAATGGGCGGAAAGTTTTGGTAAAGAAGAAAGCATAGTGGTAATCGAAGACTGGCTGAATCCACTTCTGGGAAGAAAGCTGGCGGATCTTGCCGCAGATCAGTGTCCGGCCGTGGCAGTCTTTTCTGCTGGGAAAGAGGGGTATCAGTATTCTTTGATTAAACGCGGCGGTGATCTTTCCGTATTCGTAAAGGAGATGAACCATGCACTTGATGGCCGTGGCGGAGGAAGAGACGGCTTTGCCCAAGGTTCGGTCAAGGCAGACCGGCAGCAGATCGAAGAATATATGAAGGCGCAGGGGTTTCGGAAAAACTAAAATGCCATTGCGTATTACAGAATGAGTTCATTTGATATTTCAATCAGCAAATCAAGGGCACATAAGACAATGTGCCCTTTTCTTTTGCTATAATCATAGCAGACGAAACACTCGACTGTATTCAAGGAGGAGAAGATATGGGTACTTGGAATGAGAAGGTAAAAGAGATCATCGGGATGTTGAATTTAGAACTTCATCCCCAGGCAGTGAAAATGCTGACCCCGGAAGATGAGATCCCGGCTTCCGCGATCAAGGCCGGCGAAAAATTCGGACATCTTTCCTACTGCCAGGCACAGGCGCTGGCAAAGCGTGATGGCATGACTGTCTATATGGAAAAGAAGGACCATTGGTGCTGGGCAACTTTGGTTGGTTTTGGCATGGTGGATTGCTCTCCGGAATCCCCGGCGTATGAGACATTGATGCCGTTCCTCGGAATCAAAGATCCAAGCAAAGCGCCGGAATTCTTTGCAGAATTTCCGATGCTGCCGGAAGGAAAATATTCGGGTACTGTAGTTGGTCCGGCCGAGACCGTTGATTTTGAGCCGGATGTGATCCTGATCAACTGTAATAACAACTTCCAGCTCCGTACAATGTTCATGGCAATCAAGAATCAGACCGGAAAAATGCTGGATGTTCAGTTTGAGGCGCTGGATTCCTGCGTTTATACGATCGTAAAATCCATGATCACAGGCGACTATACGGTCGCAATCCCAGATCCGGGCGATCAGGAACGTGCACTGGCAACCAATAACGAGATCATCTTATGTCTGCCATTTGCAAAACTTGATGAACTGCATGCCGGCCTTTCCGAAATGGAAAAGACCTTTGGCTCGTATAAGAGCATTCATATGTGCATGGAATATGACTATGCGCGCCCGCCGTTCTATAATAAGCTGTTTGAACTTTGGGGATTGGAGACAGGACGCGACTGGATGTTCTAAACAGAATTCTTTCTGGATTTATGAAAGGGACCGGAATGATCCGGTCCCCTTTTTTGTACATGATCAACGCATTATACAAAAACGATTCATTGTGCATAGATCGCTTGAATGATATACTATAAAATGATATCCTCGGGTTAATTAAAAGCTTGAATTAATATGGGGTGAGGGCTTTATAATGTTAGACAGATTAAGAAAGACAGAACTGAAAGTTTCGTTTGGTGAAAACAATTTCACCATGAGAAGAGGAAGCTTTCGTTACCGGGAAAAGGTGAGAGATAAATCGGATCTTCCAATGAAAAAAAACATTGAGAAAGAAAACGGTTTTGACTTGATCTTTGAAGATGGCGCAAGAAGATGCACGATGACTGTCGAGGAACAGGAGGATGGTCTGATCAAACTCCAGCTCATTCCGGACGAAGGTTCTGACTTTAACCGCTTCAAGCTGACCTTTTCTGTCGAGCCGGATCTTCATTACTACGGATGTGGGGAGATTCATTCGGTCCTTGATCTGAAAGGAGAAAAGACCCGCGTCTTTGTAGCAGAACATCAAAACGCTGCCCGGATCGGACGGAAACTGATCAGGGCAGGTCTTAGGGGAAGACCTCTCGAAAAACCACTTCCATTAAATCAGTATGAATCCTACTACGTCCAGCCGACGTTTGTAACGAGCAATCATTGGTTTTTCCATTCAGAAACCACTCATTTTTGTGAATTCGATTTTACGGAATCCGGACAGGTAATCTACCGGGCACAGGAACCGTCTGTCATCTGGTTTGGAAAGGCAGAAAATTTCACAGAGCTTTCGGAAAAACTAAGCGGTCTTTTAGGCCGGCAGCGGGCGCTTCCGGACTGGATCTATGATGGAGCGATCCTTGCCGTGCAGGAAGGCTGCGAAGTCATTGACCGCAAGATTGATGCCGCTTTATCAAAAGGCGCAAAAGTCTGCGGCATCTGGTCACAGGACTGGTGCGGATGCAGACGGACGGGCTTTGGCTATCAGGTCATGTGGAACTGGCAGTGGGACCGTGAGCTTTATGTCGATCTGGATGAGAAAATTAGAGCCTGGAAGGAAAAGGGCATTCACTTCCTGGGATATATCAATCCGTTTCTTGCGATTGAAAAAAACCTTTATCAATATGCAACCGATCATGGATACTGCGTGAAGGATCAGGCTGGAGAAGATTATCTCGTCACGATCACGACCTTCCCTGCAGCGATGATCGATCTAACCAACCCGGAGGCATGGGATTGGTATAAAGAAGTGATCAAAGAAAATATGATCGATCTCGGCATGAGCGGCTGGATGGCAGATTTTGGGGAATATCTGCCGACAGACTGCGTGCTTTTCTCAGGAGAGGACCCGGAGCGGCTCCATAATCAATGGCCAGCGCTCTGGGCCAAATTAAATAAAGAAGCCATCGAAGAAGCAGGAAAAGAAAACGAGATCTTTTTCTTTACCCGTGCGGGATTTTCGGAAACTCCGAAATACTCCCCAATGATGTGGACAGGTGATCAGCATGTGGACTGGTCTGTGGATGACGGAATCTCTTCTGTCATTCCGGCAACATTGTCTCTTGCGATGAGCGGATTTGGCATCACACATTCTGATATCGGTGGATATACGACGATCTCCAGAATGACAAGGAGCAAGGAGCTGATGCTCCGCTGGGAAGAGATGAATACCTTCTCGCCACTGTTCCGTTTCCATGAAGGAAACCAGCCGTCCCGTAACATTCAGTTCGATGCGGATGAAGAACTTCTGGAGCAGCTTGGGAAATTCAGCCGTATGCATGTGGCGCTGAAACCTTATCTGAAATCGTTGGAAGCAGATAACACGGTAAAGGGAACTCCGGTCATGAGGCCGCTGTTCTATCATTACGATGAAGAACCAGCGTATGCGGAAATGACGGAATATCTCTTAGGCAGAGATATCCTTGTGGCTCCAATCCTGAAAAAGGGAGCTCTTTCCCGGGAGGTCTGGCTGCCGGATGATCAGTGGATCCATCTTTTTACAAAAGAAGAGTACGGCGGGGGAACCCATAAGATCAAGGCACCGATCGGCATGCCGCCAGTATTTATCAGAAAAGAAAGCAGGAGAAGGGAAGAACTGCTGAACATTATAAACAGTTAAGCTATTACATAATTGGGAGGAAACAAACATGAAAGATCAGAAACAACGTGAACAGAGCTTTTGGTCTAAAGTCAGCTATGGGTTTGCGGACATCTACGGAGGCGGAGCATTTGTCGTCATCAGTACCTTCTATACGGTGTTCCTGACAAAAGCATTGGGGATTTCACCGGCAATGGCCGGTACGATTCCTTTGATCGGTAAGATCTGGGATGCGATCACAGACCCGATCATGGGAAACATCTGTGACAGAACGCGTTCCAAATTTGGACCGAAGCGTTTTTATATTTTAGTCGGCAGTATCGTCAGTGCCATCACCTTTATCCTGATGTGGCTCAACATCGGAATTGGAAGTTCTACGACTGTGAAATACATCTTCTATATGCTGATGTACATGTTGTTCTCAACTGGTTTCACGATTGTTATGGTCCCATACAATGGACTGCTTCATGATATGGTCGACGACTACACCGTCCGAAGCAAATTCTCCGGTGTCCGTATGGTGTTCTCTACCTTCGGTGCGATTTTAGCCGGACTGATCCCGACTCTCCTGATCAAAGAAAATACAAACGCGGGTCCATACTTTACAATGGCTCTGATCTTCGGCGTTCTGTTCTTTATCTGCATTCTTTTGACCTTCCTCGGAACCTGGGAGAAACAGAAAGAGCCGGTCAAGGTCGGATTCGGAGAAAGCTTTATCCAGTCCCTTACCGTCTATAAGAGCAGAAGCTTCCGTCTCTTTATCGGTATTTTCCTGTTCGGACAGGGTGCAGCCGATTTCGTGACAGGACTTGCAGTTTATTATGTCGACGATGTGCTGAACGCTTACAGCGGCGGCCGCTTTACATATTTAATGGCAGTCATCTTGGTTTCCCAGTTTATCGGAACGATCGTCTTTACGCCGCTCATGGCAAAGACTTCCAAGAAGTTCCCGCTGATGGTGGGATTCCCTGTCCGTATTGTGGCAACGATCGCATTGCTGTTCTTCTCTCATGAGGGAGCAAACTTTATGATCATCCTGGTCCTTTCCTTTATCATTGGTCTTGGAATGGCAGGATCTTCCACAACGATCTACGCGATCTTAGCAGACATGGCAGATGTCGACCGCCTGATCACTTCTTTGAACCGTCCGGGTATCTGCTCTGCAATGGCAACCTTTGTCCGTAAGATCGCAACTGGTATTTCTACTGCGATCATTGGTCTCTTACTGACGATGGTCGGATACAGCGAAACGATCGCAAGCGCAGGACAAAGACAGGCAGCAGCAACGCAGCATGGCATTGCTTTGATCTATATCATCGCACCGGTCGTGCTCTGTATTATCGCAATCCTCTTCACGGCATGGTTCCCGATGAAGAAAAAAGAATTTGAAATTGTAAAGAAAGAAATCGCAAGACGCTTAGGCGAGGATGATTCCGTAACCAGCGAAGAAGAAAAGAAAGTATGTGAGAAGATCACAGGATTTAAATATGACAGACTGTGGAATCCGGATAACGCACTTTCTTTTAAAGCGACGAAATAAACTCTCAAGGAGGACAAGATGAAATATTTTTTAGACAGTGCAAAATTAGATGAAATTGAGGAAGCATACCACAGCTTCGGGATCGATGGTGTGACGACCAATCCGCGTCATATCATGGCATCGGGAAAACCGTTCCTGACCGCAATCGGCGACATCGCAGAGTGGATCAAAAAAGAAGGACTCGAAGGCTATGAAAATTTCCCGGTTTCCGTTGAGATCGATCCATATCTGGAAGATACCGAGGAAATGGTAGAGGCAGCAAGAAAGATCGCGGCGATCTCCCCGAATTTCGTGATCAAGATCCCGTGCATTCCTGCAGGAGTTGCAGCCGCAAGAAAGCTGGAAAAAGAAGGTATCCGCACCAATGTGACACTGATCTTTTCCGCGGCACAGGCGATCCTTCCAGCAAAGAACGGCTCCCTCTTTGTTTCTCCGTTCATTGGTTGGAAAGAAGCAAACGGGGAAGACTGCAGACAGTATATCCAGGACATCGTTACGATTTATAAAAACTATGGCTTTTATGGAAAGACACAGATCATCTGTGCGGCTGTCAGAACAGCAAAACAGTTTGTAGACTGTGCTGTTGCAGGTGCTGATATTGTGACCGCTGGTCTTCAGGTCTACAAAGATTCCATGGTGCATCCATACACCCGTCAGGGAACCGATACGTTTAGAGAGGCTTGGGATAATACCGCAAAATAACGCGAAATAAACAACAGGAGTGAATGAGTAAATGAAAATCGGTTTTGTCGGACTCGGCATCATGGGCGAGTCCATGTGTGAAAATATCATTAAAAAGCATGATGATCAGGTCTATGTTTTTGATGTCATAAAAGAAAAAGTAGAAAAACTTGCAGCGCTCGGAGGTGTTCCGTGCGATAGTTCAACAGAAGTCGCAGAGAAAGCGGACATCTTCATCAGCATGGTTCCGAAGTCAGAACATTCCAGAGCCGTCTACGAAGAGATCCTGCCGGTGCTTTGCAAAGGAAAGATCTGCATTGATATGAGCACGATCGATCCGGGGGTTTCTGTTGAAATTTCTAAAAAGGTAAAAGAGACCGGAGCAGACTTTTTAGATGCGCCAGTTGTAAAGAGTAAGCCGGCAGCGATTGCCGGAAAGCTCGGCATTTATGTCGGTGGCTCGGAAGAGGGATATGAAACCATCAAGCCGATCCTTCTTTACATGGGAGAAAATGTGATCCGCCTTGGAGACAATGGCAAGGGTCTTGTTATGAAGATCTGCCACAATGCCTTAGTTTCCCAGATACAGAACGGTGTGAATGAGACCTCTTCTTTAGCAAAGCTGAATGGGATCGATATTCTGACCTATGCGGAAGCGATCTCTTACGGCGGTGCCGGAAACTGGTATCTGGATTCGAAAAAAGATGTCCTTTACAAAGAAGATTATACGACCGCTTTTTCGATTGAAAATGAGCATAAAGATGTGCATATCTGTTTGAATCTGGCAAAGGAATGTGGATTTTCGATGCCGGGAGAAGAAAACGCAGCCAGAGTCTATGACAAGGCAATGGAGATGGGCCTCGGAAAAGAAGACTTCTGTGCAACGATAAAGGTGGTCCGCGGTGAGTAAATTAGAAGAGCTGAATCAGAAAAATCCCTTTCCGGTATATAGCGTTGAGGATAAACGTTTTCAAAGTTATGGACGTGTGCTTCCGTCTTTAAAGGCAGAGGAGCTGATCCGCTGTGCGGAAAGGGAAACAGAAATACCGGAGAGCGGAAATGTCTATGTCGCATCTCTTCCGGAACTGGAATCCTATGATGGAAAAGAGAAGCTCCAGACCAGGTACTTCGGAAAAGTGCCGATCCAGATTGGCTATTGTAACGGAAAGAATTCTACGGTCAACGGCTTTGAATATCATAAAAATTCAGAGATCAATATTGCGCTTACTGATTTCTGTCTGGCCCTTGGACACAGCTATGAGATTGGAGAGAACTTAAGTTATCCGGTGGAGAAAGCAGAATTCTTTTACGTACCGAAGGGCACTGCGTTTGAAATGTTCGGAACGACACTTCATCTGTCGCCGCTTCGGACAGAGGAGAAAGGGTTTAAAAATATTGTGATCCTGCCAAAAGGGACGAATACGCCCCTTTCTGAAGAGGAGAAGAAAACAGCAAAAAAAGCATATGAGCAGGGAGATGGGGAAGCCCGGCTTTTGCTTCAGAAAGGAAAATGGGTCATTGCTCATCCGGAGAGAGAGCCGCTGATAAAACAGGGCGCGCATCCAGGGGTTATCGGACAGAACATTGAACTAAAATACTGATCATGAAATCGCTGCTGTTTTATGTAACGATCTTTCTTGCCAACATCATACAGGGAATCACCGGTTTTGCCGGAACGATCCTCGCTATGCCAGCATCGCTGAAACTGGTTGGAGCTGGGACCGCGGTTCCGGTTTTGAATGGACTTGGAATTGCAGGCGGCATCTATGTGTTTGTTGGAAATTATAAGAGTGTCAGATGGAAAGAACTTGGAAAAGTTTTAGCTGTCATGATACCATTTATGCTTGTGGGCGTATTCCTCCGGAACCTGCTGATGGGACAGGAGAGGATCTTATATCTGATCCTTGGAATCATCGTTCTGCTTCTGGCGATCAAAGGGATGATCGAATTATTCGTCGTAAAAGACGGGGCAGAGCAAAGATCCCTTCATCCGGTGATCCGCTGGGGAGCCTTAGTGCTTGCAGGCATCGTTCACGGAATGTTTGTCTGCGGCGGCCCGCTTCTGATCATCTATATGGCTGACCGGCTAAAACAAAAAGCGGAGTTCCGCGCTACACTTTCAACGATCTGGATTATTTTAGATACGATCCTTTTGGTGACGCAGCTGATCGCAGGCGACTGGAGCCTTAAGCTGCTCAAAGTTCAGCTGATCGCACTTCCGGTCCTGTTCCTTGCAATGTGGGTCGGCAGCATTCTTTATAAACGGATGAGCCAGCGCGTGTTTATGATCATAACCTACATTCTGCTTTTGATCTCGGGCGTGCTGCTGTTCCTGAAGTAATTTTGGAAAAGAGGATAAATCATGAAACAATTTCAAGTCGCGTATATTCCGATCGGGGTTCCGACCTTCCATCTGGAAAGTGCGCAAAAAGAATTCGAAAAATCTGCAGACTTATTAAAAGGACTTTGTGAGAATACCAAGGTCCCTGAAGAGATGCTGCTTTCTATTGATAAGCTGAATGCCTTTCTGGATACGATCGATCCGGACCTTATCGTCCTTCAGAATATCACATTCGCCAATGCGGCTTATTCGCAGGAAGTGCTTCATCGCTTCCCGAACGTTCCGGTTCTGCTTTGGGCGCTCAGGGAGCCGGTGATCGACGGCGGCCGCCTGCGTCTCAATTCTCTGACAGGCGCCTATTCCGCAGGAAATACGATCCGCCAGTTCCGAAAAGAGCCATTGGAATTCATCTTTGGTGCTGCAACGGAAGAGAAAGTGATCAAAAAGATCACGGCAACGGTAGCAGCAGCGAAGCTGAAGCTCTCCTTAACCTCTTTGAAGCTGGCAGCCATCGGCCACACACCGCAGGGCTTCGGCTTCGGACGTGCACTGGATGCAGAAATGCTGAATACTTTCGGGGTGCGTCTTGAATCGATCGAGGCAAGAGAACTGATCGATAAAGCAAAAGCATTTTCCGATGAGGAGTGCGAGGAGTTCCTGAAAGATGCAGAAGAAAGAACCGTCGGGCTTTCTGGAACTCCGGAAAAAAACAGAAAAGATTTTGCAAGACTGTATAAAGCATATGCAGAGTATGTGAAGGAGAACGGCATTGGTGCTGTTGCATCCCGCTGCTGGCCGGACTTCTTTACGTCGTTTGGAACGCCGGTCTGCACTGTGCTTGGCATTTTGAATGACCTGGGCGTTGCAGCGAGCTGTGAAGCCGATACTTATGGCGCACTTTCCATGTATATGGGAATGCAGCTTACCGGACTTCCCGCCTTCTTTGGCGATCCGGTTTCCTTAAATGAAGAAGAAAATTCCATTACCTTCTGGCATTGCGGTATGGCAGCTTGTTCACTGGCACGGACAGATACAGGTGCCGTGATCGGAGAACACTGCAACCGGCACATCGGGCCGACTTTGGAATTTAGCTGCAAAGCAGCTGCTGATGTTACGATCTTCCGCGTTGGCAAAGCAGCGGATGGCTCCTTCCGCTTCTTTATCGCAAGCGGCGAAGCATTGGATAAGGAAAAACAATTCTTCGGAACATCCATGACCGTAAAGACCGATGCGAATGCAGAAGAAATCGTAAATGATACCGTAAAAGCCGGATGGGAACCGCATTTTGCAGTTATCTACGGAGACGCTGCAGACAGCCTGGAGATTTTAGGACACATGTTTGATGTTGAAGTTATTCGCTATACAAGGTAGAATCGCTATAATAGGCAGTGCGAAAAAAATAGTGGGTGATAAAAAGGACTGATGAATGAACTGTCAGTAGTTTATTAAGTAGCAGTTAAAACATAAGGAGAGAATATTTGAAGGAATCCGGAATGAACATGGAGCGGGTAAGGCAGCAGAACCGCTCGCTGATATTAAATTTTATTAATGACCAGGGACCTTCTTCCAGGAAAGATCTTGCGATAGCCACCGGCCTGACTCCGGCAAGTGTGACTTATATTACAACAGCGCTGATTGAAGAAGGAATTCTTTACGAAGTCGGGGCTGCAAGTGATAGCGTGGGTAATGTCGGAAGACGAAAGATCCTCCTGGATATCGATGCAAAATCATCGCTTGCATTTGTTGTCAATGCAGAACCAGATAAAACGACGATTGCAATCTGCGACCTGATGGGACAGCTGGTCTGCGGAAAAGACGAAGCTCCGTTGCTGCATCAGCTTTCCACGGATAATAAAAAAGCTCCTGAGGAGTTCCTTGAGGAAATCGCAGAAATCTGCAAAGAACTGAAAAGCAAGCTGTCGAGACAGTTAAAAGAACGGGTAGAACATCTCTCCTTTACCACTACGGGTATCGTTGATCGGGAAAACGGCATTTCAAAACATGCGTATGGAATCTGGAATCAGGAAGTTCCTGTCCGCAAGATCCTGAAAAACATACTTCGCGTTCCGGTACTCCTGGAAAACAATGTTGATGCCTTTGCAGCTGCAGAACTCCTTTATGGAAGCGGAAAAACATACAAGGATTTTCTGGTGATCAAATGGGGACCGGGCGTTGGAAGTTCCGTTGTGATCGACGGCCAGGTTTATCATGGAAGAGGCGGTAAAACGGCAGAGATGGGACATGTCATCATGGATCCGGGCGGAGCAAAATGCATCTGCGGAAGAACGGGCTGTCTTGAAACCAAAGTATCGGAAGCGGCGCTTGCCAGACTTCAAACTACCGAGGAGAAAAAGGAAGTCATCGACCTCTTTGCCAGA
This sequence comes from Lachnospiraceae bacterium, assembly GCA_045546255.1. Taxonomy (GTDB): domain Bacteria; phylum Bacillota; class Clostridia; order Lachnospirales; family Lachnospiraceae; genus RGIG5612. Next base: position 9,602 of record JAZQCK010000028.1, on the reverse strand, counting down.
AGCATCGTAAATACCGGAACGATTCTGGCACCGGAAGATATCGTTCTTTTCGGAAGTATCTCAAAAGACAGTTTATTAAGAGAGCGGCTGATCGAAGCCTGCATGAAATATGACCCATCCTATAATGCGGACCGCATCGTACATACAGAACTGTCTGAAAAAGAAAGCTATATCGGACCGGCGGCGGTCTATACGAGGCAGAAGTTCTTTCAATAGCCCTGCATGAACTCATTTAATATTTCGATTGAGAATTGGAAAGCACAGAGGTTTCTGTGCTTTTTCTTTTGTTATAATGAGGGCAGGTAGGAGGTGACGTTATGGAGATGACAAATAAAGAAAAATATGATGCAAAAGTCAAAAGGGTAGAGGATGCGATCGCGCTCAAAGAGCCGGACATGATTCCGGTCAAGCCGTCGCCGGCCATCTTTCCTGTGCTTGATGCCGGATATACCGTAGCGGAGAGCATTTATGACGAATCCCTTGATGTCTATCGAAAAGCCATCTTTAAATATCTGAATGATTTCGATCCTGACTGCGGCATCGGTGTCGGAAACAACTATGCCGGAATGGGCCGTATCATGGATCTGACTGCGCCGAAGAATATGCGTTGGGCTGGAATGCCGGGCAAACTGATCGATGATAATTCCATCCAGCAGTATATTGAGTTTCCATTTTTGGAAGATGATGAATTTGACGAATTCTTTTCTGACCGGACCGGATGGACGATCAAAAAATCGCTTCCCCGTTCGAGCACCGTTACGGAAAGTTTTGAGCACTTGAATATTACCTCTTTTATGGGAGGTATCCGGGGGCTTGCAGCAAGCTTCTCGCAACCGGATGTGAAAGAAACGATCAAAAAACTTTGGGAGATCGATGAAGTCTACCGCGCGTTCGATAAACGGGCAGCCGCATTTGCGAAAGAAGTGGAAGATGCCGGCTATCCGATCTTTGTCGGGGGTGCGGCAGCCGTCCCGTTTGATGCATACAGTGATGGTCTTCGCGGAACGCTGAATTCACTGGCAGATATTTATGAGCGGCCGGAAGATGTCGAGCGCTATATCGAAGAATTCCATGAAAGACAGCTTGCACAGATCCGTGCGACCAAAGGAATCAATGACGGTAAGCATGTTTTCATGGCTCTGCATAAAGGAATGGATGGCTTCATGAGTGATGACACTTATGAACATTTCTATTGGAGACATCTAAAAGAGATCATCGAAACGATCATCGAAGTCGGAAAAGTACCATATATCTTTACGGAAGGCAAATACAACACAAGGCTGAAATTCCTTGCTGATGTTCCAAAAGGAAAAGTGTTCTACCACTTTGAGACGGTCGATATGGCGGAGGCAAAGAGGATCTTAGGTGATGTTGCCTGCATTTCTGGTGGACTGTCTGTGAAGATCATGAACTTTGGAACCAAACAGCAGGTCATTGATGAGACCAAGCGGATCATCGATGCCTGTGCACCGGGCGGAGGTTTCATTTTTGAGACTGCCTGCGGCCTTGACTATTGTTCCCATGAAAATGTGGAAGCCATGTTCGAGACGGTTAGAGAGTACGGAAAGAAATAAGAGAAGGGATATAAAAGACGAAAACCTGCACCAAATGGTGCAGGTTTTTTATCAAAAGAATCGATTGCGATTATTCTGAAAGATACTCCAGGATCTGATGTGCGGCAACGTTTCCTTCGCCGACTGCCTTTGCAATCTGGTAGGGTCTTCCGGTGCAGTCGCCGGCTGCAAAGCATCCCGGATAGTTGGTTTCCTGCTGGCGGTTAACCACAATGTGAGCACCGTCCATTTTCAGACCATTTAAAAGAGTGGTCGGAGCGATCGCGCTGCGCAGGCAGAAGACGCCGTCGACTTCGATCTCGGTCTCATCAGCCAGCTCGATGCTGCCAACTTTCATTGCACCTTTGATCTTGCGGATCGGTTTCGGGAGTACTTCCGTGTTTTCGCTATCGGGCTTATCTGTCTTATAGGTTCTGTAGACATAAACCTTTCCGGCCGTCTCTTCCAGATAACGGATATCTTCTTCGAGTTTCGGAGCGCTGCTGTAAACCGCGATCGTCTTTCCTTTATAGAAAAATCCGTCACAGGTCGCACAGTAGCTGACGCCTCTTCCGACGAAATCTTCTTCCCCATCCATGCCCTTTGCCTGAACAACACCGGTTGCGAAGAGCACCGTCTTTGCCTCGTGGACTTCGTTGTTTGCAAGGACCATATAGTGGTCCTCCATTTTGGAGATCAAGGTAACGGTTTTTTCCGTGATCTCGATTCCCATTTCTTCAGCCTGTTTTGCAAAGGCCGCGTTCAGATCTTTTCCGCTTACCATCGGAACGCCCGGGTAGTTGGCGATCTTTTCCGACTTTTCAATCTTATCGCTTTGGTCTTTGGATCCGAACCAGACGATTTCTTTATTGTGTAATTTCAAGGTCAGGGCAGCAGCTAAACCTGCAGGGCCTGTACCGATAATTGCTACATCATACATATTTGATACCTCTCTATATCATGCTCATGCATTTGTCTTTTTGCAGTATTTCCAGCCGAAATTCTGTGCGCGTTCAAGCAGGCTGTTGACTTTGAACATGTGCGAGTAAAAATAATCATTCTCTACCTCGATACCTTTTTCTACAAAGATTTTGCGAAGGGATTTGACGGTCCGGTGGGACCAATTAGATGTTGTAAAGAGAACGATCCTGTCCACCATATCCGGTGAGATCTTCTTTGCGTAGGTTCTAAGCTCAGGTGCCATAACGTTCGCATACGGCGCACCTCCAAGGAACAGGACGGACACTTTTTCTTTCAGCTCCGGTTCCTCTGTAATTGAGATAGCATGAACTTCTGCGCCTTTCGCAATCGCTTCCGCGATTGCCTTTGTGTGGCCGCCTTTTGAAAGATAACGGACTGCATTCTTTATCATGTGATATCCTCCCGTAGATATTTCCATTTGCACTGAAGTACATGATCTACAGGTTGGTTAGCATCGGCAAACAGATGGATATAGTATGTTCTTTATAGTCCGTTTTGTCAACTGTAAGAGGCTTATGAAAATAAAAACCCCGGGATTCCAGAGGAACTCCAGGGCTTTTGTTTTTTGTAATTATAAATTTGCGAACAGAACACGTCCTTTGCCTTTCAGCCAGCGATATAGCAGGAACGTAAGAACTGCGAAAATAACGGCGCAGATCAGAAGATAAACCGCAGGTCCCACGAAAATCCCGACTAGAAAATATAGTGCTGCGAGAATGACTGATAGGAGAAATCCGCCGAACATATCAAAGAGAATATTAATACTCTGTTTGATTGGCTGCATTTCATTGGTCCAGTTCATCATCGGCCGTTTAAGGTCCAGCGAAAGCATGACAATCGCACTCAGCCATACAAAAGCGGCAACGCAGAGCAGCATACAGATCGATGTGAAAACATCGGTCCTTAATGCAATGATCATGGTAACCGCACAGAACAGTGCCGGCCCTTCCGTCAAAACGATATGAACAAATGCCTTTGCACGAAAAACCGCAAAGGGGTCGACCGGAAGGGTCTGAAGGATCCAGATATTATGCGCCTCCAAAGAAATCGATGGAGCCGCAATCTCGACCAAGGAAGCTAAAAGGCAGATGGCAAATACGCCAAAGACCGGAATCATGCGCGCTAAGACCGGCGACGTGGACGCAAGGTTACCCAGCAAATACCGAACATCCGTCATTTTGACCAGAAGCAGAATGCCGCCTGCAACAAGGAACAAGAGCCCAAGTCCGCAGTTGATCATATAACCGGGGCTCGCAGTAAAGCGCTTCATCTCTTTTTTTCTAAGAGCAGCAGAAATGGAACGGGTCTGAATCTGACCTTCCGAAAATGTCTTTTTGATGGATTCGGTCTTTGTGGAAACGATCCGATTAAAGCTTCTACTGAGGATACAGATCGTGATGGCAAAGAGAGCGGCGGTGATGGCTGTGAAAGCCAAAAATGCCAATGCATCTCCGCTCATTCCAAGTCCAAGTGAGTAGATCGGGTATCCCCAGCCTCTCATCGCATCGCCAATCTCCGTGGCATGCTCTGCCAGAGACTGCATCAGCCGGTTCATACTGAAACGGAGCCAGATAAAAGCAGCGATCACGATAACCATAATGATGACGGTAAGAAAAGATTTATTTTTCAGCTTGGAAGAGATCAATGCAATGATCCATCCGAAAAGACAGGAGAAAACCAGAACCAGAAAGCCCAGCACAAAGATTCCGAGGATACAGAAGATCACGCTGAGTGCTGTCGGATGTCCAAAAAAGAAGTAATAAAGAATCGTAGGCAGCATGACCATGGATTCATAAATGAGACCCATGATATAAACCATGACCATCCGTGCTAGCAAAATCTTGGAAGGTGGGATCGGCATCGCGAGCAGGAACTCATTGTCTTTGGCCTGGAACAGGGCACTAGCCGTGGTGAATACGCCGCCAAAAAGGCCGAGCACAAATGCGATGACTGCCATGATCGTAAAATAGATCCACTCACCGTCTACCGGAAACAGCGTCATTCCAAAGAACGAAGCAAGAGCAAAGAATGCCCCGGCCATCACGATATAGAGAATGATGAACAGGACCATCAAGCCTTTGCCACCCTTTTTGGTGACTTCACCGGTTCTCCGATTCCTTCTATTGAAGTACATCTGGCGTACTTCGAGCATTTGTTTTCGAAATAGAGCTTTAAACATTTTTCTATCCTCTACCAGCGTCTTTTCTTTTTGCTGTCTTCAAACTGCGGGATCTCGAAATTCAGGGACGGATCCGCAGGTGCAGAAGGCATCGCACCGTTCTGCAGTTCTAAGAATACTTCCTCTAAGGATTCGTCGCCCTTGACCTCATCCATCGTTCCGGACTTGATCAGCTTGCCGCCTTTGATGATTGCGACCTTATCGCAGAGTTTTTCTGCAACATCTAAAACATGGGTGGAGAAAAAGATGGCTCCGCCATTATCACAGATTTCACGCATCGTCTGCTTTAGCAGGAAAGATGCGGTCGGGTCGAGACCGACAAAGGGCTCGTCCATTAAGATCAGTTTCGGATCATGAAGGAGCGCTCCCATCACGGCGAGCTTCTGCTTCATTCCGTGGGAGTAGGCATTGATGGGCTGGGCCAGTTTTTCTGTCAGCTCAAACATGTCGCCGTATTTTTTGATCCGCTGCTCGCGCGCTTCCTGAGAAACTCCGAAAATATCTGCGATGAAGTTTAAGTATTGGATCGCAGTCATATAGTCATAAAGATCCGGGTTATCCGGGATGTAAGCCATAATCTTTTTAGCTTCCAAAGGAGCCTGCTTGATATCAAAGCCACCGATGGAAATCTCTCCTTCGTCAAAAGCTAAAATACCGGCGACACACTTAAGCGTCGTTGTTTTTCCGGCGCCGTTGTGTCCGATGAAGCCGTAGATCTCTCCCGGCTGGATCTGCAGCGAAAGATCACCCACTGCCGCATAGTCTCCGTACATTTTTGTCAGATGATTGATTTTTAACATAAGTAACTCCTATTTCTCCGCGTCCTCAAACGCATTTTGGAACATTTGGTGGATCGCATTTTTCGGCGGGATTGCAATTCCCTGCTTCTCATCTCCGAGCAGCAGAAGCGTGTCTCCCGGTTTAATGTCAAATAATTCCCGGGCTTGTTTCGGAATCACGATTTGGCCTTTTTCTCCGACGGTTGCGGTCCAGGCGTATTTTCCTTCCGGTGCCATGCAGCAAGCCTCCTTCCAAATTGTCAGTGACAACAGTAAAAGTCGTCAAGTAATAAAAGTATGATTTGTATAACATATTATACTCTGTTGCTCTTTCTGTCAATCTTGTATGTTGAATATCTTGATGGTCGATTATAAAATGTCATCATGAGCAACAAAGAGAAGCAGGACCTTCAAAAAGTGGGAGTCATATTGGAAGATCGCATCGTACGGATCGTCAATGACGATATCCTTGATGCGGAATTAAATGCTGACCCCAGAAGTGGCTCCTATCGGGTTGCCGAGCATATCAGCGCCGCTTATGAGGAAAAGAATGGAAAGCCAATGCCGTTTTCCGTCCGCTCCCTGGCCTGCGAAATCTACTGGCACTATCTGGTGAAAATAAAATCAGAGGCCTACGAGCGAAAACATGGAAAGCAGAAATTTACGAGCTGGCTTTTGAAACATATGGAAATGATCGACTGCGGAGACCAAAAAGCAGATAATAACCGCTTCGTATGGAATCTGCTGGCAATCGTATTTCCAAGAAAGAAAGAGGTTCATCATGCAGGAAATCAAGATCAACAGAATCTATAAACATTTTAAAGGTGACTATTATCTGGTGGTCGACTTTGCCCGTCATTCGGAGACAGACGAGACCTATGTCGTCTATCGCAGGCTCTATGGAGACGGCAGCCTCTGGATCCGTCCGTACGAGATGTTTGCAAGTGAAGTGGACCATGAAAAATATCCGGATGTAAAACAGAAATACCGCTTTGAACTTCAAGAAATCGAAAGCGTTGCTAAGTGACCAGAAACAAGCTGTTTTTGACAGCTATATGGAGAGAAGAATGGATAATGTTAAACTGAGCGAGGACAGGAAAAAGGTGGTCATCATCGATCAGTCACTTCTGCCCAATGAACTGGTTTATTTAGAACTGGACAGCGAAGAGGAATGCTTCGATGCCATCAAAAAACTGAAAGTGCGCGGAGCACCGGCAATCGGCATCTTTGCCGGATATGCGATGTATGTGCTGGCGCAGAAATGGGCAGACCTAAGTCTCATTGATTTTCAAAAGAACTTCCGGGAGACGGCGGACTACTTAAATTCTTCAAGGCCGACAGCGGTCAATCTTTCCTGGGCACTGAAGCGTATGATAGAGACAGTTGATACTGCGGCATCTAATGGGCGGAGCGTTCCGGAGATCATCGAAAGACTCGGACAAGAGGCGGAAAAGATCTATCAGAAAGATATCGAGATGTGCACGAAGATTTCCGAGTACGGGCTGTCGCTGCTGAAAGATGGGGATGGCATCCTGACCCACTGTAATGCAGGCCCGCTTGCAACTTCAAAATACGGAACCGCCCTTGGCCCGATCCTTCTTGGTAAAGAAAAAGGGATGATCTTTCATGTTTATGCGGATGAGACCAGACCGCTTCTTCAAGGCGCAAGGCTCACCGCCTATGAACTAAAAGAAGCGGGCGTCGATGTCACGCTGATCTGCGATAACATGGCTTCCGTCGTTATGAAGAACGGCTGGGTGGACAAAGTCTTTGTCGGCTGCGACCGCATTGCAGCCAACGGGGATTTTGCAAACAAGATCGGAACGAGCGGCGTCGCAATCCTGGCCAAGCATTATGGGATCCCGTTTTACACACTGGGTCCATCCTCTACGATCGATCTTGATACGGCATCAGGAAAAGAAATTGAAATCGAACTGCGGGAGCCGGAAGAGATCCGGACAATGTGGTATGAAAAGCCGATGGCCCCGAGAGATGTTAAGTGTTATAACCCGGCCTTCGATGTGACGGATCATTCTCTCGTGACAGGCATCATTACGGAGAAAGGCATCGTCTATCCGCCGTTTGAGGAGAATTTAAAGAAACTATTTGGATAATAAACAGAGACAAGTAGGAAGTGACGAATCCGTACGGATGGATTATAATGGGGCAGATATTATATTGATAAGCAAGAAGCAGAAAGAACATCTGCATGATAGAATCAGTGCGAACTGAAAACCATAAGGAGGATTCCTATGAATCAGAGTATCCATACAAATGATGCGCCGGCAGCGATCGGCCCATATTCACAAGCGATTAAAGCAGGTAACACCATCTACGTTTCCGGACAGATTCCGATCGATCCGAAGACGGGTGAATTTGCCGGAAGTGATATCGTGGCGCAGAGCAGACAGAGCCTTACCAATATCCAAAACATCCTGAAGGCAGCAGGCGCAGACATGAAAGCTGTCGTAAAGACAACCGTTCTTTTAGCAGACATAGCAGACTTTACGGCCATGAATGAAGTCTATGCGGAGTTCTTTGAAGAGCCCTATCCTGCAAGAGCAGCCTTCCAGGCAGCAGCGCTTCCGAAAGGAGCGCTCGTTGAGATCGAGGCAGTTGCTGTCGTCGACTAAATCAATCAACTTAGTATAAACAGATAAGATCGTGCAGCTCCGGGAAAGCGCATCTGGCTTTTCCGGAGTTGATTTTGAGAAAGGAACTTATGAAAGAATTACACCAGGTCATAGCAGAAGAATTAAATACAAAACCGGAATATGTGAAAAATGCCATCGAACTCTTAGATGCCGGCTCTACGATTCCGTTTATCGCCAGATACCGGAAAGAAGTGCACGGCAGCATGGATGACACCCAGCTCCGTAAGCTCGAAGAACGCCTAACCTACCTGCGCAATTTAGGAGAGCGCAAGGAAACGATCCGTAAAGCAATTGAAGAGCAGGGGAAACTGACCGAAGAACTTGCAAAGCAGATTGAAGAGGCACAGACGCAGTCTGTTTTAGAAGACCTTTACCGCCCATATAAACAAAAGAGAAAAACCAGAGCTTCCGTTGCAAAAGAAAAAGGCTTGGAGCCCCTGGCGGAATTCCTTTGGGCGCAGACAAATGACGATCCGAAGGCGGAAGCAGAAAAATACATCGACGCAGAAAAAGGAGTGGAAGACGCTACGGCTGCACTTGCCGGAGCAATGGACATCATTGCCGAGGCCATTTCGGATGATGCGGATAACAGAGCCGCACTGCGTTCTTATATGAAAGAGAACGCCGTCCTTTCTTCCCGCGCAGCGAAAGAAGAAGATTCCGTTTACCGTCAGTATTACGAATTTGACCAGAAGCTTTCCAAGATCAAAGGCTATCAGGTGCTTGCCTTAAACCGCGGAGAAAAAGAGGGCTTCCTGAAAGTTGCGATCGATCCGGATCATGAAAAGGCAAAGGAACTGCTTCGGAAACGACTTCATATAAGCAGTGGCTTTTCTGCCACTGCATCAGCTGGCAACCTGGCAGCAGCAAAAGGTAAAGGCAGCATGGCTGCACAAATACAAAAACTGTCTGTAAAAGCCAGCCCTGCTGCAGAATATTTGGAGGCAGCCAGCGACGATTCCTATACGCGACTCATCTGGCCGTCACTGGAAAGAGAAGCAAGAAGCGAACTGACAGAAGCCGCATGCGACGGGGCGATCGATAATTTCGCCCTGAACTTAAAGCCGCTCCTTATGCAGCCGCCAGTCAAAGGAAAGGTAACGATGGGACTGGACCCTGGCTATTCGCATGGATGCAAGGTTGCTGTTGTGGATGGAACCGGAAAAGTCTTAGACACCGCAGTGGTCTATCCGACCTTTAATGATAAGAAGAAAGAAGAAGCAATCCAGTCGCTTTCTGCCCTGATCAAAAAGCACAGTGTGGAGCATATTGCGATCGGAAACGGAACCGCATCAAGAGAGACCGAGGCAATGACTGCAGAAATGTTAGAGCGCCTCAAAGGCGGGCAGAGTTATGCCATCGTAAACGAGGCCGGAGCTTCTGTTTATTCCGCCTCCAAACTCGGCGCAGAAGAATTCCCGCAGTATGATGTCAATATTCGTTCTGCGATCTCGAT
>JAZQCK010000027.1:0-29221 GCA_045546255.1 Lachnospiraceae bacterium | reverse complement strand
CCGCCGCCATAAGTTGCGGAGTCCGGAACTTCGTTGATCATTGCTTCGCCATCCATGACAAGGAACGGACCGGTGTTATGAACCGTGAAGACACAGTCTCTGATATGGTAGGTGTTGATCGCCTCATCCGCAGTGACCTGGCCCATGAAGAAGTGGTTATCTTCCGTAAAGCCTGCGATATGGTAGGTGTCATAGCCGCCTTCCTGATAAACAATCTCGCCATTAGAGATAACGAGTCCCAAAGGCTGAGCGGTATAAGAATAACTACCCATATCTACAAAGTCACCGCCGTTAATACCGCCGATGACGCCATCATACTGGGCTGCGATATCCTGAACGACTTTTCCATCGAATTCGCCGAAGTTTTCGATCGTTCCGAGGAACACTCTGGAAGGATCGTGGATGATCATCAGTTTTCCCTTATAAGATCCGCCGGTGACATCAAGCACTTCGATATCCTGGGATACGTTTTCCTGCGGCACATCGATGAGGGAAGTATCGGATACGGTTCCGTCGTCAACTTCTGCCATACGGGTGCTTTCAATGATCTCGTCGTATTCTTTCTGGGAAATGAACATCTTCGGAACCCATTTCATCGCACTGGTCTCATAGCAGGAGACTGTGAAAATGGTTTTTGCCGTTTTTGATGGTCCTTTCAGCAGTAAAAAGACGACTGCGACTGCAGCAAGCAGAACAAAGGCAAGGGTTACGCCAATGACTGCAAATACGCGTCCAATGTTTGAAAGAACACCATTTTTCTTTCTCTTGTTCGATTTTTTCAACGTATTTTCGCTCCTTTAAATATAATAAAGTACAACTCGGATTATTTTATCAAATCAATGATCGAAAGTCCACCATGCAAGTCGTGAAAATCCTGTGTATTCGAATTCTTTATATCCCCGGATTGGGTGCTGCCGGATACGGGTCCTCCCAGCTCCGATTCCCTCGTCTGTTCTTCTAAGGATTTTGCTCAGTATTTTCTCATGACCGGAGCATTCGAAAAATATCCCTGATGGATATTTTTCTCAGTACTCCTATGGTTTTTCCGGTCTGGTAGACCGAAAACCATGTCATGGAAAATCCCTCTCACAATCCAAGAAGAACAACGACTCGTCCATAGTCGCTGGGAGGACCGTAGCCGGCAGCACCCAATCCGGGGATTTCAAGCAACTAGTAGCATCTTCGGAGAATCCATCTCGGATGTGGCATAGTCGGGGAAGATGTGGTATATTACTAAGGAATATACAGTTGGGAGAATTCTATGAAAATTGTTGTTTTATGCGGCGGAATCAGTACAGAGAGGGACATTTCTTTAAAAACATCCAGCAAAGTTGCAAATGCGCTGCAGGATAAAGGTCACGAGGTCGTTATGATCGACGTGTTTTTCGGGGCAGATAAAGTCCCGGATTTTTCCGTGAAAAGAGATTTCTTCGCCCTCGCAGAAGAGTTAAGGCAGAGAAAATCGGAAATTACCGAGGAGCTGATCAAAGAATATGGCCTGATGGGGCCGAATGTCTTTGCGACCTGCAAAGAAGCCGACATCGTCTTTATTGGTCTCCATGGAGAAAATGGTGAAGATGGTAAGATCCAGGCAGTTTTCGAGGAAAGCGGCATTAAATTCACCGGCTCCGATTCCAAGAGCAGCGCGATCGCCATGAGCAAGGCACTGACAAAGGAAAGAGTCGCACCATATATTGAAATGCCAAAAGGCATTGTTCTGCATAAAGATGATCCGAAGCCGGACCCAAAAGACCGTGTGATCAAAGCACCTTGCGTGATCAAGCCGAGCAACGGCGGATCCAGTGTCGGCGTGTTTTTGGTCATGCAGGATGATCAGTTTGAAGAAGCTTTGGATAAAGATTTTCAGTATGATGATACCGTTCTTTTGGAAGAATATATCAAAGGCCGTGAGCTGACACAGGCTGTCCTGGATGGCGTCGCACTTCCGCCGGTCGAGATCTGTCCGAATGCAGACGAATGGTATGATTACGAGAACAAATATAATGGAATCACGAAGGAAATCTGTCCGGCAGAGATCCCTGAGGACGTTTTGAACGAAATGTCTGAAAAATCCGTGAAATTCGGCAAGATTTTAGGACTTTCCGTTTATTACCGCATTGATTATCTTTTGGATGATAGCGGAAAGCTGTATGCGCTGGAGGCAAACTCACTGCCGGGAATGACGGATACCTCCCTGGTTCCGCAGGAGGCCGAAGCTGTCGGCATTTCTTATCCGGAGCTTTGTGAGAAGATCATCGAGATCTCACTTCGAAAGTATGAGTAATTGATATCCCCTGATGACAAGGCATTTTTTTGCCAGCGGGAATTCGGATGTTTAACGAAACAGTTTTAAGAGAAAAGAACTATGAAAAATCTAACCTTAAGAAACTTAGCACAGGCAACACATGGCAGAGTTTTTAATGCAGATGGGCTGTTAGACGTTGAGATTACTTCCATCGTGACGGACAGCCGTAAGATCCGCGATGACTGTCTCTTTATCTGCATCAAAGGAAACCGTTCCGACGGACATGACTTTGCTGCATTTGCTGTAGAAAACGGTGCACTTGCTGCCGTCTGCGAAAAAGAGATGCCGGGCTTTCCGGGCGCTTATCTGCTGGTAGATTCCACTGCAAAAGCCACCCAGGAGATTGCGGAGTTTTATCGTATGAATCTGGATATCAAAGTGGTTGGCGTTACAGGCAGTGTCGGAAAAACCAGCACGAAAGAGTTCATTGCTTCCGTTTTAAGCAAACGCTACCGCGTCTATAAGACCCAGGGAAACCTCAACAACGAATGGGGCGTTCCTTATACGATCTTCCAGATTAAAGAGGGCATGGATGTTGCCGTCATTGAAATGGGCATCAACCACTTCGGCGAAATGGACCGCCTGGCAAAAATGGTCCGTCCGGACATTGTCGTCATGACAAACATCGGACAGAGCCACTTAGAATATTTAGGAGACCGCGACGGCATTTTAAGAGCCAAAGCCGAGATCTTTAATTACATTGCACCGGACGGCGTCGTGATCTTAAACGGTGACGATGACAAACTGACCAAGATCCACAACGTCAAAGGCATCGAACCGCAGTTCTTTGGCTTCAGTAAAGACTGCGATGTCTGCGCAGAAAAGATCGTTACCAAAGGGCTCGAAGGCAGCGAATTTGATATCGTGATGCGGGACGGCGGAAGCCGGATGGCACTGCATGTCGACATGCCTGTTCCGGGCAGAAAGATGATCTACAATGTGCTGGCCGCTTACCTGGTTGGCGCAAACCTTGGAATCTCCCCGATCATGATGAAGGAAGCTATCGAGAACATGTCCACCATGGTGGGAAGAAACAATATCATTAAGACCGATAACTACCTGATCCTCGATGACTGCTATAATGCTTCCCCTGCGTCCATGGAATCTTCCATCGACATCCTGCAACTGGCTGAAGGAAGAAAAGTGGCCATCTTAGGAGATATGTTTGAACTCGGAGAAGAGAGCGACAAATACCATTATCAGGTTGGAAAATATGCGGCGGAAGCCGGCTGTGACCTGATCATTGCGATTGGCGAATTAAGCGAAAAAATCTTCATGGGTGCAAAAATGAATACGGATAACCGGGTGGAGTATTTCCACACAACAGAAGCTGCGATCGAAGCACTGCCGGATCTGCTTCAGCAGGGTGACAATATCCTTGTAAAGGCATCCCATGCCATGAATTTTGAAAGCATAGTTGATTTTCTTCAGAAATGAAAGTATTGACCGAAACTGCGGATTTCTCTCCGGAGTACGACTTAGAGCAGCTGGCTCCAAAAGAAGAAATCCTTTTTTTTGATATTGAAACGACAGGACTTAGAAAAGAAAGCACACAGGTATATCTGATCGGCTGTGCTTTCTTTCTTGATGGAAACTGGCAGATAAGGCAGTATCTGGCCGAAAGCGCACTCGATGAGCAGGAAGTCATGGAACGCTTTGCAGACTTTGCTTCCTCTTATAAAACGCTGATCCATTTTAACGGTGACGGCTTTGATATTCCGTATTTGGCCTATAAAGCAGATTATTATGATCTGGATCTGGATTTTGACCGCTTCCAAAGCTTTGATATTTATAAAATGGCAAAGCCGCTAAAAAAGGTTTTAGGTCTTGAGAGCATGAGCCAGAAATCGCTTGAACGATTCTTAAAGATCGACAGAGACGACCTTTATGGAGGCGGAGCACTGATTCCCGTTTATTATGAGTTTGAGCGCAGCGGAGATCCGGAAGCGGAAAAGCTGATCCTTCTTCATAATTTTGATGATGTGAAAGGCATGCTGAAGCTCCTTTCCATCCTCAATTATACGGAGCTGATCGAAGGGCAGTTTGCTTTTGAAAAACTCGAAGTGATCGATCATACCGCCGTGCTTTCCTATCAGCTGAAAAGCCCGCTGCCTGTTGCATTTGAAAAGCGCAGCGATCAGGACCGCATCTGGATCAGTGCAGAGGAGCGCTTATTGCAGCTCAATATCCGTCTTTATGAAGGACAGGCAAGGCTTCCGCTGCCGGATGTTGAAAATTATTATTATCTGCCGGAAGAAGACCGCGTGATCCATAAAGACGTAGCGCAGTTTGTGGATAAAAGCCACCGGAAAAAGGCAACAAAGAAGAACTGTTTTTTAAAGAAAGAAGGCTGCTTCCTTCCGCAAAGCCATCCACTGTTTTCCCCTGCGTTCCAGGTGGAAGGAGAGAAGAAGAAATCTTTCTTTGAACTGAGCGAATCTGTTACAGAGAATCACAAAATCTTAACAGAATATGCCCTTGATATTATAAACCTGTAATTATATAATCTTAACCTGTTATGGCTGTTTTGACCTTTAAAGGCGGGGTCCATCCCGCTTCCAATAAAAAACTCACATCAAGTAGACCTTCAGAGGAACTGATCCCGCAAGGGGACCTTACGTTTCCTCTGTTCCTGCATCACGGACGGCATGCAAAACCGGTCGTAAAAGGCGGAGAATGGGTCAGTGCAGGCACTCTGATCGCAAAAGCGGACGGATATGTCTCTTCGAACGTGCATTCTTCCATCGCAGGAATCGTAAAATACGTGGATTTCGACTCAATCGTCATTGAAAATATCGGTGACGTCAATGAAGAGCCGAGAACGATCGTAAAGCCTTACACAGAGCTTTCCAAGAAAGAGATCCTGACACTGATCAGGGAAGCCGGCATCGTCGGCATGGGAGGCGAAGAAGGCTATCCGACGCATATCAAGCTTTCTCCGGAAGATCCGGGAAAGATTCAATATATTATTGTTAACGGCTGCGAATGCGAGCCGTATATCACCTGTAATAACCGCCGTCTGATCGAAGAGCCGGACAAGATCGTGGAAGGCTTAAAGATTGTCCTTCGCCTTTTTGATCATGCAAAGGGCATCATTGCGATCCAGGACGATAAGAAGCCGGCGGTCATTAAGATCAAAAACTATCTCACAAAAGATCATGATATTCATGTAAAGATGCTGTATTCCAAGTTCCCTCAGGGAGCGGAGCGGCAGCTGATCCATGCGCTGACGAAAAAGTATGTGAATTCTCACATGACTCCGGCGGATGCGGGATGTCTCGTTTTAAACACCGAGACCATCTATGCGATTCGTACGGCTGTTGTTGAAGGAAGGCCTTTGATCAGCCGTATGGTCACGGTTGCAGGAGATGCGATCCGCAAGCCGGGTAATTTCAGAGTCCGCTTAGGCACCAATATCAGGGAGCTGATCGAAGCGGCCGGCGGCTTTAAGAAAGAGCCGGAGAAAGTCATCATCGGAGGTCCGATGACGGGAGAATCCTTGGTCGATCTCGACCGCCCGGTCACAAAGGATACCAATGCGGTCATCGCTTTGCTGCACGATCCGGTCGTAAGGGTGCACCAGACAAACTGCATCCATTGCGGCAGATGTATCGAGGTTTGCCCGTCCAGGCTGATCCCGACGAAACTGGCTGATTATTCCGCGCTTGGCATGGTCGATCTCTTCCGTGAAAATGACGGCCGTGAATGTATTGAATGCGGATCATGTTCTTATATCTGCCCGGCAAAACGAAGCCTTGCAGAAGGCATTGTTATGATGAAGCAGATGATCATTGACGAATTGTAAGGAGAGAAAGATTGGACGAGCAGAAACTATTAAGGATTTCCTTCTTTCCACATATCAGAGATAAAGCTTCCACCAGCAGGATCATGCTGGATGTTTGCATTGCGCTGCTTCCGGCAGCTGCTTTTGGTGTCTATAACTTTGGCTGGAGAGCGCTGCTTTTGATCTGCGTCTGTATCGCAGCCTGCATTCTTTCCGAATTCCTCTGGAATCTCGGTATGCATAAGCGGAACACCTTAAGAGATATGAGTGCGGTTGTAACCGGAATGATCCTGGCCCTCAACCTGCCTCCAACGCTTCCCTGGTGGATCGCCATCATCGGGTCCGTCTTTGCGATCATCGTCGTAAAGATGTTATTCGGAGGTCTCGGGCAGAACTTTATGAATCCGGCCGTTGCAGCGAAATGTTTCCTTATGATTTCTTTTGCTGGCCGCATGAATACTTTTGTCTTCCAGAACGTTGTGAGCGCAACTCCAATGGAAGTCTTAAAAGCCGGCGGAAATGTTGACCTTCTTCAGATGTTCCTTGGAAACACCTCCGGCGCGATCGGAGAGACCAGCGCGGTTGCACTTCTAATTGGAGCAATCTATCTGTTCATCCGCCGTATCATCGACTTTCGGATCCCGCTCTTTTATTTACTGGCGGTGGTCGTTTATATTTCCATCTATTCCATGATCACAAGAGGCGGGATCGATGGGACCTTCCTTGCCGCGCATCTTTTAAGCGGCGGTCTTTTAATGGGTGCCTTCTATATGGCAACGGACTATGTCACAAGTCCGGTAAACCCATCCGGAAGGATCATCTATGCGGCAATCCTTGGAATCTTAACCTGCACCTTCCGCTTGTTCGGATCGGCAGCTGGCAGTGTGGCCTATGCCATCATCATTGGTAACTTATTAGCACCATTGATCGAGCGGCTGACCAAACGCCGCAGTTTCGGAAAGGAGGCACATCTCAGATGAAGACCTCCTCGAAGATCATCATGATCATCCTGACTGCAGTCGTTGCCTTTGCGCTTGTTTTTGCCGGATTTTTCTTTACCAAAGGAAAGATTCAGGCAAATGAGGAAGCAAAACTAGATGCTGCCTTTGAAACGGTCTATCCGGATGCGGCATCTTATGATGAAGCGATTTACAGAAAAGAATATTTGACACGTTATCTGGCTGACAATGGTTATGCGGATGATCAGGTCTATGTGAATAAAGTGACCTTTGCCAGAAACGATGTCCGTGATGTGACCGGCATCATCGTTCAGGTCAGCAGTTATAAGAAATACGGCGGCATCATCACGATGCTGGTCGGCATACAAAACGACGGAACTGTGAACGGTTATTCCATTTTGAATATTTCGGATGCAAAGGACTTGGATCTTAAAGTCAAAGACAGCGCTTTTGCAGATCAGTTTAAAGATAAGAAAGTAGATGCATTTACTATGGTTACGGAAAATGCGAGACTGAACAATGAGATCGTCATGGCAAACGGAGCCGAGGACGCATCCCAGACAGTCCTTAACGCCGTAAATGCATCAATCCTTACGAGCACTTTCATTGATGAATACTTTGGAGGTGTCGGAGCAAGATGAAAAAAGATACAATTTTCACAAGATTATATCACGGCATTTTTGTAGAAAACCCGACAGTGGTTCTTTGCCTTGGCCTTTGCCCGACCTTAGCGGTCACAACGACGGCGAAAAACGGTCTGGCGATGGGCATTGTAACCGGTATTGTTTTAGTGCTGTCTGAGTTTTTTATTTCGCTGCTTAAGAGAGTGATTCCGAAAAGAGAGCGGATGCTTGTCTATGTTCTGATCTCCGCCTGCTTTACGACCTTAATGCAGCTTGCTTTGAATGCTTATTTTCCGGATATCAGCGAGTCGCTCGGTATCTTTGTTGCGCTGACGGCAGTGAACGGGGTCATCTTTGGCCGGGCAGATGCCTATGCCATGAAAAACAATCCGGGGCTGGCCCTTTTTGACGGCATCGGATTTGGTATTGGTTATACGCTGATCATCACGATCCTGGGCGCTCTTCGAGAGATCTTAGGCATCGGAACGATCTTTGGAATCCGCGTGATCCCGGATGGGTATACGCTTTCCATTGCTGCCCTGGCACCGGGTGCCTTTTTCCTGCTGGCGTGTCTGATCGCCATCGCAAATAAGATCAAAGGAGGGAGACGTGCATGACAAAACTGATCTATGTGGCAATCGCCTCTGCCTTTGTAAATAACGTTGTTTTAGGCCAGATGTTTGGCGTGAACGCTGCCATCCGTGGATCGGATAAGATCATCAACGCACTGCGCCTTAGCACCTGTGTACTGGTTGTGACTTTCCTTTCTTCTGTGATCACTTGGCCGATCAGCGAATATGTTTTAGGAAAGTTAAATATTTCCTTCCTTGAGACGATCGTGTTCCTTCTGGTTGAGGCACTGATCGTTGGGGCACTGGTCGCACTACTAAATAAAAGAAATACGGCAAAGAGCAAGATCTACATCCGCATCCTACCACTGGTCGTGATCAACAGCGCAGTTCTGGGCGTTATCTTAATGAACGTTCAGGTCGGATACAGTTTCTTAAGAAGTGCGGTTAACAGTGTCTGCGGAGGGCTTGGCTTTGCAATTGCCGTTATCATTCTTGCCGGTGTCCGTCAGAGGATCGCATTTAATGATGTTCCGAAACCGTTTGAAGGTGTACCGATCCTGCTGGTCACCTCCGGGCTCATGGCAATTGCGTTCTACGGTTTTACCGGATTGTTGTAGAAAAAAGGAAATTAGAGTATAATATCTTGATATGTTTTTTCGGACAGGAGAAGCCGAAAAAGCATAAATGTAACTGTGGGGGATAGCACGGATATGAATATCTTATCGAGCCTGACTCCGAAAAGCGGAGTGGACTATATTAAAGACGACGCAACATTGTTTAAAGTTTTACAGGTGATGCAGAAGAGAAACCATTCTGCGATCCCGATCATTAACAGCAAAGGCAGATATATCGGAACGATCACAGCTGCAGATGTTCTCGGTTGTATCACAGAAAATTTCAATTTATCGCTGAAAGAATCTGCTAAATTCCCGGTCCAGAACGTAAAGCGGACCAAAGATTATAAGGCCATCCTGGTGCATACACCATTTGAAGAACTTGTTGATATTGCAATGGATCAGAACTTTGTTCCGGTCGTAGATGATGATTATAACTTTATCGGCATCTTAACACGGCGTGAGATCTTAGTCTGGATGCATGAACAATATAGAATCGAACATCCGAAGGGAGGAAATGAATAATGTCGGATAATGTATATGATATTCTGGAAGAGCGTGGGTTTATCGCGCAGTGCACTCATCCGGAAGAGCTGAGGGAACTCTTAGGAAAAGAGAAAGTAAAATTCTATATCGGATTTGATGCGACGGCGGATTCTCTGACAGTTGGTCATTTCCTTACGATCATGGCGATGACACACATGCAGAAAGCAGGTCATATTCCGGTTGCTCTAATGGGCGGCGGAACAACGATGATCGGCGATCCTTCCGGAAAAAGCGACATGCGTAAGATGATGACGATCGAGACGATCAATCATAACGTAGAATGCTTTAAAAGCCAGATCAGCAAGTTCCTGGATACATCTGAAGATAAGATGCTGTTCCGCAACAACGCAGACTGGCTGTTAAACCTGAATTATGTCGAATTCTTAAGAGAAGTCGGCGTTCATTTCTCCGTTAACAGAATGCTTACGGCTGAGTGCTACAAGCAGAGAATGGAGAAAGGCCTGACCTTCTTTGAGTTTAACTATATGATCATGCAGTCTTATGACTTCTTAAAGCTGCATAATGACGATGGTGTTGTTCTTCAGATGGGCGGCGATGACCAGTGGTCTAACATCATCGGTGGCGTTGAACTGATCAGAAGAAAAGAGCAGAAGCCTGCTTATGGACTTACCTTTACACTGCTTACAACGTCTGACGGCAGAAAAATGGGCAAGACGGAAAAAGGCGCGCTTTGGCTTGACCCGACAAAATCGACTCCGTATGAGTTCTATCAGTATTGGAGAAATATCGAGGACAGCAAAGTGGAGCAGTGCTTAGGCCTTCTGACCTTCCTTCCGATGGATGAGGTTAGACGTCTTGGCGCATTAGAAGGCGCTGAGATCAACAAGGCAAAAGAAGTTCTTGCTTATGAGATCACGAAAATCGTTCATGGCGTAGAAGAGGCAGAAAAAGCACAGACCGCTGCAAGAGAAGTCTTTGCAGGATCTGGCGTGAGCGAAAATATGCCGACACACGAATATACAAAAGAAGAGTTTGATGCAGCGGATGTCATCCAGGCACTCGTTGATACCGGCCTTGCTCCGACACGTTCTGAAGGAAGACGTCTGATCCAGGGCGGCGGCGTTCTTGTAAATGATGAGAAAGTCGAAGATTTCAAACGCACATTAGAAGAAAGCGACTTAAAGGACGGAAGTCTTGTTCTTCGCAAGGGCAAGAAGAAAGCCGTTAAGATCGTTTTAAAATAACACTTATAATTGTTGACCCGGAGGTTAGTTGAAATGCATAAAGCATATGGAGTAAATGAATTAAGAAAGATGTTCCTTGATTTCTTTGAAAGCAAAGATCATCTTGTGATGAAAAGTTTTTCTTTGGTACCGCATAATGACAAGAGTCTCTTGCTGATCAATGCAGGAATGGCTCCTTTAAAACCGTATTTTACGGGACAGGAGATCCCTCCGAAAAAGAGAGTCGCGACCTGTCAGAAATGTATCCGTACCGGTGATATCGAAAATGTCGGAAAAACGGCTCGTCATGGAACGTTTTTCGAGATGCTCGGCAACTTTTCCTTTGGGGATTATTTTAAGACCGAAGCACTCCAGTGGACCTGGGAGTTTTTAACTGAATGGGTTGGATTAGAGCCGGAGAGGCTCTATCCTTCTGTTTACCTCGATGATGATGAGGCCTTTGAAATCTGGAACAAAGTCATCGGTATTCCGGCAGAGAAGATCTCTCGCTTTGGAAAAGAGGATAACTTCTGGGAGCATGGCGCAGGTCCTTGCGGTCCGTGTTCCGAGGTTTATTATGACCGCGGCGAAGAATACGGCTGCGGAAAACCGGACTGCAAAGTTGGTTGTGAGTGCGACCGCTATATCGAGATCTGGAACGACGTCTTCACCCAGTTTGAAGGCGACGGAAAGGGCGGTTATGTAGAGCTCGAAAACAAGAATATTGATACCGGTATGGGTCTTGAGCGTCTCGCTGTTGTATCCCAGAACGTTGACTCCATCTTTGACGTCGATACGATCTGTGCGATCCGCCAGAAAGTTTGCGACGCAGCTAATATCGAGTATCACAGCGATGAGAAGAAAGACGTTTCTATCCGTCTGATCACGGACCATATCAGAAGCGCAACCTTCATGATTTCTGACGGAATCAATGCTTCCAATGAAGGAAGAGGCTATGTCCTCAGACGTCTGATCCGTAGAGCTGCAAGACACATCCGCATGCTGGGAATTCCGGATCATTTCATGCCGATCTTAAGCGAGACCGTTATTGAATGGTCCAAAGATGCATATCCGGAACTCGAAGAAAAGAAAGCCATGATCTTAAAGACCTTAGCGGACGAGGAAGACCGTTTCTATAAGACTTTGGATCAGGGTATGAAAAAGCTTTCTGAAATGATCGAAAGCACAAAGGCCGAAGGAAAGACGGAACTTTCCGGAGCCGATGCGTTTAAATTATATGACACTTATGGCTTCCCGCTGGATCTTACCGGCGATGTTCTTGAAGAAGAAGGCATGACCGTTGATACCGAAGGCTTTGAAGAGAATATGCAGATCCAGAGAGAGACTGCGAGAAAAGCCAGAAAGACAACAAACTATATGGGCGCGGATGCGACTGTATATGAAGAGCTTCCATTGGAGCTTGCGACAGAATTTACCGGCTATGACACGCTTTCTGATCAGTCTGAAGTGACAGCGCTTACAACAACAGATGCTGTTGCACAGACCTTAGCGGAAGGCGACGTCGGAACGATCGTTGTAAAGAACACCCCATTCTATGCAACCAAGGGTGGACAGGAAGCCGATAAAGGACGCATCCTGACGGAGACAGCTGAGTTTGAAGTGAAAGATGTTATCGCTCTTGCAAACGGTGCAATCGGACATATCGGTGTCGTAACAAAAGGACAGTTTGTGGTTGGGGATGCCGTTACTTTGAAAGTCGACGAGTCCATCCGTAGAGATACCGCAAAGAACCACAGCGCAACGCACCTGCTTCAGGCTGCATTAAGACAGGTTTTAGGCGAGCACGTAGAGCAGGCAGGTTCCAATGTCACCGATCAGGAACTGCGTTTTGACTTTACGCATTTTTCTGCAATGAGCGCTGATGAGATCAAGGCAGTGGAAGAAATTGTAAATTCGAAGATTGAAGAGCAAATCGATGTCATGACCGATGTCATGGATATTGAAGAAGCGAAAAAGAGCGGAGCTATGGCTCTCTTTGGCGAGAAATATGGTGATAAAGTCCGCGTCGTTAAGATGGGTGACTTCTCCAAGGAACTTTGCGGCGGTACACATGTCGGAAACACCGGAACGATCGGTATGTTTAAGATCGTTTCCGAAGGCAGTGTTGCAAGCGGCGTCAGAAGAATTGTAGCAATCACAGGAAAACGAGTCCTTGCGCATTATGCAGAGATCGAAAAGATCTATCATGAAGCAGCTGCTAATGCTAAATGCGAGCCGGAGAAACTTCCGCAGAAAGTAGAAGACCTGCAGGCACAGATCAAAGAACTCCAGGCAGAGATTGCGAAGATGAAGAGCGCATCTGCAAAAGATGCACTTGGTGAGATCGCTGCAGAAGAAGTAAATGGTTATAAACTGGTCACCCAGAAACTTGAAGGCGTTGGCATGGACCAACTTAGAGAGCTTGGCGATCAGATCAAAGATAGTATCAAAGAAGGTGTTATCGCACTTGCTTCTGATCTTGACGGAAAAGTTAACCTGGTTGTTATGGTTACGGATGAGGCACAGAAGAAAGGTGCTCATGCCGGAAATATTATTAAAGCGATTGCTCCGTTAGTTGGAGGCGGTGGCGGCGGCCGTCCGAATATGGCACAGGCTGGCGGTAAAAATGCGGCAGGTATCGAAGATGCCTTAGCAAAAGTGAAAGAATTATTGTAAGTATGATTTGTAAAGAATGCGGAGCTGATGTTAATAGCAGTGAAGTTTTTTGTCCGAATTGCGGTGCGCCGCTTCGGGTAACGGCTGACTATGACTTTATCCAGGCTGAAATCGGCGTCAAAGTCGACCAGTTCTTAAATGATGAGCCGGAAGAAGTCGAAACTCCGGATACCGAGGTGGATGCTTGGGATGAAGGTCCTGAGCTTACGATCATCGGTGCCAAAAAGCCGGAGGAAGTGCCTGCGAACACGATCCGCATTCCGAAAGATCCGGGCCTTAATATTATCGGTGATCCATCAACGCTGGGAACCGCTGAGCCGGAAAAACCGGTGAAAAAGCGTCCGGAACCCCCTAAAGAAAATCTCGAAAATACGATTTCGATCACCCGCACCCTGTATGTTAAAGACAGTATCTTTGCGGATGAGGATGCGCCGGATTTTGATGATGAAATTCCGGAGCGCATTGAAAAACAAGCCAAAAGAAAAGAAACAGAACGCAGCTATAATGAAAGCCGCGATGCAAGAAAGCAGAGGGCAGCAGAAAGGGCGAGAAAGAAAAAACGCCTGATCATCCTGATCTCTGTGATTGCTGCTGTCGTGATCGCAGCGGTTGTTGGTATTATCATCGCTACTTCCGGCGGGAAAAAAGAAGAGGAAGAGACGATCGAAAATGTTATCAACTGCAGCGTTGAAAATGGGGGAACCTATCAGACTCCTTTGGAAGTCACTTTATTCCCGGAACAGGACTGCCGTCTGATCTATACGCTTGATGGAACAGATCCGAGTGTTTCTTCCGGCACGAAATACGGACAGCCGATCCTGTTCACGAATAAAGACGTGACCGGAGACAGCCGCGAAGTAACGCTGATCGTTTTTGCATATAAAAACGAAGCATCTGTTAAGATCGGAGAACTTCGATTGACCTTTACTCTTACAAGATCGGAAGTTACAGCGCCTTGGTTTGACCTCGAAAGCGGCGATTATTATGAGGCTTCCAATATCAGCATCTCAGCGGATGAAGGCTGCACGATCTATTACACCTATGACGGCTCCACACCGAGTGAGAATTCCACAAAATACACCGGACCGATTGAAATGAAGAGAGGAAACAACGTCCTTTCGGCGATCGCGGTGGATGACAGCGGAATGATCAGTGGGGTAGCTTCTTCCGTTTATAATTTGATCATTGAATCCTGGATCTCTTATGATGAGGCGCTTGGTAACGTGATGAATACGCTGGTCGATCAGGGGCTGATCGAGAGCGCAGAAGCGGATGAAAACGGATATTATAAAGTTCCGGGCGGTGGAACAAGACGTGTGATCAACGGCGGCGAAGCTGTTGTTGATAATACGAATTACTATGTGATCCAGGTTGACTATCTGAACGATGGAAGCAATGTACAGGCAACGACCTACTTCGGAGTCAACGACCAGACCGGAGAAGTGATCCGTCTGAACCGCTCCGGCATGAGCTTTGTGATTGGATAATGATCAAGATCATTGCAGTCGGGACAATTAAAGAAGATTACTATACCGGAGCCATCAAGGAATATTCAAAGCGTTTGACTCCCTACACGAAGCTGAATATCATCCAGGTTCCGGATGAAAAATGTGACGATAAGACAAAAAAGAAAGAAGCCGCATCGATCCTGAAGAATATCAAGGATACGGATTATGTGATCACGCTGGAGATCAAGGGAAAGAAGTTTTCTTCCGAGGAATTTGCGGCCAAACTGGAAAGCCTGGCCGTCGAAGGGCATTCCGATATCGCCTTTGTGATCGGAGGCTCTTTGGGGCTGGATGAGAGCGTTTCTGCCCGCAGCAACTTAAAGCTCAGCTTTTCCGATATGACCTTTCCGCACCAGTTGATGCGAGTTATCTTATTGGAGCAGATCTACCGGGCGTTTAAGATCAATCGGGGTGAGCCTTATCACAAATAGTTCACTTTACTTTAAAAGTGGTCATTTGTATAATATTTAATAATCTGATGACAAAACACTGATTAACGGAGGTGTCACAGTGGAGACTTTGAGAATTAATAATGCGGATGGTTCTGTAGACGTGCAGATCACAGAGGAAGTGATCGCGATCATTGCGGGACTTGCGGCAACGGAAGTCGAAGGCGTCCATTCCATGGCGGGCGGGATCACGAATGAGATCGTGGCCAGACTTGGAAAGAAAAACCTGGCTGCCGGCGTTACCGTTGCGGTCAAAGATCATACCGTGATCGTCGATCTTGCACTGGTCATTAAAATGGGAGCTTCGGTTCCGGATGTGTCCAGAGCGGTGCAGGAAAAAGTAAAGACATCCATCGAGACCATGACGGGACTGAAAGTAGAAGCTGTGAATATAAAAATCACAAATGTGAACATTGACAATCAATAACGCAAAATTACATAAGGGGTGTTCTGGAAAACACCCCTTTATTTTTTAGAGGCCTATATGAAAATTGACAGAAGAACAGAACTGAGAGAAGCGACTTTCCTGATTCTCTTCCGCATGGATTTCTTTCCAAAGGAAGATATGGAAGGCCAGATCAAAGATTTTTTTGAAGGCGAAGATGGATTCACAGAAGACGAGCGACAATTTATCGCAGATAAAGTGATCTCGATCGGAGAAAAACTCGAAGAGATTGACGCGGTCCTGGACGAGTACAGCATTGGCTGGAAAGTCAAACGTATGTCGAAAGTGGATCTTACGATTCTTCGCCTTGCTTGTTATGAGATCAAATATGATGACCGTGTTCCAGTCTCCACAGCAATCAATGAGGCCGTGGAACTGGCAAAGAATTATGGCGAAGAACACAGCGCATCCTTCATTAACGGAATCCTGGCAAAGGTAGCAAAGAGTGATGAATAATCCGAAAGTCTATTCTGTCAGCCAGGTCAATTCCTATGTGAAGCGGCTGATCGAAGACGACTTTATTTTAAGAGGCATCTATATCAAGGGCGAACTTTCGAACGTAAAGTATCATTCCTCCGGACACATCTATTTTTCCTTAAAAGATGAGCGTGGGGCGATTGCTGCGGTTATGTGGCGTTCGGATGCGGCTTCTTTAAAGTTTCGCTTAGAAGACGGGAAGCAGGTCATCGTGCACGGAAATGTTAGTGTGTACGAAGCCGGCGGAAAGTATCAGGTCTATGCGAAATCAATCGAAGATGCCGGAATCGGTGATCTTGCTGCCCGCTTTGAAGAGCTAAAAAAGAAGCTCGAAGAAATGGGAATGTTCTCCGAGGAATATAAGCAGGAGATCCCGGAATATTCCATGAAGATCGGCGTCGTGACGGCCGAAACGGGAGCTGTGATCCGGGATATTTATAACGTTGCATCCCGCAGAAATCCGTACTGCCAGATTTATCTTTATCCGGCGCAGGTGCAGGGAGAAGGCGCAGCAGAGACGATCGCAGCCGGTATTGCTTATTTGGACCATATGAATATGGATACGATCATTGTAGGCCGTGGTGGCGGTTCCATGGAAGATCTCTGGGCATTCAATGAGGAAGTGGTTGCACGGGCAATCTTTGACTGCAGAACGCCGATCATTTCTGCAGTTGGCCATGAGACAGATTTTACGATCGCAGATTTTGTGGCCGACTTAAGAGCACCGACTCCGAGTGCGGCTGCAGAACTGGCTGTGTTTGATTACTACCAGTTCGAAAAGAATCTGGCCGATTATAAATATACCTTGAAGCTACAGCTTGACAGGAAACTGGATCAGTATAAGAACACGATCAAGCATTACGGGCTTAAGATGGAGACGCTTTCTCCACAGAACCAACTGGTTCAAAGAAAGCAGAACCTGCAGGAAAAGGCAGACCGGATCGAGCTTTTAATGACAGACAAACTTCGGAATTCAAAGAACCGGATCGTGCTTTTATCGGAACGACTGGAAGGAAAGTCCCCACTGAAGCGGCTTTCCGAAGGCTATGCTTATGCGGCAGATCCGAAAGGAAAAGCCCTTAAGAGTATCAGTCAGGTAAAGATTGGTGATTCGATCGAACTATTTGTAACGGATGGTGAGATCCGCGCAGAAGTGACGGAAAAACAGGAGATAGAGCGATGAGTGAAAATCAGAATCCGGAAATGGATGTGACTTTAGAAGAAGCGTTTGAACAGCTTGACGAGCTGATCGAGAAGATGGAAGAGAGCGAGCTTCCCTTAGAAGAGTCTTTTGCGCTTTACAAAAAAGGCGTTTCCTTAGTGGAGTATTGCAATAAAAAAATCGAAAAGGTGGAATGTGACATTAAAAAAGTCACGGAAGTCTAATGGATAAACAGCTGCTGGAACAAAAAGTAAATCAGATCAATGAAGCCATCTATCCCTATCTGCCGAAAGAAGGAGAGCATACCAAGCTGATCACGGAAGCGGTATCTTATTCCGTAAAAGCTGGTGGCAAAAGAGTCCGTCCAATGCTTATGCAAGAGACGTTCTGTCTTTTTGGCGGAGATCCGGAGGATTCCCTTTTGCATGCTTTCATGGCGGCGATCGAGTTTATCCACACCTATTCGCTGGTGCACGATGACCTTCCGGCAATGGATAACGATGAATTCCGGCGCGGCCTTCCAACCACGCATGCAAAGTATGGAGAAGCATTCGGAATCCTTGCAGGCGACGCGCTTTTAAATGCTGCCTATGAAGTGGCGCTTGCTGCAATCGATCAGGAAACAGATCCGGACCGGATCAAAGCCGGGGTGAAAGCCCTTTCCATCTTAGGAGAGAAAGCCGGGATCAATGGAATGGTCGGCGGACAGTGCCTTGATGTTTATGCAGATAAAAATGAAGATTTTAAGACCAAAGAAGAGGAACTGTACTTCATTTATTATAATAAAACTTCCGCACTCTTACAGGCGGCGATGATGGCAGGGGCAGTCCTTGCCGGAGCTACAGAGGATGCGGTAAAAGAAGTCGAACAGATCGCAGGTGAGGTTGGAATTGCCTTCCAGATCCGGGATGATATTTTAGACGTCACGAGCACCACAGAAGTGCTTGGAAAACCAGTCGGAAGCGATGAAAAGAACGAGAAAGTGACCTATCTGACCTTTGCGGGGCTTGAAAAAGCGAAAGAGGACGTTGAAAAATACTCCAGGTCTGCAATCGACAGGCTGAACGCATTTGAGCAAAAGAATCCGTTCTTAAATGATTTAATTACTTACATGATTGACCGGGAAAAATAAAGTATGATTTTTGACCAGATAAAACAGGCAAATGATATAAAGAAGATCGATCCGAAAGATTACGAGGAACTTGCAAGAGAGATTCGTCGTTTTCTTGTGCAAAAAGTGAGCCACACAGGAGGCCACTTAGCGTCCAATCTTGGCGCGGTGGAACTGACGATGGCGCTGCATCTTTGTCTTGACCTTCCGAAGGATAAGATCGTCTGGGACGTTGGACACCAGTCCTATGTCCATAAGATGCTGACAGGTAGAAAAGAGCAGTTTGATACGCTGCGCCAGTATGGCGGTCTAAGCGGTTTTCCAAAACGCCGGGAAAGTGAGTTTGATGCCTTTAATACCGGGCATTCTTCCACATCGATCGCTGCAGCAATCGGTCTTGCAACGGCGGATGAAAAGAACGGCGTGGATTCGACGGTTGTGGCGGTCATTGGAGATGGTGCCTTAACCGGCGGGCTTGCTGTTGAGGCGATCAATAACGCGGCGAAGATGAAGCGGAATCTGATCATTATCCTGAACGATAACGAGATGTCGATCTCCGAAAATGTCGGCGGAATGAGCTCTTATCTTTCCAAGATCAGGGCCGGTGAATCTTATATCGGACTCAAATCAGGGGTGCACAAAACCCTGGAAAAACTTCCTGCCGGCGAAAAGATCGCAAGAAATATCAGAAGAACCAAGAACAGTATTAAACAGCTGGTGGTTCCGGGCATGATGTTCGAAAACCTCGGCATTAAATATTTTGGACCAGTCGACGGGCATAATATTTCTGCTTTGGTTCGGCTGATCGATGAAGCGAAAAATATCAATAAGGCTGTCATGATCCATGTTAAGACCGTGAAGGGCAAAGGCTATGGGCCGGCGATGAAGAATCCGGAACTGTTCCATGGCATCGGCTCTTTCAACATGAAGACGGGCCTTCCGGATCATGTTAGTGATGGAAATGAATATTCTGATCTCTTCGGAGATGCGATGGTGCATCTGGCAGAGAAGAACGATAAGATCATTGCAATCACGGCAGCAATGTCTGCAGGAACAGGCTTAAATAAGTTCCGGGATCAATATCCTGACCGCTTTTTCGACGTTGGAATTGCCGAAGAATATGCGACGACCTTTGCAGCCGGACTTGCTGTCGGCGGCATGAAGCCTTTTGTTGCAATCTATTCTTCTTTCCTGCAAAGAGCATATGATCAGATTGCACATGATGTCTGCATCCAGAACCTTCCGGTTACCTTCTGTATCGACCGCGCGGGTCTGGTCGGAAATGATGGAGAGACCCATCAGGGTATTTTTGATATCTCGTATCTGTCCTCCATCCCGAATATGAACATCTTCGCTCCGAAGAATGGAAAAGAACTGAAAGAGGTCCTTTGCTTTGCATCGAAATTCAATGCGCCGCTTGCGATCCGCTATCCAAAAGGAAAGGCTTTTGACGGGCTTATAGAATTTGATGCACCAATCGTCCTTGGAAAGAGTGAAGTGATCTATAAAGAGCGGGATATCGCGCTCTTAGCGGTCGGCTCCATGGTAGAAAAAGCCATTGAGGTCCGGGATAGATTAAAAGAAAAAGGACATAACGTTACGCTCATCAATGCGCGCTTTGTAAAACCGATCGATGAAGAACTGATCGATTCGCTGTTGGATGAGCATAAATATATTATTACGATGGAAGAAAATGTCATCACGGGAAGCTATGGAATGGCGGTGCTTCGCTATATCAATTCTAACCGCAAAGAAGCCCGCGTGATTAATATCGCGCTTCCGAACAGCAATGTGGAGCAGGGTTCGAGAGCAGAACAGTTTAAAGAATGCGGCATTGATACCGAATCGATCATGAACAGACTGGAAGAAGAGGGACTATGAAGAAGCGGCTGGACGTCTTAGTTTGTGAGCAGAATCCGGAAATGTCCAAAAGCAGGGCACAGGCCATTATTATGAGCGGCGCTGTGTTCGTCGATGGCCAGAAAGAGACCAAGAGCGGCTCCATGTTCCCGAAGGATACGATTGTTGAAGTGCGGGATAACAGCCTCAAATATGTAAGCCGCGGCGGACTGAAACTGGAAAAAGCGATGCAGGAGTTTCCGGTGGACTTAAACGGAAAAGTCTGCATGGATATCGGCTCTTCTACAGGCGGCTTTACGGACTGCATGCTCCAGAACGGAGCAGCAAAAGTCTATGCGGTCGACGTCGGAAAAGGACAGCTCCATTATAAGCTGCGCGAAGATGAGCGAGTCGTCGTTATGGAAAAGACGAACATCCGTTATGTGACGCCGGAAGACCTTCCGGAAAAGATCCAGTTTGCAAGCGTCGATGTTTCGTTTATCTCGCTTTCGCTGGTGCTTCCAGCGGCCCTTCCTTTATTTGAGGACAAGGCGGAGCTCGTTATGCTGATCAAGCCGCAGTTTGAAGCCGGCAGGGAAAAGGTCGGAAAAAAGGGCGTCGTAAGAGAGCCGAAAGTCCATGAGGAAGTGATCGAAAAGACCGTGGATCTTGCGGAGGCAAATGGAATTCAAGTTGCAGGGCTTTCCTTTTCTCCGGTCAAAGGCCCGGAAGGAAATATCGAATATCTAATCTATGTGAAGAGCCCGGAAGAAAAAGCAGCTTTGGAAAAAGAACCTGGAGATTCTCTGGGAACGCAAGAGGGTTTTGATAAGAGTTTGATCAAAAAAGTTGTAGAGGCAGCGCATGCAGCGCTTGATAAATAAAAGCAGCAAAAACATTGGGAAATATTGTTATGAACAAATTTTTACTGGTTACCAATTCGGTAAAAGATGCAGATTCCAAATATTCCGGGAAGATCATTTCCTCTCTGGAAAAAATGGGCGGTGCTTGTGTCGGAAATATTTTTACACGGCAGGATGAAGCCGGTAATTATATTTATGCGGCGCCGGATCAGGTTCCGGCTGAGACTGAGTTCATTATCGTTTTAGGCGGCGATGGTACCTTTATCCACGTCGCAAAAGACCTGATCGAACTGAACCTTCCGATCATCGGCGTGAACCTCGGAAACCTTGGTTATCTGACCGAGATCGATGTCAACAATGTGGAGACGGATTTTAAAAAGGTCTTAGAAGGCAACTGTCACGTCGAAGACCGCATGCTGCTTGACGGCCAGATCTTAAGAGACGGGGAAGTGATCTATCATGATATCGCGCTCAATGATATCGTGATCAACCGTGCCCAGACGATGAGCATTATCGATTTTGAAGTCATCGTTAACGGCACCTTCCTGAACCGTTATAGTGCGGACGGCATCATCCTTTCGACGCCGACCGGTTCGACCGGCTATAACTTATCCGCAGGCGGGCCGATCGTTTATCCCACTGCGGATATCGTGCTTGCGACACCGATCTGCGCACACACGCTGAACTCCCGAAGCATTGCTTTTTCTGCAGATTCCCAGATCGATATCGTCATCAAAGGCAGATTCTCCGAGAAGAACCAGACAAAGATCGTTTCTTTTGACGGAGCCAGCGAAATCGCATTGGAAAATGAAGACGTGATCCGTTCCGTTCAGTCCGAAAAATCCGCGAAGATCCTGAGGCTGAACGATATCAGTTTTGTCGAGCATCTTGGAAAGAAGATGAGATAGTGCCCGTGATTTGAATCCCAAAAGCGGACTTTTGCATATATAAACAGATACTAAAAATCGATTTCTTACAGGAGAGAGACATGAAAAAACCAGTTGTTCTTATGATTTTAGATGGATATGGCTTATCCGATGATCCGGAGGGAAATGCCATTAATATGGCAGCGACTCCGGTCGTTGATGGACTGAAAGAGCAGTATCCGTTCGTAAAAGGCTATGCCAGCGGGCTTGCCGTCGGGCTTCCGGATGGACAGATGGGAAATTCTGAAGTCGGACATCTCAACATGGGTGCCGGCCGCGTCGTTTATCAGGACCTGACCCGGATTACAAAGTCCATTGAAGATGGAGATTTTTTTGAAAAGCAAGAACTCTTAGAGGCAATCGACAACTGCCTCAAAAACGGAACCGATCTTCATATCTTTGGTCTCTTATCCGATGGCGGCGTCCATAGTGATAACCATCATATGTACGCGCTGCTTGATCTTTGCAGCCGCAAAGGATTGGACCGTGTCTATGTTCATTGCTTCATGGATGGACGAGACACCTCTCCGACTTCCGGCATCGGCTATGTAAAAGAACTGCTGGATGAAATGAAAAAATACGGCGTCGGAAAGATTGCAACGATCACAGGCCGCTACTATGCAATGGATCGTGATAACCGCTGGGAGAGGGTGGAAAAAGCGTATAGGGCGCTTACAAAGGGCGAAGGCATCTATGAGAGCTGCCCGGTAGAAGCGATGGAACATACTTATGCGAAAGAGATCACGGATGAGTTTATCGAGCCGACAGTGATTGTTAAGAAAGCAGAAAACGGAGAAGCTACGGATGAGCCGACCGCTGTGATCAAAGACGGAGATTCGGTAGTCTTTATCAACTTCCGTCCGGACCGCGCAAGAGAAATCAGCAGGACTTTCTGCTGCGATGAGTTCGATGGATTTGAGCGTGGACCGAGGATCAAGACCGATTATGTCTGCTTTACGGAGTATGATGTCACAATCCCGAATAAGAAGATCGTGTTCAAAGAAGAAGAGATCGAAAACACCTTTGGCGAGTATATTTCTTCAAAAGGATTGAAGCAGGCCAGAATTGCGGAAACAGAAAAATATGCGCATGTCACCTTCTTCTTTAACGGCGGAGTAGAAAAACCGAATGAAGGAGAAGACCGTTTCCTGATCCCGTCTCCGAAGGTTGCAACCTATGATCTGCAGCCGGAGATGAGTGCGCCGGAAGTCTGCGAGAAACTGATCGAAGTGATTAAGGCCGGCGAGCATGATGTGATCATCATTAACTTTGCAAATCCGGATATGGTTGGACACACCGGCATTATCCCGGCAGTAGTTAAGGCAATTGAGACGATCGATGAATGTGTTGGCAAAGTCGTCCAGACGATCAAGGAAGTCGGCGGCGTGATGTTCCTCTGTGCAGATCATGGAAATGCGGAAATGAACATCAATCATGAGACCAAAGAGCCATGGACTGCACATACAACTAATCCGGTCCCGTTTATCCTGATCAATGCGCCGGAAGGCGTTGGATTAAAGGAAGGCGGAAGACTCTGCGACATCGCACCGACACTGCTGGAGCTCTTAGAACTGGAGCAGCCGAAAGAGATGACAGGAGAGAGTTTGTTGATTCATAAATAATAAAAAAGAGGGAAGATTATGAGTGAGTATCGTAGTGGTAACCGTTCAAACGGAACAAGCCAGAGACGTCCGATGACGGAAGAAGAGAGAAGAAGACGCGCTGCTGCTAAGCGCCGTGCGGAAAAGAAACGGAAAGAAGCAAGGATGATCCGCATCCTTACGATCGGAGTGGTTGCGCTTTTGATCGCAGTGATCGTGATTGTTGCTGTTTCCTGTTCGCATCGCAAGAAAGATGCAGCTCCGAAGGGCTCTTCAGCAGAAGAAGCCACCACAGAAGAGGTTGTAACAGAGCCTCCACGTGCAGAAGTCGAGCTGGTTGCGGTCGGTGACGTGCTCATGCACACACCGCTCTTAAACTATGCAAATAATGGTGACGGAACCTACGACTTCAACAATATCTTCTCAGTGATGAAAGATGATATTTCCAGAGCCGATATCGCGATCTGCAACCAGGAAACGCCGATCGATACGACGATCCCGGCTGACGGCGGTATTGAGTTTATCTTTAATACACCGGGCGAGATTGGTGATGCGGAGATCAATGCCGGCTTCGATATCGTTCAGCAGGCATCGAACCATTCCTATGATGAAGGAAGCGACGGAATCCTCCATACGATCGACTACTGGAAAACCAAAGAAGGCCAGATCACGATGATCGGCATGAACGAGTCTCAGGAAAAGAGAGATACGATCACCTATTATGAGAAGAACGGTATTAAGTTCGCTTTCCTGAACTATACTTACGGCTTGAATGGTTTTGAACTTCCTTACGATATGGATTACCTTGTTACGATCATCGATGATGCTCATCGAGAGATCATTGAAAATGATATCCGTACGGCAGATGCCAATGCAGACTTTGTCGTCGTTCTTCCGCACTGGGGCGTCGAAGACCTCTGGCCGGATACGACAGAGTTCCAGGATAGTTGGGCACAGATCTTTACCGATGCTGGTGCGGACCTCATTATCGGAGCGCATCCGCATGTACCGGAGCGCATCGACTGGGTTACGGCGGCAGACGGACATAAAGCCCTTTGCTATTATTCTTTAGGTAACTATGCATCGAACCAGCAGGAAGCACCGGAAGTTGTAGGCGGCATGGCGAAAGTTAAGATCGTGAAGGAAAACGGCAGCACCTATATTGATGAAGGTGCAACCGGAGTGGTTCCAATCGTAACGCACAATATCGATCATGGTAACTTTACAAACGAAGTCGTCTGCTACAAGCTTTCCGATTATACGGAAGATCTTGCAAATTCACATGATATTGTAGTCAACGGCAGAGACCAGTTCTCCCTTGGCTGGCTGCAGGAAATTGCAACGACGACATTTGGCGACTGGATCATCGAATACTAAGATAAAAGGATAGAAACGATCAATGGCAACAAGAAGACCGGGAAACAGAGGCGGACAGGGAAATCGGAGCGGACAGGGCGCAAGCAGAAGCAATGTGCAGCGAAGCAGCGCGCAGAGACCTTCGGCGCAGAGCAGAAGCCGTGCTTCACAGCAGCGTCGTGAGGCGGCTTATAAAAAGCGCAGGCGCCAGGCCTGGATCATCCGCATCATTACGATCGTTGTGGCGGTGGCTTTGGTTGCAACTTTGATCCTTTCTGTCGTTTCCTGTAACCGAAATAAAAAAGAGCCTGTGAACGGATCTTCGAATACAGAAGAGGTAACGACCGGAACGGAAGGCGGAGGAGATGCTGGCGGAGCGGCAACGACGGATGGCCATGTAACGCTCGCTGCTGTCGGCGATATCATCGCGCATGATACGATCTTAGAGCTTGCAAGCACAGGAAACGGCTATGATTTTTCGAGCCTGTTCAGCCTGTTAAAAGACGATATTTCTTCGGTTGACCTTGCGATCTGTAATGTTGAGACTCCGCTTGGCGGAGGTCCATACGGTGGTTATCCAAACTTTAATACGCCGGATGAGATGGGACTTGCTGTCATTAATGCCGGCTTTGATGTGGCCCTTCAGGCGTCGAACCATTCCATGGACTCCGGTGCCGGCGGTATTCACCACAGCATCGACTTCTGGAAGCAGCATTCAAATGAAATCTTAATGGTCGGAATGCATGGCTCGACCGAGGAGGAAGATGCGATCCCATTGATCACGAAAAACGGAATCACTTTTGCGGTATTGAATTATACTTACGGCCTCAACGGCTATGAGCTTCCTGGTGATGAGCCGTATTTGATCACCTTGATGAATGACGGTACCCGGGACTATATCTCGAATCAGGTGCAGCAGGCAGCGTCTCAGGCGGATTTTGTCATCGTCTGTCCACATTGGGGCGATGAGAATATGGTCGGAGAGCCGAATGATTTCCAAAGAGACTGGGCCAATCTGTTTACGGAAGCCGGAGCAGACCTGATCATAGGAACGCATCCGCATGTCCTTCAGAACATTGAGTGGGTGACCTCCGGGAATGGCAACAAGGCGCTTTGCTATTATTCTTTAGGCAACTTCGTCTCCAACCAGCAGTATACAGACCTGGTCTTAGGCGGCATGGCATATTTGGAGATTGAAAAGACAGAAGCAGGATGCGCAATTGTTGAAAGCAGCGCGAAAGAGATTCCGGTTGTAACGCATAATGATAAGACGCAGGATCCGGTCGTGATCCAGACTTATTATCTGGCGGATTATACGGAAGATCTGGCGGCTGTTCATGACACCTATCTGACCTATGACGACAGTTTCTCGCTTGGGGTTTTGAAACAGAAAGCCCAGGATGTTTTGGGGTCATGGATCCTTGATCGGATTCCGAGATAAGGAGCGAATGATCTTCTGGAAAAGGACGCGTGATTTTTGCTGAAAATACTTGATTTTTAGGGAAAATAGGACTTGCGGAATAAAAGTGTTTATGCTATTATTCATCGGTACGACCTGATTAGGAGGGATAAAATTGTTTTATTTAATAGCAACGATTATCGTATCAATCGTTAGTGTAATAATGATCATAGTAGTTTGCTTACAGGAAGGAAAATCCGCCGGACTTTCCAGTTCCATCAGCGGAGGATCCGATACTTACTGGAGCAGAAACAAAGGTAGATCCAAGGAAGGACGCCTCGAAAAGATCACGATTGTAATGACCGTCATCTTCTTCATAGCGGCGATCCTGCTGAATGTGGGACTCTTCACAAAACTGTGATCATGATACACTCTCGAAAGAGAGTGTTTTTCATATGTAAGGATGATGACTGCAGAAGTACATGCAGCATTGGTGTAGGCAGAAACCAGTTAAATTTATGGCAAATGAAGGCATCAAATTAATTGCGAATAACAAGAAGGCTTACCATGACTACTTCGTAGAAGAGACCTACGAAGCCGGCATCAGCCTTAAGGGAACTGAAGTGAAATCACTCCGGATGGGTAAGTGCAGCATTAAAGAGGCCTTTATCAGAGAAAAAAACGGGGATCTGCTGATCTACGGGATGAACATTTCCCCTTATGAGAAGGGCAATATATTTAACCGCGATCCCTTGAGGGTCCGTCAGCTCCTTCTTCATAAAAAAGAGATCCGGAAGATCGCGCAGGACAGTCAGCGCGCCGGATATACTGTGATCCCGCTCAGGGTCTATTTTAAGAACAGCCTGGTCAAAGTCGAGATCGGCATGTGCAAGGGTAAAAAGCTTTACGATAAGAGAGAAGATATCGCGAAGAAAGACCAGCGAAGAGAAGCGGAACGGGAATTCAAAGTACGAAATTTTAAAGCGTAAGAGATTCGTGACTGAAAAAAAGACAGTAAGAAAAATCAGCATTGCATTTCTGATCATATTTTTAGGGTCCCTACTGAGCGGCTTTATTACGACGAGCCGGGCGGATTATTATGATATCTATGGGAACTATTACTCGGATAATGGGTATATTTATGGGCCGTATGGGTATTATGACGCTTATGGGTTTTATCATTCCTATGCCTCGGCCAATTTAGAACCGCAAATGAGCGATGATGGACTTCGTGCGATCGATCCAAACGGGTATTTTCTCTACGTTCCGATCTATTATAAGGCGAAAGTTGATGAGGATCAGGTCGAAAAGAGAAAAGCGGAGCTCGATGTCGACGTGGTGTTACAAAACCCTGAAATGCCAAACGGCTGCGAGGCGACAGCGACTACGATCGCACTGAATTATTACGGTTTTAAGATCGATAAGCTGACCCTTGCTTCGGAGTACTTTTATCAGAAGGAAAAGAACTGGGACTTCCGTAATTATTATATTGGGAATCCTTTGGACTTTTCCGGCATCGGCTGCTATTCCAATGCGGTCGTGAATGCGGCAAATGGTTTTTTGGATACGCAGATGACGAGCCTTCGCGCTTTTAATTATACGAATTCAAGCTTTGAAAGCCTCTTAAATGAGGTCGCGAAAGGTTTCCCTGTGATCATTTGGGTGACGGTCTATATGAAGGAGCCCTATTACAGCTTCCGCGTGAATATTGATGGGGAAGATCTGGTCTGGATCGGTCAGGAACACTGCCTGGTTTTGAGCGGTTTTGATCTGGATAAAAAGACGGTCACGGTAGCGGATCCTCTGGTTGGCGTTACGACCTATGATATGGATCTCTTTAAAAAGCGTTTTACACAGATCGGCTATAACGCCGTGATCTTAAAAACGGCGGAGCAGCAATTTGAAGCGGAACAAAAAATCGTGGATCTGCCGTTTAACGATGGTCTGCTTCCAAAGAATAACGTCGTAAGAGGAAGCAGGGGATTTGACGGTATCGCAAACGGACCGCATGAATTACGTTTAGAAGGATTGGCTCCTCAGCCGATCTTTGGAAAATAGATAAATCTTTTCGGGGCTGTAAAGGTTTCGACGGGGTTTCAGAAGCGGATTAAGCCACTGGTAGCGGGTAACTACCTAAAAAGATCCAATTAAAATTAAACGCTAAAAATAATAAATTAGCTTTAGCTGCCTAAGTGCAGCTCGTCGGCCGCAGAAGCCCGCAGCTGCCAAGCCGGCGTCATCCTTGCGGGAAACTCTGCCGCCTAAGCTTGTAAGCGGCAGAACATCACAAGCTACTTCTTATCGGAGTCTGTCATTGGGGACCGATAAGGGGAAATCAAAATTTCAATGACTGTAGTGGGAGAAAGATGCGTGGAGGAGATTTCGGACGCGGGTTCGATTCCCGCCAGCTCCATACAGAAGCAGGGGACCAACTGGTCCCCTGTTTCTGTATGCGAGAGTCTGGCAGGAATCGAACAAGGAGGGAGGAGCGGAGCGACGGAAGGAGAAGGTCCAGTGGACCTTCGACGCCGACGCGGCCTGAGAGGCGGCAAAGCCGCCGGTGGGATTCCCGCCAGCTCCATACAGAAGCAGGGGACCAACTGGTCCCCTGTTTCTGTATGCGAGAGTCTGGCAGGAATCGAACAAGGAGGGAGGAGCACTTTGTTTTCTTTTTCCCTATTTAGTGGTAAAATAATCCAAGATTTACCAGGATAATTTCATTTCATGAACCAGCGCAGAAGAAAGAAAAAACTACCTATCAGACCGACGATCATTGTTTTTGCAGTGGTCGTTCTTCTTGGCCTTATCTTTTTGATCGCAAG
>JAZQCK010000026.1:0-24413 GCA_045546255.1 Lachnospiraceae bacterium | reverse complement strand
CCTGCTGCCGGTGCCGGAGCGCCGCAGCTTGTGCAGAATTTCGAGCCTTCGGTAATTTCGCTTCCGCATTGTTGACAAAACATAATTCTCTCCTCCTATCATTATTTCGTTTGTCCGGTCTGAAACGATTTCCGGACCAATATACATTTCACTTTATGAAATTATAATATCGCAATTATCCTTCTATGGTCAACTGAAAGAAACATCAGATCCATTGCGATTATTCTACCTATCTAACATTCTGTGTGCTATGATAAGCGACAGCATATTTGTATATTGATATTCAATGATTAATATGGAAGGGAAAAAACATTCGGCGGCTTATGGCCCTATCATGATGCTGATCGCATCCATACTGTTTTCCACCGGCGGAATCCTTTGTAAGTTGATCCCGTGGTCTCCGCTTGCGATTAACGGAATTCGAAACCTCCTCGGCGGACTTTTGATCGGTGCCTATCTTCTGACCACACACCACAAACTCAGATTCAATTTCAAGATTTTGATCGGCGCCATCTGCATGTGCGGCGTCACAACCTTATTTATCGTTGCAAATAAATTGACGACCGCAGCAAACGCGATCGTCCTTCAATACTCTGCTCCCATCTGGATCATTTTATTATCCGCTTTGATCCTTCATAAAAAACCGGTCAGACGGGATGTCATTACCATCCTGATCGTCATTGTTGGTATTGTGTTTTTCTTCCTTGACGGGATCGGATCCGGAAACGCATGGGGAAATATCGCAGCTATCGTAGCCGGAATCTTTTATGCAGGCCTTTTCCTTTTAAACTCGCTGCCGGATGCAGATGCTTTATCTGCCCTTTTTATCGGACAGCTTGGAACCGGCATCATCCTATCCCCTCTTGTCTTTCAAGAGAGCGACTTTTCAGCAACGCCGATCATCGCCGTGATTGCCCTTGGCCTGTTCCAGGTCGGACTTGCTTATATCTTCTTTAACCTTGGAACCAAATTCACGACGCCTGTTACCGCATCCATCATCGCCGGCGTTGAGCCGATCTTAAATGCACTGCTGGTCGCGATCTTCTGGGGCGAGATGCTAAAGCCCCTGGCGCTCATCGGTGCCGTGATCGTCATCGCTGCGATCCTGATCTACAACATCTTAAATGCCCGCCGCCAAACAGTTGAATAAATGGGATTGCGGACTTTCACCCGATGTTTCGTAAAATGTGCCAAATCCTTAATGCATCAAAGTGCAAAGGGTTACTCCCCAAAGAATTACTCTTTTCTAAGTTTCAGTGCATCAAACGGGCAGACTTTCACGCAGGCCGGAAGGAGTCCCTTCTTAACACGTTCAACGCAGCCGTCACATTTTTCCATTTTCTCATTCCGGGGAAAAACAATGGCATCATTCAGGCAGGCGTCCTGACACTGGCCGCAGGAGACACAACTCTCATTATCATATAAAACAAAGCTGGTCTCTCCATCCTTATAGAAGCAGTCACATGGGCAGGCAGCCATGCATGGCGCATCATCGCAGTGCATACAGCCGACAGAAAGATAGGTCATGCGGACCTGTCCTTCTATATTCTCTTCTTTTGTAAAACTCCTGCGATATGCGATGTCACCCTTTTCCGGATACAGATCATTCTGGTCCATGCAGGCGGCGGCGCAGGCTCCGCAGTCAACACAACGGGAAGCATCATATTCAAAGTGATATTTCATTTTGCATCTCCTCCCTCTTTTTCAATTCTGCAGCGGAACTGCTTATAGGCCGGAAAGCCGGAGTACGGATCCAGCAAGGTCTCCGGAAGAATGCTGTTGGCATTCGCCTCGTCGAAGCCATGATACAGGCCAACCTCTCCCGGATGAAATTCCCCTGTAATATGCACGGGCAGCACGATGCTTTCCACCTCCGTTGTAACGCGCACGCTGTCGTTTTCCTGAAGTCCCAAGGCGGCTGCATCTTCCGGACTGATCTTAAGAGCCGGCTCTTTTGTCTGGCATCGCAGCCAGGAAAGCCTCGTCGTACGGGAATGAAGGCCCGTTGAAATTCTTGCACCTGTCATGATCGTAAATGGATATTGCTCCGCATCCATCCCGGCTTCGTTATCTGTGCAGACCGGAAGCGGATTGAGACCACGGCTCTTATATTTCGCGATCGTCTCACTATATAATTCAATCTTTCCGCTTGGTGTGTTTTTGGGATTTTCCAAATAACTGCCCGGAACGTAAGGCTTCGCATTCGGTGCCGCTGTCGGAAGCGGCGCATCTTTGACTGCTTCCCAGTCTTCAATGCCGGACTCCCTAAGCATATACTCTGCGCCCGCTTCATAGCCGGCTTTCAGTAGTTCGTCGTCCAGACCCATCCTTCTTGCAAGTTCTGTGATCACTTCCACGTCGTCTTTTAAATCGCCGACCGGATCAACTGCAGGGCGGGTCCAGTTCACGAAGCGGCCCGCATAGCATTTCACTTCGCCTCTCTCATAAGAGGTCTTCACCGGAAGCACGATGTCCGCATAGTCACAGAGCTTTGTATGGAAAATCTCTGTTGCCATGACAAAGTCCAGTTCTTTGAGCGTCTTAAGAAAACGCTCCGACTCCGGATACATTTTATGATTCACGCCAAACGCTGCCATCGCCTTGATTGGATACGGGTCAGCTGTACGGATCTGTCTTGCAAGATCCATCCCCTGTGCCTCGTTAATATAATCAAACCAAAGCGGGAAGCGCTCGTATCCAACCGGAGGCTTGCAGTTTTTCGGTTTTACGTCATTGATATATTCAGATTCAAAGCCTTTGAAGCCGCCCGGACTATGACAGAACGTTTCTGCTGCCGGAAAGACAGTGCCGGGGCGGTCCACCTTTCCGGTGATGACCATGAGGCAAAGGATCGCGCGGTGCATGTTGAAACCGTCAACATGATGCGTCAGACCGTTCCCCGGAAGGATCGCAGCATCTTTTTCTTTCGCAAACAGCTCTGCAATCTGGATGATCTTCTCTTTCGGAATGCCGCTCTTTTCCTCTGCCAGTTCCATCGTATACTGGCTGACCATTTCTTTATAGGCATCAAATCCGTGAACATACTTTTCAATAAAGGCATCATCCGTATAATGATTTTGAATGATGTAATTGGCCATCGCATTTGCGATATAGCCATCGCTTCCGATCTTTGGGCGCAGTGCGATGTCCGCTAATTTTTCCATGGTATGGGTATAGCGGGGATCGATGACGACCAGCGTTCCGCCATGCGCTTTCATAGTGCTTAAACCTTTTGCAGACATAAAATTATTTGCAAAGCCGTTGACTCCCCATGCGATCAGAACCTTCGCAGCCGGAGCATTAGGCCTCATAAAGTTTCCAAAAACAGAGGTAAAGCTCATCACTTCTGCGCGGTGGCAGGCGGATGATTCCGTAATAAAATTCAGACTGCCAAAGGAATGGGTCAGTCTGTGAAGCCATGGCCTAAGCCACTTACTATAACCGCAGACCCAGGCAACGGCCTCAGGTCCGTATTCTTCTTTGACCTTCAAGAATTGTTCCGCACAAAGATCCAGCGCTTCGTCCCAGCTGATCGGCTCAAAGGTTCCGATTCCCCGTTCGCCGACACGCTTGAGTGGCTGAGTAAGACGGTCATCACTATATTGATACTCACGACCGGCTGCGCCCTTTGCACAGAGCTTTCCGTTATTGGAAGGGAAGCCATCCGTTCCTTCCAGCTTGATCATCACGCCGTCTTTCACATACGCATCCACTCCGCACTGAAGTCCCGGAGTGCAGATATCGCACATCGTATGCCGGATCTCAATCCCTGTTTCTTCGCAGGGGATCTTTGCTTTTAGTAATTTCTCGTCCATCATTCCATTTTCCTTTATGTAGATACTCAAAGCAGAAAGTGTCTATTGATAGAGCCCGTCTCAGCCT
Source organism: Lachnospiraceae bacterium (assembly GCA_045546255.1). Classification (GTDB taxonomy): domain Bacteria; phylum Bacillota; class Clostridia; order Lachnospirales; family Lachnospiraceae; genus RGIG5612. The sequence continues at coordinate 20,531 of JAZQCK010000026.1, read as the reverse complement.
ACCATCGTCGCGCCTCTTAAGACAGCATAGGTGTACGGCCCCTGTTCATAGGTATCAAACGTACCAAATACTGTGATCTCTTCCCCCTCTGCCGGATAGTCATCCGGATAAACATAGTCCTCCGGGAGTTCAAATTCCACGCCCAGCACGCAGCAGGCAGCCTGGTCCCGAACGAGGCAGCCAAAATAATAGCGCTGATCTTCCTCGCTGTAGACGGCACTAAAGTTTCCCGGAACTTTTACGGTTTTCCCAAGAAACTCTTCCGGCTTATACATCATATAACTGACCTGCGCATAAAGGAGCGTTCCCGAAAGCTGTGTCAGGTCCAGATCAACCCCTTCCGTCGTATAGATCTCCGGATTTTCCGCCTTTGCAGGCGAAGGAGGTAAGGTTGTCGTTTCTGTCTCAACCTCCGTTGTCTCCAAATTCTTTCCGTCCGCCTCATCCATCTGGGCTTGAAGAACGTCTTCGACATTATTAGGGTTTGTCCCTGTCGCCGTTCCGCCTTCGCTTCCACAACCGACTGCCAACGTCAGTATGAGAACTATACTTGTGACAAGCATTCCTCTTTTTAACTGTTTCATATCCTTATTGCTCCTTTATTCTTAACTCCTTGAAAACAATGTTCTTTCTTTATGCAGTTTCTCTGTCTTATCATGCTTTCCGTCCAATCAGATGGATCACATAGCAGATCAAAAATACAACAACATCCATTGCGACGATCGTTGAGCCGACCGGCGTTCCTGCAAGAATCGAAATCAGCATTCCAAGAAATGCGCAGATGACCGAGATGACTGCCGAACAGATCGTAACCTGCAGAAAGCTTTTAAACAGACGCATCGCAGACAGTGCCGGAAAGATGACCAGCGCAGAGATCAACAGCGAGCCGACCAGATTCATTGCCAGAACGATGATCACTGCGATCACGACCGCGATCAACAAGTTATATGCGCTTGCTTTCGTTCCAACTGCAACCGAAAAATCCTCGTCAAAGGTAATAGCAAAAATCTTGTTGTAGAAAATAATAAAGAGTGCTACGACGATGACGGAAAGAACCACGCTGATCCAGACATCAGTATCCCTTAAGGTCAGAATAGATGTCGATCCGAAAAGTGTCGTGCAGACATCGCCGGACAAGTTGGAAGATACCGAAAAAATATTCATGATCATATATCCAAACGCCAGTGCCCCGACCGAAATCATCGCAATCGCCGCATCGCCTTTGATCACAGTTTTCGTTCCGGTACGCAGCAGCAGGACCGCTGCAATGATCGTAACCGGAAGAACGATCAGCATGTTGTTTGTAAGGTTTAAAACACTTGCAATCGCCATTGCGCCGAACGCGACATGCGACAGACCGTCACCGATAAATGAGAAGCGTTTTAATACAAGTGTCACCCCCAGCAAGGAAGCGCAAAGCGCAACCATGACACCGACGATCAGCGCATAGCGGACAAACGGATATTCCAGATACATAGCCAGCTTTTCAAACATTATCTCTCACCGCCTTCCTGCATCTTAAGGGCTTCTGACTCTTCAGAAGCTAACCCGTCCTTTGCCTCAGCCGGACTTCCATCAGCGATAAACAGTCTTCCGGCAGAGCTTTTCACATACTCCTCTTTTGTCCCGAAGAACATATGATTTCCGATCTGAAGGATGTGGCTGGCATATTCCACTGCTGCCTCGATATCATGCGAGATCATGATGATCGCAAGCCCTTCTTCGTTTAACTGTTTGATCAGCTGATATAACTCCTGGGTCACATTCGGATCAAGCCCTGTGACCGGCTCATCCAACAGCAGGATCTTTTCACTGGCACAGAGGGCTCTTGCAAGCAGCACCCTTTGCTGCTGTCCGCCGGAAAGCTCCCTGTAGCAGCGTTTTGCAAACTGCGTGATGCCCATGCGTTCCATATTGGTCGCAGCAAGTGCCTTTTCTGCCTTTGTATAAAACGGGTGAAAGCCGCCTCTCGCCTGGCAGCCGGAAAGAACGATCTCCCGAACAGATGCGGGAAAATCCTTCTGCACATCTGTCTGCTGCGGGAGATAGCCAATCTCGTTTTTCTTAAGCCCATCTCCGGTCCGGATCGATCCGCTGATCGGATTTACCAAACGGAGCAGTGTCTTCATCAGTGTCGTCTTACCGGACCCGTTTTCACCAACAATACAGAGATAATCTCCCTCGTTCACGGAAAAGCTAATGTTTTCCGCGACAGCCCGGGATTCATATCCGACACTTAACTTTTCTACTTGTAGCAATGACATTGTCTTCCTCTTTTATCTCTTTAAAGCTTTACCTAAGAGCTTCCTTTAATATCACAAGATTATCCTTCATGATAGATAGATAAGTCTCCCCATCTGTGATTTCCTTACCCGTAACAGACTGCATGGAATTCACACTCAGAATTTTCTGGTCTTTTGTTTTTGTACTCTTAACGATCGTCTCGGCCAGACTCTGGTCGCTTCCTTCAATTGTCAGCACTGCAGGCAGTGAAAGTTCATCCACTTTCCCGGCTAAAAACAGAATGGTTTCAAAGCTTGCTTCTGTCTCGGCGGAACAGCCGACAAACGCAGCATAGTAATCCAGTCCATAATCTTCCGTCAGATAACGGAAGGGGAAGCGGTCTCCGAATAGCAGCGTGTGGGAAGCAGTGTTTGAAAGTGCAGTCTCGTATTCACTATCCAATGCTGAAAGCTCTTCCAGATATTGATCCAGATTTCTCTGATAGATATCAGCATTTTTTGAATCGGCAGTCTTTAAACCTTCTGCGATTTTTTCACAGAACAAGCCTGCATTTTTAAGGGAGAGCCAGACATGTTCATCATACTCTGCATCTTCTTCATGCTCTGCATCTTCTTCATGCTCTTCACCTGTATGTTCCTCTTCGCCGTGCTCTGCCTGCATGCCTTCCTTAAGTTCCTCTTCCTTTGCGGAATCGCCAAGCACTTCTAAAAGATTGATCACGACCATCTCCGGGTTCAGGGATTCTTTCAGTGCGTCCTCAATCCATGCGTCTGACTCACCCCCTACGTAGACAAAAAGGTCACAGGTCGAGATCGTGAAAATATCGTCCACCGTTGGCTGATAACTGTGAAGGTCCACTCCGTTATCTAAAAGCATAGTACACTCCGTAACTCCGGTGGTTCCGTTTGTCAGAGAGTTCACCCAGTCATAAATCGGAAAGATTGTCGTAACGACCTTTAGGGAATCTCCCTCCCCGGAATCCTGTGCAGAGGACCCAGCAGCAGGCAATCCACTATTTTGTTTCGCACCACAGGCTGCCAGGCTGCCAAGAACAAAGACTGCAGCTATGATCAGCGCTATGATTTTTTTCATTTGTTTCTTCATAATATTCTCCTTATATCTATTTTCCCATTGCATGTTCTATTTACCTAGAACTACACAACTCTGTATTCCCGCAAAAAGGGTCACCTGCACTTTTCACACAGTCCATAAAAGACGGTCCGTTTTGGATCCATCTGGAACTTGTGATTTTTAAATAAATGTTTCTGGATCTCTTCCATCTCATCACAATGCAGATGGATCAGTTTCCCGCATTTTTCGCACTTGCAGTGAAAGCAAATGTGCTCTTTCCCATGGCTTTCTGCCCCAACATACTCAAAGCAGGCCGGACTGCTTCCATCCACGGTATACTTATTGAGGATCCCTTCATCCACAAGACTTTCCAGCCTGCGATACACTGTAGACTGTCCGATCGGCTCGCCCTGCGTTTTCATATATTCGCAGACATCGCCTGCTGTAAAATGCACGCCCGGTGCAGATGCTAAGTAATTTAAAAGAATTTCTTTCTGTTTTGTCTTATACTGTGACCTCGTATTCACGACATCCTCCCGTCTTTCGCCATATATTTCAAAAATGACAAGCAGTCCTCCAAAATGAGAACCATTCCCAATTATGACGTCAAATGTCAGAATTGTCAACCAATCTGGGAACGATTCCCGAATTTGCAATTTACACCTCCTCTTAGCAGAAAATTTCCCATTCGAACTTGCTTTTGCTATAATAACGAAATCTTTTAACTTGCACAGAAAGGGATCCCTATGTTTGCACACATCATTGACGTTATTGACACCTTCCTTTGGGGTTGGCCTTTGATCATCCTCCTGTTCGGAACACACATTTTCATGACGATCCGCACAGGGTTCGTCCAGAAGAATATCTTCAAAGCAATCAAACTATCCGTAACCAAAGACAAAGACGCAAGCGGAGATGTTTCCCAATTCGGAGCACTCACGACTGCCTTGTCATCAACAATTGGTACCGGTAATATCATCGGTGTCGGAACCGCAATTGCACTCGGCGGTCCGGGTGCAGTCCTTTGGATGTGGCTTACCGGCATCTTCGGCATTGCAACTAAGTACGCTGAAACTCTGATCGCCGTCAAATACAGAGTCAAGAGTGAAGACGGCTCCATGATCGGCGGAGCAATGTATGCCTTAGAGCGCGGCCTCAAAGCGAAATGGCTCGGCATCATCTTTGCCTTCCTTGCTGCAATCTGTGCCTTCGGAATCGGCTGCACGGTTCAGGCAAATGCGGTTACCGCAAATATCACAACAAACGTAAATGTCTCCCCGTGGATCATCGCGGTGATCCTCACGGTTTTAGTTGGCCTCGTCATTATCGGAGGAATCAAGATCATCACCCGTGTATCGGAAATCCTGGTTCCGTTTATGGCTGCCTTTTATTTCCTCGGCTGCCTGGTCATCCTGATCATGAACTGGGACGTCTTAGGCCTTGCGATCGTTACGATCGTAAAAGCCGCTTTTTCGCCGCAGGCTGTAGGCGGCGGCTTCGTCGGAAGCACGGTCATGATGGCCTGCAGATATGGTTTTGCAAGAGGATTGTTTTCTAATGAATCTGGTATGGGTTCTGCTCCGCTTGTTGCAGCTGCGGCTCAGACCAGAAACCCGAAACGTCAGGCACTGGTATCCATGACCGGAACTTTCTGGGACACGGTCATCATCTGCTTAATGACCGGCCTTGTTCTGGTCTCCTGCATCTTAAAACATCCCGAGATTGACGGTCTGTCCGGAAACGGCGCAGAACTGACCAGCCTTGCCTTCGGAAGAATTCCTTATATCGGAATCCCGATCCTGATCGTCGGACTTGTCACCTTTGCCTTTTCCACGATCCTTGGCTGGTATTACTACGGAGAACGCTGTGCGATCTATCTCTTTGGTCAGCGGGCAAAATGGGTCTACAAGATCCTCTGGGTCATCGGCGTGTTTGTCGGCTCCCTTGTTGAACTGAACCTAATCTGGAACATGGCAGACCTTTTGAACGGACTCATGGCGATCCCAAATATCATCGCCGTTTTGCTGCTAAGCAATGTGATCGCAAAAGAAACAAAGAAATATAAGGGTGTCCATCTTGAAGATACAGACACCACAGAAATCCCGGTGATTCATAATGCAACGAGAGGCGTATTAACCTCCGGAAAGAAGAAAACGTAATGCTATGACAAAGATCCTTTTTATTTGCCACGGCAATATCTGCCGTTCGACAATGGCACAATTTGTATTTCAATATTACGTGGATGAAGCAGGCCTTACAGACTGCTTTGAAATCGACTCCGCCGCAACCAGCAGGGAAGAGATTGGAAACGGTCCTCATCGCGGAACGGTCCGGAAAATGAACGAAGTCGGGATCCCCGTTCTGCCTCATCGCGCAAGACAGGTCACGCGGGCCGACTATGCGTATTATGATCTTTTGATCATTATGGACGATGAAAACCTTTGGGGGATCCGGAGGATCATCCCGGATGACCCCGAGGGAAAGATTCATATGCTTCTGGAATACACTGGCGAAAACCGCGACGTCGCAGACCCTTGGTACACCGGTGATTTCGATGCGACTTATCTCGATGTAAGCCGTGGGTGCAAGGCTTTGCTGGACCAACTGACATAAACATTAAAAGCTCACTGTTTTTCAGTGAGCTTTTTTGATTCACAGCCTATTTATATCTCAGGCGTTTTCTGCCACGTATTGAAGATTGCTTTGCACCTGCGACACTTCGAGCGGCTTGATTTTAGAGTCATATGATTTTTTCAAAATGAACACAGAAATGATGGCCGTCAAAAGTTCCGCAATCGGGAAGGTCCACCAGACAATTTCCGCCACGTTATCAAAGCGTGTGAAGAAAAATGCGATCGGAAAAACAAAGATCACAAGCCGGAAAAGTGCGATCAGAAGTGGACGGAAGGCGAAGCGGATCGATTGCAGCACACCCTGCACCGCTACAGAAAATCCCATGAAGACATAACCAATGCTAGCGATCCTCAAAGCTCTTTCACAGGTCACAATGATTTCTTTCGTCGCATCTCCTGTCAGACCAAAAAGGCTTGCGAGCGGCCCGGCTAGAAGTTCGAATAAAATCGTGAGCACTGCTGTTACGATCAGCGTGTCTATAATTCCATTCTTTATTGCATCATCGCAGCGCTTTCTATCCTGCATCCCATAGTTAAAAGATAGGATCGAAATGATCGTATTCGAAAGTCCAAAGGAGGAAAACAGTGCGATCTGCTGAATCTTATAATAGATGCCGAAGGATCCGACAAGGATCGTTGGGTCTGCCTTTGCCGCCCCTAAAATTGCATTCATCCCGGCCATCATGACGGTCAGCAGCGCCTGCATGATCGCTGCTGAAATACCGATGCGGTAAATGGCCTTGATCAGTCTCCAGGATGGCTTGATATATTTCAAGCTTCCGTTGATCTCTTTATTTTTTCCATAATGGAAGATCATTGCAACGCCCATGGAAACAAACTGTCCGATAACCGTCGCCCATGCAGCACCGGCAACGCCCATCTTTAATGGATAAATAAAGACATAATCCAGAACGATATTAGTCAGTGCGCCTGCGACCTGCGAGATCGTAGAAAACATGGTTTTGCCTGTCGACTGGAGGAATCGTTCATACACCGTAAAGCCGATGCCGCCAAGAGAAAGGATGCAGCAGATCTGAAGATAGGATGTTCCCATCGAATGCACCTGCTCATTTCCGCCTGCGAAAAGTCCGATAAACCAGCTCGATCCGAAGATACCAAAAAGGAGGAAGATCGCGTAAATACAAAGCATCAGGAACACACCATTGCCTGCCACCCTGTTTACTTTTTCCTGATTCTGCTCTCCAAGGCTGTGAGATAGCAGTGCATTTAAACCGACGCCGGTTCCGACGCCAAGGGCAATGATCAGGATCTGAATCGGGAATGCAATCGTAAGTGCCTGATTTGCAACCGCTCCTTCCGCTCCCATATTGGTTACAAAGATACTGTCCACAACATTATACAGTGCCTGCAGAACCATCGATACGATCATCGGAAGGCCCATCTTCCAGAACAGTGATCTCATTGGGGTATTCGCCATTTTGTTTGTTTCCATTTTTCCTCCTAAAAAAATAAGCGCAAGTCCGTTTTTCAATCGGACTTACGCTTATCGCTACTCATTGATTCTTTATTACTATTCGGTTTTCAACTCAAAGTCAAACGGGATTATAGCATGTTATTTTAGAATATGTAAGTGTTTTTTATTTGCCACTTACGAACGCATCAAGTGCACTGATGAAATGCAGCGGTGATTCCAGAATACAGACATGTCCGCCCGGAATCAAAAGTTCAACATAGACTCCGCCCTTTTCTTTATACTGTTCCAGGAAATAGCGGGTCTGTTTGACCATCGGCTGCGGCGGGTAAAGGCGCTCTCCCGGCCAGCCCGGGATCATTCCGATCCTTCCGAGATTTCCAAGTTCCATCATGGAATGGTCGCTCACGATCTGGTCGTCATCTCCACGGATCCAGAGCACCGGCGGTTTGGGATCCACATCCAGGAACGCATCTAAGTTTCCGTACTTCGGACTCATCGTATTTAAGATTCCCGTCTTTCCCGCAACAACATAAGGCCATTTCCAGCTCATACGAAAACCGCCCGGATAATACTCGTTTCCAAGTTTCATGCTGGAGGAGGCTTCAATAAAGCGCGCCTCCCATTCCGGGCTCATCCGGAACGGAGCTTTAAAAAGATATTTATTCAAAACGTCTTTAATGATGAAATCGTTTCTCACCTGACCTGCTACGGTAAGCAGCGGGTTTGCCGTACCTCCGCCGGAACCTAAGCCAATCGGAAAATGCGGGGTCCCCTTTTCATCTTTTGTTCCGCCGAATCCATAAGGAGATCCGGGTGCGACCAGCACCAGCTTCTTGACCATTGATCCATGGTCAACGACAAACTGCATGGCAATGTCTCCGCCCATCGACCAGCCAAGCAGTGTGAATTTCTTCCAGCCGATCGCTTCACAGAATGCAAAGATATCATCGCTCCAGTCACGGTAGCCTCTTGTTGCGTCGATTGGCTGAGCCTCTGATTTACCGAAGCATCTGAGGTCCGGAACAACGATGTCATATTTTTGATCCAGATAAGGCATCAGCGGCATAAAAAAAACGGAAGAGGAAATATTGCCGTGCAGCACTAAAAGCTTCTGCTTATTTCCTTCTCCGGACCTATAGTACGCTGTGCGAATCCTTTTTGTATCAACAAACTTCTGTGTGTAATCCACGAAATAAACTCCCTTGCTTCAAAACATCTTCTCTTATTTTATTCAGCGGCCGTTTTTATGCAAGTTATTTTTCTTTTACCACTTGATTTTTCGATTTTTTTAGTTCAAAATACAGACACAGTGTCATTTAAATCAACATTTTTACATTGAACTTTCGTTTTTTAAACAATTTGTCTATAAACCATCGTTTGAAATTTCAAAAAAAGGGGTATATATTTACCTTAGGGTAAATTTTCTTACATTATTATTGTTGATTTTTGCCCGCTTTTTTTACGAAACAGATAGCAATGTTTTATGAGGAGGTTAAGTAACTATGAGAACAATTGACACAATTCAGGTAGGAGATTCCGCTTCTTTCACCAAGACAGTAACAGAGACTGACGTTGTAATGTATGCAGGCATCAGCGGCGACTTGAACCCGGCACACATCAACGAAGTTGCTGCAAAAGAAGGAATGTTCGGAAAAAGAATCGCTCATGGAATGCTTTCCGCAGGCTTTATCTCTGCAGTTCTCGGAATGTATCTTCCGGGACCGGGAACCATCTACATGGGCCAGGAACTGAAGTTCACGAAACCGGTTTGCATCGGTGACACCGTGACAGCAACCGCAACTGTAACAGAGAAAATCGAAGAAAAGAACAGACTGATCCTCGACACAACCGTAACAAACCAGAACGGCGATGTCGTAATCAAAGGAACAGCAACCGTTATGCCGCCAAAGGCGTGACACCCAATTTCAGGTAACAACAGGTAAACATATTTTTTAGGTAGTATTTATTTAGTAGGAGGAAATTTATTATGAGTACTAATCCTTTTATGGATTACCAGGAGCAGTTTTTCAAAATGTGGAATGACAACATGGAGAAAATGTTAGACAGCGACGCATACAAAGCTATGACGAAAAACATTCCTGGAGCAGAAGCTTACACAAAAGCTATGGAATCTATGGTTCCGAACGTAGAAAATTATTGGAAGAACATGGCTTCCGCAATGCCTCAGATGCCGGCTATGCCTGGTATGGACTATTGGAAGAACATGATGGATTCCAACCCGGTCATGGATTACTGGAAAGACATGGCTGACAAGATGCCTGGTCTTGATTACTGGAAAGACATGGCTGACAAAATGCCTGGCATTGACTATTGGAAAAACATGATGGATTCCAATCCGGTTATGGATTATTGGAAAAAGATCGCTGATCAGATGCCTGATATGAGCGAGTACATCAAGAGCTTCCAGAACGTTATGCCGAACATGAACGACTACTTCAAAAACTTCACAAACATGATTCCGGGAATGAACACATATTGGGACAACTTCGCAAAAATGATGCCGAACCCGGAAATGTTCACGAAGATGGCTCCGTTCAACATGCCTGGTCTTGATGCTTTCACAAAAGTATTTGATATGTGGAAGAGCTTTGGTGATCCGAGCGCAATGGTTAAGGATTTCCAGGACAAATACATGGATGCAACAGCAGACATCATCAAGAGCCTGTTCCCGACAAACGTTCAGCCGTTCGTAGCTAGACCGATCGACTTCATGAACCTGATGGTTGAGTATTACAAACGTTTCGTAGCTCCTTGGGTTGAGATCGACGCTGACATCATGGAGCGTCTTGCTCAGGGTGATCCGGATGCATACATTGACTTCTTCAAAGATTATCAGAAGAAATATGAAGAAGAAATGGAAAAATACTTCACGATCATGGGCATGGGCTTAAACCGTGAAGCAAACGAAGACTACATGAAAGTTCTGAACCAGTGGAACAAAGCAATGATCTCCATGGGCGAACTGATGGCAGTCATCACTAAGACAGGTCAGGAAAGCTTCCAGCAGATCGCTGAAAAAGTTCAGGCAGACCTTGCAGAAGGCAAAACAATCACAACCTTCCGTGATTTCTACACTGTTTGGTACTCTGTAACAGAAGCTGCATATGAGAAACTTCTTGCAACAGATGAGTTCGCAAAAGTATTCGATGACTTCTCTGACAGATACGCACAGTTTATGATCGCTCAGAATAAAGTATACGAGCGTATGCTTGCATTCTTACCTATCCCGACAAACACAGACATGAAGGCTCTTTATAAGACAGTTTATGATCTGCGTAAAGATGTTCGTGATTTAAAGAGAGCGTTAGCAAAAGTTGAGAAGAAGGGGGATAAGTAATCATGAGTGAGAATATTTTTGAGAGAAGCCTCGAGCAGTATCAGGAATTCCAGAAAAACTGGATGGAGAATGCTGTTGAGCTTGCAAACCAGTTTGACCCTGCAAAATATATGGAGCAGATGAACCAGATGCAGGAGAACGTTCTTGCAGGATTAAAGACTCTGATCGACCTTAAACCGGAAGATGTTGAAAGCGATCAGCTTGATAAAGAAGAAGTTCTTCGTATCGGCAAAATGAGACTGTTCCACTATGCACCGACAGTTCCGGCACGCAGACAGATCAAGACTCCGCTGCTGATCACCTATGCACTGGTTAACCGCCAGTACATGATGGACCTTCAGCCGGACCGTTCCGTTATCAAGAGCTTCCTGGATGCAGGTCTTGATGTTTACATCATCGACTGGGGTTATCCGACAGCTGAAGATATGTACCTGACACTTGATGATCACATCAACTGGTACATGGATGAGTGCGTAGACTTTGTCCGTAAAGATACAAAGAAAGATAAGATCAACATCTTAGGCGTTTGCCAGGGTGGTACATTCTCCACGATCTATACAGCTCTTCATCAGGAGAAGATCAAAAACCTCGTAACTCTCGTAGTTCCGATCGACTTCTCTTCCAACGATGGTATGCTGTTCCGTTGGAGCCGCTTCATGAACATCGATTCTCTGATCGATGCATATGATGGCGTTGTTCCTGGAGATGTTATGAACGTCGCTTATCTGATCCTTAAGCCACTCACACTGACAATGGACAAATATGTAGGTATGACAGACAAATGGGCAGATAAAGATTACCTGACAAACTTCATCCGTATGGAAAAATGGACCTTCGACAGCCCGGCACAGGTTGGTGCTACTCTGTCCCAGTTCATCAAAGATATGTATCAGGACAACAAACTGATCAAAGGCGAGCTTGAGCTTGGCGGCGAGACAGTTAACCTGAAAGATATCAAGGTTCCGGTACTTTGCGCATGTGCTGACAAAGACCACCTGGTTCCGCTGGCAAACAGCGAGCCGTTCATGGATGCTCTTGGAAGCAAGGATAAGACATTCCTGCACTTCCCGACAGGACACATCGGAATGTTCACATCCTCCAGATCCCGTAAAGAGATCATCCCTGGCATCATCGATTGGCTGAAAGAAAGATCTAAATAATCTTTTTACTTAACCTACTTAAAACGGAGAGGCGATTTGCCTCTCCGTTTTTTATGGAGACAGGGGACAGTTCTCTGTCTCCTGAAGACAAAATAATAAAAAGGAGACAGAGAACCGTCCCCTGTCTCCTGAATATACGGAATCTTAGTTCGATCAGATCAGCAGTACGCAAAGGAATGCGTAAGCAAGATCATTTGCTGTCTGCTTTTCAACCGGAATCCCTGCGCCTTTAAAGGCAGCTTTCTGTTTATCAGCCTGCGCTGTGTACGGATAGAGTCCGTGAAGGAATGGAAGGAATGCATAGACAAATTCCTGCTTATCTGCTGCTTTCATCTTCGGGCAGAAGCGATCTAATACTTCGATCAGCGCGGCCACTGCGTTTGCATATGCATCTTTATACTCTTTCAGGCATTCTTTCCTGCAATTGACTTCCATATCAAACGGATTCTCAGCTAAGATCTTAAGGAATAATGTGCGGCCGTCCAAGGTATCTGCAATCGCCTGCGCAAGATCATCTTTCTTGATCGTTTTGCTGAGTTTCGTCAGATTGATAAGTTCCTGTGCCCATTCATTATATTCCCTTGCAAGGATCGTCAGGAAAATTTCATCTTTGGTCTGGAAGTACGTATAAAACGAGGTTCTTCCGACTGAGGTTTCTTTTCCGATATCCCGGACGGTAATATCTTTAAAACTGGTTTTCTTGTATAACTTTTCACATACGCTAATGATTTCTTCTTTTCTGGCGTTGCCTGCCCTTTTCAGCTCTTTTGCCATCGTTGCCCCTTTCTGTTCGTCTTTTTTCAGATGTCAGTGATCATGCGCCGGCAAGTATATCTTTCATTCTTTTTTTCTATATCAATCGCCGTCAACTATATTAAACAACACTTTTTCTGAAATTTCCATAGAAAATTCACAGTCTGTCAAAAATAGCAGAACACAAACCTATTTTTTTATAATTTGAATATCCAGATCCACTTTTCCGTCGATTCCCGGAACTGATCCGGTCTCTGAATACTGCCACCAGGTGAAGTTATAAGGACTCTGCGGAAGCCTTTCATAATCCGCATACCAGATTGGATACGGGGCTAAGCGTTCCAGATCATACATGAACGCTTCCCACTTCATGTTGCTGTAGATTGCAGTGTCGTAATAGCCTTCCTGCAGGATCCGGTCGCAGAATGCGACCGCATTATTGGTAAACTGCCCGCCGGTAATGTTATCGGTCCTTGCATCATCATAGTCGATGTTTTCCGCATCAAATACCACCGGCAGCTGGATTTCGTAGGGATAAAGAACATCGATGCAGAACTCGGCTTCCTCGATTGCTTCCTGTTCGTTTACAGCCTGAGAAAAGAAATAAACTCCGACATCAAGGCCTGCTGCCTGAGCTCCTTCTATATATTCTTCAAAATGATCATCTACATGAAGCACACCTTCGCCATATCCTCGGTATCCCAACCTCAAAAAAACAAAGCTGATACCGGAATCTGCAACTGCCTGCCAGTCGATATCCCCTTGAAAAGCAGATACGTCGATTCCGCGTCTGCTGTAATAAGTGTCATCTTCGTAAGAACAGATCGTCCCATCGTTTGAAAAGAGGTTCAGGTCATATGGATGGGGAGAAACGTTCGGGTCAATGAACATCTTGTAAAGCTGTCCATGCGCATCATGGAACTGGAAGTTCCACTCTGCTTCCGTGGTCTCCGTTTCCGTCTCCATCGTTGTGGACGTCTCAGCCTCAGCCTCTTCCTGCGCTTTTTTCCGATCGCTGCGCCCTTTGATAACAAAAACAACGACAATGATCAGGACGGGCAGGATGACCATTAATATAATATTTTTAACAGGTGCTTTTGACCTTTTCTTTTTTCTTCGCATGTCCGATATTATATTAGCTTCCTGTGAGATTTTTGTGTCTGTCTCTCCCTACTCGATATCCTGAAATTTATAAGCATGAAAGGCGGAAGGCACCGCATACTTTTCTTTCTGCTCTGCCGCATCCACAAAGATCAGTTCTTCACTTGCCGCCTTCTGTTTCTGTTCCTCGGTTGCAAAAGCCTCCTCTTCCACGAGCAGATAATAGGCGATCATATGCCACTCCACGTGAGAGAAGATATGGACAGAATCATCAAGCCGCTTGATTCTGAGAGGCGAGTAGCCCATTCCACGCACATAATCCAGTGTTTCTTTCTCCGTAAAATGTCCCAGCTGATTCGGGAACTCATATAAACCTGCAAGCAAGCCCTTCGAAGGTCTTTTATGAATTGCGACTTTATCTCCGTCCCGGATCAGAAGGACCGTCCGCTTTTCCACCCTTCTGGCCTTTGCTTTTTTCTTTACCGGAAGTTCTGAAATCCTGCCATCCTTGCAGGCGATACAAAACTCTTTCCATGGGCAGCCTTCGCAATGAGGCTCTCCGTTCGGCACACAGATAAGCGCACCCAGTTCCATCAGCGCCTGATTAAAGACCCTAGGGGAAACTCCTTCTTTTGTTATTTCTAAAAGCAACGCTCTGAGAGCGGTTTCCACCTCTGTCCGGAAGCTTGCTTTTGTGATATCTGAATCATCTCCGCTGACGCGGGTCAAAATGCGGAAGACGTTCCCGTCAACCGCAGGTTCCGGCTTTTCATAAGCCAGAGAACAGATGGCCCCTGCCGTATAGGAACCGACCCCCTTGAGCTTCAGGAGCGTTTCATAATCATCCGGGATTATGCCGTCATGCTCTTCCACGATCTGAACAGCCGCCGCGTGAAGGTTGCGAACACGACTATAGTAGCCAAGTCCCTCCCATAGTTTCAAATAGACATCCTCCGGACAATCCGCCAAAGCTTTCACATCCGGCAGTGTCTCCAGAAAACGCCGATAATAGCGCTTCACCGCTTCCACGCGGGTCTGCTGCAGCATGATCTCCGAGATCCAAACATGATAAGGGGAGGGATCCTCCCTCCAGGGAAGATCCCTTGCATTTTGCTTATACCACTCCGTAAGAGGAGCCGCCAGTTTCTTTAAGTCAAAGTCTGTTAACATCAATCTAGTTTCTTATTCTTTCAGTCCATTCCATAGGCATATGCGTCCGGTTTCAGTGAACTGATCGCATAGTAGAGCTCTGTGTTCACTCCGCCTTCATTCTCATAGCCGACGCTAGTGTAAGTTACATAATAATCCGGATAAAGCTCGAGATAATGCTGGAGTGGTCCCATATCCGGATGATTCGTCATGATCATATAAAGTGTTTTATCTTCCACTTTTACTTCGTTGATACTTGAGAAGGTCAGGTTTGGGTACTCCTCCTTCAGCATCGTTTGAAACTTTTTAAAATATTTTTCCGGAGACGTTTTTCCCATATCTCTTGAGATCCGGATATAGCAGCCTTCGTTTTCACCGCTTCCATAGATATAAGACCCATTGTCCTGCACCGACGCTTCCAGATATGCCGGATACTGAAGCGCAATGTCTCTATCAAGGTCTGTCAGGAGTTCAAAGCCTTCCATAACCTCCGTCTGCGTGTTCACGCTATAGCGGTTGACCGTATAGTTTTTCGCAAATACAAAGAAGTATACCAAAAGCGCGGCAGCAATTACGACAGCCGCTGCTGCCCCAATCATAATAAACAGCAGTTTTTTTGACTTCTTTTTCGGCTGTGGATTTACGACCGGTCTCGGACTTCCGCAGCGGATACAAAAATTACCATCACATTCCGCCCCACAGGAGCAGATCCATTTTTCGTTCATCTTAATCCCCTCCTAATTGATTTCCGTGACCGTCGTGGTCTCTCCGGCTTTGACCCGGATAAAGCCCAGCGAATCTGTGGATGTTCCCCAACTTCCATCGACCTGCAAATAATAGAATTTACCCTGCGTGCCGCTGGGATTCGTCACCAGCAACTCCAGCAGGTAGGCTCCTTCCGGAAGCAAGGTATAAATCCTGCCGTTATCATCCGGCACCATCCAGTAATTGACTGCCTGATTGGTGTCCGTTTTCTCATCATACAAGTACGGATAGATCACGCTGACCTTTACATCATCATTATTGAGATCAACATTGATCTCAACCCGGCCGCAGTCGGGTCTTGTTTTTGCATACGCATTTTTAAGACGATCTCCCACCAGACCCAGTTCCTCATAGGTGTCCTCTATCAGATCTGCCCACTTTTGATCCATTCCGTTGATCTCCACGCTCATCAGGAGCGCTCCTAAGACATCATCGTAATCGCTCCTTGGAGTCATAAGGCAGATCGTCGTATACCAAAGCTGCCGTTCCTCTTCCAGCGGCATTCCCTGATCAAACAAGGTCCATGCCACATAGTTTAAAAGAGAACTGTTAAAGTGGTTGCCGCCGCCATCATTGTTTCCATCTGCATTTTTCGAAGGAACGATATAAAAGATATCTCCAACGCTTCCCGGCTGCTGATACAGATTCGGGTTTGACATGCATCTTCCGGGCTCCGGTTTATTCTGTCCATGATACCAGAGCTCGTCGTCCGACTCCGGTGTCCCGTCTTCCTTCAGGACCATGTGTTCACAGATCTCTCCCATGATGTCGCTTAAGGATTCGTTGATCGCACCGGATTCATTGCTGTATTGGTTGCCCAGCATTTCCGTTCCGGTGATCCCGTGTGTAAATTCATGCGCGAGAACATCCAGACTTTCCTCAAAGAAATAATCGCTCGAAGCGCCGAATGCGATCCAGCCTTTGATGTTTCCATAGCAGCAGGCATTATTGACCGGATGCCCATCTTCTTCCCAGTCAGTCAGGATCAGCATCGGAGTCCCAAAGGTATCCGCTCCATAAAGACCCAGCTCTTTATAAAAATCATAGACTCTGCCGTAATTATAAAGAGCCATCAGCATATAGTCTTTCCAGCCGCCGTTTTCTTTTGACTCTATGAAATTCAGACTAAAATCCGTCATGAACGACACATAATCTGCGACGATGATCTTGCGTTCCACATCCGCCAGATAGTAGCTTCCGTCCACCTTGCTTTTTGCAACCGGAACCTTGATGTGCCGCTTTGTGCCGTCATGCAGCGTCACATCGCCTTCCCAGACATCCGCCTCCAAGTTCTCAAAATAGACATCGTTGTTATAGGCATCCGCGGTTTCTCCGGCCGCCATTGTTGTCGTCGGATTGCAGAACATATACTCGCCTTCATAAGTAACGATATGCTCCAGATAAGGAAGATCAAAGGTCGCGCCGCTTTCTACATCCGGGTTGCTGGTATAGATTGCATAAGAATGGTAAAAGCAGCTATCGAACGCATATTCCGCAACCACATCTCTGGTGTTTTCCTCATAGATTTTATAGTTTTGATCAGGGAAGGTCTCCTCCATGTAGCCCTTCACCTCTTCCATCGCGCGTTCTTCTCCAACGCCATCACTGCTGTTTGCGATTCCAAGGTTCGGGACAACGGAAGAAGAAAGACCACAGACATAGCCATCCGGATCGACCACGACCCTGATCGTTGCATACTGTACGGTTGATGGTCCGTATTTCTGCTGCAGCACCCAATAGGTATAGCCGTTCGGATCACGCTCTCCGAAATTCGCAAAAAATTCGCTGCCTTTCGCAAAACCGATCAGCTGGGCAATGCCTTGAAGCGCCTTTACGGCATCTTCCTGATCTTCAACTTTTTCCTCATAATATGTTCCATTAATAAACGTTATATACTGATTTCCATCTTCATCCGGATCGCCATATACGATATACGCTTTCCCGCCATTCATCTTCTGGATGTCATCCACGGAAAGCTGCTCCACTCCGTCCGGCCCGGTTTCCGGACCTGAAAGCGTTCCCGGCCGCAGCGTATATTGCGCATACTGTGAACAGCCCGTCATCAATAATGCCATGATCAGAACCGGAAGAAGACAAAAGATTACTTTTCTTCTGTTTTTCATAACTGAACCTCCAGATATCTGCCACTCCAACATCTCTTGTGTCCGTCATAAGAAGTCTGGTTTTATTATAAAACAACTGCTATTTCTCTTCCACTAAAGAATCATTCACTGTCCTTAATCTATGCTTCTATGCTCAAAGCTTTCCGATTCTTCTTGTTGATAGGATTGTGAAGATTGTACTGCTTATTGTACAATATAATTACGACATCACAGGACTGACGGAAAAGTTTATTCTTCATAGATGTTTCATTAGAAGAGGAGAATCAAGATGGAAGAGAAATGGTTCTGTACAAACTGCGGACAGGAAAATGATGGACAGTTCTGTATTAAATGCGGAAGCCCGAAACCTCAAATGTTTACTGCCTCTGAAGAAGCGGCTGCACCGGCAAACGCAGAAGAAACGGCTGCACCGGCAAACGCAGCAAACGCTCCTGCTGCCGGCGCAAAGAAAAAAAAGACCTGGCTGATCATTGTGATTGCGGCTGTTGTTGTAGCAGCAATCCTTGCTGTGCTCTTCCTGTTTGTTTTTAATGTCCGAAAAAAGAATTATGAAAACGAAATCGGAAACTATTCGATTACCGTTCCCGCAGGTTATAAAGTTACTGACTATGACAACGGACTCGTCGCGCAGAAAAAGGATGCGGCGCTCTTTGTCGACTATGTCGAATCCGCGCCTCCGGGAGATGCCCTCGTCTATGACTGGTACGACCTCATGCGCTATGAATTTGCGGACAGAATGGGGCTCAAACTCAAGGATGCTTTAGGGATAACAGAGCTCGAAGATGAGATCCTTGATGTCGAATCCTTTGGCGACGCCGACAATCATAGTTATTCGATCTCTGCCCTTTGCGAAGACGGCTCACCTGCCATGGGAGAGTTATACATTTACGACAGCGAAAGCCTTGGATGCTACGTGGTCTGCTACTATATGAAAAACGATATCAGCGAGAAAAAGGCAGAAAAAAATGCGGCTGATTTCAAAGCATTCTTAGAGAGTTTCAATATCCATGGTGCGCCGAACATTCCGGAGTATGAAATTGTCGACCTCAGTGAAATGTATCTGGGTGAACTTGCTGTCCGCTCCGAGCTCGTCGGTGACACCGAAGTCGGAAGCCGGCACGGCAGGATCATAAGCCCGGACGGCAATGACCATATCTATATCGAGATCATATTTGCAAACAGCGTTTTGGAAGTCTTTTCCTGGGAAGGAATCACTGACGGGCAGATTGAAAGCTCAACCAGTGAGAAGATCACGGATCAGGGCAGATATGATTACGATGTATTCCGCGCGGATTATCGGGATAAAGATAACAACAAGCGCGCTTACGGAATCTATGGTTCCTTCGCCGACAATAACGACCCTGCAATCATCGCGATCGAATATGATGTATCGGCAGATAATGCAGAATGGGCCGAGGAGGTCTGCCACGACATCATCTGGTCCTGGTACATGTACTAAAACCTCGCCCGGCCTTATGCATTTGTTGTTTTCGATTTACTCGACCTGCATTTGCCCGCTGTAGTTTTCCGTGCTGTGATACCAGTCCGGATTATCCTGTTTTCTGATTGCAAACAGGAAGAACGGATAAACGACCGAAAAGATAAAGGTCAGCACAAACAGCGAAACCCATTTACGCGAGCAGCTTTTGTAGATGTGGTAAAAACAGATATACTGAAAAACAGCTGAGATGATGACCAAAACATAACCGATCACGCCGAGGATCACAGCAATCACAAAGGTTGGAGAGTAAACGATATGCTCGAGGATGCGTCCCAGCATCTCAATATCCCCTTTTTGCAGTGCAGAGATCAATCCGGGTGTCAGATTCGGAACCAGCACAAGCAAAGTACTTACATTCATAAGGATAAAACCAATCAGATAAAAGACCGGATACAAAACCATGTATCTGGTTTTTGTACCGCTTTTATGCAGGATGGCATCGTCTGCAATCTGGCCGAACTTGAATAAAGAAAGGATCGGGACCCAGGCAAAGCCGCTGGTTCCGAGTTTTCTTCTTTTGCTGATGGAGTACATTCCGATCGCCTGGAAGATATAAGCCAGGATTCCATAGATCACGCCAATGATCGCCGCGACAGAAAAAACAATGGTCATAATCTGTAAAACTAACTGTTGTTCGCTCATGGTAAATTCCTCTCTTATTTCTAATCTGTTGTTATTATACCACTTTCGCTTCTTGCAGAGATTTCTTTTCTGCAGTAAGATATTCGTTGAAAAAATTTGAAAGGAGAACATTTATGTACTCATTTGATCATACAGCATTAGCCCTTCCGGTTCATCCGGGAGACGCCATTTACTGGGTCGACGAAAAAGCCGGCTGGGCTGTCGAAGAGACGACCGCCGAAGCCGTTGTAATCGCAAAAGACCAGCTCCTTCTGACACGTCCGGAAGATCCGGAGCCAAAGGAAATTGGAACGTTCTATTTTCTCACCCGGGATGATGCCGTAAAATATGCAGACGAGATTCGTCCGGAAGGCCCATATGTATTCGGATATGAAACCGAAGAATGGATCCCGGCGGATATCTTCGTTCCGGATTTTCACGGATGGAAATACATCAAAACTTATGATGACGAAGGCGATGTGATCATCACTTCTGCTTATTATGATGATGGAGAGGGCTTCATCAGCTCCAACGAAGGCCAGGAACTTTACGGCTTCTTTGACGGAGAACAGTATGACTCTGAAGAAGTGGAAGTCATTGCATGGACCGACTTCAAT
>JAZQCK010000025.1:0-57757 GCA_045546255.1 Lachnospiraceae bacterium | reverse complement strand
AAGCCTGCTCTTTCAGGGGCGGACGAATCTGGCGGAAGCGGCAGCCTATGGTTTTGGGCCGGGAAGCCTGACTATGAAATCGTTTGATACGATCAAGCCGAATCTGCCGGCATATTTAGGCATTCCGTATATCAGCCCCTGTTCTTCGTTAGTGAACTGGGAAGCCAAAACAGCAAGGGGTTTTGACTGCTCCGGCTTCGTTAACGCCATGGTCCATTGGTTTTATGATGACGGCACCATGGATTACCCCTATGCAGGGGAAGCCTTTGCCAGCGTCTGGTGGCCCTATGCGTTAGATGATGCGGGACTTAAGGTTGCAGAAGGAAGCAGCATAAGTGAGATCAATGCGCAATGCTCAGCCGGCACGATTCGTCCGGGGGATATCATCACCTTCCGCGGAGGAGACCGGGGAGCGCATGTGGCCATCGTTTATTCGGTCAGCGGAAATGATGCGACCGTGATCCATGCCTATAGTGCCGCTGTTCAGTATAATCAGCTCGCAGCTGAAGTATGGGCATGGGACGGCGCAGGTCTTCCTACATTGTCTGAGGATTTCGCATCCCAAGGTGCTGGAACCTATTATGGGTATGAAGTTTTTCGCGGCACTGCAACGGATGGTTATCTGAAGCTGCACAAGAGTTCTTCAGACACGGGAATTACGAATGGGAATCATTGCTATTCGTTAGCAGGTGCCGTCTATACGGTCTATCAGGGGTCTTCTGTCAAGGGAACGCTGACAACAGATGCTGGCGGAAATACTAATACACTGCGTCTTCCGGTCGGCAGCTATACCGTAAAAGAAACGACTGCAGCAGCAAATTATAAACTGGACGGGCGCAGCTATACGGTGCAGGTCACTTCCTCCCATACCGCTTCGGCACCTTATCTGCTGAATGTTTCGGACGCCCCGGAATATGATCAGGAAAGCATTGAACTCCGAAAAGAATCTAACGTCCCTTATGCAACGCAGTATCCTCTCGAAGGAGCAGAGTTTGTAATCCGCTTTTTTGATAACACGGAAGGAAAAACGGATGGCAGTCCGTTAAGGACTTGGAAAGTGAAAACGGTTCTCGATGAAGCGAGTGGAAATTACACCGCCTCCTTAAGCAATCCGGACTCTTTTGTTTCCGAGGAATCAGATGCATTGTTCATGGTGGGCGGGAAAGTGGTCCTTCCGATCGGAACGATTTCGGTAGAGGAGGTGAAACCGCCAAGTGGATATACTCTGACAGAAGCGACCTTGATCAATGGAAGCGGGGAAGAGGTTCCTCTAGAAGATGGCATCTATATCGGTATTATCCGTAAAACAGGGGATGGCGCACATCTTTCTTATGGAAATCTGTACACGATGCTGAATACGCCGATCGAAGTCCATACTATGGCAGTGAACAAGGCGGATGGGACCCATTATGCTCTGGCGGGAGAGCCGGTCACGATCATCGATACTGTGACCATGGCAGGGACAGACTGTGAACGTCTGGTCAATCAGCAGGGCGAGTGGGATTACATCAAATACCGTCTGAAAGGAGAAGTCCGTGATTTAGAGAGCGGGGAGCTCCTGGCATCGGCAGAGAAAAGCTTTATCACGGATGACTTTGACGGACATACGGAGGAACTGGAATATTTGATCGAAGATACCTCAAAACTGGAAGGTCACACGATCTATGTCGCGGAATATCTTTATAGCTATATCACGATCAATCAGGGAAAAGGTGTGAAATACGACGAGGAGACCTTGGTTGCAAGCGAGGACGAGACGGTCTTTCCGGATATGCCGGAAGAACTTAAGGAGACGCAACGGATTCATTTTCCAAAAATAGAAACCAGTTTTCACGATCCGTCTGCAGAGGAGGGCGAAGATCCCCATGTGGTCATGGCGGCAGGAAAGATCCGCCTTGTAGATACCGTCAGCTATCAAAGCCTGATTGTAGGAGAAACCTATATTCTTAGCGGAGTCATCATGGACAAGGAGAGTGGAGAGGAATTGAAACAGGCTGATGGCAAGCCTTATCAGGCAGAAATCAGCTTTACTCCGGAAACGCCAAATGGGCAGGTTGATCTGGAGTTTGTGATCGATTCGAATGCCGTCGTGGGAGGAAAAACGCTGGTGGCTTTTGAAGAACTGAACTGTCAAACTAAGCTGATCGCAGAACATAGAGATATTCAGGATGAAGAGCAGACCGTTACTGTTCTGGCACCGGAAATCCTTACGTCCTTAAGCAGCAAAGATTCCAATAAAAGCTTCACAAACACAGAAAAACTGGACCTGACCGACAGTGTGGATTTGAGCCGATTGGATCCCGGACAGACTTACCTGGTGAAAGGCTATCTTGTAGATAAGACTTCCGGCAGGTATCTGATGGAAAACGGATATGGAAGCAAAAAGAAAGAAGACGCCCTGGTCACAGAGCTTAAAGTACTGGCAACAGCTGCAGACGCAAAACTCAATGTGGAATTTCAGCTGAATGCCTCAAAGATCGACTTCGACATTGTGGCATTTGAAGAACTTTATCTGATCGAAACAGATGTAAATGGAAAACAGACAGAAACGCTCGTTGCTAAGCATTGCGATATTGATAACGAGGCACAGACGGTCCGATGTGCCGCAAATCCGAAAACCGGTGATTCCAGTCACGTCCTTTTATGGACGATCCTTATGGTTGCAGGTTTATCAGGACTGGCGTCACTTTGCCTGATCGTGCTGAAAACAAAATACAAGAAAGGGAAAAAACTCTGAAAAAACACTAAATATCATGAGCAGAAGAGGCTGAATTTTTAGCAGATTGACAAAATGCATATATATAGAAAAGAATTCTTGTGAATTAGGGGTGCAAATGCTATAATGAATAACCGATTGTATCTAAATAAGAACAATAATATTCAGGAGGGTTGTTAAAAATGTCCAGAAAAATGAAAACAATGGACGGTAATACCGCAGCAGCACACGTTTCTTATGCGTATTCCGATGTTGCAGCGATTTATCCTATCACACCATCTTCAGTTATGGCAGAACTCGCAGATAAGTGGGCAACTGAAGGACTGAAGAACATTTTCGGAAGAGAAGTAGCTGTCACAGAAATGCAGTCTGAGGCAGGAGCAGCTGGCGCTGTTCACGGATCCTTAACTGCAGGTGCTTTAACGACAACGTTTACAGCATCCCAGGGTCTTCTTCTTATGATCCCGAACATGTATAAGATCGCAGCTGAAAGACTGCCGGCAGTCATTGATGTTTCTGCTCGTGCAATTGCGACTCATGCACTTTCTATCTTTGGTGATCATTCCGATATCTATGCATGCCGTCAGACTGGTTTTGCAATGCTTTGCTCCTCCAGCGTACAGGAAGTTATGGACCTGACTCCGGTCTCTCACTGCAGCGCGATCAAGGGCAGAGTACCTTTCATCAACTTCTTTGATGGATTCAGAACCTCTCATGAGATCCAGAAGATCGAAGTCTGGGATTATGAAGATCTGAAAGATATGGTGGATCTGGATGCGGTTGACCGTTACAAAGCAGAAAGCTTGAATCCGGAAAGAGCATGCCAGTGGGGCTCCGCTCAGAACCCGGACATCTTCTTCCAGGCAAGAGAAGCTTGCAACACAGCATATGATGAGCTTCCGGCTGTAGTAGAAGAGTACATGAACAAAGTCAACGAAAAGATCGGAACCAATTATGGTCTGTTCAACTATTATGGTGCTCCGGATGCAGAACATGTCATCATCGCGATGGGTTCTGTATGCGAGACCGCAGAAGAAGCAATTGACTTCTTAAATGCACAGGGCGAGAAATATGGTATCGTAAAAGTCCGTCTGTTCCGTCCGTTCAGTGCAAAACACTTAATCGATGCAATTCCTGATACGGTTAAGAAGATCAGCGTTCTTGACAGAACAAAAGAGCCGGGAGCTCTTGGTGAGCCGTTATACCTCGATGTTGTAGCAGCACTCAGAGGCTCCAAGTTCCACAATGTTGAGATCTTCTCCGGCCGTTATGGCTTAGGTTCTAAGAACACGAACTCTGCACAGATCATCGCTGTTCTCAGAAATACTGAAAAACCGCGATTTACAGTAGGTATCGAAGACGACGTAACCAACCTTTCTCTTGATACATCCTACAAGCCGGTTACTGTTCCGGATTCTATTATCTGCTGCAAATTCTGGGGTCTTGGCGCTGACGGTACCGTTGGTGCAAACAAGAACTCCATCAAGATCATTGGTGACAACACTGATCAGTATGCACAGGCATACTTCGATTATGACTCCAAGAAATCCGGTGGTGTAACGGTATCTCACCTTCGTTTCGGTAAGACTCCGATCAAATCCACTTACCTGATCGACCAGGCTGATTTCGTTGCTTGCCACAATGCTTCTTATGTACGTAAATACAACATGGTTCAGGATATCAAAGATGGAGGAACTTTCCTTCTGAACTGCCCATGGGGTCTTGATGAACTTGAGACACACCTTCCGGGACAGGCAAAACGCTATATCGCTGAACACAACATCAACCTTTACACGATCGACGGTATCAAGATCGGTAAAGAGATCGGTCTTGGCGGAAGAATCAATACCGTCCTTCAGTCCGCATTCTTCAAGCTGGCAGAAATCATTCCGGAAGAGGAAGCAATCCGTCTGATGAAGGAAGCAGCAAAAAAGACCTATGGACGTAAAGGTGATGACATCGTCAACATGAACTATGCTGCAATCGATGCTGGTGCACAGCAGGTAGTAAAGGTTGACGTTCCGGCAAGCTGGAAAGACGCTCAGGACGAAGTCCTTGGAACTGTTTATACAGAAGGCCGTCCGGAAGTAGTTGATTTCGTTAACAATATCCAGGCAAAAGTTTCCGCTCAGGAAGGAAACAAACTGCCGGTATCCGCATTTACAAAATATGTTACAGGTAATACTCCTTCCGGAGCTGCTGCTTACGAGAAGAGAGGTATTGCGGTTGACGTTCCTTGCTGGAATGCAGAGACCTGTATTCAGTGTAACCAGTGTGCATATGTCTGCCCGCATGCAGCAATCCGTCCGGTCATCTTAAATGATGAAGAACTTGCAGCTGCACCGGAAGCTATGAAAGCAAAAGATGCTACCGGACTTCCGGGACTGAAATTTGCTATGACAGTTTCCACTTTAGACTGCACAGGCTGCGGATCCTGCGTCAATGTTTGCCCTGGCAACAAGAAGAACGATACTCTGGTTATGAGACCGCTTGAAGAGCAGATGCCTCAGCAGGAAGTATTCGCTTATGGTCTTAAGATTGATGACAAACCGGAAGTCTTTGAGAAATTCAAAGAATCTACAGTTAAGGGCAGCCAGTTCAAACAGCCGCTCCTTGAGTTCTCAGGCGCATGCGCAGGCTGCGGCGAGACTCCTTATGCAAAACTGATGACACAGCTCTTTGGTGACCGCGCTTATATTGCAAACGCAACAGGATGCTCCTCTATTTGGGGTAACTCCTCACCGTCCACACCATATACGGTTAACAAGAAAGGTCATGGACCGGCTTGGTCAAACTCCCTGTTCGAAGATGCAGCTGAGTTTGGATATGGTATGGTGCTTGCAAACAACGCGATCCGCGGTGCGCTGAAAGAAAAAGCTCAGTACATTGTTGATAACGGAACAAATCCGGAAGTCGTTGCAGCAGCAAAAGAATGGATCGACACCTTCTCTAACGGTGCATTAAATGGACCGGCAACAGAGAAATTTGTTGCAGCCCTTGAAGGCAAAGAAGGACAGCCTGCAAAAGACATCCTGAAACAGAAAGAGTATCTGTCCAAGAAATCCCAGTGGATCTTCGGTGGTGACGGATGGGCTTATGATATCGGTTTCGGCGGACTGGATCATGTCATCGCAAGCGGAAAAGATATCAACATCATGGTATTCGATACCGAGGTATACTCCAACACTGGTGGTCAGTCCTCCAAGTCCACACCGACAGGTGCAACCGCTCAGTTCGCTGCAGGCGGTAAGGAAGTGAAGAAGAAAGACCTTGCACAGATCGCTATGAGCTACGGATATGTCTATGTTGCTCAGATCTCCATGGGTGCTGATATGAATCAGTGCATCAAGGCTATGGTGGAAGCTGAAAGCTACGAGGGTCCATCCCTGATCATTGCTTACGCTCCGTGTATCAACCATGGTATCAAGGGCGGCATGAAAGTTGCTCAGAGCGAAGAGAAGCAGGCAGTTACCAGTGGATACTGGAACCTGTTAAGATATGATCCGCGTCTCTCTGCAGAAGGCAAGAATCCGTTCATGCTTGACAGCAAAGAAGCTACGACAGATTATACCGACTTCCTGCACAATGAAGTCAGATACACAGCTCTTGAAAGAATGGATCCTGAAAAAGCAAAAGAACTGTTTGCAAAACAGGAGAAAGAAGCAAAGGGCAGATATGAGTATCTGAAGAAGCTTGCAAGCCTCGACTGATCGGGAGCTTAATGCTTAATAAATTGGTAATATGGAGAACATAAAACTTTCATAATTATCATCAATAATTGGGTGTCCGTCTTGAAACAAGGCGGACACTCATTTGACGGTTAAAGGGATGATAATACGTGGGACGAGATATGGAAAATCAGGAAGAAAAGAACAACGCAGAACTGAATACTCAGGAAGAATCTGTATCAGAAGAAGTGAACGAGACACCATCAGAAGAATCTGTACCAGAAGAAGTGAACGAGACTCCATCAGAAGAATCTGTATCTGAAGAAGTGAACGGGACTCCATCAGAGGAATCTGTATCTGAAGAAGTGAATGAAACTCCGTCAGAAGAATCAGCACTAGAAGAGATAAAAGAGACTGGGACAGTAGAATCTGAGCCGAAAACGGAATCTGAGGATAGTAATTCAGAAGATAAAACAGAAAAAAATTCAGGCTTTCAGAAATTCCGTGCCGGAGTGAAAAAACATTATGACAGATTCAGCAGCTTTTTTGAGGGTAAGCAGAGTCTGCATACGGTTATCACCGTCATTGTATTGCCGATCGTTCTGACCTTAGTCGTCGAGATGCTTTCCAGAAATTCATTTCTGGCGGGTATCCGTTTTCTGTATCAAAGTCCGATTCCATTCTTTGTCAATGCGTGTATCATTGCATGCACTGTATTACTTGCACCAATCTTTAAACGCAGATTCTTTGTTTATCTGATCGTATCCGCACTTTGGGTCGTGCTTGGCATCGTAAATAGGCAGATCCTGTTAAAGCGCGTTACGCCTTTTAACGCTACGGACATTTTCATGGTCAAGACCGGTATGCGCATCGTCGGGAAATATTACTCACCGGCAACGGTGATTCTCTGGATCGTATTAGCCATAGCAGTGATCGCACTTTTGGTCTTTGTCTTTATCAAAGGACCAAGAGTTAAGGATAAGATCAAACGCGTCCGCAACGCCGTGATCTGTGCGGCCATGGTCGCTGTTACTTTTATTGCGATCAGTATTTCTATTGATACCGGAAAGATCGCAAGCACATTTAACAACCTTCCAAATGCATACAATGCGTATGGATTCACCTACTGTTTCCTGAATTCTGTTTTCGATAACGGAGTCAGAAAGCCATCCGATTATTCCCAGCAGGGAATCGTGGAACTGGTGGACGAACTGGAGACAGATGAACCTGCAATCACACAGGTTACCGATAAAACACCGAATATTATCATTATTCAGCTGGAATCATTCTTTGATATCACCAGAATGAGTAATTTGAAATTCTCCGAGGATCCAATTCCGAATTTCAGAAGACTTGGAGAAGAATATAATGGCGGACGATTAAGCGTTCCATCAATCGGCGCCGGAACATCAAACACCGAATTCGAGGTTCTTACAGGTATGAACCTGGAAGACTTCGGAGCAGGAGAAATCCCGTATAAGGGCGTGCTCCTGAAAGAAACCTGTGAGAGTATGGCCTATGACCTGGATGCAAACGGATATATGAGCCATGCAATCCACAATAACGATGCAACCTTCTATCAGCGGCATACGGTTTATCCGAATCTTGGATTTGATACATTCACCTCGATGGAATACATGTATCTGACGTCTAGTGACTATACCCAGAAAAAATGGGTCAAAGATGCGGTCCTCACTGAGCATATTGCAAACTGTCTTGACTATACGCCGGACGGTGTCGACTTTGTCTTTACCGTTTCTGTGGAAGGACACGGCAGTTATCCGAACCAGTATGTTCCGGGTATGAGCAATGTGCGTGTAACCAGTACAGAAGGCGAGACCCAGTATGCGATCCAGTATTATACGAACTTGATCAATGACATGGATGTGTTTGTGAATGAACTTGTCAGGATGCTTTCAGAGCGTGGGGAGGAGACGATCCTGTTTATGTATGGCGATCATCTTCCAAGTTTAGGATTGGAACAGGTCAATATGTCATCTGGAGATCTTATGCAGACGGACTACGTGATCTGGAATAACATGGGCCTGGACCTTGATTTCGGAGACATTCAGACCTATCAGGTGCTCCCGAAACTGCTTGGCGCGTTGGGAATCAAAACAGGAGTGATCAACAGCTATCAGCAGGCGCATATCAATGACGAAGAAGGCGAATACTTAAGCGGTCTTCAGAATCTGGAATATGACCTCTTATATGGATCCAAAGCATCGTTAGGCGAAGCAGGTCCTTATATTGCAAAAGACATCAAATTCGGCATCAAGGATGTTACGATTTCAAAAGTATCTTCCAGAACTTTTGGAGAGGACACCTATGTTTATGTCGAAGGAGAAAACTTTACGAAGTGGAGTATGATCAATATCAACGGCGACTATTATAAGACGGAACTGATCGGCCCGAAGACGATCCGTGCCAAATATGATGATCTTCTGCCGCAGGATGAGATTTTTGTGGCTCAGGTCGGTGATGACAAATATCAGCTGTCCCAGACGGCGCCGTTTATTTACCAGTAAACTATGAAAAAATGGCCAATCGTCGTAGGTGCATCCACGGCTGCAGCAGCGGCAGGCACGCTGGCTGCACTGTATGAACTGAAAACGCTGAAGAGCACCTACTACGAGATTCAATCAGAGAAAGTAAAACCGGGCGATGAACTGAAAGTGGTACTGCTATCGGATCTTCACGAACGGAATTACGGACATAACAATGCGAAACTGATCCGGAGGATCATAAAAGAAGCTCCGGATCTTATTCTGACTGCCGGCGATATGATCACGGCATCCGAGCATCCGGATTATGAGGGGAGCCTTGCCCTGTATCGGAATCTGCTGAGGATCGCTCCAGTCTATGCAGCCTACGGAAATCATGAAAAGCGGATGTCAACAGGAGAGGGCAGACAGCTTCAGGAATTCCACCGTTATGAAAGGGCTTTGGAAGAGGCAGGCGTAAAGTGGCTTTTAAATGACAGTATCAAAGCTAACTCCAGCATTTGCTTAAGTGGCCTCGATATCGAACGGAAATATTACAGGAAGATCATGCGGCTTTATTACCCGCCGTCTCAGATGAAACAAGACCTTGCATCTGTTCCCAAGGAATGTTTTAATATAGTTCTGGCTCATAATCCGAGGTTCTTCAGGACCTATGCAGAGTATGGAGCAGACCTGTATCTTTCAGGACATTATCATGGCGGAGCCATCCGTCTTTTTGGCGGAAGAATCGGGGTCATCTCCCCTCAGTTCCGTATGTTTCCGAAGTATTCCAGAGGGATGTACGACAAACTGGGTTCCAAGATGATCGTATCTGCAGGCTGCGGGTCGCATAAAGTCAATCTGCGCCTACACAATAAACCGGAAGTAGTGGTGATTAATATACATGGACATCTCATTTAAACTGGAAGCATTTGAAGGTCCTTTGGATCTTTTGCTGCATTTGATCGAAAAGAATAAAGTTGATATCTACGACATCCCGATTTCCCTGATCACCGATCAGTATCTGGAATACTTAAGTGAAATGGAAAAACAGGATGCTGAAGTCACCAGTGAGTTTCTGGTCATGGCGGCGACATTACTGGATATCAAGGCAAAGATGCTGATTCCGAAACAAGTGGATCCGGAAGAAAACGAGGAAGATCCGCGTGCGGAACTGGTTGAGCAGCTCCTGGAATATAAGATGTATAAGTATATGTCTTATGAATTAAAGGATAAAGCCATCACAGCTTCCAAAGCACTTTATAAAGAAGAATCCATTCCGGATGAGGTGCGGCAGTATGAAGCTCCGATCGATCTGGATAAATTCATTGGTGATGTTACGCTTGCAAAGCTGAAGGCCATCTTTGACGATGTCATGCAGCGGAGCAGTGAAAAAGTCAATGAGCAGGCCATGAAATACGGCAGAGTCCGCAGGGAACCGATCAACATTCCGGGCAAGATCACGGAGATTCGTAGTTTCCTTGCCGAGAACGAAAGCTTCAGTTTCCGCCAGCTGATCGAAAAACAGCCGACAAGACTGAATGTGATCGCCACATTCCTGGCGGTGCTGGAACTTATGAAAACCGGAGAATTGGCTGCGGAGCAGGATGGAAACGAGGCCGATATTATTTTTACCGCAGGAAATCAGGAGGGAATAGAACTTGGAACTGAACAAGATGAAAGCTATAATTGAGGCGATTCTGTTCTCCATGGGAGATGCAGTTGAGATAGAGAAACTGTGCACAGCGCTGGATGCAGATAAAAAGACGGTCCGTCAGGCACTTGCTGAAATGAAGCAGGACTATGAGACGGATGGGAGAGGCTTAAAGCTGATCGAGATCGACGGAACCTTCCAGCTCTGCACAAAAGAATTTGCCTATGAATATCTGATCAAGATCGTATCGATTCCGAAATCCTACCGTCTTACAGATATTCAGCTGGAGACGCTGTCGATTATTGCATATAAACAGCCGATCACAAAAATCGAAATTGAAAAGATCCGCGGAGTACAGTCGGACCATGCGATCAACCGCTTGATCGAAGCAGGATTGGTTGAGGAAAAAGGACGTTTGGCAACGCCGGGCCGTCCGATCATTTTAGGAACGACAGATGAATTTCTGCGCAGATTCGGACTTTCCAAAAAAGAGGATCTTCCGAATATTGAAGCAGAGCAGTTAGAGTCCTTTAAACTGGAAGCAGAACAGGAAATCGGCTTCTACAGTGAAAAGGTTCATGACGAAAATGAAGACGTGGAAGGCCAGATCAAACTGGAACTTCCTGGAACAGAAGAAGAGACCGAGGAAAACTTCGACAGTGACTCTTCTGATGATGAACTGATCGACGTAGGTGTATAAGAAGGCATGAAGAACGTAGCCGTGATCGGCGGCGGACCTGCAGGCATGATGGCTGCGATCGCAGCAGCAGAAGCAGGAGCTGCAGTCACATTATTTGAGAAAAACGAAAAGCTTGGGAAAAAGCTCTACATTACGGGAAAAGGCAGATGCAACCTCACGAATACCTGTGAGTTGCCTGCTTTTTTTGGCAATATCCCCAGAGGCGATAAATTTTTGTACAGCTCGATCTATTCCTTTACCAATGATGATCTCTGCCGCTTCTTTGAAGATGCTGGTTTAAAACTGAAAGAGGAACGGGGAGGAAGGATCTTCCCGGTCTCCGATAAATCTTCTGATGTGATTAAAACATTGGAAAGACGCCTGAAAGAATGTGGTGTCAAAGTCAGACTGAAAACAGAGGTCAAAGATCCTGGCAGTCTGGATGCAGATGCCATCGTGATTGCAACCGGTGGCCTTTCTTACCAGAGCACCGGATCAACTGGTGACGGTTATCGTTTCGCAGAAGAAATGGGACATAAGCTAACGGAGCCCGTGCCTTCTTTAGTGCCTTTGATCTGTAAAGAAGACGCTGTCAAAGAACTCGAGGGTCTGTCTCTTAAAAATGTCAGTGTCCGTATCACTGCAGATGATAAAATGATCTTTGACCAATTCGGGGAGATGCTCTTTACCGGAAACGGAGTGAGCGGCCCTGTGATCTTAACGGCATCGAGCGAGGCAGGCAGAGCGATTAATCGGCAGGATAAAACCTACCGGCTGCATATTGATCTGAAACCGTCGCTTAGCTTTGAGCAGCTCGATAAACGGATCCTTCGGGATTTTGAAGGAGAGAAGAACAAGGCGTTCAAGAATTCCCTGGGAAAACTTCTGCCTTCTAAGATGATCCCGGTGATCATAAAACTCAGCGGGATCGATCCATTCAAAAAAGTGAATGAGATTACGAAAAAAGAAAGAGAAGGGCTGGTAAAACTCTTAAAGGATTTTATACTGACCATTGAAAAGACAGCGGGCTTTGAACAGGCGGTCATTACCTCAGGCGGCGTCAGCTTAAAAGAGGTCAACCCGAAAACAATGGAATCTAAAAAACAGCCGGGTATCTATTTCGCAGGAGAAGTCCTGGATGCAGATGCTTATACCGGCGGCTTTAATCTTCAAATTGCATTTTCAACAGGAAGGGCGGCAGGAAAAGCCGCAGCAGGTGAATCAGAATGAAACAAATTGCGATTGACGGACCGGCAGGAGCTGGAAAAAGCACAATAGCTAAAACCTTGTCCAAAGAGCTTGGCTATGTCTATATTGATACTGGTGCTATGTACCGCACGATAGCGCTGTTTTGCATTAGAAACGGGGCAGACCTCTTAGACGAGGAGACAATCTCAGCTTTGTGCGAAGAAGCAGCGATTGATATCCGCTATATTGACGGAGTACAGCATATGTTCCTGGGAGAAGATGATGTCAGCGAAGCAATCCGCACAGAAGAGGTGAGTGCAGCGGCCTCCAAAGTCTCTCAGTATCTGAAAGTCAGAGATAAACTTGTTGAGATGCAGAGAAAATTGGCGGAGCAGTATGATGTGGTCATGGACGGAAGAGATATCGGAACGAAAGTCCTTCCGAATGCCAGTCTTAAAATCTTTCTTACGGCATCTGTTGATGTCCGCGCAGAGAGAAGATACAAAGAGTACATTCAAAAGGGGATGGAATGTGATCTGGAAGAGATCAAGAAGGATATCGCACAAAGAGACCATAACGATATGACGAGGGAGCATTCCCCGCTTTGCAAAGCAGAGGATGCGATCGAGGTAGACACTTCCTATATGACAATTCCGGAAGTGGTTCAAACAATCAGGGAGCTGATCAAATGAATGTGATCTTAGCGGAAACCGCCGGCTTTTGTTTTGGCGTGGAACGGGCGATCAATCTGGTGCACGAGCAGATTGAAAAATCAGACGGAAAAAGAAAAATCTATACCTATGGGCCGATCATCCATAATGCAGAGGTCGTAAGAGAACTGGAAGAGGATGGTGTTTTCAGTATCGAAGGACCGGACGATTTTGAACGGATCAAAGGTTCTGTGCTGATCATCCGATCTCATGGTGTTGCGCGAGACATCTATGAGAAGGCAAAGGAGAACCAGATCGAAGTCGTGGATGCGACCTGTCCTTTTGTGAAGAAAATTCACAAGATCGTTGATGAAGAGAGCAAAAATGGAAAGCACATCGTGATCATCGGCGACCGGAATCATCCGGAGGTTGCAGGCATTATCGGATGGGCGAACGGAGAGGTCGACGTGCTCTTAAATGAGCAGGAAGCAGAGGCATTTCAGCTTGATTCTGTAAAAGAAATCTGTGTCGTAGCGCAGACAACGTTTAACCTTACGAAGTTTCAATATATAGTTGAAATCATTGAAAAAAAAGGGTATGATATAAACGTTATAAATACGATTTGCAATGCGACGCAGGCTCGGCAGAAAGAAGCTGAGTCTGTTTCAAGGGCAGTAGATGCAATGATCGTGATCGGAGATCCGAAGAGTTCGAACACGCAGAAACTGTACGATATTTGCAAAACGTATTGTAAGGATACTTACTATATACAGACAGTTAGAGATTTGGAACTCGCCAATCTGCAATCCGGTATTAGTGTAGGTATTACTGCCGGGGCATCGACCCCAAACAATATTATTCAGGAGGTTTTTCTTAATGTCAGAGGAAAAAAGCTTTGATCAGTTGATTGATGAATCAATCAAAACAATACGTGCGGGGGAGATTGTGGAAGGCACTGTCATATCTGTAAAGCCTGATGAAATCGTACTGAACATCGGATATAAGTCAGACGGCATTATCACTCGGGAAGAATACACCAACGATTCTTCTGTGGACCTTACCACAGTCGTTTCTGTAGGTGATCCTTTAGAGGCAAAGATTCTTAAAGTTAACGATGGAGACGGCCAGGTCGCTCTGTCCTACAAGAGAATCAGCGAAGAAAAAGCAAACAAACGCGTGGAAGAAGCATTCGAGAACAAAGAAGTGCTTACTGTTAAAGTTGAAAAGATCACTTCCGGTGGTCTGATCACAGGTTTCGAAGGCGCAAAGATCTTTGTTCCGGCAAGCCTTGTTTCTGATACGTTCGAAAAAGATCTGAACAAATATTTAGATCAGGAAATCGAGATCATTGTTACCGAGTTCAATCCTCATAAGAGAAGAGTGATCGGTAACAGAAAGAAACTCTTAATTGCTGCTAAGAACGAAAGAGCAAAAGAACTTCTTGAAACACTTCAGGTAAATGATATCGTGGAAGGTGATGTAAAATCCGTTACTTCCTTTGGTGCATTTATCGATCTCGGCGGCGTAGACGGACTGCTTCATATTTCCGAAATGAGCTGGGGACGTGTTGATACTCCGAAGTCCCTCTTCAGTGTTGGAGATAAAGTCCGCGTTTACATTAAGAATATTGAAGACGGAAAGATCGCACTCAGCTGCAAATTCCCGGATCAGAATCCTTGGGTTCTTGCGAGAGATAAATATGCTCCTGGAACGATCGTTACCGGTAAAGTTGCAAGAATGGCAGACTTTGGTGCCTTCATCGAATTAGAGCCGGGTATTGATGCACTTCTTCATGTTTCCCAGATTTCCAAGAAACATGTTAAGAAACCTGCAGATGTCCTGACCATCGGACAGGAAATCGACGCAAAAGTTGTTGACTTCAAAGAAGAAGAGAAGAAGATCAGCTTGAGCAGAAGAGATTTCGAAGATGATCTGGTTCCGGATGAAGTTCCGGAAGAAGCACCGGCAGAAGAAGTTGCTGAAGCTCCAGTAGAGGAAGCTCCGGCTGAAGAAGCTGAGGTTCCTGCTGAAGAAGCACCGGCAGAGGAAGAAGCAGCTGAATAAAGAATGAGAGTAATCGCAGGGAAAGCCAGGAGATTGACCTTAAAGTCAACTCCTGGCTTAGATACAAGACCTACCATTGACCGCATAAAAGAAACTTTATTCAACATTATTAATCCAAGAATAGAAGGCTGCGCCTTTCTGGATTTATTCAGTGGGTCCGGCAGCATTGGCATCGAGGCCCTCAGCAGAGGCGCCCGTGTTTCTTTTTTTGTGGAGAATAATGCGAAAGCGGTTAAATGCATCGAAGACAACCTCGCCTTTACCAGACTTTCTGATCAGGCGGTTGTCATGAAAAAATCCGTTCTTGCTGCGATCAATGAGCTATCACTGAAAAAATGCACATTTGACATCGTTTATATGGATCCGCCTTATCATGCAGGCCTCGAAGAAGGGACGCTTAAGGCTCTTGCAGGATCTGGAATTATTGATGAAGATACGTTGATCATCATTGAGGCGGACAAATACAACAATCTGGATTTTCTACCGGATACTCCGTTTGAGATCGTCCGAGAAAAGAATTACAAGACGAATAAGCACTTTTTTATCCAGCTCAGAGGACAGAATTTATGAAAAAAAAGGCAATTTATCCGGGAACATTTGATCCAGTCACTTATGGCCATTTAGATATCATCCAGCGTTCCGCGCAGATCGTAGATGAGCTGATCGTTGGAGTCCTGAATAATAAAGGAAAAACACCGCTCTTTACTCCGGATGAGAGAGTAGAGATGATCAAGGAAGCGGTAAAAGATATTCCGAATGTGAAAGTACTTGCGTTTGACGGGCTTCTGATCGATTTTGCAAAGAAGCAAAAAGCCAACTTCGTGATCCGCGGACTGCGTGCAGTCACAGATTTTGAATATGAGCTTCAGATGTCACAGACGAACAGAGTCTTAAATCCGGAAATTGATACCCTCTTCCTTACAACATCCTTGAAGTATGCATACCTCAGCTCCAGTACCGTAAAAGAGGTGGCCGCTTTTGGAGGCGATATTACGAAATTCGTTCCGAAAAAAGTTGCAAAACAAGTAGAAAACAGATATTCCAAAAAATAAATCATAAATGGAGAAATCATTATGAGCAAAATTGAGCAGATTATTGCAGAAATTGAAGAGTTTATTGACGGCTGTAAGTACCAGACGTTATCGAACACAAAGATCATCGTAAACAGAGATGAGTTAGAAGAACTCCTCGCTGATTTAAAGCACTGCATTCCTGATGAGATCAAAAAATATCAGAGGATCATTGCGAACAGAGATGCGATCCTGAAAGATGCTCAGGATAAATCAGATGAAATGGTTCGTAAAGCAAATGAGATGACCTCCACTTTGGTTTCTGAACATGAGATCATGCAGCAGGCGTTCAAAGAGGCAAATGCAGTAATCGAAGATGCAACTCAGAAGGCAGGAACGATTCTTGATAAAGCAACAACGGAGGCAAATGAAGTCAGACGCGCAGCAATGAAGTATACGGATGATTCTCTTGCAAGCATTCAGGAGATCCTTTCCAGCTCCATCGAAGGCATGACCGTCAAATATGATGCCCTGATCCGTTCCTTAGAGTCCAGTCTGGATATCACAACGCAGAACCGCAAAGAGCTTCATAATACGCCTGTTCCGGAACCGGTACAGCCAAAACCTCAGGTTCAGGAAGCCCCGGTTTACTATGATACAGACGAGTATGAAGATGCAGACGGATACGATGAGGATTATGAGATCTATCCGGAAGAAGCAGAGGATACTCCATATGAAGAGCCGATCTACGGAAAGCATAATCCGGCAAAGATGACGATCGAGGATGCCCTGTTCAAGGGAGACATTGATGCAAGCCAGTTTACTCAGCCGCCGAACAGTGATGTGGAAGAGATAACAGATTTCAACTTAGACATCAGTGATTTTAATTAATAAACAAAGAAACGCCAGGTGAAACCGCCTGGCGTATTTTTGAGATAGAAGAGGAGACCGAATGAAAACGACACCATTAGAAGAGTTTAAAAGAATCAGTGCAGTGCCAAGACGCTCTGACCATAATGAAAAAATCGTCGCTTATTGTCTGGAGCGCGGAAAAGAGCTTGGGCTTGAAACCTACTATGATGAAAAGAACATGAATGTTCTGATCCGCAAACCGGCAGTTCCGGGAAAAGAAGACCATCCCGGGATCGTCCTTCAAGGACACCTTGATATGGTGGAGCAGACCAATCCGGGAATCGAACATGACTGGGATAATGAAGGTCTGGAACTGATCATTGATGGGGATACTGTTACGGCGAACGGCACGACGCTCGGAGCCGATGACGGAGTCGCTCCGGCCATCAGTTTTGCGCTTCTTTCGGATGAGAGCCTTGAAAACCCTCCGCTTGAGGTCTTCCTTACGACCAATGAAGAAGTCGGCATGGACAGTGTCAAAGATGCAGATCTTTCTTATCTTAAGGGCGATTATCTGTTCAATCTGGACAGTGGAGAAGAAGGCGTTTTTGTGACCGGCTGCTGTGGAGGAAGACTTCTTAAGGTCTGGGTGCCGGAAGAAAGGGAAGAAATGGATGGTTCCGCTTATACGCTGACTGTCTCCGGTTTAAACGGAGGCCATTCCGGGATCGAGATTGGAACGGAGCGGGCCAATGCGATCAAGGTATTAGGACAGGTCTTCTATGATCTTTCGAAAAAGTATGATTTCAGGATCACGGATGTTACGGCAGAAGGCAAGGATAATGCCATCAGCAAAGAAGCATCTGCAGATCTTGTGGTTTTAGATGAGCATTATGCAACCGATATGGCGGCGCTGGTAAAAGAAAGCGAGGAAAAACTTCGCCAGACCTTCCGACTGACAGATCCGGATCTGAGTATTTCTGTAAAGACCAGAGGCAACTGCACCGTAAAAGCAGACACAAATTCACTGACCAAAGAAAGAACAACAGCTCTTTGGAATCTGATGATGCTGCTCCCGTTTGGCGTTCTGCATCATGATCAGGCGCTGGATGGAAACATTGAAACATCCTGCAATTTAGGACTGATCGAAAAAGGCGAGAAGGGCTATGGAATCAATGTATCTATTCGAAGCTCCGTAACGGAACGCGGACAGGAAGTCGAAGATACAGTGCATAGCATTGCAGCCCTTTGCAAAGCAGAGGTTGAGGCTGCAGGAAAAGCATATCCGGCATGGCTTCCGGATCCATCCTCTCCGCTGATCCCGCTGTTTAAAGAAATGTTCAAAAAGATGTATGGGAAAGATGCCTCTGTCGGTCCGGTCCATGCAGGACTTGAGTGCGGATATATCTTATCCAACTCCAACCTGAAAGCGGCGATCGCAACCGGCCCGGAGATCAGAGACGAGCATACGACAAAGGAATCTTTATCCATCAGTTCCCTGAACAGAACCTATGATTTTATGAAAGCCTTGATCGAAAACGTATGAGACTTTTAAATATTGCCAGCGGCAGTACAGGAAATGCAACCTATATTGGAAACGACCATACGCATATACTGGTCGATACGGGAATCAGCAGAAAGCGGATCTTAGAAGGGTTGAATAAAGCCGGGCTGACACTGAATGATATCGATGCGATCTTAGTGACGCATGAACACATCGACCATATCGCGACCTTAGGCGTTCTTGAAAGGACGCGGGAGATTCCGGTCTATGCGACCGCCGGTACAATCGAGGGAATCAAGCAATGCAAAAGTCTTGGCTCGTTCGATACCAGCGTTTTACACAGTGTCAAAATTGACACTCCGTTTAAGATCAATGATCTTGAGATCAAGCCCTTAAAAGTGTATCACGACGCTAAGGAGCCGGTGTGCTACCGCGTGAATGATGGGAAGTCATCCCTTGCGATCGTAACGGATCTGGGTGAGTATAATGATTACCTTTTAGAAAACCTCAAGGATCTGGACATCTTAATGCTGGAGTCCAACCATGATGTCCGGATGCTTGAGACAGGGCCCTATCCTTATCCATTGAAGATGAGGATCTTAGGAAAATATGGTCACCTTTCCAACGAGAATTCCGGTGCTTTTTTGTCGCAGTTATTGCATGATCAGATCAAGCATATTCTCTTGGGGCATATCAGCCGGGAAAACAACACGCGGGACCTTGCAAAAATGGCAGTTGAAAATGAAGTGGATGCTGCCGATAATCAGTATAAGTCGGGAGACTTTGAAATTAAGACTTTGAAACATGACGATTCTTCAGAAATCGCAGAAGTATAAAGGAGAACACTATGAAAGTAACCGGAATCATTGCAGAGTATAATCCGTTCCACAATGGACATGAATATCATATCCAAAAGAGCAAAGAACGTTTAAAGAGTGATTATACGATCGTTGTCATGAGCGGCAATTATGTCCAGCGGGGAGCTCCGACGATCATTGATAAGTATTCCCGTGCGGAGATGGCTCTTCGTGCAGGCGCTGATCTGGTCTTAGAACTTCCGACCTGTTTTGCAACAGCGAGCGCAGAGTATTTTGCATACGGAGGCGTTGCAATTCTGGATAAATTGAATATTGTCGATGACCTTTGTTTCGGTACAGAAAGTCTGGATGTACTGGATCCACAGGATTCCAGCGAACAGGTTGATGAAGCC
The DNA here is from genome assembly GCA_045546255.1 of Lachnospiraceae bacterium. Classification (GTDB taxonomy): domain Bacteria; phylum Bacillota; class Clostridia; order Lachnospirales; family Lachnospiraceae; genus RGIG5612. Next base: position 38,079 of record JAZQCK010000025.1, on the reverse strand, counting down.
GTAAGAGATCTGACCGGACAGTTTGGTAAGATTGCTGATATTCTGGTCGATGAGCCGGAAGAGTTTAAAGAAGTTCTGAAAAAGGGCTTAAGAGAAGGCTTAAGCCATGCAGCGGCAAGATCCAAAGCTGTAGGAGAAATCTTAGGCGAAGAGTATGTGACCGTCATGGAGACCTCCAACAATATTCTGGGTGTGGAATATATGAAAGCGATCCGTAAACTCGGAAGCTCCATCAAGCCTGATCCGATCCCGAGAAGACTCTCTAGTCACAATGACATGACGATCAACGAAGGTTTTTCCTCTGCAACAGCGATCCGTAATGCCATCTATAATAAATATGATATGCATGCCTTAGGTTCTACTGTGCCGGAGTATGCACTGGATATTTTAATGGATCGTTATCTGGTGTCCTTCCCGATCTTCCGTGATGATTTTTCATTGGTCCTCGGAACGGAGCTCTTAAAGGCAAAAGAAAGTGCGGACCTCACGAAGTATTTCGGTGTCTCTGAAGATCTGGCAAACCGGATCTTAAATCTCAGAGACGATCTTAAGACCTTCGTAGAGTTTAAAGACGATCTTGCAACCAAAAATATCAACAAGGCAACCTGCAGCCGGGCGCTGATGCACATTGCACTTGGAATCACAGAATCAGACATGCAGGATATGTACAGCAGAGACAGCATTCGAAATGTCAAAGTTTTAGGATTCCGGGAAGAGTCTAAGGAGCTACTGAGTGAGATCAAGAAACACGCGGAAGTGAAACTGGTGACAAAACTTGCCGCTGCGGTCCGGGAAGGGGCAGACAAGATGCTGCTTCAGAATATTGAGGCTGACCGTATGTACCGTATGGTAGCAATGAATAAATTCGGATCTGACCTTAAGAACCCATTCAGTGAAGAAATAGTTATTATATAACTCATATAACAGTTAGAATAAATATAATAGATATAACGTGTACAAAGAATAGAACGTATACAACACACAGAACAAAATCCCCCTTAAAAGCTGGTAATTGTAATTTTTATTGTACATAAAAAAATACACATTTGCAGTTGAAAATGTTGAGTAAATGTATACAATGTAGGGGACGTAAAAATGGAAAAAATAATAACTCACGGAAGCAAAAACCCGTGAGTTCATTATTGGAAGGCGAGGAAAACATGGGTTACATTGACACACTGATATCCAGAGCCAAAGCAGACAAGAAGAGAATCGTTCTGCCGGAGCCGATGGATAAAAGAACGTTTGAGGCAGCAGAGAAGATCCTGGCTCAGGATATTGCAGATCTGATCATTATTGGAACACCGGAAGAAATCGAAAAATACGGTGCCGGATATGATATTTCCAAGGCTACGATCGTAGATCCTTTTAATGATCCGAATAAACAGAAATACATCGATAAGTTTGTGGAGCTTCGCGGAGCAAAAGGCGTGACTCCGGAATCTGCAAAAGAACAGATGGAACAGGACTATATGTATTATGCCTGCCTTATGTGCAAGTGTGGTGATGCAGATGGTGCTGTTTCAGGTGCATGCCATTCCACAGGAAATACGATAAGACCGGCGCTTCAGCTGCTCAAGACAAAACCGGGAGTCAGCGGAGTATCGGGCTTTTTTATTATGGAAGTTCCGGACTGCGAACTTGGTGAGAACGGACTCTTCGTTTTTGCTGACTGTGCAGTGAATCCGGACAATGATGCAGATAAAATGGCAGAGACCGCAGGCCTTTCTGCAGAAAGCTTTGAGGCATTTATTGGAGCAAAAGCAAAAGTTGCGCTTCTTTCTTTCTCAACTAAGGGAAGTGCAAAGCATGACAGAGTAACGATGGTTCAGGAAGCTGCTGAAAAAGCGAAAGAAAAGTATCCGCAGTTTGAAATTGACGGAGAACTCCAGCTGGATGCAGCTTTGGTTGCAGAAGTCGGTGAATTAAAAGCTCCGGATTCTCCGGTTGCCGGCCATGCAAACACCCTGGTATTCCCGGATCTCGAGTCCGGAAATATCGGATACAAACTGGTTCAGCGTCTTGCAAAAGCAAATGCATATGGACCTGTCCTTCAGGGACTTTCCATGCCGGTCAACGATTTAAGCCGTGGCTGCTATGCAGATGACATCGTTGGAACCGTTGCCATGACTGCCATCCAAGCACAAATGGCGAAGTAAACTTCGCCATTTGTGCAAAATGAAATGTCAGAAAACAATTAACATATCAGGAAAAAGAAATTGTAGAGGAGAACAGAATGAAAATTTTAGTCATCAACTGCGGAAGCTCATCCCTCAAGTATCAGCTGATCGATTCTGAGGCAGAGCAGGTACTTGCAAAAGGCCTTTGCGAAAGAATCGGAATCGAAGGCAGTATGTTTACTTATCAGAAACCGGGATGCGATAAGATCGTAAATCAGATTGACCAGCCGGATCATAAAAAGAGTATCTCACTTGTTTTAGAGGCTCTGACAGATAAGGAAAACGGAGTTATCGCTGATCTTTCTGAAATCGGAGCAGTCGGACACAGACTGGTTCACGGAGGAGAAGAGTTCGCAGAGTCCACATTGATCACAGACGAAGTCATCAAAGTTGTTGAAAGCTGCAACGACCTTGCACCGCTTCATAACCCGGCAAACATCATTGGTGTGAACGCATGCCGCGAGCTGATGCCGGAAACCCCGATGGTAGGTGTCTTTGATACCGCATTCCATCAGACCATGCCTGCAGAGGCATTTATCTATGGTATTCCATACGAGTATTATCTGAAAGATAAGGTTAGAAAATATGGTTTCCACGGAACATCCCACTCCTTTGTTTCCAAGAGAACTGCAGAGATCTTAGGCCTCGATTATGAAAAGGCAAAGATCGTTGTCTGCCACCTTGGAAACGGCGCATCCATCTGTGCTGTAGATGGCGGAAAATCGGTTGAGACTTCCATGGGTCTGACTCCTCTTATGGGTCTTGTTATGGGAACCCGTTCCGGCGAGATCGACCCTGGCGTTATGGAATATCTTGGAAAGAAAGAAAACCTTTCTTTTGAAGAGATCATGACAATCCTGAATAAAAAATCCGGTGTTCTTGGAATCAGTGGCCTGTCTTCTGACTTCCGTGACATCGATCAGGCAATCGAAGACGGCAACTATCAGGCAGACCTTGCAAAGAAAGTATTTGTTCACAGAGTTGTAAGCTATGTTGGCGCATACATCGCTGTTATGAACGGAGTTGACGCGATCGTCTTTACGGCGGGTGTTGGAGAAAACGATCCGGAAGCAAGAGCAGAAGTAATCGAGCATTTCGGATATGTTGGCGCATACATTGATGCAGAAAAGAACAACGTAAGAGGAAAAGAAACGGTCGTTTCTACTGACGATTCCAAAGTCAAAGTTCTCGTTGTTCCGACAAACGAAGAGCTCATGATTGCTAGAGATACCAAGCGTATTGTCGAAGGATTAAACAAATAATCCTGAAAAATCAAGGAAAAATCCGAAAAACTACCAGAAAAGGCTTGCAAACACTGGCTAAAGAGAGTATATTACTAAAGGATTTTATGAAGTTTATTGTTACGAGCGGACCAAAGCGGTCCGCTCGAATTACGATTATGAGAAATGAGGACAGATGAAAGCTGGAAAAAATTCAGGCATTGAAGACAAAGCAGAAGCGCTTTTAACTCCGGTGATCGAAGCATTAGGTCCCTTTGAAGTGGTCGACGTTGAGTATGTAAAGGAAGGCAGCAGCTGGTACTTAAGGGTCTACGCCGACAAAGAAGGCGGCATCGCGATCAATGACTGCGAGCTGATCAGCAGGGCTATTGAACCGGTTCTGGATGAAAAAGATCTGATCCCGGATGCGTATATCCTGGAAGTCAGCTCACCGGGACTTACAAGAGCTCTCCGAAAAGAACGCGATTATCAAAGAAACTTGGATAAGCCGGTGGAAGTTCATCTCTACAAACCGGTCGAGGTCGACAAAGATAAGGTGAAGCTGTTTATTGGAGACCTGAAGTCCTATAACGATGAAACGGTTGTTTTGGATATCGGCGAGGAAAAAGAAGAACTGGTGGAACTTTCAAGGTCCAACATTTCCGTCATCAAGCAATACGTAGTTTTTTAAAGGCATTTTCGCAGTAAGCGGGAACTTGAAACATAGAAATAAGGAGAAATAATATGGCAAGCGAATTAATTGAAGCACTCGAGATTCTGGAAAAGGAAAAAGATATCAGCAGAGAATCCATCATTGGTGCGATTGAGAATGCTCTGGTTACAGCTTACAAAAACCAGTATAAGAAGAAAGACAGCATTCTGGCAGCAGAAAACGTTTTTGCAAAGGTCAATGAAGAGACAGGTGAGTTTTTTGTCTATGCGGAAAAAACCGTTGTGGATGAAGTTGAAAACTCCCTGCTTGAGATTTCTTTAGAAGACGCACGCAGCATTTACCCACAGTGTCAGGTGGGTGAGGTCGTTCGTCTTGCTGCAGAGTCAAAAGAATTCAGCCGTATCGCAACCCAGAATGCGAAAAACGTTTTGATGCAGAACCTTCGTGAAAGAGAAAAAGACAATGTTTACGAAGAATTCCTGGCAAAAGAAAAAGGCATTGCAACCGGTATCGTACAGCGCTTCAATGATCAGAGCATTACAATTAATTTAGGAAAAGCCGATGGAATATTAAACGAAAACGAGCAGGTCAAGGGCGAAAGATTGCGTGCAGGAGAGCGTGTCAAAGTTTACGTTCTTGAAGTCCGCAATACAAAGAAATCCCTTCGTATCCTGGTATCCAGAACCCATCCGGAACTGGTTAGAAAACTGTTCGAATCCGAAGTAGCGGAAGTAAAAGACGGAACCGTTGAGATCATGGCAATCGCCCGTGAAGCAGGCAGCAGAACCAAGATGGCTGTCTGGTCCAACGATCCGGATGTGGATCCGGTCGGAGCATGTGTCGGCATGAACGGTATGCGTGTCAATGCCGTTGTATCAGAACTGAAAGGTGAGAAGATCGATATCATCAACTGGTCTGATAACCCGGCGATCCTGATCGAGAATGCATTAAGCCCGGCAAAGGTTATTTCTGTTCTTGCAGATGATGAGGAAAAGACCGCGACCGTTATCGTTCCGGATTATCAGCTTTCCTTAGCAATCGGTAAAGAAGGACAGAATGCAAGACTGGCAGCAAGACTGACAGGCTTTAAGATCGATATCCTGAATGAGACCCAGGCAGCAGATATCCTGGATGAAATCTATGAAGGCGACTTCGAAGAAGAAGGAGCAGAGGAGGATTTCGCAGAATATGAAGAAACGGAAGATACTGCAGCAGAAGACGTGATCTCTGATGAAGAATAAGATCTTCGGAACACTGGGAATCGCAGCGAAAGCGGGAAAGATCGTAAGCGGCGAGTTTTCAGTGGAAAAAGCAATTAAAGAAGGAAGTGCCCATTTGGTGATCGTTGCAGAAGATGCATCAGATAATACCAAGAAGCATTTCAGCGATATGTGCAGCTTTCGAAGTGTCCCAATCCTGTTTTTGGGAACTAAAGAAGAACTCGGCGGCTGCATCGGAAAATCCTTCCGGGCAAATGTTGCTTTGACAGATGAAGGATTTGCCAAAAGCATTATAAAGAAAAACAAGCAGGATCAATCATTAGGAGGAAGATAGTTTGAGAATTCACGAATTAGCAAAAGAAATCGGCGTAGACAACAAAGTGATCGTTGAGTTTCTGAAAAATGCGGGAGCAAATGTGAAGAGTCACATGAGCGCGTGCCCGGACGACATGATCGACAAAGTCCGCACGCAGTTTGGGAAAGGAGGAGCTCCAAAGCCGGCAGAGGCAGAAGCTGCAAAGCCGAGCGGCATCAAAGCAGTTGCCGTTCCGGACTTTATTGCCAAAGAACAGCCAAAGACAGTGCCGACCCGTACTGCTGATGGCGAAAAGAACGAAGACGGCGGAAAGCAGATCGCAAAGATCGAGGCAAAGAAAGCCGCTTTAGAAAAGGCGGAAGCAAAAGAAGAAGCTCCGAAAAAGAAGAAAAAAATCATTGCTGTGTTTAACCCGCAGAACTCAAACACAGAAAAAGGCCGCGCAATGGCGAAGGCTCAGCGCGAGGACAGAAAGGCAGCAGAAAAGCCGAAAAGACCGCTGCCGAGTGAAGTGCGTCCTGCTAAAGACAGAACTCCTGATGATGAAGAAAAACCTGCAAAGAAAATACTGCCGAGCCAGCTTCGTCCGGCTAGAGACAGAATTCCGGATGATGAACTGGCTGCAATGAAAGCAGCAGAAGAAGCGAAGAAAGCGGAAGAGGCTCAAAAAACAGCGGAAGAAGCGGCAAAAGTGGAGGAAGCTCCAAAGGCAGAACCAGTAGAAACCCCTGCCTTGGAAGAAGCTCCAAAAGCAGCTCCTAAGGCAGAAGAAAAGAAAGAAGAAGCTAAAAAAGAAGAAGCTCCGCAGAAAAAAGAAAGCGAAGCTGTCAAGTCTCTGCGTGAGAAGATCGTAAAAGGTACGGTTTCTGTTGCTGATATTCAGATCAGCCGTGGAGGCAAGGATAAAGGAAAAGGTAAAGATGGACGTGACGGACGCCCAGGCCGTGATAACCGCGACAGAGGCCAGCAGGGAGGCCGTCCGCAGGGAGGCCAGCAGGGAAGACCTGGGCAGGGACAGAGCCAGGCTCCGGGAAAAGGAGCACCTGCAGCTGATTCCAAAGGAAAAGGCAAAGGCGGAAAGAAAGGCAAATATGATAAGCAGAAAGGCGATAAGTTTGATCGCTTAGAGAACGAGCGCTTCGCACAGCGTCAGCAAAAGACAGTGAAGGAAGAGCCGGAGGAGGAGATCAAAGTCATCACTCTACCAGAGACCATTTCCGTCAAAGACTTTGCAGCAAAACTGAAAATGCAGCCGGCAGCGCTGATCAAGAAATTGTTCCTTCAGGGGCAGGTCCTTACGGTCAACGATATTCTTGATTTTGAAACTGCTGAGGCCATTGCTCTTGATATGGAGATCTTAGTCGAGAAAGAAGTTGAGATCGACTACATCGAAGAGCTTCTGAAAGAAGAAGCAGAAGATGAAAGCAAGATGGTGAAACGTCCTCCGGTTGTCTGCGTTATGGGTCACGTTGACCATGGTAAGACCTCCCTTCTGGATGCAATCCGTAAGACGAATGTGATCGCAAAAGAGGCTGGCGGAATCACACAGCACATCGGTGCTTACATGGTTCAGCTTCCGAGTGGCGAGCGACTGACCTTCCTGGATACACCGGGTCATGAAGCATTCACCTCCATGCGACTTCGTGGTGCGATGGCAACAGACGTTGCAATCCTGGTCGTTGCTGCAGATGATGGCGTGATGCCGCAGACCGTTGAGGCGATCAACCATGCGAAAGCTGCAGGCATCCATGTGATCGTTGCGGTTAACAAGATCGATAAACCGGGTGCTAATATTGATAAAGTAAAACAGGAACTTTCTGAGCATGATCTGGTGCCGGAAGATTGGGGCGGAAACACCATCTTCGTTCCGGTATCCGCAAAGACGGGTGAAGGCATCCAAGAACTCTTGGAAATGGTCATTCTTGATACAGAGATCCTTGAGCTGAAAGCAGATCCGGACCGCATGGCACGTGGTCTTGTGATCGAGGCAAAACTGGATAAAGGAAGAGGTACGGTTGCAACCCTGCTGGTTCAGAAGGGTACCTTGAAAGTCGGTGATCACATCGCCATGGGTGAGAGCTATGGTAAAGTCAGAGCCATGACCAACGACCGCGGAGAAAAAGTGAAATCCGCATCACCGTCTACACCGGTTGAAATCACAGGTTTGAACGGTGTGCCGAATGCAGGTGAAGTATTTGTTGCTTTTGATAATGATAAAGAAGCGAAAGCATTTGCAGCAGTCTTCGTGGAAGAAAACAAGAAGAAACTGCTTGCAGGCACAAGAAAGAAGACAAACCTTGACGATCTCTTTGATCAGATGAAGGCAGGCGAGCTCAAAGAACTCGAGATCATCATCAAAGCAGACGTACAGGGCTCCGTAGAAGCAATCAAGGATTCCTTAGAAGAACTTTCCAACGACGAAGTAGTTGTAAAAGTCATCCACTCCGGTGTTGGTAATGTCAATGAATCTGACGCCATCCTTGCAAGCGCATCCAATGCAATCATCATTGCATTCAATGTTCAGGCAGATGCGGTCGCAAGAGATACGATCGAACACGAAAAAGTCGATATGCGTACCTACAACGTCATCTACAATGCGATTGATGATGTAGAGAATGCGATGAAGGGTATGCTCGAGCCGATTTACGAAGAAGAAGTGATCGGTCATGTGGAAGTCCGCCAGACCTTCAAAGCATCCGGAATCGGTATCATTGCTGGTTCTTATGTGCTTGACGGAACGGTTCAAAGAGGATGCAAGATCCGCTTAAGCCGCGATGGTGAGCAGATCTTTGAAGGAAATCTGGCATCCCTTAAGAGATTCCAGGATGACGTTAAAGAAGTCAGAAGCGGCTATGAATGCGGTATCGTTCTTGAAGGATTCCAGGATATTAAAGAAGGCGACCAGATGGAAGCTTATATCATGAAGGAAGTGCCAAGAAGCTAATGAGAAAAAATTCTGTTAAAAATATCCGGATCAACGGGGAAGTCATGAAAGAACTTTCCCAGATCATCCGGGAAACAAAAGATCCGAGGATCCATCCGATGACTAGCATCGTTGCAGTTGATGTGGCAACGGATCTTAAGACCTGTAAAGTTTTTGTATCTGTCCTTGGAAGCGAAGAGGATAGGAATAACACAGCTGCGGGGCTTAAGAGTGCAGAAGGATATATACGCAGGGAACTTGCGCACAGAATGAATATGCGTAACACCCCGGAACTGAAATTCATCATGGACACTTCAATCGAAGATGCCATGGCGATGATGAAAAAAATTGATGAGGTGAATGGCAGGTAATGCGTAAAATTGCTGACTTTTTAGAGAACATAAATAGCTTATGCATTACAGGGCATGTGCGGCCGGACGGAGACTGTGTGGGCACTGTCCTTGGTCTTTTTCGCTATATTAAGAAAAACTATCCGGGAATCGATGCACAGGTCTATTTAGAAGAGCCGACCGATAAGCTGAGTTTCATTGCAGGATTTGACGAAATAATTTCTTCTTATCCGGACCATGAAGCCTATGATCTGATGATCTGTTTAGATGCTGCAAGTATAGAGCGGACAGGGAAAGCCCAGAAATATTTCAAGGCGGCCAAGCACACAGTCAATATCGATCATCATGTGTCGAATACGATGTTTGCAGATGAGAACTATGTAAATGGAGCTTCTTCTTCCGCAAGCGAGGAAGTGTATAAACTAATGGAACCGGAGCTGATCGACCGGGATACGGCCATCGCTTTATATACCGGGATCATTTATGATACGGCTGCTTTTAAATATCGCTCCACATCACCTGTTACCATGCAGATCGCAGGCGAACTGATGAAGCATGATATTCCGACCGATAAGATCATCGATGAGAGCTTTTATGCCAAGACCTATGAAGAAAACAAGATCTTCGGCTATGCCGTCTTAAAGAGCCAGTTGGCATATGACGGCAAAGTGATTTATTCTTCTCTGGATCAAAAAGAAATGGAAGAGTATGGAGTCTCTCCGAAAGAATTGGAGGGAATTGTCGCACAGCTTAGATTGACGAAAGGGGTGTTGGCTGCAGCATTCTTTTCTGAGACAACAGCAGGAGATATTAAAGTCAGCCTCAGATCCGTAGAGCCTTATGATGTGAATATCGTAGCACAGCAGTTTGGAGGCGGCGGCCATGTCCGTGCAGCCGGAGCAACGCTTCAGGGCAGTATGGAAGAGTGCATTAAGCAAGTGCTGGAAGCTCTCGGACAACAGCTATAGGATACAAACGATCGATTTATGAAAAATGGAGTGATCAATGTTTATAAAGAGGCCGGAATGACATCTTTCCAGGTCGTTTACCAGCTTAGGAAACTGACAGGTGAGAAGAAGATCGGTCATACGGGAACGCTGGATCCGGATGCGACAGGCGTTCTTCCTGTTTGTATCGGGAAAGCCACGAAGCTGGTGGACTCCTTAATGGACAGTGACAAGCAGTACCGCGCCAGGATGCTGTTCGGGAAAAAGACGGACACGCAGGATATCTCCGGCAAAGTGCTTCAAAGCATGAGCAATGAAGAAGTGCATCAGATCCTTTGCGAAAAGAAAGATGGAGAGCAAGTCATCTTACATGCGTTAGAGCAGTTCAAAGGAGAGATCGAACAGCTTCCGCCGATGTATTCCGCTGTGAAAGTTGATGGCGTGAAACTGGTTGATGCAGCAAGAAAAGGCAGAGAGATCGAACGTAAAAAACGTCCGGTCACGGTCTTCGGATTTGAAGACATCAGAGTTCAGGGTTTGGAAAATGATTTTGATCCGGTCACGATCGAGTTTACAGTGAACTGCTCGAAAGGGACCTACATTCGAACCTTATGTGAGGACATCGGAGAGTATCTGGGAATCCCGGCATGTATGGAACGGCTGGAGAGGACAAGGACCAGCGGGCTGGATCTAAGTACGGCGAGGACGATCCCGGAAATACAGGCGGCAAAAGAAGAAGGCCGATTAGAAGAACTGATCCTTCCGACGGATTCGTTTCTTACGAAATATCCGGCACTTGCCGTAACGGACGCGGCTATTAGAAAGCTTCTGTTTGGAAATTATCTTTCCGAAGAGGAAATCACATCCAAAGAAGAAAGAGAAAACGAAACAATCTATCGCGTTTATGATAAAGACGGAACGTTTTATGCGCTGTATCGTTTTGACGGGAGAGACCGAATGTATAAATGCGAGAAAATGTTTATAGAAGAACCTTCATCAAAAGAGGCTTAAAGTGGAAATACTGACAGATATTCAGAACATTCAAATAAAGAATTCCATTGTGACACTGGGTAAGTTTGACGGCAATCATATTGGTCATCAGCTGCTGTTTGATACGGCAATCCGTCTGAAAGAGGCGGGGGACCATGTTGTGATCTTTACCTTCTCCGTCCCGCCGGCAGCGGTTGTGGATAAGGATGAACGCAATGCATTGCGTACGATCCAAACCCACGGAGAGCGTCAGCTGCAGCATTATCCGGACGGAGTAGACTATGTCGTTGAGTTTCCATTCAACGAGGAGACCAGAAGCATGTCCCCGGAAGACTTTGTAAAAAAGATCCTGGTGGATAAACTAAATGTGAAGGCTATTGTGGTCGGTGTCGATTTTCGTTTTGGAAAGAACCGGGCGGGAAGTGTCGAAACTTTGGAAGAAATGGGAGAAACGTACGGCTTCCGGGTATTTCCACAAGAGAAAGTCACCTATCAAGTCAAAGACCGGAAGGAGCCTTTAGAGGTCAGTTCCACACTGATCAAAGAAGAAATCCAAAAGGGCAATATGGAAGATGTCCGCGCGATGTTGGGGTGCCCCTTTGCAGTGACCGGAGAGATCCTTCATGGAAAACATTATGGAAGGACCATTGGATTTCCAACGATCAATCTCTCTGTTCCGGAAGATAAAGTCATGCCTCCGAACGGTGTTTATGCAACAACGGTCTGTTTGGATGGGCGTATTCTTCCTTCCATCACCAATGTTGGTGTCCGACCCACCTTTGATGACGGAGAGCAGAGAACCGTTGAAACCAATATTTTTGATTTTGATGAAGACATTTACGGCAAAGTTGTTCGAGTCGATTTTTATAAATTCATCCGTCCGGAACGTAAATTTGCTTCCGGCACAGAACTGATGGAAGAAATTGCGCGAAATGTGATTGAGGTTAAGGCTTTTTTTGAGAGCCTGGAAAAATAGCATGAAAGCAATCAAAACAAATCAGCAATTAAAGAGTTCCGCAATCCTGGTTCTTGCCTCACTGATCTGGGGCATTTCTTTTGTTACGCAGAGTGTTGGCGGAAAGGAACTGGGTGCATATACCTTTAATGCATCCAGACTTCTGATCGGAGCGCTGATGCTTTTTATCATCACCCGTTTTTCAGATAACTGGGGTATTTCCAAGAGACCGGTGACAAAAGAAGAAAAGAAGCTTCAGTTTACTACCGGCCTTTTCTGTGGAATCTTTCTGTGTATTGCTACCAATCTTCAGCAGGTTGCTTTAAATCTCGGGGCATCTGCAGGGAAAGCCGGATTTCTGACTGCGACCTATATTTTGATGGTCCCATTGATCGGATTGTTTTTTCGTCAAAAATGCGGATGGAATGTCTGGGTGGCGGTAGCGATTGCTTTAGCAGGTTTATACTTCCTTTGCGTGAAAGGGGCATTTGTTTTTACGACGCCAGACATCCTGCTTTTGCTCTGTGCTTTGGGCTTTTCCATTCAGATCCTGATTATCGATAGAAGAGGGCAGATGGTTGATTCCCTCCGCCTTTCCGGAATGCAGTTCTTAGTTGCAGGTGTGATCACTGTTGTTCCTGCGCTGATCTTTGAAGTGATTCCATATACTGGCGGTTTTTCGGAGTGGGGCAAGCTCTGGTCCTCGGGAAATCTCTGGTTCAATTTACTCTATATGGGCATCATGAGCTGTGGCGTTGCATACACTTTGCAGATTATAGGACAGAAGGGACTAGGGCCTGCGATTGCAGCAGTGCTGATGAGTTTGGAGGCGGTTTTCTCCTTCCTTTCCGGCTGGGTCTTCCTGCACGAGCGGATGAGCGTCAAAGAAATCTTTGGCTGTGTTTTGATCTTTGTTGCCGTGATTCTTGCACAGCTTTCTTTCACACGGAAAGTGAAAGAAACTGACACCGTGTAAAAAAAGAAATAAAGTTCATTCCTTTCAAATTAATAATGAACAATAAAATGTACATTATAAAAAATCGTTTGCATATTCCAATGCAATGGAGTACAATGCTGACAGAGGGGAAATTTGGGCGATAAGTCCGAATTTCTCCTTTTACTTTAAAATACACAAACCGTGGAGGAATAATTTATGACAAGTAATCAGATCAGCATCTTTCTGGCTATGACAGAAAATTTAAGTTTTTCCAAAACAGCTGAGGAATTTTATATTACCCAGCCGACTGTCAGCAGACAGATCAGTATGCTTGAAGAAGAGTGGGGCGTTCGTTTGTTCGACCGCAACAAACGCCATGTCAGCATCACCAAAGCGGGATTGCTTATGGCGGATATCTGCAAGGAAAACCGCAAGAAGATGGAGAACGGTTTAAACCGTGCCAGAAAGTACAAAAAATAAATAGAAACACTATGAAAAAGGCATGACATTTAAGTGTCATGCCTTTTTTTATTGGATTTGTCTGGAAGCTGCTCAATGCCGGCCTGCTTGCGAGCATTTGAACAGTTTGATACAATGAAGTACCAGGAAGAACCATAATAAGGATAGGTGATCATTATGGCAAAAAAACAAGCAATAAACACGGATGCGGATAGTAAGCAGGAACAGGTTTATACGCTGATCAAACAGGATATCATGCAGGGAAAGTTTCCTCCGGGAGCACCAATGGTGGAGCGGAAACTCTGCGATATTTATAATGTCAGCCGCTCTCCAATCCGGAATGCACTTCAGAGACTCATTCGAGATGGCCTGATCGCATTTGTTCCGGGAAAGGGAATGACAGTTCCAGAGATTACGATCGAAGATATCTTTGAGATTTACGACATGATGGAAATGTTCCAGATCTATGCGGTTCGCAGATCAGCCGGCAAAATGAATGAAGTGAGTTTGAAGACGCTGGATAACATTCTTCAAAATATCAGGGCATCGCTGGATGAAGAGAATATCCCCGGCGCAATTTTATGGGATGTGAAGTTTCATGAGTTTTTAGTCAGTCTGGCAGGGAGTGCGCGTCTGAAACTGTTTCATGATCAGATCCATAATCAGATCACCAGGTTCTTATCTTATACACTCGAAGATACGCAGCTTGCCGAGCGGTCTTATCTGGAACATCGGGACATTTATCGCTGCCTTGTAGACGGAGATATCGATGGGGCGGAGGCAGCCATCTCTCTTCACTATTCGAATACAAAACAGTATTATATCAACCGTCTGCTGAACGGACACCTGTAATTGCAATTCGAAAACAGGAGGACTATAATAACAGCACTGCGGGATTAGTACATCGGTAGTATGCGAGCTTCCCAAGCTCGAGAGGCGGGTTCGATTCCCGTATCCCGCTGAAAAGAAGAGGATACTCGAAAGAGTATCCTCTGTTCAAATGAGATTTTGGAAAGGGATAAAAATGAAAACCAAAGGATTATTATCACTGATCGTTTTCTTTATGCTTATATTTGTTACAGCCGCTTGTGGTAATGGCGGACAAGCTGTAACGCCTGAATCGTCTGATACGTTTACTTTAGCAATCGCCTGGACGGATGAACCGATGCTTATTCGATCCAATGTATGAATCTGACTGCAGATGAACTGGGAGAGAATTATAAAACGCTTGATATGGTCTGTTCCTTTGATCTTATCTATGATGATGCCGGCATGCTTGTTGATGCGAAGGATGAGCACAGAATGCGAATGCATTTATGGATTATGAGACAGCAATCTCCTTCTTCCGTGCGCTCACAGAGGCCGGAAAAGAAATGCCCGAAGAAGAATGGGATCTTGCTGCATAACTAGCGAGAACGAACCGACGAATGAATGACCTCATCAAGTATTTCTTGTGTACGGCTTCTTCCAGATGAAATATAATGTCACTGGGTATAACCCTTAGTTTCATCGGACATGTATGCGCAAGTTCTTAAAAGGGAGGAAAAGATATATGCTGACGGGAAGATTATATGATATTCAGGGGTTTTCGGTGCAGGATGGACCGGGGATCCGGACGACCGCGTTTTTAAAAGGCTGTCCGCTCAGGTGCCCATGGTGCCACAGCCCGGAGTCCCAATCTTTTGCGAAACAGATCAGCTGGTTTTCTATCCGCTGTCTTGGAACAGTAGCTTGTAAGGAACGCTGCCTCAAGGCCTGCGACAAGGGAGCCCTGGAATATGGCACGACCCGAGTCGATATGAAGACGCAGGATACGCTACAGCTTGTGCATGTCAAACGAGATGTCTGTGATAACTGCGGAAAATGCGCCGATGTCTGTTATGCCGGGGCATTGGAGCTGACAGGAAAAGACTACACCGTAGAAGAACTGGTGCAGAGGCTTCTTCAGGATAAAAGCTTTTATGAAACCTCCGGCGGCGGAGTTACAATCTCCGGCGGAGAGTGTTTAAGCCAAGGGGAATTCACTCTGGAAGTCTTAAAACGACTGAAAGAAGAAGGTATCCATACGGCTGTCGATACCACCGGTTTTGCAAAATGGGAAATCGTGGAATCCGTGCTTCCTTACACCAATCTGTTCCTCTATGACCTGAAACATATGGACAGCGAGAAGCATCAAAAGACCGTTGGTGTTCCAAACGAACTGATCTTAAGCAACGCTAAAAAAATCGCAGAAGCAGGCGGAAAACTCCAGATCCGTATTCCGGTCATCCCTCTGTTTAATCATGATGAGGACAATATCCGCAAGACAGCAGAGTTTTGTCAAAGCCTGGGAGATGCAGTGGAAGTGATACAGCTTCTGCCGTATCATAACCTGGGAACAATGAAATATCTGCGCATCAGCGACGAACCGGTTATGGAGGCAACACCGCCAAGTGATGAATATATGCAAAAACTCAAAAGCATCATGGAAGAGTATGGATTGAAAGTGACGATCCACTAAAGAAAAACCGCATCTTAATCGATGCGGTTTTTGATTGTGGGCGATACTTGGGACAGTATCTGCCAGAAATACATATTTAATTATTGTATTTTTTGAATTGTGTATTATAATAAAAACATGACAAGAGGATTTGGCGGAGAATTTTATGGTGAAGATCAATACCGGGAAGGTGCGTTCGACGAGGGATTCGGCGAGGGCACTTCTTTTGGGTATGGTGGAAGAAGCTTAGAACATCATCTGTACAGTTCTTTAATGTCGCGTGGGAAATATGCCGAGCTTGATAAAGCCAAGCATAACGAACAGTATCGCAATTATTTACTCGAAAATTTTGAGGGTGATGACGATTTCCCTTTTTGATTCATGGCAAAATATATCAACATTAACGGAATCGAAATAGAAATACAGAAAAAGAAGATCAAAAATCTGCACTTGCATGTAAGGCCAGATGGGCGGGTCTATATTTCCGCACCGAAGTGGACCTCAGAGGCCGAGATCGTCCGCTTTGCAAGGGCAAATATCGGCTGGATCGAAGCCAAGAGAAAGCAGTACGGAGAAAAACCGGGACCGGAGTATTATAAAAGCAGGAAAAAAGAACTCGACCAGAAGATCATGCTGCTTCTTCCAAAATGGGAAAATATTACAGGGCTTCGCTGCCAAAACTGGCATACCCGTTATATGACCAGCCGATGGGGGTCCTGCATTCCATCGAAAGGAAGATTGTGCTTCAATCTGCAATTGGTCGATAAGCCGGAGCGCTGCCTGGAATATGTGATCCTCCATGAATTACTACATTTGATTCATCCGGGACATGGGGCAGATTTTAAAAGTGATTTAACCTACTATATGCCGGAGTGGAGAGCCATCACAAAAGAATTAAAATAAGCGCTGCACTTTACTGTACCTTTAAAAGGACAGATCATTCGATAGCATGTTATTGTACCAAAGTATCAGTTCAGAAGCATTCAATAGAGGGGGAAGAGAATGTCAAGAGGAGCAAACCAAAAACTGAAACTTTACTATCTTGCGAAGATCCTGATGGAACAGACCGATGAGGATCATGGTCTTACGATGCCGCAGATCATTGACGAACTAGAAAAGTATGAGATCAGTGCTGAACGTAAAAGTGTCTATTCCGATTTCGATGCACTGGAAGAAGTCCTTGGAATCGAGATCATCTGTGAGCAGGTTGGTCGTCAGCATTTTTATCATGCGAGCGGACGGATCTTTGAACTGGCAGAACTCAAACTGCTGGTGGATGCGATCCAGTCTTCTAAATTCATCACGCTGAAAAAATCAAGAGAGCTGATCTCCAAGCTGGAAAGTTTCACAAGCAAGCATGAAGCGAAAGAGCTGCAGCGTCAGGTCTTTGTCCAAAACCGGATCAAGACCATGAATGAAAGTATCTACTACAGCGTCGATGCCATTAACTCTGCGATTTCGCATAATCATCAGGTGTCCTTCCAGTATTTTAACTGGAACATCAAGAAAGAGATGGAGCTTAGGCATGACGGCAGTCTCTATACCGTTAGTCCTTGGGCGCTGACCTGGGATGATGAAAACTATTATCTTATTGCCTATGACAGCGAAGCAGAAATGATCAAGCATTACCGTGTCGATAAAATGCTGAAGATCTCTGAACTGGAAGAAAAACGAGAAGGCAGAAAACTCTTCCAGTCCTTTGATTTGGCCGCTTATGCAAAGAAAAGCTTTGGAATGTTTTCCGGCGATGAAGAGCAGGTAAAACTCCTTGTGGATAACAGTATGGCAGGTGTCATCATCGACCGCTTCGGTACAGATGTGACCTTCCTTCCGAAAGATAAGAACTCTTCTTATGTCATGGTTTCGGTTGCAGTCAGCGATGCCTTCTTCGGCTGGGTCTTTGGACTTGGCGGAGGGGTTAAGATCGCAGGACCAGCCTCTGTTTCCAAGAAAGCAAAAGCCTTGGCAAGAAAGTTTGTATAATTGGTTTTTGGGGTGGAAGTCAGGCAGTATTGACGAAGTAAGAATCCACTAATTCAGATGACAATAACGGCCAGCTGTGCTATTTTATAACACAGTGGCCGTTCTTTTTGTTTGGATGATTTCGAAATCAAAAACGGATGGACCGGACAGAGGAGTGAGGAGTGAATACCTATGAAAAATAAATGGTTTGTTATAGCCACAGCGTTTCTTTGCCTTGGAATGCTCCTGGCAGGCTGCGGCAAAAAAGAAGAGCCGGTTCCTGCAACAACGTTTGTAGAAGAAGAGGAGTCCTACGAGAAAACTGATGTCACGATGGAGGTGGCAAAAGACGACGGACTCAGAGCTTTCTTAAATGCCTTCGATCCGTTTACGGATGGCGGCTCAGCGGGCAGCATGGAATATGACTATCGGGATGCGATCAGTGTTCGCAGACTGATGGACTGCCTGTTTGGCCAGCGCTGCTGCGCAAATTATGAAGCATATCCGGTATCGCAGTCGACGCTTTCAGGCGACGTTCTGACCGTTCCGGGGGATGCATTCAGCTGGACTGCAGAAAACATTTTTCATGTTCCTGCGAATGATTCGGCAAACTATACGAATTCCGCGCCGGCTTATTCTGATGGAAATTTCACCAGTACTATCACAACGAACGATAACGGAGTGCAGTGGTATTATTCTGATTTTACGATCACACGGGCTGAGTTTGACGGGACCTATTACTATATTAAATATAAGAGAAATCATGATGATCCGTCGATTGACGGCGAGGTCTATCAGCGCGAGTACTACGCAGTGCTCGGAAAAGAAAACATTGGCGGCACGGAATACTGGACGCTTTACACGCACAGTTCCAATGGCTTTAACTATGTGATCGCCGATGAAAACCTGGTTCCGGATGTGACCTTCGAAGAGGAAAAAGAGATGGTGATCAACACAGAGACGGCCGTCACGATGCGCTCAGGCCCGTCGACAGACTATGATGCCATCACGTCCTATAATCCGGGCGTGCCGATGATGGCGATCGGAACAAAGGGCGAATGGACCTATGTGCATTATTACGATCATTATGGCTGGATCTTCAGCGAATTCTTAAGTGAGAATTGAAGGCGGTAAATTGAAACAATGAATTATCAGGAAACTTTAAATAGAATAGAAGCAGCAGATAAAGAAGTACTTAAGCAGTGCCAGATCAATTGGAACAACGTTGCAAAGCCGCTGTACAGCTTGGGGGAACTGGAGGTTCTGACGGCAAAGATCGGAGCTTCGCAGGGCACAGATCACCCGGATGTCAGCAGACGGCGGGCCATCGTCTTTTGCGCAGATAACGGCGTTGTTGAAGAAGGCGTCAGCCAATCGGATCATAGCGTTACGACAGCGGTCGCCAAAGCCTTGATCGCGGGCTCTTCTAACATCAATATTTTCTCCAAAGTTGTAGGAGCCGATGTTGATGTTTATGATGTTGGTATGGTAGATGATGTTTCGGGCATGCAGCAGGTAAAAGCAGTTCACGGAACAGCAAACTTTACCAAAATGCCGGCGATGACAAAAGAAGAGACTATCTTTGCGATTGAAGCGGGGATCGCCGCGGCCGAAAAAGCAAAAGAAGACGGCTGCAAAATCCTTGTGATCGGGGAGATGGGAATTGGAAATACGACGACTTCTACAGCCATCCTTTCTGTGATGCTGAATCTGGAAGTGGAAAAGATCTGTGGAAGAGGTTCCGGGCTTTCTGATGAAGGCCTGATTAAGAAGATCGCAGCGATCAAAAAAGGAATTGAACTGAATAAACCGGATCCTTCCAATGCATTTGACGTCCTGATGAAAGTTGGCGGAGCAGATATTGCTGCGATGTGCGGCGTAGTCTTAGGAGGAGCCGCGCTTAAGATACCGGTTATCCTGGATGGACTGATCTCCGGAGCTGCTGCTCTGATCGCTTATGGGATCAATCCGAGAACATTGGATTATATGATCCCTTCCCACACCAGCCATGAGCCGGGCGGAAGTCTTGTTTTAGATCATCTGAAACTGACCGCTCCGATCCAGGCAGGAATGGCACTTGGAGAAGGCACCGGAGGAGTCATGCTGTTTCCGATGCTGGATATGGCGCTTGCTCTTTATGAAGGTGACCATAGTTTTGATGATATTGGAATCGAAGCATATACGTGATAAAAAATGATTGTATTTGTTAACGGCGGCAGCGGCTGCGGAAAATCAGCCTATGCCGAAAACATAGCCATGCACTTTGGCGGAAAGATGGTTTATGTGGCGACGATGCCGATCTTCAGCGAAGAAGATGAAAAAAAGGTCGAGCGGCACCACAAGCTTCGTGCGGGCAAGGGCTTTGAAACGCTTGAGCGTCCAAAACTCTTAACGGAAATTCCGCAAGGAGAGGAGACGGTACTGATCGAGTGCATGTCGACGCATACGGCCAATGTGATTTATGATGCGGAAATCTTTTCGGAGGAAAAGACGGAAATCGCGTCTCTTTCGGCAAAGGAGAAAACCGTTGCTTATTTCGGCCTGATCCAAAAGGAATTGGAAGAACTCCTTCAAAGAAAAGGAAATACAATCTTTGTTTCCGCAGAAGTGGCGCAGGACGGCAGAACTTACGATGAGGAAACCGAAGTCTATAAAGCGGTATTAACCGAGGTGAATCAATGGATCATGGAACAGGCAGATGCAGGCTTTGAAGTCGTCTGCGGAATCCCTGTTTCGATCAAAGGAGAACTACGTGTTTAAAAGTCTGGCAATTGCATTTCAAATGTATTCGAGAATCCCGATCCCGGTGTTTGAGTGGGACGAAAAGTCCATGCGTTACTGCATGTGCTATTTCCCTTTGATCGGAGCCGTGATCGGCGGCTTTGAATGCCTTTGGTTCTGGCTTTCAGGCCTCCTTCATCTGCCCACGCTGATCGCTGCGGCGATTGCAGTTGCAATCCCGTTTCTGATCACTGGCGGGATCCATATGGATGGTTTTTGTGATACCGTGGATGCGCTTTCTTCCCAGCAGGACAGGGAAAAGCGTCTTGAGATTTTAAAAGACTCTCATGCAGGAGCCTTTGCCATCATTTTCGGAGCACTTTGGATGGTCGTCTATTATGCCTGCTGGAACGCAGTTGCAGACTGGAAGACCATAGGAGCAGTCGGCGTCGGTTTTATCTTATCCCGCGCGTTAAGTGCGCTGGCACTTGCATCCTTTAAAGGAGCAAGGAAAAAAGGAATGCTCCAGGGATTTGCGGATGCAGCAAAGAAGCGAACCGTTATCATTGTCATACTGGTCTATATCGCACTTTGCATTGCGGCAATGATCGTTTTAAAAGGATGGTTGGGTCTCATTATTGTCTGTGCGAATGGACTTGTCTTTTTATATTATAGGCTGATGTCTTATAAGAAATTCGGCGGAACGACCGGAGATCTTGCCGGATGGTTTTTACAGATGGCAGAACTTTCCACAGTGCTGTGTGTAGGGATATTCAGTTTTATCTTATAAAGCATAAACCCGAAGTGAGGCAATATCGCAGAACGGCATGTCAGCTCAGAATAAATCATATAAGGTAGTAACATGATCAGATTATATATTGGCGGAGAAGGCCACGGACAAAGGGAATTAGCAGAAAGAGAAACCGGGATCAAACCGGTTCTTTGTGGCGCTAAAGAGGCGATGAGTGCTGCAGGAATCGACCAGTTCCATCTGCTGACAAGACAGGTTTTAAAAGACGGAGGATCTGCGCAGGAATTTGCCAAAACATTGATCGAGCAAAATCCGGATGCTGTGATCTGCTGCGATGAGATCGGCAGCGGGATCCATCCGTTTGAACAAGAAGAGAGGATCTGGAGAGAAGAGACGGGCAGGGCACTCTGCATTCTCGCAGAGGCTGCAGAGTCTGTGACCCGCGTGTTCTGCGGAATCGGACAGAGGATCAAATAATGAAAGTATTTTTAATTCGCCACGGGATGACCCCGGGCAATGAATTGCATCAATATATTGGCGGACGGACAGACCAGCATTTAAGCGAACAGGGGAAAGCGCAGCTTTCGGAAATTTATGCGGAGAAGTTTTATCCTTCCTCTGAGCATGTTTTTGTCAGCCCGATGATCCGCTGCCATGAGACGGCGGAAATCTTATTTCCGGGTTCTGAAAAAACGGTTCTGGAAGGACTTAGGGAAATGGACTTCGGTATCTTTGAGCAGCGTTCGGCTAAAGACATGGAAGACGATCCGGTTTATAAAGAATGGGTAGACGGAATGTGCGAGGGGCCAATTCCTGATGGGGAAGTAAAGAGTGAGTTTACGAAACGCTGCTGCGAAGCATTTTCTGAAACCATGAAAACGCTTGGAGATGACAAAGAAAAAGCAGTCTTCGTTATTCACGGCGGAACGATCATGGCGATTCTTTCCGAATATGGAAAACCGGAAAAATCTTATTATGACTGGTATGTGAAAAATGGCCATGGATACGAGTGTGAATGGGACGGAGCAAATCTTCATATTCTGAACATTTATTAAACCAAATCTCATTCATGAAAAAGGAGAAAAAGAACTGCGGTAAATTAATACCGCAGTTTTGTTTATGCGAAATTTGTATAAGCAAAAAATATTCGACTTTTTACCGAAATATCAAACATTTTCTGTGCTCTTGTTGGTTGATTTTTACTAATAAAAAGAGTATTATGACATCAGCGATTTCGTGCGCTTGATTTTTTTGCGCGTTTGCGAAAAATAAACGCACGATCAGCAATAATTTTTTACCATAATTACCTGGCAGGTTATGTCAGGAATTAAAAGTTAGGAGGAGATGACTATGGTAAGTTTGGACAAGAATTTTGTTGAAACAATGTACTCAGTAGAAGGCAAAGTTGCTTTAGTTACTGGTGCAACTGGAGCACTCGGAAGAGTTGCTGCAAAAGCTTATGGATACCTTGGAGCAAAGGTTTTCCTGACAGGACGTAACGATGCAAAGTTACAGGAATTAGAAGATGAGTTTAAAGCTGAGGGCATTGATGTTGCTCACTTTGCTGCAGATCCGGCAAAAGTTGAGGACGTTGAGGCCCTTATTAAAGCTGTAGTTGAGAAATATGGCAGAATCGATATTCTTGCTGTTGCTCACGGCTTCAATAAACCGGCAAACATCTTAGAGCAGTCTGTAGAAGATTGGCAGTACATCATGGATGCTGACTGCAAGTCCGTATACATTGTTCTGAAATATGTTGCTCAGCAGATGGTTGCACAGCTTGACGGAGCAGAGAATGTTCCTTCAGGATCCGGCGGAAAAATCGTTGTTGTTACTTCTCAGAGATCTAAGAGAGGTATGGCTGGTTACACAGGATACTGCACATCCAAGGGTGGCGCTGACATGATGATCGCTTCCATGGCTTGCGACCTTTCCGCAAAATATGGAATCAACGTTAACGCAATCTGCCCGACAGTATTCCGTTCTGAATTAACAGAGTGGATGTTCGATCCGGAATCCGCAGTATACCAGAACTTCATGAAGAGAGAGCCGATCGGACGTCTTGCAGAGCCGAGCGATTTCGTTGGCTATGTAATCTTCCTGTCCTCTCATGCATCTGACTTCATCACAGGTGCGGCTTGTGACTGCTCAGGAGGATACCTCGTCTGCTAAAATCAGGAGGAAAAAAGAATCAGCTGCAAGCAAGCTTGCTAAGCAGATTCTTTTTGACGACGATAGTGCACGGAATACGAAGCTTGCGTAGCAAGCGAGAGTATGGAGTGCACGGAGCGAGCGAGAGCGCGAAGCGCGCAGCGAGCGTATTTTAGCAAAGGCTGTTTGCGAAGCGGAGCAATCCGTTAGCAGACCGCTAAAACCTATTAACTGACTAACAATTGTATTTGTAGGAGAATTCAAAACAATGGAAAAAGTTAAAAATGTCGTTATCTGTGGCGCTGGTATGATGGGCAACATGATCGCTTTAGTATTCTCAAGCTGCCCGGACTTCAACGTTACAGTATGGAACAGAAGAGAAAAACCTTGTCTGGAAGTTATCGAGGATAACTTAAATCAGCTGAAAGACAAAGGCATCATCACAGAAGAAGAAGTGAAAGACCGCATGAGCAGAATCAGCTTCGTATTCCCGGATAAGGGTGAAGCATTCAAGAATGCGGACATGATCATCGAGTGTGTAGCAGAAGTTATGGAAACAAAGCAGGACCTTTTCGCAGAGCTTGAAGGAATCTGCCGCGATGACTGCATTTTCTGCACAAACACATCTGTTATGAGCCCGACAGAGATCGCTTCCAAGTGCCAGCACAAAGAAAGAGTTGTTGGAACACACTTCTGGAATCCGGCTCACCTGATCCCGCTGGTAGAGGTTGTTAAGACAGCTGATACGACAGAGGAAGTTATGCAGCTGACGATCGATGCTCTGAACAGAGCAGGCAAGAAGCCGATCTACTGCAAGAAACACGTTCCGGGATTCGTTGCAAACAGAATGCAGCACGCTCTTTGGAGAGAAGCTATCTCCATCGTTGAGCAGGGAATCGCAGATCCTAAGACAGTCGATGATGCAGTTAAATACAGCTTCGGTCTTCGTCTTCCGCAGCTTGCACCGATCGAAAACTCTGACATGGTTGGAACTCAGCTTACATTTAACATTCACAACTATGTTCTTAAGTATCTTGCAGATAACCATGAGCCGAGCCCACTTCTTCAGAAGATGATCGACGAAGGCAAAATGGGATTTGCATCTGGCGAAGGCTTCCTGAAATGGGATGACGAGTCTGTTGCAAAGAGCAAGAAAGACCTGAACGAATACCTCATCAAGATGGTATACGGTAAATAGTAACGAACCTATCGAACACATTCCTGCCCAGGGATGTGTTCGAAGTGGTTTTAATAGCAACTCAATTTAACTTAATGGAGGAAAATTAAATGGGAAAGAAAGTTTTTGTTGATTTAACACATCCTTTTAGTGGTGAGATTCCGCGTTGGCCTTATTTCGATAAGCCGTTCATCGAGGGAAAACACTCAATGGCTAAAGGTGGCGTTCTTACACAGTATGTAGGATGCACACAGCACACAGGTACACACTGCGACGCTCCTCGTCACGTAATGGAGTTCGAGTTTGATGGAAAGAGAGCTCGTTATACTCATGAAATGCCGATCGATGCTTACACAGGTGATGCTGTTTGCCTTGAGATCCACATTGGACGCTGGGGACTGATCCTTCCTGAGCACCTTGAGGATGCTTGCAAGAGAGCAAAAATTAAACCGGAAGAGTTAAAGGGTATGGTTGTTTGCCTGAACACAGGTATGCACAGATTATTCGATGACTCCAAAGAATATTATCACTACAGCTGTGGTACTGGCGTTGACGCTGGTAAATGGTTCGTTAAATATGGTGTTAAGTGCGTAGCTATGGATATGCAGGCACTTGATCATCCGCTTCACACAGCTATGGGTAACAACGGTATGACAAGAATGAACCTTCTTGGCGCATCCGGAAAACCGATCACAGAAGAGTACAAAGAGCTCTTTGGTGAGGAAGCATACGCTGAGTTCGATAAATTCGAATACATCCGTATCCACGGCCAGAAAGCTTATGACGCTAAATTCGGTGATCTTGAGAAGATCGGTTGCTGGGGAACATGGGAGCCTTGCCACAAGACAATGCTCGGCCATGGTATCGTTGGTGTTGAGAACCTTGGTGGTGACCTTGATAAAGTTTCCAACAAGAGATTCCGTTTCTACTGCTTCCCGCTTCGTTGGTACATGGGCGACGGCTCCATGGCTCGTTGCGTAGCAGAGATCGATGAGAAAGACATCAACAAGGGCGTTCCGGACAGAGTATACAAATACTGTGGAACTGGCTGCTCCGACAGAGATTTCTTCAAGAAGAACAAGAAGAAAACTGAGAAGCAGGCACCGGCTCCGATGTACGAGAAAGCTCCGGCTAAAAAAGCTCCGGCTAAAAAAGCAGCAGCTAAAAAAGCTAAATAATTAAATCGTTACGAATACCCTGAAAGTCATAACCCTGCAAAGGGTTATGACTTTGGGGTGTAAAAAGGACTATTGTCCAAATAACATTCATTTAATAGGAGAAAACAAAAAATGGCAAAAGAAATTGTAATCGCCAGCGCTTGCCGTACAGCAATCGGTAAGTTCGGTGGCACACTGAAAGATGTACCTGCAGTTGAACTTGGTGCAACAGTTATCAAAGAAGCTGTTAACCGTGCTGGTCTTAAACCGGAGCAGATTGATGAAGTCATCATGGGTGGCGTTATCATGGGTGGTCTCGGACAGAACCCGGCTCGTCAGGCTTCTATCAAAGCAGGTCTTCCTGTTGAGTGTACGGCAATGACAATTAACATCGTTTGTGGTTCTGGTCTGAAGGCAGTTGCCCTTGCAGCTAACCAGATCAAAGCAGGTGAGTCTGAGATCGTAGTATGCGGTGGTATGGAAAATATGTCTGCAGCACCGTATGCAGTTCCGTCAGCTCGTTGGGGAGCAAGAATGAACAATGCGAAGATGATCGACCTTACAGTAAACGATGGTCTTTGGGAAGCATTCAACGATTACCACATGGGAATCACCGCTGAGAACGTAGCAGAGCAGTGGGGATTAACCAGAGAAATGCAGGATGAGTTCGCAGTAAGAAGCCAGAACAGAGCAGAGAAAGCTGTTGATGGCGGTGTATTCGACGCTGAGATCGTTCCTGTAACAATTCCGCAGAGAAAAGGCGATCCGATCGTATTCAATAGAGACGAGCACCTTTCCCGTGGAAACACAATGGAAAAAGTTGCAAAACTGAAACCGGCATTCAAGAAAGACGGTACAGTTACTGCAGCTAACGCTTCTGGTATCAACGATGGTGCAGCAGCACTCGTTGTTATGAGCAAAGAAAAAGCTGATGAACTCGGAATCAAACCGCTGGCAACAATCGTTTCCTATGCAACAGGCGGCGTAGATCCGAAGATCATGGGCGTAGGTCCTGTTCCGGCTTCCAGAAAAGCTATGGAAAAAGCTGGATTAAAGATCGAAGATATCGACCTGGTAGAAGCAAACGAAGCTTTCGCAGCTCAGTCTCTTGCAGTTGCTAAAGAACTTGGCTTTGATATGGAAAAAGTCAATGTTAATGGTGGTGCCATTGCCCTTGGTCACCCGGTTGGAGCTTCTGGTGCTCGTATCCTGGTTACTCTGCTTTATGAAATGGGCAGAAGAGATTCTAAGACAGGTCTTGCTACACTGTGCATCGGTGGTGGTATGGGCCAGGCTCTTATCGTTAAGAGAGACTAATTACTCAGACAAGTCCGAGTAATTAGTCAGCTGCGCAATGCATGTGCAGAAATTTGCATCAGAAGGCACGTTGTGCTGCAAATTTCGCACAGGAAACGCACGGCGTTTCCTATTGACAGTACTCAGATTAATCTGACTTTTCGTGCCTGCCCCAAGCGGGCAGGCACAGTTTTAAAGAGGAGATAGCGGACTTCGCGCGATTGGTCCGTTATTGATCCTCACAAGGTTGGCCAGGTCTTGCAAGATGGCCAAACTAGACCATGCAAAAAAAACTGAAAGGAAACAAAGGTTATCATGAAAGATAAAATTATCACAGCTGAGCAGGCTGCTGAAATGATCAAAGACGGATCTTCCGTAATGGTCGGCGGCTTTATGTCCAACGGTACTCCGGAATCTATCATGGATGCATTAGTTGCACGTGGAGCAAAAGATTTAACCTGCTTCTGCAACGATGGTGGATTCGGACCGCAGTTCGATGAGAACGGAAACGAAACAGTTGCTCCGAGAGGACTTGGAAAACTGATCAAAAACCATTCTCTTAAGAAACTGGTTGCAACTCACATCGGCCTCAACAAGCAGGTTGCTGAGCAGATGAACAATGGTTCTATGGAAGTAGAACTGGTTCCGCAGGGTTCCATGGCTGAAATGATCCGTGCAGGCGGAGCAGGCCTTGGTGCTATCGTTACTCCGACCGGTGTTGGTACTGACATCGCAAACGGCGAGTTCACACTTCAGGAGATCACAATCGATGGTAAAGATTATCTGATGATGGCTCCGCTTCATGCAGAATTTGCAGTTCTTCGTGGAAACATCGTTGATAAGAAGGGTAACGTATTCTATAAAGGAACGACAAAGAACTTCCAGCAGGTAATGGCAACTGCAGCAGATACCGTTATCGTTGAAGCTGAAAAGATCGTAGAAGTTGGAGAATTAGATCCTGACTATGTTATGACTCCGTATATCTTTGTTGATTATATCGTAGTAGGAGGTGACAAATAATGGCAAGCGTAAAAGAAATCATTGCTCACCGCGTAGCACAGGAATTAAAAGACGGATACGTAGTTAACCTTGGTATCGGTCTTCCGACTTTAGTAGCAAACTATGTTCCGGAAGGAATCGACATCTCCCTTCAGTCTGAGAACGGAATCATCGGTATGGCTGGTGTTTCTGCACCGGATCACATCGACCCGAACGTTGTTAACTCCGGCGGTGTTAACGTAGACATCTATGAAGGCGCAGCATTCTTTGATTCTGCAACTTCCTTCGGAATCATCCGTGGCGGACATGTTGATATGACCGTTCTCGGCGCTCTTCAGGTTGACCAGGTTGGTAACATTGCATCCCACATCATCCCGGGCAAGATGGCTCCAGGTATGGGTGGTGCTATGGACCTTGTTGTTGGTGCTAAGAAGGTTGTTGTTGCTATGCAGCACACCAACAAAGGCGCTCACAAACTGTTCGAAGAGATCTCTCTTCCGGCAACCGCTTTAAGAGCAGTTGATATGATCGTAACCGAGCTTGGTGTTCTGGAAATCACAGACAAAGGCTTCACATTAAGAGAGCTGGCTCCGGGAGTATCCATCGAAGAGATCCAGGCAGCAACAGGCGCTCCGATCGTAATCGACGGCGAGATCAAAGAAATGGTTATGCCTCCGGAAGCTTAAGTGCTGAGGAGTGTAAGTCTCTTCAAAAGCGTAAGCGCTTTGGAAGAAATCAATATTCTTTGATGTTATCTGAAAAGATAATTCCATATGAACTCAAAAGGCTCAGGTTTATCCTGAGCCTTTTTGTATGGAATAAACGCCGTGGTGGAGGGGGTGCTCATACACGGCGTTCCAAGAACGCCGCCAAGGAGAAAGTTTGTCCATTTGCCCATAATCGCTGTTTGTAAATATAAGGCGTTCTGTATATAATAATTATGAATCAAATCATCATTGGAGAAGAGGAGATAGGAAATGGATAATAGGAATTATGAAGTAATAAAGATTGATGATTGCACATGGAGCATCGAAGATGATTTCGTGCGCTTCTTTCTGCTGAAGGGAAAAGAGAAGGCGATGCTGATCGACTCCGGAATAGATATCCCTTGTGTAAAAGATCTGGCATATGCAATTTTGGAAGGACCTGATGAAGGGAAAAACTGGGAAGAGATTAAGGACTTCGAAAAAGTCCTTATTTCCACAGACTATATTCAGAAAGTAAAAGCAGCAGGAAAGGAGCAGTTTCCACTTGAGCTTTTAAATACACACGCTGACATGGATCACTGCTTAGGTAACAAAGAGTTTGACTGGTTCTATCTCCATGAAGCCGATCATGGCCTTTATCTCAGGCAATTAGGCGAGACGGGTGACATTGTGTCAATTGAGGATGGGCAGGTCATTGATATAGGAGACCGGCCGCTTGAGCTCATCACAATCCCGGGACATACTCATGGTAGTGTTGCGATCCTGGATATTAATCACCGAGCGTTGTTCCCAGGGGATTCTGTTCAGGATGGAAATATCTTTATGTTCGGAAATCACCGGAGTCTCGATGATTACCCGGCAAGTATAATAAAGCTGATGGATATGGAAGATCGCTTTGACGTTCTTTATCCTTCGCATGCCACATTGAAACTGGATTCGGATTATATTGGAAAATGCTTTGATGCTTGTGAGATGATGCTGCATGGGGAAGTAGAACCTGAGGAGCAGGAAATGCACGGCACCTTGATTCATGCTTATAACTGCGGAGTTTGTACTTTCCTGATCGATCTGGAACGTGTATTTGAAGAGTCAGATCCGGAAGATGAGGAATAATTCCAAATTTTCCATAGAATAGTTATGGCTTGCATGGTCCATGCCAGTGGAAATCAGTAATATTTTAACAGAAATGCACATGATATTACCTTGCCTATAAGGCAAGGTAATTTTATAATGAATGATAAGAAAAGTGGAGGAGAAGGATATGTTGTACCAAGTAAAAATATTGCCACTTGATCAGATCATAGAGGTGCAGGAGGGTACCACCTATCTGGATGCACAGATCCAGGCAGGGCTTCATCCGGATGCGCCTTGCGGCGGACTCGGAACCTGTGGAAAGTGTCTGGTGGATGTTGCAGAAGGCTTATTAAGTGCAGAAGAAGCAAAGGCGGCATCAACAAAAACCGTGAAGGCCTGCCAGAACGAGGTGGACCACGACATTACCTTGATCGTACGTGAAGAGACCGAGCATCATCTGTTGGAGACCGGAACGCAGCGCCAGTTCGAGCTTGCTCCGGCAGTCAGAAGTGCGCAGATCCATGTCGAAAGATGCCAGATGGGCGATAACTCTTCCGACTGGCAGAGAGTGAAAGAAGCAGTTTCTTCTGCCTTCGGCATTGATGTAGCAGCGATTCCTGTGAATCCGAAACTTCTTGATAAAGTGTTTGATACCTTGGAAGAGCATGACTATAACGTCACGGCTGTTTTATATAATAACGAGATCATTGACTTGCTTCCGCCAGATGAAAACTTCAAGGCATTTGGAGCAGCCTTTGATATCGGAACGACATCCGTCGTCTGCTACTTATTAGACCTTACGACAGGAGAGGAAATCTCCCATGCAAGTATGCTGAATCCGCAGAGTCAGTATGGTGCAGACGTCATCGCCCGCAGTGAGTATGCGATCGCAAACGGAGTAGAGGCATTGTCAGATGTCATCCGCAAAGCCTTGAATGGGCTGATCGATGAGGCATTAAAAGAAGCAGCTGCAGCAGGGAATACGGAGATCACAAAAGAAAAGATCTATCTTGTTACCATCGTAGGAAACACTTGCATGCACCATCTCTTTATGGGCATTACGCCGAAGCCGCTGGTTCATGCACCATATAATACCTCTGTGAATGATGAGATCATCATCCCGGCAAAAGAGGCAGATATTTTTGTGAATCCAAATGCGAAGCTTCAGATGCTTCCGAACATTGCAGGCTTCGTTGGTGCAGATACCGCAGGCGTTCTGCTTGCATCCGCTTTTGATGAGATTGAAGATCTGACCCTCGCGATCGATATCGGAACAAATGGCGAGATGGTCATGGGAAATAAAGAGCGCATGATCGCCTGCTCCACAGCAGCCGGACCGGCCTTCGAAGGTGCGAAGATTGAGTGCGGTATGCGCGGGCGCGATGGCGCGATCGACCATATCAAATTGGCGGCAGATGGAACACTGGATTGCCATGTCATTGATGATATCAAGGCGGAGGGAATCTGCGGTTCCGGTCTGATGGATGCCGTTGCTGTCTGCTTGGAAAACGAGATCATCGATGAAGCAGGAAAACTCTTTGACCCGGAAAAAGAGGATATGAAATATGCAAGCGATGCCGTGAAAGCAAATCTTGACAGACTCACGAAGGTTGAGAGCGGAAAAGCCATTATGCTCAAAGATGAAGTCTTCTTATCACAGAAAGATATCCGTGAGGTGCAGCTTGCGAAAGGTGCGATCGCAGCCGGTATTGATCTGATGGCAGACCGCCTTGGAATCAAGATCAGCGATATTAAGAAGGTCCTGATTGCAGGTGCATTTGGAAACTATATGGACCCGCACAGTGCCTGCGCGATCGGGATGATCCCGCCTCAGCTGGAAGCGCGCATTGAGATGATTGGTAATGCAGCCGGCGAGGGATCCAAGATTGCGACACTGAACTTTGCGGAATACAGAAGAGCACAGAAGATCACGGAGCAGGTTGAATTCTTAGAGCTGGCAACGCATCCTGATTTCCAGGATACGTTTGTGGATAACCTTATGTTTGAGTAGTGCCCGGATCGCTTTAGAAAGATATACCACGAGAATGAAATAGTTTTTTATAAAGGAGTAGAGAATGGATAAGGAAAAATTAATGCAGATTGCAAGAGATTGTGGTTTTGAGACCGTAGCGGAACTGGATGTTACGACATTAAAAGCACTTCCGGAAGTGCGCGATATGTGTGCGGTCAATACTTGTGGCAAATACAATGCCTGCTGGAGCTGCCCGCCGGGATGCGGCGAGATCGAGGAGTGCGCTGAAAAGATGAAACAATATTCTCATGGCATTTTAGTCCAGACCGTAGGCGATATCGAAGACAGTTTGGATTTTGAAGGCATCATGGAAGTCAAAGAAAACCATGACGAGAGATATCGCGAGTGCGTTGAAAAATTAAAAGAAGAAATCGAGGATCTTCTCCCGCTGGCAGATGGTGCGTGTACAATCTGTGCAAAATGTGCTTATCCGGATAACCCATGTCGTTTCCCGGATAAGAAGTTCTCTTCTATGGAAGCCTTTGGCCTTTATGTTGCGGACGTCTGCAAGCAGAACGGCGTTGCCTATAACTATGGCCCGGAAAAGATGTGCTATTCCGGATGCTTCCTGTATAATGACTGATTGGAAAAAGCGATTAGGCTTAATCTTATACGTGTATAGTATTCAGCGGTGACGACAGACTCACGATTTCAACTAATATTAACAAAACAGAAGCTGTGAATTCAGATACGACTTCACAGCTTCTTTTATGGGTATGGAACAGAAACTCACAAATAAACAGATCATAGCGAAGGCATTTGTTAAGTCGGTGCCTGTCATGGCGGGATATATCATTCTCGGCATTGGTTTTGGCATCCTGCTGCGCAATGCCGGCTACGGCGTCCTGTGGGCTGGCGCTATGAGCGTTT
This sequence comes from Lachnospiraceae bacterium, assembly GCA_045546255.1. Taxonomy (GTDB): domain Bacteria; phylum Bacillota; class Clostridia; order Lachnospirales; family Lachnospiraceae; genus RGIG5612. The sequence goes on along the minus strand of JAZQCK010000025.1, from coordinate 5,533 downwards.
TTATTTATGCTGGTTCCATGCAGTATGTCGGAGTCAATCTGCTTGCGGGCGAGGCATCCATTCTAACGACAATCCTTACGACCTTCATGGTCAATGCCCGCCATCTTTTTTACAGCATCTCCATGATCGAAAAATATAAAGATGCAGGCAGGTTTAAACCCTATATGATCTTTGCCCTGACAGATGAGACCTATTCGCTGCTTTGCGACGGAAAAACGCCGGACGAGGAACATGCGAATCTTTATCGTTTCTGGGTGTCGCTCTTTAACCAGAGTTACTGGGTGATCGGCAGTGTGGCAGGCAGCCTTTTGGGTGCAGTCATTCCGTTTCCAACGACCGGGATCGAATTCTCTATGACGGCCTTATTTATCGCTTCCTTTACGGAGCAATGGCTTACGACCAAAGACCATATCCCGGCGCTTACAGGACTGATCGGAACAGCAATCTGTCTTGTGATCTTCGGGCCGGATCGCTTCCTGATCCCGGCGATGCTTTTGATCACGCTGGTGTTGTCTTTGCTGAGGCTTCGCAAGAAGGGGCAGGGTGTAGAAAACAAGAATTCCTTGAGTCAGAGCAAGGATAAGAGTCAGGAAGATCATCATGAGGAGGTGCCCAAATGAACGCCTCCATCCTAGTTGCCATCATGGCAGTCGTTACCATGCTGTTAAGGTTTCTTCCATTCCTCGTTTTCCGGAAGAAGATCCCTGCATATATTTCTTATCTGGGAGAAGTTCTTCCCTCAGCAATCATCGGAATGCTGGTGATTTATTGCCTGAAAGACGTCGTCTGGACGTCCGCACCGTTTGGCGCTCCGGAGCTGATCGCCGCGGGATGCGTTGTAGGACTTCAGATCTGGAGACGGAATTCCCTGATCAGTATTCTTGGAGGTACGGTGATCTATATGGTGCTAGTGCAATTGGTGTTTTGATGCCAAGTTGCAAGTCTTTTAAAATCGATTATAATGAACCTATATTTCACGCCGAAATCCTAGAAACAATAAATGACAGAACAGAATAAACGAGCGCTTGGAAGCCGCTATGAGCAGATGGCCTGCGCATATATTGAAGAGGAGGGCATGCGGGTCATTGAGACGAACTACAGGACACGGCTCGGAGAAATCGATATCATTGCGAGGGATCGAAACGAACTGGTTTTTCTGGAAGTAAAATATCGGAAGAACCGGAACTATGGCGGGGCAGAGTCGGCGATCCCAAGGAGTAAGCAGAAAACGATCATCCAGGTCGCAAAGCTTTATATGAAGATGCACGGGATTTCGCCGAAAAGCTTTATCCGATTTGATGCGGTCCTGATCGATGGAGACGAAATCACGCATATAAAGAATGCGTGGCAAGTGTAAAAGGCGCAAAATAATAAAGTGTCCACTACAGCGAAGTTGAAGAAAATCGTGCGATAAAGAGAGTGGCAGCAGAAGGAAAGAATGGCAGTTAAAATCATCTACACTCCGCAAAAGAATAACGAAACGACCCTATGGAAAAAAGAGCGGGTCATGTATATCACGTTTCCTGCACTGGATCAGTATCAGGAAAAACTGGTAAATGCGTTTTCAACTAGGAAAGGCGGATTCAGCAAAGGCATTTATAAGTCTATGAATCTGGGGCTGAACAATGATGACAAGGGAGAGAATATCTTCTTTAATTATCGGGCGTTTGCGAAAACGATAGGGATCAATTACAACAACATCGTGATTTCCCGTCAGGAACACACGACGAATATCAGGATCGCAACAGCGGAAGACCGTGGAAAAGGTTTGGTGAAACCGCGTGATTATGATGCTGTCGATGGCTTTATCACGAATGAACCGGGCGTTGCGCTATGCCTCCTATTTGCAGATTGTGTTCCCGTCTATTTATATGACCCAAAGCGCGAGGCAATCGGCCTCGTGCATTCCGGCTGGAAAGGAACCGTCGGACAGATCTCAGAAAAAGCGATTCAGATGATGGGCGAAGAGTACGGCAGCCTAGCGGAAGATGTTATTGCTTGCATCGGGCCGTCCATCTGTCAGGATTGTTATGAAGTGAGCAGCGATCTTTATGAGGCGTTTTCGAAGGAATATGAGGAAGCTGAAATGCCAAAGATTTTCCGCAGTGGAAGAGATGCAGAGCATTATCAATTAGACCTATGGAAAGCAATTGAGATTACACTGCGAAAAGCAGGGGTAAAAGCTGAAAACATTCATGTCACGGATATCTGCACCAATCATAACCCGGATCTATTGTTCTCCCATCGGTTCACGAAAGGGAAGAGGGGGAATCTGGCAGCAGTTTTAATGCTGAAACCGGAGCCGGCGGAAGATCCGGAATTGTTTAAAAATTTGTTACCATCGTTTAAGAAAAATCAATGATAGATAACAAAAAGTTTATCAACCAAGCTATTTTTAAGATTTTTCTTGACGCTGTAAAATCGTATTGCTATAATAATCAAGCGCGTAAGCGGAAGTATTCCATAATCGGAGGGAGGTTAGTTCGAAGCTTATGTCAAATGTGATCGTAAAAGAAGGCGAATCTTTAGACAGCGCTCTTCGTCGTTTTAAGAGAAATTGTGCGAAGGCTGGCATTCAGCAGGAGATTCGTAAAAGAGAGCATTACGAGAAGCCAAGCGTAAGACGTAAGAAAAAGTCTGAAGCTGCTCGTAAGCGCAAATATAACTAAGATTTTTTAAAGGACCGATTTCGATCGGTCCTTTTTATTTCTGCCAAAATCTCAGGCAATCCTTATACAAAATCATCACAATAAAATCCCATTCAATTTCAGTGTAAACTTACGCACTCTATGCTATAATAATGAAAATTTTTAGAAAACTGTACGCACATAAGGAGAAATATATTTGAGCGTTATTGAATCCACCTTTGAGCTCTCTGCTCAGGAAATCAAAGAAATCTACGGTCTGTTCGACGTTAACATCAAAAAAATCGAAAAAGAGTTATTTGTCACCGTCATTACCCGTGACTCTAAGATTAAGATCGTGGGGGATGAGGTCAATGCCACGCGCGCAAAACATGTCTTAGAAGACCTTGTGAAGCTTGTGCGTAAAGGCGAGACGATCACGGCGCAGAACGTCGATTATGCGCTTTCGTTAGAGCGCAGCGGCGTCCAGACCCATATCGCAGACTTAGATGACGATATCGTCTGCCGCACGATCAGCGGACGTCCGATCAAACCAAAGACCTTCAACCAGAAGGCCTATGTGGATGCCATCAAGAAAAATATGATCGTCTTTGGCTTAGGCCCTGCCGGAACCGGTAAGACCTATCTTGCGATGGCGATGGCAATCGATGCCTTTAAGCGTGGCGACGTGAACCGCATCATCCTGACCAGACCTGCAATCGAAGCGGGCGAGAACCTTGGCTTCCTGCCGGGCGATCTGCAGAGCAAAGTCGACCCGTACCTTAGACCGCTTTACGATGCGATCTATCAGATCATGGGAGCAGATGCCTATATGGCAAACAGCGAAAAGGGACTGATCGAGGTCGCACCGCTTGCTTACATGCGCGGACGTACCTTAGACAGCGCTTTTATTATCCTTGATGAGGCACAGAACACGACGCCGGCACAGATGAAGATGTTCCTGACCCGTATCGGTTTCGGGTCCAAGGTTGTTGTGACCGGTGACCGAACCCAGAAAGACCTTCCTCACGGGCAGACTTCAGGCCTCGATGTCGCGATCAAAGTTTTAGAAAACGTGGAAGACGATATCGCCATGGTCAACCTCACCAGCGTTGACGTTGTCCGTCACCCGGTCGTACAGAAGATCGTCATGGCCTATGAGGAGTATGAGAAGAAGAACTCCCGCCAGAGAGACAGATAATATGAAAATCTACATCGAAAACGAAACCAGGATCAAATATGAGTTTGAGGACCCGAAGCCGATCATCCGAAAGGCTGTGCGAGCTGTGGCTAAGGAGAAAGGGCTTCCGGATGGACTCGAGGTGAATGTGATCTTAACGACACCTTCTGTCATTCAGGAGATCAACCGCGACAACCGGGGCATCGACAATGCAACGGACGTCCTTTCGTTCCCTTATTATGATTACAAAACGCCCGGCGTCTTCACGGCGGAAATCGACGAGGAAGAAGAGAATATCTTAGGCGATATCATTGTCTGCGGCAGCAAGATCAAAGAGCAGGCAAAGAAATACGGACATAGTCAAAAACGTGAACTTTCTTTCTTAATTGTTCATAGTATGTTACACTTAATAGGTTATGACCACATGAAAACGAAGGACGCTAAGCTCATGGAAGCAGAGCAGAAGCGTCTGATGGATGATGTGCTGAAGATCCGTCGTTAAAAGCGGGAAAGAATGGCAAAGAAAAGAAATCGCGGTAATTTCATGATGCAGGGCGCCATCCTGGGCGTTTCTTCGATCATTGTCAGGATGATCGGCATCTTATATAGAGTTCCCCTGAACAACATCCTTGGAGAGAAGGGCGTTGCCTATTATGGCATCGCTTTTGAAGTGTATTCTTTTTTACTGCTGTTATCTTCCTACAGCCTTCCTTTGGCAGTCTCCAAGATGGTCTCCCGCCGCACCACGCTGAAAGAATATAAAAACACGCGAAGAATCTTTGCCTTTGCCTTGGGCTTTGCTATCGTGATCGGCCTTGCGGCGTTTTCTATCACTTATTTCGGCGCGGATTTCTTTGCAAAACTCCTAAATTATCCACAGAGTGCCGTTGCGCTCAGGACCTTATCCTTTGGACTCATCATTATGTCCGTTTTAGGTGTTATGCGTGGCTTTTTCCAGGGTCTTGGAACCATGGTGCCGACGGCGCTTTCCAATATCTTCGAACAAATCATCAATGCGATCGTAAGCCTTGTGGCTGCCTCTGCCTTTTATAAGGCGGCGCTTACGGCGGCTTCGGCAAAGTATTCATTTGACAATGTTCCGGAAGCAATGGGTGCATCCGGCGGAACCTTGGGTACGGTTTGCGGTGCAGGAGCGGCGCTGGTCTTTTTAATCGTTCTTTATTGCCTGTATCGCAAGACGCTAAAGGCGCAGATGGAAGAAGACCAGACGACAGAAAAAGAAGGCTTTGGAAGCATCCTGAAAGTCCTGGTCCTTACGATCATCCCGGTCATTTTGAGTACCACGATCTACAACCTCACAGGTCTTGTAGACTCCGGACTCTTCAGTAATATCATGGAAGCAAAGGGCATGGACCATGACATGATCGACACCTTTACCGGTATGTTCACTGGTAATTATCGTCTGATTGTCAACGTGCCGATCGCGCTTGCAAGCGCGCTTGCATCCTCACTGATTCCAAGCGTTGTAAAATCAGTCACGCAGGGTAACCGCGGTAATGTCATCCGCAAGATCGACTCTTCCATCAAGGTTACGATGATGGTTGCGATGCCGTGTGCCGTTGGTATTGGTGTTCTGGCAAAACCGATCATCAATTTGCTGTTCCCGACGAGTGTGGACCCGGATAAAGTATCCCTGATGCTGATGATCGGCTGTATCTCTGTCGTTCTTTATTCCTTATCCACAATCACAAACTCGATCCTTCAGGGC
>JAZQCK010000024.1:0-46725 GCA_045546255.1 Lachnospiraceae bacterium | reverse complement strand
GATTGGACCTATTATCCGGCAATCCACTTTATCACAATTGAAGGTTTTCTTTTCCATTTTGGGGTTGCGCTGTATGTGATCTGTCAGTTAATATCCAAGAGAATCGTTCCGGATATCCGAAAGCTTTGGAAAGTGTTTGTGTTCCTGGCGATCGCTGTTCCAATTCTCTATATATTCAACAAAAAATTAGGAACGAATTATTTCTTCGTAAATGTTCCATCAAAGGGTTCGCCGCTTGAGTGGATCGAAGCATTTATGGGGAATCCGGGATATCTGATCGGATACGGAATTCTTGCAGTCGTGATAACATCCATGCTGGATCTGATCTATATGGGAGTTGCTAAAATAAAAGAAAAGAAAAGGGATTAGTATGATTTATATCGTAAGACATGGACAAACCGAAATGAATAATGCCAAGGTCCTTCAAGGCCGCAGCAATCATCCGTTGAATAACACTGGGGTAGAGCAGGCAAAGGAAGTCGGCGCATGGTTTCGTGAACAAGGGATTCAGTTTGACCGTATTTATTCGAGCCCACTGACACGCGCGATCCAGACGGCATATCTGATTGCGGGACGGGAAGCGGATGTGGATGATGCCGGTGAGCCGAAGCCTAAAATCTGCACGGATTATTCCGGCGCGACGGTCATTACAGATGAACGGCTGATCGAGATGGATTATGGTCCATACGAGGGGATGAGCCTCGCTGACCCGGCACCGGAAGTGATCACATTCTTCAGTGATTTTCAAAACAACCCGGCTCCCGAAGGAATGGAATCGCTTTCCGATATCTTGAAAAGGTCCGGCGAGTTCCTGGACGAGATTCGCCAGATTGCTGTGAATGAGACAATCCTGATTTCGACGCATGCGATTGCAATGAAAGGTCTTTTGGAATATCTGACGCCGGAATCAAATGGCGCCTATTGGTCAAAATATATTGGCAACTGCGAAGTCTATACGGCCGAAGTTGTGAACGGATACTTTACGGTTCCGGAGCCGCTTCCGATCCGCGAGATCGAAGAAACACCGGGAGTATAAAGAATAAGCATTAAAAAAAACGCCAACTGACTGCAGACTGTTTCTATGAATTCGGCGTGCGATACAGAATCATTTAGAGGTAAAACAGATGTTACATTTTGAAAGCGATTATATCCAGGGAGCACACCCTGAGATCCTGGAGTATTTAACAAAGATCAATGATCAGAAATTTAACGGCTACGGTATTGACGAAGTCAGTGACCGCGCAAAGGAAAAAATCCGCAAGGCATGTGAATGTCCGGATGCAGAAATCTTTTTCCTCGCCGGAGGCACCCAATCTAACATGGTCGTGATCCGCTCTCTGCTGCGTCTTTACGATGGAGTGATCGCCGCAGATACCGGTCATGTTAACGGACATGAAGCAGGTGCGATCGAGTCAAGCGGACATAAGGTGCTGGCGCTTCCGAATCACCTCGGGAAGCTGGACCCGGAAGAAGTGGAGCAGTATCTCAAGACGTTTTATGCGGATGCCAATTATGAGCACATGGTGCATCCGGGAATGGTCTATATTTCCCAGCCGACCGAATACGGAACCTTATATACTCTGGAAGAATTAAAACGGCTTCGCACAGTCTGCGATAAGTATTCTATTCCTCTCTATATGGATGGTGCGCGAATGGCGTATGCGTTGGCGTCAAAAGAAAATGATGTGACATTAAAAGACATTGCGGAAAATTGCGATGCGTTTTATATCGGCGGAACCAAATGCGGTGCAATGTTTGGGGAAGCTGTCGTATTTCCGAAACATATTGTTGACGGATTCTTTACGATCATCAAGCAGAGCGGAGCGCTCCTTGCAAAAGGATGGATCGCAGGAGCGCAGTTTGACGCGCTGTTTACCAATGAGCTCTACTTCCGCTGCGGCCAGAACGCCATCAACATGGCAGAAAAACTGATTGTGGGGATGAAAGAAAAAGGCTACCCGTTTTTCCTCCAATCCCCGACTAACCAGCAGTTCTTTATCGTGGAAAATGAAAAGCTGAAAGAAATTGAAGATAAAGTCGTCTACAGTTTCTGGGAGCCATACGATGAGACCCACACGGTGATCCGCTTCGCAACCAGCTGGGGCACGACAGAAGCAGATGTGGAAGAACTTCTCCGCCTGATTTAAGTATAGTTTATGGCACTCATATATGAATAGATGTCCGAAATCGAGTTTGTGCATTTTATGAACTGTAGATAGATGTCCGAAATCGAGTTTGTGCATTTTATGAACTGCAGATAGATGTCCGAAATCGAGTTTGTGCATTAAAAAAACCGCCGAAAATCCTTGAATGCAGAGGTTTTAAGCGGTTTTTCTTGTTATTTTGATACACAAACTCGATTTTGAACAAATATTAGAATCTGCAAAAAGACACAGACTCGATTTTGAACAATTATTCTTCAAACGGGAACTTGTAATCGAGGTTCAGTTTGTCGCGAAGCATAACGAGTTCTTTCTGAACGGCTTCACCGACCGGAACACCTTTGTCTTTGCGGTCCAGCCACGCAAGGTATTCTTTCTCGCCTGCTGTATAGATGCGGTCATAGCCTGGTGCTTTTTCGCTGGCACGAAGAGCGCGGCAGATATCGCCTGCAATCTTCTTAAAGGTTTCGCGGCCCATGAATGCATCCGGATCAACAACGAAGAAGAAATGACCTAAATGGTACATCTGCGGTTTTCCGTCTTCTCCGACACCGGTCAGGGCTTTCATGAACTGGCCTCCGGAAAGGGCAGCAGATAAGATCTCGACAACGGCTGCATAGCCATATCCTTTGTATCCGCACATTTCATCTCCAGGGCCTCCGCCAAGCGGTGCGAGGGCTGCGGTTCCGTCCACTAACATCTTTAAGATCTCGTTGGAATCTGTGACAGTGCTTCCGTCATGTGCAACGACCATTCCGGCAGGAGTGTCTTTTCCGCTTCTTGCATAGAATTCGATCTTTCCTCTCTGTACGATAGAGGTCGCACAGTCAATGCAGAACGGGAATTCTTCATCGGTCGGAAGGGAGAAGGTTAAAGGGTTCGTTCCCATCATGTTCTCCACGCCGAAGGTTGGAGCAATCGATGGACGTGCATTGGTACCGGTGATACCGACCATTCCTTCTTTTGCAGCCATTCCTGTCCAGTATCCTGCAATGCCGTAATGGGTGGAATTTCTGATCGCGCCGCCGGCCATGCCGTACTGTTTCGCTTTTTCAATCAGCTTTTCCATCATCTGATAACTTGCAACCATACCCATGCCGTCATGTGCATCCATGACCAGCGTGGTCGGGGTCTCTTTTAATATTTCAATTTCTGTTTTTGGAAGTAAGGTTCCTTTTTCGATACGGTCTAAGTAGATCGGTTTAAAACGGTTGCAGCCGTGGCTTTCAATGCCCCTGCGGTCAGACTCCATCAGAACGTCGGCGCAGATCTTTGCGTCTTCTTCCGGAACTCCGTAAGCTTTAAATACATCCACCATAAAGGAACCGATCATGTCCCAAGGAATATAAGGTCTTGTCTCCATAATAATGTTATCCTTTCTTTGATTTATGTGACGATTTGTTTTTAATATCGAAAAACGTTTTGTTTCAAACAAATCGTATTCAGTTTTTAAGCAATCATACCTTCCTCAAGAGTTTACCATCTGTGAGGGAAGAGTGCAAAGAAAGAATTGGTTGACAAAGCATCGGCATACACGTATGATTGCTCTGTCAAAGGCCTTTGACGAATAGAATAATAAGATGCTAGGGGAGCTCCTAAACGGGGCTGAGATGTCTAAGACGACCCTTATTACTTGATTCGGTTAATGCCGACGGAAGGAAGCTCTTTTATAAGGTTTTATCAAGTAATCTCCGGCAGTAAAAGGAGGTTTTTTTATGTCATTTTTTGTTAATGCTGTTGTAGATGAGTGGGGCGATACCACTTATGTGCCGACTGCGGCCGGCATCACTGCCCTGATCATCATTATGCTTGCCGTCATCTTAGTCGGCGTATGGATCTTCGGAAAGAACAGAAAGTTTTCCGCAAAGAGACTGGCGTTTACCGCGCTTGCCATTGCACTTGCGACCGTTACATCTTTTATTAAAGTGGTTCATATGCCGATGGGCGGATCTGTTACGCTGTTCTCTCTGCTATTCATGGCACTGGTGGGATACTGGTACGGCCTTGGCACCGGACTGATGGCGTCTTTTGCCTTTGGCATTTTGACGATGGCCATTGATCCGTATATCCTTTCCATTCCGCAGATGCTTGTGGATTATATCTTTGCATTTACGGCATTGGGCCTTTCGGGAGTTTTCGTTAATGCGAAAAAGTTCGGATTGATCAAAGGATATCTGCTTGCTGTTCTGGGAAGATATGTCTTCGCCGTGATCTCCGGCTGGGTCTTCTTTGGAATGTATGCAGGCGACTACGGCTTCTCCAGCGGACTTATATATTCGCTGGTCTATAATATCGCTTATATCGGAATTGAAGCTGCGGCCACGGTCATCATCTTGTTCCTGCCGCCGGTGAAAAAGGCGATGGAATATGTAAAACGTCTGGCCCAATCGTAATATTCATCAAGCACAGATCCATATTCTGTTACTTGAAACACCCTGCTGATCCATTCGTGGCAGCAGGGCGTTTTTTGTGCAGACATAGCAGCTAAAGCGTTTTTGAAATAGCGGGATCTGGAATTCTCAGGAAAAACACATCAAGGTTTCAAAAAAATCACAGAAGGCGATCAAAATATATCTTGACGGAAAAAGAAAATTGTATTACTGTACTAATACAATAATACAGATTGCTCAATCCTGAGTTTGAAAAAGAAACAGGCGAGAGGATCAGTCAAGTAATACAAGGAGGATGTTCATGGGATGGAATTTAGATAAAAAAAGACCTCTGTGTCCCCAGATCTGCGAACAGATCTGCGTTCTGATCTCAAAGGGCGAATTAAAGCCCGGCGAACGGCTGATGTCGGTCAGGGATGTTGCGGTCATGGCTTCCGTCAATCCCAATACCGTGCAGAAATCATTCGAACAGTTAGAGCAGCGCGGGGTGATCTATTCGAAACGGGGTTCCGGATGGTTTGTGGCCGAAAATAATCAGATCGCCGGAAGTGTTCGGGAGGATCTGATCCGAACCAAAACGGAAAACTACATGAAGGACATGGAGTCCCTCGGTCTTACCAGGGAAGAGATTCAAAACTATGTAAAGGAGTTTCGTTATGAGTGAAATATTAAGATGCGAAAATGTGACGAAATGTTTCGGCTCAACCTATGCGTTAAATGATCTTTCTCTGTCTGTAGAGAGCGGTCAGATCATCGGCCTGTTAGGTCCGAACGGAGCAGGCAAAACAACGTTGATCAAGATCATTAACGGCCTTCTGACTCCGACAAAAGGTCAGGTTCTGATCGAAGGAGAACTGCCGGGAACAAATACAAAGGCAAAAGTCAGTTATCTCCCGGATGTGAATTATCTTTTTCATTGGATGAGCGTGGAGCAGATTGTATCCCTATTTCAGGACTTTTATAAAGATTTCAGAGTAGAGCTGGCATACGAAATGCTGGGCCGCTTAGGGATTAATCGGAAGGCAAGATTAAAAACGCTTTCGAAAGGAAATAAGGAGAAAGTATCACTGATCCTGGTGATGAGCAGGAATGCAAGACTCTATGTACTCGATGAGCCAATCGCGGGCGTTGACCCGGCAACCAGGGATTATATCATCAGCACGATCATCAATAATTACAATCCGGAGTCTTCAGTGCTGATCTCCACACACCTGATTTCCGATATTGAGAGCGTTTTGGATGACGTTATTTTTATCAAAGATGGAAGATGTGTGCTGCATAGCACCGTGGATATGATCCGTGAGCAGCATCAAAAATCTGTGGATGATCTTTTCAGGGAGGTGTTCGCATGGTAGGGAAATTGATTAAATATGATTTTGCATCTTTTCTGCGCCTGCTGCTTCCGGTTCAGCTGATCGTGATCGGAATCGCAGCGGTCAACCGGATCATTCAGTTTTTTGAAGGAAAGGGTGGCCCGACATACAATATCGTTTTTGTATCCTCAATCGTACTGCTTTCGATCGCTTGCGTCGTGGCACTGGTCATGTGCTTTGTGATCGCAATCGTCAGGTTCTATCAGGGAATGTACTCGAACGAGGGTTACTTAAGCCATACACTCCCGGTCACGGCAGCAGATCATCTGTGGTCAAAACTATTGGTTTCCATGATCTTTGAGGTGGGAACGGTATTCGCCATTTTTATCGCGCTCAATGTTGCAACCGCAGGAGAAGTCGGTGTGGAACTTTATAAGGCAGGTGGCTATCTTCTAAAGGATGCGTTCAGCCATATCCATGGGCACCTGATCCTGTTTATCGTAGAATTTATCGTGCTTCTTTTAGTCGCACAGGCGAGCCAGTTCCTCCTGATCTATTTCTGTATTTCCATCGGACAGCTGGTTAACAGAAAGAAGATCTTGCTGGCCTTTGGCGTGTACTTTGGAATCTATATTGTCGGACAGATTTTTGCCACGATCCTGATCGTTGTGGGAGCAGCGCTTGCCACAAACGAGAGATGGGTGCGTTTTGCAGAAGCGGTCATCGACTGGATGGGAGAACACCCCATTGCATCGATTCACACGAGCTTGATCTGCGGGATCATCCTAAGTGCAGTGTTCGGTCTGATCTATTTCCTGATCTCAAGAGCGATCATGAGCAGAAGATTGAATCTGAGCTAAAAGGGCAGGAGGTGAAAGAAGATGAAAAAATTCGTAAAAAGCGGAATTGTGATTGCAATGGCACTAACCTGTATGCTTGGACTTTGTTCCTGCAAAGCGCTTGACGATGCTAGATATAATCACGGCATTTATTTGGACGAGAATAGAGAATCCTTGGAACTGCGCGGGCTTCGCTATACGGAAATAACCGAAGGGCTTGATGCTTATGACGGATCCGTCGGTTTTGAAACGAAAGATGGCAGTTATCTGGAATTTGTAGACAGCGGCTGGGGCGGTATTTATATTACCGAAAGGGACGTTCCGGTTCTTTTAAAAGACCAGTATGGCGACACGACCAACTCCATCGGAGGAGATGGAGAAACTCCGACGATCATCTCGGTTTATCATTATGAGGAGGAAGGCGGAAGAACGATCCGCTGCTACTGCCGAGAGGATAAAGCAGAAGACATAGAGGCCCTGCTGAAACATCCAAAGATCGATGAGTATTTTCTGGATGTCAGCGGCTGGGAGTATGACACCGACCGCTTTGTATCGTTAAAAGACTTGATGGATTCTAACGTAAAGGATCTGGTGAACCGTAATTTGTCCGAACATTATGATGATAAAACTGATTACCTGAGCTTTGATGAACTGTATGATGCAGAAGATGTATCGGAAGACTATCTTGAACTTCAAAGCTGCGACGACGAAATGATCTTTACGGATGGGGTGAGAGTCCAGATCGTCCGGACGACAGGAAAACAACGTAAGTATTTTGTTGCACAGACGAATGATGGAAAATGGGGCTACTTCGATGGAGAAATCGAAGACGGCACCTGGTATCAGGTTTCCGATCAGGATACGGATGCGCTGGATGATCTCTTTGCTCAGTATCAGGCTTACACGAAGCACTTCTATTTCAATTGATCCAGAGAGGGCTCTGCGCTAAAAATGTGAGACTCAAAAATGAAATATTTACCGAAAGGCGGCCTTTGAACTGGCCGCCTTTCTTTCGTTTTTTCTCATAATGATAGAAAACATGAAAGAATAATGTTAATATCATTTTCATAATATAAAACAATTGGAGTAGCTATGATCGGAATCGGAATTGATACAGGCGGAACCTGTACAGATGCAGTCGTATATGATCTGGACAGCAAAGAGATCCTTGCGACAGGGAAAACGCTGACGACAAAATCAAATCTGGAAATCGGTATCGGAAAAGCACTGGATGAACTTCCGCAGGAGCTGTTAAAAGAGGTGAAAAGTTTTTCGCTTTCTACGACTCTTGCAACGAACGCCTGCGTAGAAAATAAAGGAAGCAGAGCGAAACTGCTGATCATTGGAACAACCGAAGAGATGATACAGCAGCTCGAAAAGATTTTAAACGGCTATGGAATCAATGACCTTTCTCAGATCATTGTTCTTGATGCGAAACCAGAAAATCTTTATGCGGAGCCTTATGACCCGGATTGGGAGGATTTAAGACGGCGCGTTCCGGAACTCTTTTATGACTGCGATGCAGTCGGTATCGTTCAGACCTTCCCGGACGCAAACGGCGGACGGTTTGAAATGACAGCCCTCCGGATTCTTCAGGAAGAGCTTACGATCCCATTGACCATAGCCTATGATATCTCCCAGGAGACCGATATCTTAAAAGTCTGCGCCAGCACACTTTTGAATGCACGACTGATCCCTTTGATCCGGGAGTTTATGGAAGCGGTGCATAATGTTATGAGGGAGAGGGGACTGGATGTTCCGCTTTCCATTGTACGCAGCGACGGCACTTTGATGTCTGAAGAGATGGCAAGAACACAGCCGGTCGAAACCTTGCTTTGCGGCCCAGCTGCGAGTGTGATCGGCGGCTGTGAACTGGCAGGAGAAGAAGCGGCGATCGTTGTCGATATGGGAGGCACTACGACAGACCTTGCGATCGTTCAAAACGGAGACCCGGTTACAGCGAAAAAAGGAATTATGATCGGGCAGTACCAGACAGCAATCCAGGGACTCGATGCGCAGGCGGTTTCGCTTGGTGGGGATACTGCAGTCCGGTTCCGGGATGGGGAGATTTTTTTGGAAACCGAGCGAATCATTCCGATTTCCGTACTTGCCACTGAGTATCCGGAAGTAATTTCAAAGATCAAAAGCCTTGTCGTCTGGAAAGAACGCCATACACGCTGGATCCATGAGTTTTTTGTGCTCCAAAAAGATATTGAAGGAAAGGCCGGTTATACGGAGTTTGAATATAAAGTTTGCAAAGCATTAAAAGACGGACCTCTGATCACGAGAGACTTTGTCCAGAAGGTTGAGGGAGATCTTTATCACCTTGGAACGGATCGTCTGGAGCAGGAAGGCGTTATCATACGAAGCGGACTTACCCCGACGGACATTATGGTCCTCAAGGGAGACTTTGATCTTTATGACAAAGAAGCGGCACAGATCCTGGTCGATTATTTTGCCCTGAATATCAAGGCAGATGTGAAAAAAATCCCGGATATTGTGTATGAGCTTGTTACGAAGCGGATGTATAAAAGTATTGGCGCCTTTGTCCTGCGCCATCAATACCCCAAAAAACAGGATTTCTTTTCGGATGAGAATCTTGACACATTACTGGAAGCCTTTTATGAGCAAGCCTGCGAAGCAACGGAAAATCTTGGCTATGAACATACGCCGCTTAGAACTTTTCAGGGTAATGAACTGATCCGGATGGCGCTCAAGGCACCTATGCCGATCATCGGAATCGGAGCACCGATTCACGTTTTTCTGGAAACCGTAGCGAAACTGTTAGGAACCAGAGCAATTCTTTCGGAATACTCCCATGTTGCAAATGCCCTTGGTGCAATAGCAGGACGAAAGATCGCAAAGGCAGAACTTCCGATCACTGTAAAATACAGTGGAGGCGCAAGGGTTGGATACTCCATGGTTGCAGACTGCAAACAGCATCTGATCTCAAAAGAAGAGGAAGCACTTGCATTTGCAAAGGGCGTTCTCATGGATACGATCAAAAAGCGCGCTTCCTTCCAGGGACTCGGAGAAGACCCGGTTATTGAAGTCACCAGAGAAGAGACCCGGATCGGAAATGCAGAAAGCGGCCTGCTTTTGGAAATTCTTTTAAAAGCAGAAGCCAGATGTAAATAGGAATAGGAGATAAAACATGGCAAAAGAAGATTGGAAAAAAACAGGAAAAGCTTTAGGCGGCGCATTTGAAGGACTTGCAAAGTCCATTGTCCGTTCGGCAAAAGACGGGCTGGATAAGGCTGCCGACTGGGCCGATGGCGATGAGAACACAGCGGCAAATGAACAGGAAAGAACCGTATTCAATGACGGAACCTGGAGAGAGACTGGAAAGAACCTGGGACATGCAATGAGAGATCTTGGAAAGTCAATCTTGAATACCGGGGCTGAAGTCGCAGATAAAGTCGACGACTGGGCCGAAGAAAAATTGGATGGACAGGACCAGGATCAGTAAGTCAGATCAGGCCGATAGTTTTCAAAGATAATCGCGTCATTTTCTGCCTCATCCACTTTTGGCTTTCTTGAGGTCCATGCAAAGAGCATGGCGCCTTTCTTCTGGAGTTTGAAGATCCGTTTTGGACGCTTGCAGATTTCATATGCAATAAAATCAGGCTTGTTTAGAAATGACAGTCTGCAATAAGAAAGCATATGCGCAACGAGGCGAGGGATAGAGCGGGGATAACCACCGGGTCCTTCTGCAAGCTGCCCACGGAAAAACTCCGGAGCATTCTTTTTAAACCAATTCACGATAAACGGATTAAAGGACTCAATGCAGAAGACTCCCTGATATCGTTTCAGGAGTTCATAGGTTTTCTGACAGAGTTCTTTGTTTCTTTTTCCCGTCTTTAATTCCACGATCAAAGGGCCGCCGCCGTTTTTAAACACTTTCAGGACATCGGTAAGAAGAGAAATGGTCTCTTTTGTCCCGCAAAGCGACATCTTATGAAGTTCTTCGTAAACATAATCAGCCACTTTTCCGGAAATGCCGCAGATGCGCTGCAGCGTATCGTCGTGAAAGACGATGACCTGTCCGTCCTTGGAAAGCTGCACATCGAGTTCTGCGCCATAGCCGGCCTCTGCGGCAGCACGAAACGCTGCGAGCGAATTCTCCGGAATTCCCTTCGCCAGATCATGAAGACCTCTATGGGCAAAGTTCACATGCCAGAAATGCTGTTTATCAAATAGTTTTTGTGTCATCAATCATCGCCTCCGAAGCCTTCAAGTCCTTTTGCGTTCTCCATCTTTTTTGCACGCACGTTCTTCACGAGGATGGCGAAGACTAATGCACTCAGAATCGTCAGGATCGTAGCATAGATTGGAAGTACACCCCATGCACCGGAGCGCATGAAGATGAAGCCTAAGAGGATCGGGGTCACTGTCTGAGCAGCCATGCTGGATGCATAATAGTATCCGGTGAATTTACCAATCTTCTTCGAGGTGCAGAGTTCCACGACCATCGGGAAGGAGCAGTTATGAACAAGCGCCATTCCGAATCCGTCCACAGCACTGGTAATATAAAGGAACATCGGGAAGGAAAACTCTCCGTTCGTACCGACAATGTTTCCTGTTGGGGTCACAAAGATCATTGCAAAAAGCGAAATAGCAGAAATAAAGAGTCCGATCGAAACCGTCCATTTTCTCCCAATCTTATCAGCAATGATTCCGGCAATCGCAAAGCCGACCGCAGATGCAAGGCCGCTTGCAATGGTCATAAGCATGGTATGGCTGGATGCGGAATTCAAGTAGTAGATCACGTAGTTGCCCTGATAGGTCTTTAAGGCATTGTCAGCCATGAACCATAAGAATTCAGCACCGAGGATCGCAAGGAGCATGCGGCGGTTTGCCTTGGAAAGCGGACCGTCATCCGTCAGCGGATTTTCAACCGCTGCATAGCGCTCTCCTTCTTCCAGCTCGTCTTTGATCTCGTCTTTGATCTTGTTTTCTTTGATCGTAAAGAACAGGACCAGCGCCGAGATGACCATCAGAACCGATGCGACAATAAAAGGAATCTCGATGATCCAGAGTTTATTTGCTCTATCAGACACATTGATATAGTCGCTGAGCTTTAAGAAAATGCCGAGGGCAGTTGCGGCGCCTCCGCCTAAATAGCCCATGATATTGATGATACCGTTTGCTTTCGCACGTAACGGTTTAGGCGTGATGTCCGGCATCAATGCGACGGCTGGATTTCGGTACATCATCATGAAGATCAAAACGATCAGCATCATGATGACCATGCCAGCAATATTATTCTTGTGAAAGAGAAGTGGAATAAACGGAAATGCCACTGCCGAGACAAAGGTTCCGACTAAAATAAACGGCATTCTTTTACCGATCGGAGAGTTTGTTTTGTCTGAGATATTTCCGAAGATCGGAAGCAGGATCAGCGCGGCCAGGTTGTCACAGGCCATGATGATACCTACGATCCATTGCACATTCAGGATTTTTGACGGATCACTGATCTTTAGTTCGGCTGATGTCAGACCATACATCCGTCCGGCAAAAATATCCGTCAGGAAAGTCGGACACCAGGAATCATAAACCTGCCATAAAAGCAGGATGCCAAAAAAGGCAAACCCGATCAGAAAGGTTCGTTTCATGTTCAGTTTTAACGGTTTCATAATCCTTCCCACCTCAATTAAATTACGCGCCTGAGCAGCTTTCTATCACATTATCCAAACAGATTGGACAAGCATTCCGGAAGCTCGTTAAACTGTCCGATCACTCCCTCTGGATCTTTGGATCCCCCAAATCCATAAGATGCGTGGATAAATGGAATGCCAGCTCCGTTCGCAGCTTCTTCGTCCCTTTCAGTATCTCCGATATACACGGCTTTTTCAAACTGGTTCCGCTCCATCACAAGCCGGATGTTTTCTGCTTTGGAAAGCTTTGTATTTCCCCATTCTTCCATATCGCAGAAATAGCGTTCCATTTTCATGGACTTGAAAAATGCATTGATATAACCGGATTGGCAGTTGCTGACGATCGCCATTTGATATCCTTCTTCCTGTAGCTTTTGAAGCGTTTCCTCGACATCAGGAAAAAGGATCCCGCCATGTTCGGCAATATATTCGATCTCATATTCTTCGCATTCTTTAAAGAGCTGCATGCGCTCTTTTGGGTCCATTTCGGTTAAAAGCGTTTTTGCGATGTCATCCATCGTCCGTCCCATGACGGCATTGATATCCGCGGCCGTTAACTCCGGAAATTCCGGATGATACTTATGCATCACGATATTCCAGGATTCCGCAACTTCCTGCGCCGAGTCCCAAAGCGTTCCGTCCAGATCGAAAAGCAGCATAATCTCTTTCATAGAACTTGTTTATCCTTTCAGTTGATGCTCAGACAGCCCGTCAAAAGCTTATCTATATAGTACCTTTTGGCAGGGAAAACTGCAAGGATCGCCATTGACTGGCATTTTAGCGCTTTAATGCGATAATGTTTTTTCTTGAGTTTGATGTGGCAGGATGCTACAATGTCTAGAACGTGTCTGAAAAGAGGGCACGTCCGGCTGTAGAAAATGCCGGGACTTATGAGTAAAGAATGAAAGAAAAAGGAGTAATCCACATGAGTAAAGTTATTTCAACAGAAATGGAAAGACTGCTTGCAACCGGATCTACGCTTCGTGCGATGTTTGAAGAAGGAAAGATCATGCGCAAGAAATACGGCGATGAAAACGTCTATGATTTCAGCCTTGGAAATCCGAATGTTCCGGCTCCGGAAGAGTTCAATGTATCCTTGAAAAAGGTGATCGATAACACGGATTCCTTAAAACTTCACGGATATATGAGCAACGCCGGATACGAAGAGTCCCGCCAGGCAATTGCTGAGAATCTGAATAAGCGTTTCGGAACAAACTTTGCTATGCAGAACATCACGATGACAGTCGGCGCAGCCAATGCTTTTGTTATCGCAATGAAAATCCTGATCAATCCGGGTGATGAAGTCGTTGTCTTTGCTCCTTTCTTTCTGGAATACAGAAACTATATTGCAGACTTCGGCGGCGTGACTAAGGTCGTTCCGCCAAATCCTCCGACATTTATGCCGGATATGGAGCAGTTTGCTGCAGCCATCAATGAAAAGACCCGTGCAGTCATCATCAACAATCCGAACAACCCGGCGGGCGTTGTTTATGATGAGGAGACGATCAAGGCAATGGCAAAGGTCATGTCTGACGCGGAAGAAAAATATGGCCGTCCGATCTTCCTGATCTCTGATGAACCGTACAGAGAGATCGTCTATGATGGAGTCGAGGTCCCGTTCCTTACGAAGTATTATAAGAAT
Source organism: Lachnospiraceae bacterium (assembly GCA_045546255.1). Classification (GTDB taxonomy): domain Bacteria; phylum Bacillota; class Clostridia; order Lachnospirales; family Lachnospiraceae; genus RGIG5612. Next base: position 32,722 of record JAZQCK010000024.1, on the reverse strand, counting down.
ACGCTGGTCTGCTATTCTTTCAGTAAATCTTTGAGCCTTCCGGGCGAGCGTGTCGGATATCTTTGCATTCCGGATGAGGCAGAAGAAAGCGAGCGTATCATTGCGGCTTCTTCGATCGGCATCCGTGTGCTTGGCTGTGTAAATGCACCTTCCCTTCAGCAGCTGGCGATCATTGACTGCTTAGATGTTACAACCGATATCGATGCTTATGCAAAGAACAGAAAAGCGCTGATGGATGCGATGGATCAGGCAGGCTTTGAGTATGCAAGACCGGATGGAACCTTCTATATGTTCGTTAAGACTCCGATGGAAGATGACAAAGAATTTGTAACTCTTGCAAAAGAAAAATACCAGATTCTTTGTTCCTCGGGTGCTGCCTTTGACTGTCCGGGTTATGTCCGCTTTGCATACTGCGTATCCCATGACATGATCGTTCGTGCAACTCCGAACATCATTGCCCTCGGAAAAGAACTGGGAATGACGAAATAATCAGCGAAACAATCAAGTATAAAACCGGCAGGATTGATTCCTGCCGGTTTTTTGTCGTTTGAGTTTTCTTGCTAAAAAGAAATGCCACTTTGCAAAAGAGGTCCTATCCAAAGTATTCCTCGTACCAGACAAGGAAGGTGTAGATCGTCCAGATCTTTCTCCAGAGGTCAGAGTTGCCTCCGATATATTCCGCCCAGATCTTTTGTACTTCTTCGATATGGAAAAACTTCGCTGCAGTTTCTGAGGAAAGTTTTTCACGGACATCCTGATTGTAATTGCTGTCCGCCATCCAGTGACGGATCGGCACGATAAAGCCGAGTTTCTTCCGGAAGGCAACTTCTTCCGGGAGGAAACGGGACGCAGCGGTACGGAATGCCACTTTGTTTTGCTCCTCATTGACTTTAAATTTGGATGGGATACGGGAGGCGATGTCGAAGACGCGAAGGTCTGTTAACGGCATGCGGATCTCAAGGCCTGCCGCCTCACTCATCTTATCCACATTCAGATAGATATCGCCCTCGAGCCAGATCTGGATATCGATATCAGACATCTTTGTGAGCGGATCATATTCTTCAATCTCTTCGTAAATCTCTTTTACCAGATCGATCGGAAGAAGGCCTTCTTTGTAATTTTTAAGAAGCACTTTCTTCTCATCTTCTTTCATGATATTCGTATTGCCGACATAGAAGGTCTTCAGATTGTCGCCATAGCGCTCTGCGTTGCGGTACATGTTATAGCCACCGAAAAATTCATCAGAGCCTTCACCGGAATAGCAGAGCTTTGTATGCTCAGCAGTTGCTTTGCAGCCGATGGAAAACGCAATTGCGGATGCATCTGCAAGAGGCTGCTCCATGTTCTTCATGACCCAGGGAACAATCTCGAAATATTCCTCCGGAGTGATGCGGCATCTTGAAAGCTCCCGGCCCAGCTTGTTTGCGGTTTCCAAAGCCAGCGGGCTTTCATCAAAACGTTCATCATCATAGCCAACGGTATCCGCCCTTTTTGCATCACTGATTGCAAGCACATAGGAAGAGTCCACACCGCCGGAAAGGAAGGATTCTGCAGTCTCGTCAGCTTCCTTGACTTCTTTCATGATGACTTCCATTGTTGAGTTGATCTCGTCTGCCCAGTATTCTATTGTTTTTGCTTCATCCGGATGGAACGTCGGAGTCCAGTATCGGGTGATCTCAAGCGAGGCATCTTTCCCGTCTTTAGCAGGCTTCCATTTGAGATATCTTCCTGGAAGCAGTTTTTTGACGCCTTTAAAGAAGGTGTCTTCACCTGCAACATAGGTCAGCGTCAGATAGATTTGGAGCATGTCTTCGTTTAATTCCTTTTCAAAGCCATCCTGTTCCATGATCTGACGGATGAAGGTTCCGTAGAGAAGAGCTCCGTCTTTTGTCTGATAATAATAAAACGGTTTTGTTCCGAACTGATCACGGCAGGCAAAGAGCTCCTGCTTTTCATCGTCCCAGATCGCAAAGGCAAACATACCATAGAAATGGTCCGCCATTTTTTCGCCCCAGGCCCGATAAGCTGCTTTCAGGATTTCGAGCTCGCGTTCTCTGCGCGACAGAGAAGCATCTACACTTAACTCTTTACAAAGCGCTTTCCAGTTTCGGATGTGTCCGCGATATTCTTTGATTTCCAACATTTTGTTAGTCCTTTCATTTTCAAAACATAGATACTGCTTTCAAATCGATGTCCTGAATGATAAAAAATTACCTCGAGATTGTATCATAGAAAACCTGCATCATAAATAATTAATTTGCGACAGAGTGAAATGAAAGGCAGTGGGCGTTGCAGCTTTGGACGAATCATACTATAATTGTGCCATGTTTATTACAATGAATATCATCGAAGATGCCTTGAAAGACTTTGAGCTTTCATCGAAACTGACAAATGGCTCAGCGCCTTTAAAGGGCATTAAAATCAATGAAATAGCGGATGGTTGTGTGACAATTTCCCAAAGGGGAAAGCTTGTTTCCTGCGCTCATGGAAAAGATACGATTGAAGTGAATAATGCTTCGCTTGATAGGACGATTAATACAATTTTGGAGTCGTCGAGGACCTATGAAAGCTGGGAACGAGGGCTCTTTCATATGATCTTTGCAGGCTGCAGCCTTCAGGATATCGTGGACAACGCGTTTCAGATTTTCCAAAATCCGGTCTTCTTTGTGGATGAAACGGATAAAGTCCTTGCAATGACAGAGCATGGATATGGAAGTGTAAATGATGCCTGGGATCACATCCTGGAAACAGGCTATCTTCCGCTGGATACGACGACGATCACCCATCAGAAAATGGAGCGTGACTACGAGGCCAGCAGAAGAAGAGGGAAGAATGTTCCATTCCTATTCAGCCCGCCGACAAAGGATATTGATAACCGCGGCATTAACTACAGGATCTATTCTCCGGTCAGTCATGAAGTGGTCGGTACCCTGATCATTATCGAAAACGATACGCCGGTCACACTTGGTATGCTGAACCTGGCTGAAGTTTTAACGGATGCAGTCGATGAATGGATGAACATGCATAAAGATGACCATCCGTTTAAGAATAGCCGAAACCTTCTGCAGGAACTGATCGAGGATCCGGAGCAGGTGCAGAATAAAGAGGTATTCAGAAGATATATTGCTTCTTGCGAAAACGGATACGAACTGGCAGTGGTCACAGGCTGCGGTCATATCCCGCAGAACCAGATCGAAAAGATGCTTACGGATACTTTGGAAGGCAGTCTGGCATATAAGTACGGGGAAGAAGTCATCGTTATCATCCCTCGTTTTGAATCGGAAGAAGCGATTCAAAAACATTTAGATGCGCTTCTATATTATCAGGGAGTAAGAATTGGTCTCAGTTATCCGTTTTATGATCTGACCGCTCTCAGCAGTTATTACCATCAGGCGAAAGTGGCGCTTTCCTATGGGACGGGCAAGTTTGCCGGGATCCGCCCGGAGATTGCGATGCGATATTTTACGGATGAGACAGCAAGAGATATTTTTGGCGCAAACATTGCGCATCCGGCTCTGGAAAAATTGAAAGAGTACGATGAGCGGCATGGGGGAGAACTTTACCAGACGCTATATCAGTTCCTTAGAAATGAAAGATCCTTAATTGATTCTGCCAGGGCACTGAATATTCACAGAAATTCATTAATATACCGGATAGAAAAAATAAAGCAGTTGACCGAGCTGGATCTGGATGACCCGGATCTTAGAGAATATCTATTGTTTTCATACCGGATCGATCGATCAGGCGAAGAATAAAGTGGGGGTTTGTAAAGCTGACTGCTCCTTGTTTCGGCTTGTTATTTAGCCGAAACTATATTATAATTCTTAGGTTAATTTTTCTATCTGGAGGGGTTCATGAAAAAGTATTTAGTATTAGTAGCGGCAGTCGTTGCCTGCGTCGTGTGTCTTACAGCATGTGGATCAGGTGGCAGTGGAAAGTCAAGCGGAGCCGCTCAGCCGCAGCCGGCAAAAGCATCTGTTGATCCTGCGCTGGTTGGCACATGGGAAGAAGCAGATGTTCCGGAAGAGCAGAAGCTCGGAGATTATTGGACATTTAATGAAGACGGAACCGGAGTCTATGGACTGATGGATGTTGAGATCGATTATACGGCATCCGGCGGAACACTTCATTTTTCCTGTGATTTCGGCGAGTATGATTATACCTATTCGATTGATGGCAACATGCTGACGTTGACAGAGGATGGCAGCAGCTCCAATCAGTATCAGAAGAAGAACTGAGACATCGGAGAACCATAGAAAATGAAAAAAGTAGTATCTGCAATTTTATGTCTGATCCTTTGCATAGGCCTGCTTGCAGGCTGTGGATCCGCTGCGCCTTCGGGAAGCGGAAATGATGAAACGCTGAACATCAGGCAGCCGCTCGTAGGTACCTGGAATCAGATCACGGATGATGGCACACCATCGCTTCCGGAAATGGGAATCCCATCCGCTTACATCTTCAATATCGATGGAACCGGGCTGGATACCTTCTGGAATATGAGCTTTGTCTATACCATTGACGGGGATAAGCTTCATATTGCATACGATGACAGCCTCGGAGAAGACTGGGATTATGAATATGTGATCGAGGGAAATGTGCTCTCGCTTACCAGAGAAGATGATGACGCGATCACGATGCTGTATGAAAAAGAAGTCCCGGAAGAAGAAACATCAGCTGCAGAGGAGTAAAGGAATGAAAAAATATTTTGCAATCTTTTTAAGCATAATGGTCTTTGCTCTTTGTCTTGCCGGATGTGGAAAGAAGGAAGAGATACCGGTAGAGTCGCTTGCAAATGATGCAGCCATCTGCGGAACCTGGATGGAAGACTACTGGGATTCCGGTTATACCTTTAATGAAGACGGAACAGGAAAAGACATTTTCTGGAGCCAGGACTTTACCTACAAAACGGCAGATGGCATGGTAACGATCTCCTATGTAGAAGGCCTTTGGGCAGAAAAGGTATTTTCCTATACCATCGAAGGAAATGTTCTGACGCTGACTGAAGTGCTGGAACCGGCAGAAGATGGAACGGTTACCGGAGAGCCGGGGACATGGGACTATACAAAGACAGAGTGATCTGATCAAATAAGAAATAGCTGAGATAAAAATAACACCGGCGTTCAGCCGGTGTTTTTGATTCCGTAAATACCACTCAATCGGTGATCTCGCTTTCCCGTACCAGGATCAGCACATTTCGCCATTCCTCGGCTCCGTTATCGAGACAGGTGGACAGGGTTATGATCTTGCTGTCTGCCGTTAATTCTGTATCATTGGAAAACCAGCTCGCACTCTTTGTCTGATCTAAAAACTGAAGAAAGCTTTCGTCACTCCCGAACCCGAAGGTGTAGGTGAAACCATCGACGGACGCCGTATATGCGGCAACAGCTTTATACACGTAATGATGCTTCGGCGTATAAACATGGAAGGTGCGGTGCGCATCATAGAATTCCTTGTCGGAGTATTTTCCGAGTGGTGCAAACATGGAGCCGTCGTACATGTTGTGACCATAGATGATCACGTGACGAGCCTCCATCCCTTCAGGGATCCGGCTGTCCACAAAGAGAGAGCCGCAAGGGTTATATGTTCCGTCAAACATGGTATACAGATAGCGGTCGTTATCGCTTCCCTGAACGATCGGATATTCAAATAAATCCTCGCAGTAAATATAACCGACAACTTCCGGATTCAGTGCAAGGAGCGCATTAAAGTCAACAATAGGGTAGCCCAGATCCTTGTCTATGACAGATGCTTCGTGCTTTACTTTTTCGTAACTGTCTTCACCCTTTTTATAAGTGAGAAAGATCGAAAGGAGCTTTAAGCCGGAAATCAGGAAGATGCCGATCGCAAGCGTCAGGATCAGAGCGAAGACCGCTTTTGATAAAGGCGTCCGCTCGCGTCTTGCCTTTTTCATATCTGTTTTTGTGTTTGAATCACTCTTCATGATCTTCTTCTTTTTTTCACTTCTTTTTTCTGTCTGAATAGAAAAAACGAATAATTATTCAAGCTCCTTCGGAAAGCCGATTATAACACAGTCCGCCTTGATTTTGTATGAAAATTCCATTAAATTATAGGCATGTTTGATATACAGGAAGAATTGAAAAAACTGCCGCACACCCCGGGAGTTTATATTCATCATGACAAGCGCGACGAGATCATTTATATCGGAAAGGCAAAGAATCTGAAAAACCGCGTGAGTCAGTATTTCCAAAGCAGTCGCAGCCGCTCTCCCAAGATTGAGAAAATGGTGAGCCAGATTGCTTATTTCGAGTATATCGTGACAGACAGCGAAGTCGAAGCGCTGATCCTGGAAAACAATCTGATCAAGGAACATCGTCCCAGATATAACACAATGCTGAAGGATGATAAGACTTATCCTTATATTAAACTGACGCTGAGCGAGGCGTTTCCGCGGCTGGTCCTTACCCGAAAGATCAAAAAAGATAAAGAAAAATATTATGGTCCGTACCCGGAAGTGACATCTGTCCGGGAATGTATCGACCTTTTAAATAATGTTTATCATCTGAAAAGCTGCAGCCGGAATCTTCCGAGGGATATTGGAAAGGAGCGGCCTTGCCTAAAACATCATATTGGAAAGTGTGATGCTCCATGTGCGGGGAAAATCAGCGAGGAAGAGTATGCCGCAAGAATTGAAGCAGCGAAAAAATTCCTTGAAGGAAATTCCAAAGAGATCCTTTCCTATATCAAGACAAATATGAAAGAGGCTTCTGATGCGATGGAGTATGAGGAAGCCGGAAGATGGAAAGAACTGATGAATGCGGCAATTACCGTATCTGCGCATCAGAAAGTCGAATATTCTCCGGGCGAGGACAGGGATGTGCTGGGCCTTGCGGTGGAAGGATTCGAAGCGATCATGCAGGTCTTCTTTATCCGGGGCGGAAAGCTGCTTGACCGGGAACATTTTTATCTGACCCCGGCACCTGGAGACAGCGAACAGGATATCGTTTCCAGCTTTATCAAACAATATTATGCGGGAACACCATTTCTTCCGGGGGAAGTTCTTCTTCCCTGCGAAGTGGATGATAGAGAATCCATCGAGGAATGGCTCCGCCAGAAAGCCGGCCACAAGGTCTCCCTTCTAAGTCCCCAGAAAGGAAAGAAGGAAAAGATGGTCGAGCTGGCGGAAAAGAACGCGGCTCTTGTTCTTGAGCAGGATAGAGAAAAAGTAAAACGGGAAGAAATGCGCACGAAAGGTGCAGTCACAGAGATCAGCAAAATGCTGGGGATCAATTATGCAAAGCGCATTGAGTCTTATGATATCTCCAACATCTCCGGATACCTTTCTGTCGGATCTATGGTTGTCTTTGAGGATGGAAAGGCGAAAAAGAACGACTATCGTAAATTCCGCATCAAGACGGTCATTGGGCCGGATGATTACTCCAGCATGGCGGAGGTCTTGAAGCGGCGCTTTGAACATGAAGAATGGACCCGCCCGGATATGCTTTTGATCGATGGCGGAAGAGGACAGGTCAATGCGGTTGTGGAAGCATTGGGAGAAAAACTCGGGGAGATCCCTGTCTGCGGCATGGTTAAAGATGACCACCACCGGACACGTGGGCTGTTTTATCAAAACAGAGAATATGAGATGGACCGCTCCAAAGAGCCATTTAAATTGATCACCCGGATACAGGATGAGACCCACCGCTTTGCAATTGAGTATCACAGACAGCTCAGGTCAAAGGGACAGATCAAATCCGTGCTGGATGATATCCCGGGTATCGGACCGAAACGGCGGCTTGCTTTGATCCGGCATTTTAAATCGATTGAAGCGATCAAGGAAGCGGATGTGGAGAGAATTGCAGAGGTTCCGGGAATGAACCTGAAGGCAGCCCAGGCTGTTGCGGACGCACTGAAATCATAGTAAAATTACCGATGAGGTGAATCAGTATGGAAGCGAAATTTGTCAGACTGGATGAGATCGCGAAACGCTTCGGGTATCATAATCTGACACCGGAGATCGATCTTCATGAAGTAAAAATCTATCATAGAAATATCAACCGGCCGGCATTTCAACTGACCGGCTATTACGACTATTTTGATAACCTGCGGGTACAGGTCGTTGGACAGGCAGAACACGAATACATCGCAACGCTGGAACCGGAGGTGGCCAGGGAGAGGTTTGAAAAGCTTTTCTCCTATGGTTTTCCTGCGGTCTTGATCGCAAGGGGCATCAAGCCGGAGCCGTATGTGATCGAGATGGCGTCGAAGAATGGAATCCCGATCCTTTCAACGGAAAAGACCACGGCTTTGGTCATCACCGAGTTCTTAAAATGGATGAACGAGCAGCTCGCTGAAACAGTTTCGCTGCACGGCGTCCTGGCAAACGTCTATGGTGAAGGAATCCTGATCACGGGACCTTCGGGAATCGGAAAAAGCGAGGCTGCCATTGAGCTCATCAAGCGAGGACACAGACTTGTGGCGGATGACCTTGTAGAAGTCTCTAAAGTCAGTGAAGATATGATCATGGGAAAATCCCCGGAACTGACCAGAAACTTTGTAGAGCTCAGAGGACTTGGCGTGGTGGATGTCATGTCGCTCTTTGGCGTCGAATGTATTATGGAATACTCGCCAATCGATATGATCATCAACCTCGAAGAGTGGGACGGCACTACAAATTACGACCGTCTGGGATTGAAAGAGGAATACGAAGAAATCTTAGATCTTAAGATCGTAAAGCATACGATTCCGATTCGTCCGGGCCGAAATCTTGCCATTATTATCGAAACCGCCGCGGTGAATAACCGCCAGAAAAAAATGGGTTATAATGCGGCGCAGGAACTTTGCGACCGAGTCACAGAGGAAATACATAAACATAAACAGCAGAGTGATGACCATGAAGCTTAAAGAAGAAATTCTGAATTTAATAAAAGAAACGATCGGTCCTGAAAATGTATTTGAAGAAGAGCCGATGAAAGAGCATACCAGCATGGAGGTCGGAGGGCCGGCAGCCTATTTGTTTGCGCCGGAATCGGCAGAGCATACGGCTTTCCTTCTCAAAACTCTTAGGAAGGAAAAGTTCCCCTATTATGTGAAAGGCAATGGCTCTAACCTCATCGTCCATGATGAAGGATATGATGGGGCGATCATTGAGATGATGAAATTGAACAAGATCACGGTCGATGGAAACTGTCTGATTGCCGAGTGCGGAGCGATGCTGAAGGATATCTCAGCAGCTGCTCTTGACGCATCCCTTACAGGCTTTGAATTCGCATCCGGGATCCCGGGAAGCTTAGGCGGTGCGATCACGATGAATGCAGGCGCCTATGATGGGGAAATGAAAGATATCGTCTCGAAAGTGATCCTGATGGACCGGGAAGGGACTATCGTCACTAAGGCTTGTGAGGAAATGGATTTTAGCTATCGGCACAGCATTTGCTCAGATGGAGATTATATTGTTCTTCAGGCAGAGTTTTTGCTCGCAAAGGGCGAGCAAAAAGCGATCAAAGAAAAGATCGATGACCTGTCGGCACGGAGGAAAGAAAAACAGCCGCTGGAGTATCCGAGCTGTGGATCGACGTTTAAAAGGCCGGAGGGCTATTTCGCCGGAAAACTGATCACCGATGCAGGACTTAAAGGGTATCGTCATGGAGGTGCGCAGGTCTCTGATAAGCATGCGGGCTTTATCATCAACAGGGATCATGCAACTGCAACAGAGATCCTGGAACTGATCGCCTATGTTCAAGAAGAAGTCATGGAACAATTTGGCGTTGAATTGAAATGTGAGGTCAAGATCATCTGATGTCTTTTTCGCAGGATGTAAAAGAAGAACTGATCGAAAAATATACAAAAGCGACACACTGTCAGAAATCGCAGCTGGCAGCACTGCTTGTTTTTGATAGCAAAAATATCAGCCGTGACACAGCCAGGAACTGCTATATTTACAACTTTACATCCGAAAAGAAAACCTTTAATATTAACTTAGATTTAGGGGTTCCACTTGACAGAGTGACAGAAAAAACCTGCTGCAAAAGAGCTTTCCTGAAAGGCGCTTTTATCGGTGCAGGCACGATCAGCGATCCGGAAAAGGAGTATCGATTTGATATTATCTGTGAGAATCCGGAACAGGCTGATTTTTTAAAAACACTTTTTGAAAGCTTCGGGATCTCACCGAAAATCACAAAGCGCAGAGAGAAATATGTGTTATACTTAAAAGAAGGAGAAGCCATCTCTGATGCGCTCAATGTGCTTGAAGCACACAAGGCGATGATGCAGTTTGAAAATGTCCGCATCCTGAAAGAAATGAGGGGTTCGGTCAACCGTAAGGTAAACTGCGAAACTGCCAATATCAACAAGGCGGTTGCAGCCTCGATGAAGCAGACCGAAGATATCGAATTGATCCTCGAGAAAAAAGGTCTTGAGACACTGGATGAAAACTTAGCTGCAGTGGCGAATGCCAGACTGCAGAACCCGGATGTGACGCTTGCAGAATTGGGGAACCTTATGACACCTGCCATAAGTAAATCTGCGGTCAATCACCGGATGAGAAAACTGAGTCAGATAGCAGAAGAATTACGAAAACAAGACAGGGAGGAGCCATGATCAGAAGAGAAATTACAATTGAACTTGCAAAGGGACTAGAGGCAAGACCGGTTGCGGTTTTTGTTCAGGTGGCAAGCCAGTATGATTGTTCCATCATTGTGGAGTACCGGGACAAAAGGGTCAACGCCAAAAGTATCATGGGAATGATGAGCCTTGGCATTGCACAGGGAGAAAAAGTCACCGTCGTGGCGGAAGGCCCGGATGAGAAAGCAGCTGTGGCAGGAATTGAAAAGTATCTGACATCAAAGGAGTAATATGGCTTTTACGCATCTCCATGTTCACACCGAGTACAGTCTTCTGGACGGATCGGGAAAAATCAAAGAGATGGTGGCTCAGGCCAAGCAATTAGGCTATGACAGTCTTGCCATCACCGATCATGGTGTGATGTACGGAGTTATCGATTTTTATAAAGCAGCCAAGGCAGAAGGAATCAAGCCGGTCATTGGCTGCGAGATCTATGTGACAACTGGATCAAGATTTGATCGCGAGATCGGACAGGGTGATGATAGGTATTATCACCTTGTTTTATTAGCGGAAAATAATACCGGATATAACAACCTGATGAAGATCGTTTCGTTAGGCTTTACCGATGGCTTCTATTACAAGCCACGTGTAGATTATGAAGTGCTGGAAAAATACCATGAGGGAATCATTGCAACGAGTGCCTGTCTTGCTGGTATCGTTCAGAAGAATCTGACGAGAGGGCATTATCAGGAAGCGGTAGACGAGGCAAGAAGACTGCAGCAGATTTTTGGAGAGGGTAATTTCTTCTTAGAACTGCAGGACCATGGGATGGCAGAGCAGAAGATGGTCAACTCCCAACTGCTCCGGATGAGCGAGGAAGAACACATCCCGCTCGTCGCAACCAATGACGTGCACTATACCTTCGATACCGACGCCGAAGCACATGATATCCTTCTGTGCATTCAGACGGGAAAGAAACTGCAGGATGAAAACCGGATGCGCTATGAAGGAGGGCAGTATTACTTAAAGAGCCCGGAAGAGATGGCGCAGCTGTTCTCCTATATCCCGGAAGCAATCGATAACACCGGAAAGATTGCAGAGCGCTGCAATGTGGAGATTGAATTCGGTGTGCAGAAACTTCCGCGCTACGATGTGCCGGATGGCTTTACGGCGGAGGAATACCTCGAGCGTCTCTGCGAAGAAGGCCTCCGGAAACGATATGAAAACTATGAAAGCTTAGAAGGAAGGCTTCATTACGAATTAGATACCATCAAACAGATGGGCTATGTGGATTACTTCCTGATCGTCTGGGATTTTATCAACTATGCAAAACGAAACGGGATCATGGTCGGCCCCGGAAGAGGAAGCGCTGCCGGAAGCCTGGTTTCCTATTGCCTTGAGATCACCGATATCGATCCGATGAAATACAGTCTGATCTTTGAACGTTTCTTAAATCCGGAACGTGTCTCCATGCCGGATATCGACGTTGACTTCTGTTTCGAGCGAAGAGGCGAGGTCATCGATTATGTTTCCGAAAAGTATGGTAAGGATAAGGTCGTCCAGATCATCACCTTTGGTACGATGGCGGCAAGAAACGTGATCCGTGACGTTGGCCGTGTTCTTGACATGCCGTATGGAGCCGTCGACTCCATCGCGAAAATGATCCCGAATGAGCTGGGGATCACGATTGATAAAGCGCTGAAAGCAAACAATGAGCTGCAGCGGGCCTATGAAACAGATTCACAGATCAAGTATCTGATCGATATGGCAAAACGTCTGGAAGGTCTGCCGAGACATTCCTCCATGCATGCAGCCGGCGTCGTGATCTCCCGCGAGCCGATCATGGAGTATGTGCCGCTGGCAAGAGGATCTGACGGCTCGATCGTAACGCAGTTTGTGATGACGACGCTCGAAGAACTCGGCCTTTTGAAGATGGACTTCTTAGGACTCAGAACGCTGACGGTCATTCAAAACTGCGTCAATATGATCCGCTCGAACGTGGGACTGGATATTGACCTGAATCAGATCGATTATAATGACCAGCTTGTGCTCGAGATGATCGGTGCAGGAAAGACAGAAGGTGTCTTCCAGCTGGAAAGTGCCGGAATGAAGAGCTTCATGCGTGAGCTGAAGCCGAAGAGCCTGGAAGATATCATTGCAGGGATTGCACTTTATCGTCCGGGCCCGATGGACTTTATACCGAAATATGTCGCCGGTAAAAATTCTACGCAAGAGATTCAGTACGATTGTCCGCAGCTGAAGCCGATCCTGGAAAATACATATGGATGTATTGTCTATCAGGAACAGGTCATGCAGATCGTAAGAGACCTGGCCGGCTATTCCCTTGGAGGAGCCGATGTGCTTCGCCGCGCGATGTCGAAGAAGAAAGATTCCGTCATGCAGGCAGAGCGGAAGCGTTTTGTCTATGGTGATCCGGAAACGAATGTTCCGGGCTGCATCAACAATGGGATCGACGAGAAAGTGGCAAACAAGATCTATGATGATATGATCGATTTCGCAAAGTATGCCTTCAATAAGTCGCATGCAGCAGCGTATGCCGTCGTTTCCTACCAGACTGCCTATCTAAAATATTATTTCCCAGTTGAGTTTATGGCGGCTCTAATGACTTCTGTGATGTCAAACATGACAAAGCTTTCCGGCTATATTCAGGAGTGCAAGGAGATGAAGATTGAGATCCTGCCTCCGGATATTAATGAGGCAGAGAGCGGCTTTGCGGCACGGGGGCAAAATATCCGCTACGGCCTTTCCGCAATCAAAGGCGTCGGAAAAAACCTCATCGATACGATCGTGGAGGAACGCCGTGCAGCTGGGCACTATACTGATCTTTATGACTTCTGCCAGAGACTGGCTGCAAGAGAACTAAATAAGCGGGCAGTTGAAAATTTTATAAAAGCAGGAGCCTTTGACTCCTTTGGCCTGACCAGAAAACAACTTATTCATATTTATATGGATGTGATCGATAAGGTTGTCAGCGATAAGAAAAGTGCGATCAGCGGACAGCTAAGCCTGTTTGATCTGGCGGGCACCGAGCAGAAGACGGATTTCCTGATCCGGGTTCCGGATGTCGGTGAGTATGATAAATCTGTGATCCTGGATTTTGAAAAGGATGTATTAGGAATCTATATCAGCGGACATCCGCTGGATGAATATATGAGTCTGCTGAACAGAAGCGTTACGGCAAAATCGACCGACTTTGCGATCGATGACGAAGGACATGTGATCGTTCAGGACGGCTCGAAGGCAGTGATCGGCGGACTGATTTCGTCCATCACAAAGAAGAGCGCAAGGAACGGTCAGCCAATGGCCTTCCTAACCTTAGAAGACCTCTTCGGCAGCGTGGAAGTGATCGTATTCCCGAAAGATTATGCGGTGCTGAGGCCGTTGATCGAAGAAGGAAGGAAAGTCATTATCAGGGGCCGTGTGAGTGTGGACTCCGATGCCGATGGAAAACTGATCTGTGAAAGCATTCAGGATCTTGATGACATGGGAAAGGAAATCTGGTTCCAGTTCCGGGATATGGATGACTACATGCAGAATGCAAGGTATATCGAAAGTCTCAGCAGTGTAGAGCAGCTACGAGGCAATACTGTGATCAAAATCTATCTGAAAACAGAAAAGCAGCTTAAGATCATGGACAGCCGTTATTCCATTAATCTGACGGATGATTTCCTCGGAGTCTTAAAGCAGCGCTTTGGAGAAGAAAACGTAAAGGTGACAGCAGCAAGATGATAAGTTCAAAAAGCAATGCAAAAATAAAGAATGTAAAGAAACTACTGAGCTCATCGAAAGAGCGGAGAGTCAGTGGATTGTTTGTTGTGGAAGGCGTGCGCCTTGTGAAAGAGGCACCAATTGATCAGGTCGATCTCCTTTTGGTCAGCGAGAGTCTTTCCCGTTCCGGTGAGTTTGATACTTCCTTATATAAAGAGGTCGAGATCGTTTCGGATGAGGTATTCCGTTCTCTTTCAGATACAGTGACGCCTCAGGGCGTCATGGCAGTCGTCTGGCAGCCGTATTGGACCTTGGATATGTCCGTTTTCGAAGAAGGCTGCAGGCTGTTATTATTAGATGATATTCAGGATCCTGGGAATCTTGGAACGATCGTCCGGACGGCGGAAGCTGCCGGCGTCGATATGGTCATTATGAGTGAAGGCTGTGTGGATATCTTTAACCCAAAGGTGATCCGCTCGACGATGGGTAGCATCTTCCGCGTTCCATTTCTTTGTGATGACCTGGTGTCGGTCATTGAAATGCTTAAGACCGAAGGTGTCAGTATCTACGGAGCCGCGCTTGAAGATTCCGTTGATTACCACGAGGTTGATTTTTCGGAGAAGACCGCTATCGTGATCGGAAATGAAGGGAACGGGATCTCCGGCAGTGTGCTGAATGCAGTTACAGAAAAGATCCGGATCCCGATGGAAGGGCAGGTTGAATCTTTAAACGCAGCCGTCTCTGCAGCGATCCTCTTATATTATTTGAAATAGCGATTTGAACTGAAAAACTATATTTAGTAGCTAATTGTTACAAAAACCACAAGATACAGAAAACCGTGAAAAAGCTTGAAAATAAGCATTGACACGGTTTTTTTATTACGCTAAAATGACGTTGATGTAACAATTTCGTAACATTTTAAAAATCTTTTCGAAATATTTGAAGGAAAATCGTAAAATATGAAATTTGCTTTAAAGAATAAATGGCTAATCGTGATCGGACTCATTCTTATGGTTGGTATGCTTTTTGCAACGACCTTCCATGTCTATGGATTGAACAATGAGTATAACATGGTCAGGGATAATATTCAAAAGGTACAGACAGCAAAGAAAGAAGCTGCAAAAATGTATCTGATCCGGGAAACTGTGAATGAAACTTCAACTGCTATGGCGGATCCAATCGTGGAAGTTGCAGCAGCTCCGCTTGGAGGTGTTTCCGCTGCAATCGCTGAGGCAGCTACAGTTCCTCAGGAAGAAGTCGTATATGAAGAAGAATATGTCGAAGAGCCTTACGTCGAAGAGACGTTCTCCGGGGATTATTCTTCCGGCTATGATGTTTATTATACTGCAGGCGATCTTCGCTTTCAGGGTGTGATCTATGCAGGCGATTGGAGGTGGACCTGGTATTCCCAGAACGTCCTTCCGGGCGGCGGACTTCAGATCCCGGGACGTCATGTAGATGAAAACGGTTATATCTGTGATGAGAACGACCGCATCTGTCTGGCATCTTCCGATCTCGCGTGGGGCACTGTAGTTTCCACTCCGTTTGGAAAAGAAGGCTGCGTCTATGATTGTGGATGTGCATCCGGTACATTAGACGTCTATGTTGATTTTTGATTGAAACCGCCTCCCAGCGGTATGTGTAAGAAGGGCTTCTGCATCAAAGAATGCAGGGGCTCTTTTTTTGAGCAGAGCGGAGACAGCGGTCCGGCGTAAGAACGGACATTGCATTTACTTTCAAAATACGATATATTTTTTTTCATGGAAAACAGAGTACTTTGTGGCGCAAGCTACTATGAACAAAAATTTTATCTGAATCCCGCCTACGAAGTTCTGCCCGGCGAAGTGAAGGACGAGCTTAAGATCATGTGCGTCCTCTTTGTGCAGGATGTCAGCGGGATCATCATGCTGGAGTTTAATGACGAAGGAAATCTTCAGATCATGGTTACGGCGCGTGACGATGATATCTATTTCGATGAGATTGGAGCAGAATTGAAAGTGAAGCAGCTTCAGCAGGAAAAAGAAGTTTTATTTAGTCAATTGGAGGAATACTACCATGCTGTTAGCAATTGACCTTGGAAATACCAATATCAAACTGGCGGTCTTTGACGGAAAGGAGATCATTGCAACCTTCCGTCTAACCACAGATATGCCGCGCACTTCGGATGAGTTCGGTGTTGCGATGCGCTCTCTTTTGGAAAATGATGGTGTTTCAGCCAAAGACATTGATGCAGCCATCATTGCATCGGTCGTTCCGAATGTAATGCATTCGCTGAATAATGCGATCCTGAAGTTTTTCGGTATCCAGCCGCTGATCGTAGGACCGGGGACAAAGACCGGCATCAAGCTGGTAAAAACAAACCCGAACGAAGTCGGCTCTGACCGAATCGTAGACGGGGTTGCAGCGCTTGAAATGTATGGCGGACCGGTGATCGTTGTTGACTACGGAACCGCGACCAAGTTTGATTATTTCTCCGCAGACCACGTCTTTGAATCCGCAGTGACCTGTCCGGGCATTATGCTTTCTGCAAAAACGCTCTGGTCCGGAACCGCGAAGCTTCCGCAGATCGAGATCACAGATCCGGGTTCGATCATGTGTAAAGATACGACAACAAGTCTGCAGGCGGGAATCCTTTACGGTCATATCGGAGAAGCAGAGTATATCATTCGCCGACTGAAAGAAGAGTCGAAAGAAGAAAACATTAAAGTTGTTGCAACCGGTGGACTGGCAAGTACGATTTTTGCCAAGACGAATGCAATCGAATACTTTGAGCCGAACCTTACGATGCACGGCATGCGCATCATCTATGAAAAGAATAAATAAGCATGAAGATCGGTAATGTAGAAGTAGGACAACTTGTATTAGGGCCGATGGCAGGCTTTACAGATATGCCGTTTCGGGCACTTTGCATCGAGCAGGGTGCCTCTTTTACGTACACGGAAATGATCAGTGCTAAGGCGCTCTTTTATAAGAATCGAAACACATTGCCGCTTTTAAAGACCGGAGAAAAGGAGCGCCCGGTCGCCGTCCAGCTTTTCGGAAACGATCCGGAACTTCTGGCAGCAGAGGCTGTAAAACTTGAGGACGGTCCTTATGATATCTTCGATGTCAATATGGGATGCCCGGTTCAAAAAGTAGTCGGAAACGGGGAAGGCAGTGCACTGATGCGTGATCCGAAAAAAGTGGAGCAGATCGTCTCTGCTATGGCAAAAGCCTTAAAGAAACCCGTTACAGTCAAGATCCGAAAAGGCTTTAATGATAATGAGGTCAATGCAGTTGAAATTGCAAAAATCGCAGAAGGTGCCGGTGCAGCAGCGATCGCTATTCATGGAAGGACCAGAGAGGAGTTCTATCATGGAACGGCAGATTGGGATATCATTGCCGAAGTAAAGAAAGCAGTTCAGATCCCGGTGATCGGAAGCGGAGATATTTATTCCGGAAAAGATGCGAAGCGGATGCTGGATGAAACGGGCGTTGATGCTGTCATGATCGCAAGAGGCGCAAGGGGTAATCCGTGGATCTTCCATCAGATCAAAAGCTATCTGGAAACAGGCGTGGAAGAAGAGCGCCCTTCCTTAGAAGAAGTCAGGGATATGGTCCTTAGACATGTGAAGCTGATGATCGATTTTACCGGTGAAGAGGCTGCGATCAGGCAGATGCGAAAACACGTCGGATTTTATGTTACAGGCTATCATGATGCGACCCGGATGCGAAGAGAAATCAACCGCTGCAGGACCTATAAAGAGTTTTTTGACACGTTGACAAAGTGGGATGCTTAATATATAATGCTTTGAGCTAAAGGGGCCTGAGGGCTCCTTTAAAGCGACCAAGTTATTTTTTGAAAGGTAGTAGAGAAAAATGGCAGAGCAGGGAAAAATTTTAACAAAAGCAAGTTATCAGAAACTCCAGGAGGAACTTGAAGACCTTAAGGTCAATAAACGTAAAGAAATCGCACAGAAGATCAAAGAAGCAAGAGAGCAGGGAGACCTCTCCGAGAACGCGGAATACGATGCTGCAAAAGATGAGCAGAGAGACATTGAAGCGCATATCGAAGAGCTGGAAAATCTCCTGAAGAATGCTGAAATCATCGACCATAAGAAAATTGACTTCGATAAGATCCACATGGGATGCAAGGTGAAGATCCGCGACATGGGATCCAGAAGAGAAATGATGTACGAGATCGTACCAAGCACCGAGGTAAACTCAAGAGAGAAGAAAATCTCTTACGAGTCTCCGATCGGAGCAGCTCTTATGAATAAGGAAGTTGGAGAAGTTGTAGAGATCCAGATTCCGGCCGGATCTGTCAGGTATAAAGTTCTGGAAATTCAGAAAGCAGAAGTTTAATTTTCATGGCCGCTTCGGTAACACCTAAGCGGTCTTTTCCGTTTTTATAGATGTCAGAAAAACCTGCCGTCCAGAGACGATGGGGACGTAATCAGCCAAGCACAGGAAGGAACAACCATGGCAGAAAAAAACAATCAGAACAATCAGCAGCAGGACGTAAATCAGCTTCTCAAAGTCAGAAGAGAAAAACTTGCAGCACTTCAGGAAGCAAATGCAGATCCGTTCAAGATCACGAAGTATGACCAGACCCATCATACGGATCTGGCAAAGGATCTTTACGAGGCACACGAAGAAAAACTGCTTGCAGGCAGAACCCCGGTAAACACTGAGGGGATGGAAGAGCAGGAAGCAAAAGAGGCAAAGAAGGCCGACTATAATGAGCGCAGAGCTATCATGGATGCAGATCCGATTCATGTTTCCATTGCAGGCCGTATGATGTTCAAACGTGTCATGGGAAAAGCTTCCTTCTGTAATATCCAGGATCTGAAAGGAACGATCCAGGTTTATGTGGCAAGAGATTCTATTGGCGAAGAGCCGTATGCCGGATTTAAGAAATCGGATATCGGTGATATTTACGGTGTCAAAGGATATATGTTCCGTACCATGACTGGTGAGATTTCAATCCATGCGGAAGAGATGACCTTGCTTTCCAAGAGCCTTCAGATCCTTCCGGAGAAATATCATGGAATCACGAATACGGATATGAGATATCGTCAGAGATATGTTGACCTGATCATGAATCCGGAAGTAAGAGATACCTTTGTAAAGCGTTCGAAGATCCTTTCCGCGATCCGCCGCTATTTGGACGGACAGGGATTCATGGAAGTAGAGACTCCGATGCTCGTTGCAAATGCAGGCGGCGCAGCGGCGCGCCCGTTTGAGACGCACTTCAATGCTTTGAATGAGGATTTGAAACTTCGTATTTCCTTAGAGCTTTATTTAAAGAGACTGATCGTCGGCGGCATGGAGCGCGTTTATGAAATTGGCCGTGTGTTCCGTAACGAGGGTCTTGATACCCGTCATAATCCGGAGTTCACGCTGATGGAACTTTATCAGGCATATACTGATTATCACGGCATGATGGAACTGACAGAAAATATGTATCGCTTCGTTGCGCAGGAAGTTCTCGGAACCACGAAATTCATGTATGGTGACGTGGAACTGGATTTCGGAAAGCCGTTTGAAGTTTTAAGCATGCGTGATGCAGTCAAGAAATATGCAAATGTTGACTGGTCAGAAGTAGATGCACTGGAAGGCGATGCAAAACTTGCAAAAGCAAGAGAGATCGCAACTGCAAAACATGTGGAATTTGAAGAGCGTCATAAAGCAGGCGATCTGTTAAGCTTGATTTTTGAAGACTATGCAGAAGAGCATCTTCTTCAGCCGACGTTCGTGATCGACCATCCGATCGAGATCTCTCCGCTTACAAAGAAGAAACCTGATGAGCCAGAATATGTCGAAAGATTCGAGCTGTTCATCAATGGATGGGAAATGGCAAATGCTTATTCCGAGCTAAACGATCCAATCGATCAGAGAGAACGTTTCAAAGCACAGGAAGAGGCGCTGGCAGCAGGCGATGAAGAAGCAAACACAACCGACGAAGATTTCCTGAACGCATTGGAGATCGGTATGCCTCCGACAGGCGGTATCGGTTATGGAATCGACAGACTCTGCATGCTGCTTACAAACAGTGCAGCGATCAGAGATGTACTTCTGTTCCCGACTATGAAAACCATCGGAGCTGATAAGGGTGCTTCGGAAGACGCCGGAAAGGTCGCTGACGAGAACCTCGAGGAGGCAAAAGAGCACCTTGAAAATGCGCTCAAATCCGGAGCTGCAGCAGCCGCAACTTTAGGCGCAGGCCTTGTTGCTAAGATCAGCGAAGCGCTCGGAGATGCAGCTGAAAATATGAAGGCTGAGCCGGTTGACTTCTCTAAGGTTAAGGTCGAGCCGCTCTTTGAAGATATGGTCGATTTTGATACTTTCAGCAAGTCCGATTTCCGTGCCGTAAAGGTAAAAGAGTGCGTAGCAGTGCCGAAAAGTAAGAAATTACTGCAGTTTACGCTCGATGACGGATCAGGTACCGACCGCACGATTCTCTCCGGAATTCACGCGTTCTACGAGCCGGAAGAACTGGTTGGAAAGACCTGCATTGCGATCACCAATCTGCCTCCGAGAGCGATGATGGGAATCGACTCCTGCGGTATGCTCCTGAGCGCGATCCATGAGGAAGAAGGCGAGGAAAAACTGAACCTTCTGATGGTGGATGACCACATTCCGGCAGGCGCGAAACTGTACTGATTAATGATTGTAATTTTAATCCAAAGCCCATGGAGTAAACCATGGGCTTTTTTGTTGTATAATTGAAAAGAAAAACAGAAAAGGAGAAAGAGTATGAGCAAGTATACAGATGACGATATTCGCAATATGAAAAAAGTCACATTACAAATAGCTGGAGACTATCTTGGAATACCGCAAACGGCAGTTGGCATTGGAATGAGAAACAATTTACTTCCGATTGGATTTGCAATACACAATGAAGATCGTGACAGAAGATATTCAGAGAGCTGGTCTTACTATGTTATTCCAGAACGGCTCATTGCTTATAAAAATGGGAAGATTTCAGATATTCAGGTCGAGAGAATAGAGAAGAATCTCCAGACAATTATAGACAGCTTCGAGGAAATGAAAAAAGATTTGGTTTTTCTATTAAGCGGAGACGAGGATTAGAAGAATTAGAATTATATGAATTCGCGTTTTCGCTTGGAAAGTATCAAGACAGGGAGAAGAAATATGAAGGGAGAAAACCAAAATGAATGGAATTATTGTATTAACCAGGAAACAATTATATGAGGAAATATGGAAATTATCGGTTGCAGGTGTTGCCCGTAAATATAATCTGAATTATTCCCGTTTGATTAAACAGTGCAGAGAAGAGAGCGTCCCGTTCCCAACTTCAGGGTATTGGACTAGAAAAAATATAGGAAAAGATGTTTCATCAGAAGTCATTGTTCTAGAAGGAAATCCGGATAAAAAACTATCATTATTCACAAAAGATACAATTATTGCACAGCAAAAGAAAATCACAGAGGAAAAGAATAACACGGAAAAAGATAATACACCCAAGGCGGTTTCTGAAAAAAAGAGAACTGCAGAAGCAATCGAAAAGGATGAAGTGCAAGAAAAAATAGATATCACAGAAAGAGTACAAGGCTCGGAAACTAAAATACCGGACGATTTTCTTCCTTTTTTGGATGATAGGGATAAAAGTAAAGTTTGGGATATAGTCCAGACAATCCAAATAAATGACAATGTAAGACTTCACAAGAGGCTTGCGCAATATAAAAAACGTATTGCTGAATATAAGGAACAACTTAAAAAGGCACAAAGTAGACCATACTATAATCCTGGCAGTGATAAACCTAAAAATGAACCAGGGGTTTTTAAAGATACATCTGATGAGGGGATGAGAAGATCGTTTGTTATTTTAGATGCATTGTTTCGCGCAATTGAACAACTAGGTGGAAAGGTCAATGAAGACCTGTCAGTTGTGGTTAATCAAGATGTGGTTCATATTCGATTCGCTGAAGGGCAGGACAAGGTTAAACATGAATTAACTAAACAGGAGGCAAATGCACTAGTAAAATATAATGATGAAATCAAGAGAAACCATTGGGCGTCGAAGCCAAAAATCAGACAATATGATTATTTTTATAATGGGAAATTGCGGATCATCATTGATGGAAACTATATTAGGGAAAGCACTTCAAAACCTCTTGAAACATCTTTGGGAGATATGCTGATCTGTATTTATAAAAAATCTGAAGAGCTTCGCATTGCCAGGGAACAACGTGAAGAACGGGAACGAATTTGGCAGGAAGAAAGAAGGCGCGAAAAGGAGCAGAAGGAGAGGAAAGCCAAAGAATTTGAGAAAACAATAAAACTGGAAAACATGGCTGAGGATTATCGAATCGCAAGAGATATCAGAGCCTTTATTCAAGCGCAGATAGCTGCGGGAAAAACATCTGCAGAGTGGATAAAATGGGCAAATGCAAAAGCAGACTGGTACGACCCGACCCTGGATGTGCAAGATGAATTATTAGGAAAGCGAGAACATGAAAAAAGTAAGGAAGAAAAAAAGAAAATAATGGAACAAAACATCAGGTATTGGGGATGGTATTAATAAAGCAATGCAATTTAAATACCTTGCTTATTTGTCACGATAAATGTATAATAATCGTGACAAAGGAGAGCGAAAATGTCGGACAACATTACAGCGGCAATTAAAAGAAGAATAGAAAAAGCCAAACCGGGCACCATTTTTTTGACCTCAGATTTTGCTGATTTCGCCAGTGGTACTACTATCAGGAAATGTCTGGGAAGACTTGTAGATGCAGGAACGATCAGACGGGTAGTGGATGGCATCTATGAAAAACCTGTATATAGTCAGTTGCTTAACGAACAATTGCCAATTGATCCTGAAAGAGTCGCATTTGCAATAGCAGAGAAATACAGATGGACAATAGCTCCATCTGGAGATCTTGCATTAAACAAACTGGGTTTGACAACACAGGTTCCGGTTGTATGGTCATATATCAGCGATGGTCCTTATCGCGAGTACGCGTGGGATAATGTCAGAATATCTTATAAACACAGGAATAATCGATCTATCACGCATATGTCGCAGATAACCATAATGATGATTGAAGCGTTAAGAACAATAGGACAGCAAAATGTTGATCAAACAGTGGTCAATCATCTTAAGCGGCATATCACGGATGATAACAGGCAAAAGATTCTTTATGAAGCAAAAAATAGTGCGGAGTGGATTTACAATACCCTGAAGGAGGTATGCGAATAACATGCAATATGTTGCAGGATTAGATGATGAGCAAAGAAAAGAGTTGTTTCAGGCAACTGGTTTATCAATGGGGCTCCGACCCTCTGCCGCAGAAAAAGATTTCTGGGTCTGTTTTATGCTTGACCATCTGTTTAATGATTGCAAGCTTAGAAATCAGTTTGTTTTTAAGGGTGGTACCAGCCTGTCAAAAGTTTATCACATTATTGAACGCTTTTCTGAAGATATTGATTTGATACTTGATTGGAGAACCGTAATAGATAAAGACGATAATCCATGGGCTGAACGATCAAGAACCATGCAGGACAAGTATAACAAGAACATAAATGCTGATGCAGCAAAGTACTATCATGAAATCATTGTTCCGCTTTTAAATGACGAACTGATTAAAAAACTTGGAGTTGGAGAATGGATAGAAGTTGATCCGGATGATGAAATGGTTGTAAATTTTCATTATCCCAGTTTATTTGAGCCAGATTATTTGAGACCGGTAGTGCGTCTCGAAATAGGTCCTTTGGCAGAATGGATGCCGGCACATGTCGCTTTTGTGGAATCATTTGCTGCAGAAAAGTATCCTCAAGTTTTTAGAAAAACTAAAACTCAGGTACTGGTCATTGATGCGGAGAGAACATTCTGGGAGAAAATAACTATTTTACATAGAATAGCAAATTACCCGGAAACCAAAGCAATTCCACAGAGATACGCAAGGCACTTATATGATGTTTATTGCCTTTCGCATTCCTGGGTAAAAGCAAGTGCATTTGGCAGGAAAGAATTATTGGTTCAAGATGTTACATTTAAACAGAAATTCTATTATTCCAGAAATGCACATTATGAGACAGCTTCATTAAATTAAGATAGAATTAATACCGGCACCGCATACGATTGCTTCACTGGAAGCAGACTATAAGGCAATGGCAAATATGATTTATGGGAAAGTCCCGGAATTTCAGGAGATTCTTGAATATTTGAAAGAATTGGAACAAGAGATCCATCACTTATGATTAGAATACTTTGCGATGAACCGGGAATAATACAGTTTTACAAATATAAGCCAAAACGAAAGCCAAACATCAGGAGAATTATAGTGCCAGCAGGACAGTTTTAAACAGCATGGATTCGTGCGAAGGCTTATTAGGACGGTAAAAGATAACACAGGAGATTTTATAAAAATTAGGAATCGTGTTTACTAATGGAGTAAAGATTTTGTCAGTTGAATAAAAAAGAAAATGAGAGTGTCCCTCACGAATTAGGTATAATGGATTTGAACCGAAAACATTTACCAAGGAGGAAACACTCTCATGAATATTTTATCACTTTTAACACGGTTCGCGGAACAATTATTACAGGCAGAAGAAAATTTTTATGAAAATCCAAAACAGCTGGCCGCGTTTGAACGCAGTGTTGCAGACAGCAGTCACCGGGCGGCAGAGGAGTTCATGTCAATGGTTCTATCAGATATGGACGAAAAGCTATGCGAAAACAGCCTGCGGAAAGAAAAGTTCAACATCCAGTGGAAGGACAGCCGCACCCTGATCACGACAGTTGGAGAGCCCGAGCTTCCTTTCTGAAAGAAACGGTGATAATGATTGACGGAGGTCTTTGAAGAAAATATTATTTGAGAATCCAGGTCAAATCTTTTATCCAACAGGAGTAGTCTCTCGATTCTCAACTGACAATAAGTTTACTTCATCCCGTCAAGGCTCCTGAATTGACGAATGTTTTAGTATAATGATAAAATATTTTATCAAATTCTTATTCCAATTCATTAATGATAATCTGCCTCTGATCCAGACATCTTGACGAGCACATTAAGTGGCAAGAAAGAAAGGAAAGCTGATGCATATTTATCAGAAAGAAGTTACAACAGGAGATTTGATTTCTGTCTACGGCACAGTAGGGTATTTGGATTATACCGTCCGGAGACGTATAAAGATGTCAGAGGAAATCGATGGAGATCTTTTGAGGAAAGCTGTCCGAATCACTGCGGAGCGTTATCCTTACCTTTGTGTGCAGCTCCGTCTTGGTCCGGAGGGCTTTTATTATGATCCGAACCCGTCACCGATTGCTGTTATGAATACCTCCGAAAAAATCCGGCTGAACAGCGAAGAAACAAATTATCATGTCTGGGCAATCTGCTATGAGGATAATTTTCTCTTCTTTGACGTTTTCCACGGCCTTTGCGACGGCATCGGACTGAGTGCGCTCACAGCAACGCTTCTTTACTACTATCTGGAGGAACGATATGGAGGGATAAAGAAAGACGGAATCTATTTGACAGATACACCAATCGACCCGCGTGAATATGAGGATCCGTTAGATGATCTTCCAGATGTTGTGCTTCCGGAGAGTAGTGCGGCTTCTTCTGCTCCTGTACATGATCTGATTAACGATGCCGGTATGACGCCATGCGAAACGATAGTAGATGATGTTATGATCCGTGAGTCTGAGTTTTTACCGTTCACTTCCATGAATGATGCCAGCCCGGGAACCATGGTCGCACTCCTTATCGCCAGGGCGATCGATGAATGTGATCCGGACAGGGAACATGAGATTCTTGGTCATTATGCCATGAATGCCCGCCCGGTTCTGAAGGCACCTTATGGACATCATAATTGTCTGAGCACAATTAACCTGACCTATACAGACAGGTTGAAGAAAATGTCATTTTCAGAACAATGTACGGCGTATCGTGGTATGACATTTTTGCAAAGTGATGCAGACCGCGTGAGGCCGGGTATGGAAATCATGGCGACGCTGGCCCGGAACCTGGCTAAGATTCCGGATGTTTCCGCGAGGAGAGATGCATGCCATCAGATTATCCAGGCATCCTGCACGGCTTATACTTATGTTGTAAGCTATACCGGTCAGTGGAAGATCCCTTCCATGGAACCATACATCCGGGAATTCTGGACACACGCGCCGGGAGCGCTTCCGTTAATTGTTGAGATCAAGTCGATCAACGGAATCCTTTTCCTTTCCATCCAGCGTAATTTCCGTGAAAACCGTTATGTAAAGGCATTTTTGCGTCAGTTAAAAGAAAACGGGATTTCCTATATGACTTTAAAAACGATGCCAAACGACATCTCAGAATTTCCTATGCCAAACTGTATCTAAAGCGGAAGAGGGGATCATATATCTTGCTTTTCCAGACTGCAAAGATCCGGTCCGTTCCGTGGAGACTGTGAGGGAGGTCCTTACGCCATTCGGAATCGCGGATGAGGAAGCCGCAGCCGTTATATTCGTCATGCGTCTCTCCTGTCCGGAGTTTCCTCCGGTTGCTGTCAAAACGCACGCCGCTGTTTGTTTTCGTATCTTTTCTCGTTGCCATAACTTCCTCCTTTCCGGATCATCCGCCCGTCTGTTTTCTTTGTCGGACAGATAATAACGTGACTCTTTTTTTAATACAAATGTGCGATTTATTTTTATAAGGAATATGCCTCATCCAGGTATTCTTCCAGCTTTTTCCTCTTGAAGAGCCTCTTGTTGCCGAACCAGATGACAAAATTGCAGTCCGGCTCATATGACATCTCCCTGAGTTTGTTGATGCCGATCCCCGTGTATGCTGCCGTTTCCTCCAGGGTCAGGGTCGCCCTCTCCCACAGCGGGACTGCCGCATCCCTTTCCTCTTTTGTCATCTTGTTTCTCCTTTCCCTTCTTCCAGGAGTTCCCTGTATCCCCAGTACCTGTAATGCCTGCTGTTGTATTCCGGTGAGCGCCAGAACTTCCTTACCACCTGTCCGAACAGCCATTCCAGGGCTTTCATGTTCATGCCCTCTGAAAGGACGATGTCCTTTACCCTGACCTGTGAAGCGTCCGGATGTTTTTTATGCCATGCTGCAAAGTCAAAATACTGGTCCATCATGCGTTCATATATCGCTTCGTCCGTATCGGTGTTCTCATTGAAGAAGCGGTACAGCGCATACATCATCTCTTCTGCCCTGATGCGGTCTATCCCTAAAATGTTCAGCATGTCATAGATCCGCAGCTCCAGCGCTTCCTACGTATTAAATGAGGATGGGACCGGCACAAATTACATCAACGTCGGAGGACAGGAAGTCACATATGAACTGAAATATGAATATAAGGATGATCATCTTTTCATTACATATGTGAACAATGAAACATTCACAGAAGACGACGTGTTTGACTTTGAAGTCACTTTCGAGGATGAGCAGACTATCGTACTGAAGAATACTGCCGGAGGAGATGAAATAACATACGTCAGGCAGTAACACGATCGTTATTTGTAATCAAGTTTTGGAGAAAAGCCTTGAGACCGTAGAGTTTCAAGGATTTTTCAATATGGTCGGCTGCTTCGTACTTAAAAGGTCTTTAGGCGGATGTAAAAGAATGGTATAATCAAATCAATATATCAGGCTATCGGAATAAGTGAGATAATTCTATGAGATCAAAAGTATGTCAAAGGGAGAAAAAAACAAGACGCAACCCGGCTGTAATGGGCATACTGGCATTAGCCATGACCTTCGTAATGACGGTCGGATGCTTTAACAGCGCCGTATGGGCTGCGAGCAGCGATGCTGATTACTTCGGTGAATGTACGGAGCAATCAACGTTCAACAAGGAGAGCAGCGAACTTAAGGACAGCTATTATTTCTCAGACAGCTGGTTTCAGCAGGATGCGGCTGTCAGAAATGACAGCCTTGCGCTTGTGTCGATGCAGCTGACCGCGGCATACACGAAGGATCCAGGCGCCGACGGCACAGGCTTTCTTGAAGGCCTGGGATTTACGGATATAGCCTTTAACAGCGCCGCGGAGACGGATCCGGAAGCCTGCAATTATACGCATGGCAGGAAGACCCTCGCTGACGGAACCACCCTGATCGCTGTTGTGATCCAGAGTTATTCGGAAGACAGTACTGTGAAAGAGCAGGGCTGGAGACAGAATTTCATGGTTAACGGCGAAGACGAGACGGCGGGTGAACATTTCGCGTTCGCCCGGGCTGCTGATAAAGTCATAGGAGACATCGAGGCTCTCGGAGACAGTGATACTGTCTTCTGGGTCATGGGCCAGAGCCGCGGAGGCGCTCTTACCAACCTCATCGCCAAAAGACTTGGCGACAGTCGCAGGAAAGTATACGCTTACACCTTCGAAGCTCCCGCAACTGTGGATGCGGGGTCTGTAACAGAAGATTACGGATATATCCATAATTATCTTTGCCATGACGATATCGTAACGAAGATCCCGATGTGGGGAATGACGCGTTATGGCAACACTTACGAACTTAAGACGGACGAGACTGATCAGGATCTTCAGGAGGAACTCAATAAGCTCGGAAGCGAAGCGGCCGAGGGAGATGTGCCTAACGCAGAATGGATAGAAACAGATGTCGTGGACTATCTCGGTTCCAGAGTGGCTGCAAGGGAAGATTACTCTGCTGAACACAATGACATCTTTACTGATAAGGAGACCGGAGAAGAGATCACATATACTTATTCCTATCAGGGATCTCTGATGAACCTGATTGGCGTGATCTTCCGTGGTGGACTGTCCGATGTGGCAGGATACCTGGCTGACAATGTGGCAGATGCATGGCCTGCAGTAAGTTATCTGGCTGAAGCTGTGAAGCTGGACGGCACTGAGGAGGCATTACCGTACTACTACGGGGCCGCA
Organism: Lachnospiraceae bacterium; assembly: GCA_045546255.1. Classification (GTDB taxonomy): domain Bacteria; phylum Bacillota; class Clostridia; order Lachnospirales; family Lachnospiraceae; genus RGIG5612. The sequence continues at coordinate 3,635 of JAZQCK010000024.1, read as the reverse complement.
AAGGAACTGCACGCGTTCCTTTCCGACGCGTCGGATACTCCGATCGACCTTTCGGTGAAGGACATGTATGCGGTACTCAGGCTGATAGGGCCCTTTGCTTTGGATGAGGATTATGAACCGACAGACGATCCCGGAGGGGATGTGATGGGATATCTGAGTCCTGTCATTAACGTGGCTTTGCAGGCCGGCAACATGACTTATTCACATCATTTCGATACCTTGATCGCACGTCTGAAGACCCTCGCTCCTGCGCCTGAAATAGAAGATATCGACATTAAGATAACTGCTCCTGAAGCAGGCGACGATATGGATAAAGCTCCTTCTGAAGTAGCGGAATTCTTTAAGGATGATTCCTTCAGGGATGCAAAGGACAGTCTGTGGATCAGCGCGGAAGCCTTCTGGGATACAGACGATGAGGAACTTCAGGATGACTGTGTCTATTATCTGGATGTCACCCTTGAGACCGTAGGACATACTGTTCCTGAAGATCTGTGGCTCAAGCTCAACGGGGAACTTCCCGCCAAAGATCCGGTAGTCACATATGACGAAGGAAGAGGTATCACACGTGTGACATTTGAGTTCAAGATCGGCGAACCTCCTGAGATCGAAGTAAGTTTCGATACCGGAGGAAAAACAGATGCGCCTTCACCTGTGACGGTCGAAAAAGGGACGTCTCTGGCGACAGTGGATCAGCCGGATATCCCGGAGATCACCGAGGCTGACGGAGTCAGATATAAGCTGGATGGCTGGTATGATGAAAACGGCACGCCCTGGGAGGATGTCAAGGTCAGCGAGCCTGTGACCATGTATGCGAAGTGGCTGATCTACATTGATCAGATAGATGTAACCTTTGTTGTTCCGGCGTTGGGAGATAAGATAACAGATGCCGCAGTTCCTGAAGATGCGCCATACAGCATCTTTGGCCAAAACGTCACGGATCCTGATTATGAAACCACTGAAGTGGCGTCGCTTGCGGGACAGTATTATATCTACGCCGATATCGAACTCAATGATCCCGAAAACAGCGTGTTCGCCGTTGAAAAGAGTGAATGGGACACCGGCATATATGTGGGAAAATTCACTATAAACGGTGAGGAAATCGAAGAACCGGATTTTTCCGAAGATCTCTTTTATGGGCTGTTTTATGATTACGATGTGATCGATAATCATGTTTATTTCACTTTTTACTTCCCTGTGACCGAAAAAGAGACTTCAGACGTATCATATACTGTCGAAAAAGGCGGCGGACAGACCTGGACCAGGGGCTCGGATCAGGGAGCCGAGTTTGTCGTCAAGCGTTCCGAGAATGATGAAGAGACCTTTGAACTGTTTAAAGAACTGAAGGTAGACGGAAATACAGTGCCTGAAAACGCATATTCCAAAGCCAGCGGCAGCCTGATCATTGATATGAAAGCGTCTTATCTGGAAACGCTCTCGGAAGGAAAACATACTCTTACGGCCGTATTTGAAGACGGCAGCGCAGAGGCGGACTTCAGCATTGCTGAAGCGAAGGAGTCCGGAGAAGGCAAGACTCCGGCTGACGGAGACAGCAGCAAGCCGGTGAAGACCGGAGACAGCACCGATATGGCAGCCTGGATCTTCATCATGGCAGCATCTGCTGTGGCGTTGGCAGGCATCGGCCTGAAAAGGTACAGACAATAGCATTTAAACCGGGATCTCTTTATACATAGATACGGACTTGAGGAGTGCAAAAAACGAGCAATATATCATCGACTGCAGACGGACTGCGCATCGCTTTGCGGAAGTGGGCGGAAAGGAATCGAAAACTTCCGCTTTTGTCCGTAAGGAAGCAGAGGCGCTGGGTCTTAATGTGGAAAAGGTCTCAGAAACAGGGCTTCTGATCACGCTCGATACCGGGCGGCCCGGAAATGGTGTGGCTCTGAGGTCTGAACTGGATGCTCTTCCCATACCTGAGAATCCCTGCAATATGAAGGGATTCTCAGGTATGAGGGAACACATATAAAAGGCTATTACAGAGGAAACGACGGCAAGGAATACTGGAATTATCAGGAAATCAAAGATGCAATAATGGATTAATATGATATAATGACGCGCGCTCGGACAACTTTATTCTGAGCCACAACATTTGCAGATGCTGTTGATACGCACAGGGTTGTCTCTGGACAGCCCTGAATTTTTGCTTTTTCGTATGTACATCTGTATTGATATATCCGACTTTTTGAAAAGGGCGAGTGCTGCTATTGCTCGAGGTAATAACAGATAATATAAAGCCCCCATATCCAACGTTAATCTAAAAAATTATACGTCAGGAGCCAATGAAGATTGATGTGTGCCGGGAGTGTTTTCCGGGAGGAAATTAATAAATCTCGGAATTTTGTTCGCATCACCTTTTATGCCACAACATGCCAATTCTCAGGCCAAAGATGAAGAGGTAATTGTAGATAAAAGTAAAGATACCTGCGGTGGAGGCAAATAAACGGAGCCCGTAAAATAGGGAAATGTAGACATAAATAAACTTTCCTGACAAATCGACTTTAATACTAAAGATGAAAAATCATTGGCAGAAATACCATTTCCAGTATGATCCAAAAAAACACACCAAAAAATATACCAATAGCGCAGTAACCTGTGCTAAGCGGCACGAACATGTACTATTGGTGTCTTCATAACAATAACTGCGCCATTAAGTTGCCATTAGTGGTACTAACTTATTTTAATCAGACTGAGCCGATCCCGACAATGAAGTCCATCGGTGCTGATAAGTCTATTTCCGCAGCTGAAGGAAAGGCTGCAGATGAGAACCTTGAGGAGGCAAAAGAGCACCTTGAAAATGCTCTGAAATCCGGAGCTGCAGCAGCCGCAACTTTGGGTGCAGGACTCGTTGCAAAGATCAGTGAAGCCCTCGAAGATGCAGCTGACAACATGAAAGCTGAACCGATTGATTTCTCCAAAGTGAAGGTGGAGCTTCTCTTTGAAGATGTGGTCGATTTTGATACATTCAGCAAGTCCGATTTCCGTGCCGTAAAGGTCAAAGAATGCGTAGCAGTGCTGAAAAGTAAGAAATTACTGCAGTTTACGCTCGATGACGGTTCAGGTACCGACCGCACGATTCTCTCCGGAATTCACGCGTTCTACGAGCCGGAAGAGCTGGTTGGAAAGACCTGCATTGCGATCACCAACCTGCCGCCGAGAGCGATGATGGGAATCGACTCCTGTGGCATGCTCCTCAGTGCGATCCATGAAGTTGAAGGCGAGGAAAAGCTGAACCTTCTGATGGTGGATGATCGTATTCCGGCAGGTGCTAAGCTGTACTAAAAACCGACGCTGAACAGGCTGATTTTTTGAGATGTACACCAATTTTTACACCAATTTGAGCGTAAATCGAGCCGAGCGGGCAAGCTTGCTTGCTCATTCGGCGAGAAGCGTATAGGAAGCGAAGCGACCTACACCACTCGTACACCAATATTCAAAAGTCAAGTCTGTAAATCTACATAAACGTACATAAGTCTACATAAGTATACTATTAACGAGGCTCGTAGAGAAATCTGCGAGCCTTTGCGATATAATGAGATAGAAACGAACAAATCGCAATTTGTGAGGGTAATACAGGAGCGTGAAGGAGGAGAAAGACCATATGGAAGAATACAATCAAT